>NZ_DAWCXD010000179.1:0-8681 GCF_052357945.1 Bacteroides sp. | reverse complement strand
ATTCTTGAAGATATTGAACGTGAATATCGTATGCTTTCGCTCGATTATATGAAGCGTACTTACCATGGCTTTTCCCCAGAACAGAACGGAGATACACCGGAAATTGTGTGGTGGAGTATTTTTTCCGAAGAACAGGAGAAGTTCATATGTGCCTGCAAGAATATAATTGAGAGGCCACGACACAGATTACGTGGACAGGAAGTTTATGTGCGTGCAGATAGATTGAAAATTATACCAAGAGGTATAGAGAACGAACTGGCTGAACACCGTAAGGAAAGTACTCATTTATACCGTGTGGAGGAACAGGTACAGAATAACGACACGCAAGAAAATCGTTTCCTCAAATTTGCTTTGGATCAGATAACCAAGAAATATGAGTCTCTGAAAAAAAGAATTGAAGGGCTGAATAATATTTCAGAAGTAAAGAAAAATGAGATGACTGATGTATTTATCAGACTTCAACGCTTGCAACGTAATCCCTTTTTCCGAACAGTCGGGCGATTCAAAGGTTTTAATCAAGAGAGTTTAATACTACATAAAGCAACTGGATATAGTCAAGTCTATCGCACATGGAATCTGCTCAGACGTGGATATTCGCTTTATGATGGAATGTTCCGTCTCCAAACAAAGGACATAGCCACTCTATATGAGATATGGTGTTTTATAGAGGTAAGTCATATAGTGAAAGAGCAATTGCATTTGACAAACGAGGAGGTTGAACATCGCAATCGCATGGAGATGAATGGAGTCTTTACATGGGAATTAGGTAAAGGTGAGCATTCGCGAATTCTCTTCAAAAAAGACAATGTGGAGCTGGCTGAGTTGGTGTATAATCCTAAGACTACAGATCAGGAAAACACTTCAATCGGGATGAGTAATCTTGTGGTTCCTACCGTTCCCCAGAAGCCTGATATTGTTTTACAGTTGACAAAGAACGATCTGCATAATAAAATGAAATTCACGTACCTGTTTGACGCAAAATATCGTATTGAGGGGAAAGAAGGTAATGTGGATGTACCACCTGATGATACCATTAATCAGATGCACCGTTACCGTGATGCCATTTATTATAAAGAATATGATTATGCTCCATTAAAGAAAGAAGTTATTGGTGGGTACATCCTGTTTCCTGGTGATGGAGAACCGATGGATGTGCAGATGTCTAGGTTCTACAAGTCAATAAAAGAAGTGAATATCGGTGCATTTCCATTACGACCTAAAGACAAAGAAAACAGAAAACTTTTACAACACTTCGTTGCCGAACTTATAAACAAGAAATCAACTGAAATAATCAATCGTGTGATACCACAGAAAGGTACATTCGTAGAAGTGGGCAACCGTGTCTTGATAGGATTGGTTACAAATAGTAGCCGTAAAGGATATTTACAAAGTTTTCTTGACGGTACTGCAACTCTATATTACACAGGCAGTCATTTTCCGACTACTATAGCATTACAAGACCTACATTATTTCATGCCTTACATGAAAGGACAGGGAATTCGTGATGTATATGAGATTGTACGGGTTAGGACCATTACTGCTAAAGAAGCGAAACAAACTGAAGGAGAAGAAGGTAAGGATGATCTTCGCCTTGCTTTCGAATTGCGATTTGTTCGTGAACAATATAATGAATTCCAGCCAATCAATACAAGTAAGATGGCGAATAACACATTCATTGATACGACATTCGATATTTTGGGAGAATTTTTAATTGATAAAATTTAATTCAAATCTTATGGGCATAGAGAAACTTACTTCCGATGAAATTGCCGATTCGTGGCAAGGCCAGTTTCTATTTAAAAAAGAAACCTGTTCCAGTAAAGGCTTACGCTCACCTCAAATCGGTGCATTGCATGCTTTATTGGCACATGTTGAAGATGGTAATGAAAGTGCAATCATTGTAATGCCAACGGGGACTGGTAAAACTGAAACAATGTTAGCCTTTCTTGTTGCAAATGTTTGTAAAAAGGTTTTTGTAATAGTACCTTCGGATGCTCTTCGTAGTCAAACATGCAGGAAATTCAAGAAATTGGGACTGTTGAAAGATTTAGGAGTAGTTCCTTATGACATCAAGATGCCTATTGTTTCTATGATAAAGAATGCGTTGGATGATTTGGAATGGAAAAAGATAATTGATGAGTCAAATGTCATTATAACAACAATGGCGTCTGCAGAAAAAATATCTCCTCAAATCAGATCTTATCTTAGAGAAAAAATATCATTTTTATTTGTGGATGAAGCACATCATTCAAAAGCGCAGACATGGGATGCCTTTATTAAGGTCTTTCCACCAAAGAATGTTGTAATGTTTACTGCAACTCCATTTAGAAATGATGGGCAAAAATTGTCTGGAAAAGTCATTTTTAATTTCTCTCTAAGAAAAGCCCAAGAGCAAGGATACTATCAAAAGATAAATAATTATCAAATAACCAAATATTCAGAAGAAGAAGCTGACAAAGCTATCGCAGCAAAAGCTGTTTCTGTTTTAGAGTCAGATTTAGCACAAGGATTTGACCATATAATTATGGCCAGATGCAAAAGTAAGACACGTGCAGAACAAGTTTACAAAGTTTACAAACACTACGATAAGTATTCTCCTGTTGTTGTGTATAGTGGTATGCCTGGTGCTTATGCCATATTGAAAGCTATTAAAGAAAAAAAACATCGTATTATTATATGTGTCAATATGTTGGGAGAAGGATATGACTTACCTCAACTAAAAATAGCTGCAATTCATGATGAAAGACAGAGTCTTGCGGTTACATTACAATTTATCGGACGCTTTACTAGAACCAATGATATAAAACTCGGAACTGCTAGTTTTATTATAAACATTGCATATCCACCATTGAAAGAAGAAATCAATTCTTTGTATCAAATGGATGCTGACTGGAATTATATTTTACCTAGATTAAATGATGAAGCGGCAACACAAAAGCAGTCTTTATCTTCTTTTTTAAGTGATTTTCACGGAGATTTGAAAGATGAGATTTCTTTAGAAGATATCCGTCCTGCATTAAGTGCAGAGATATTTATCACAAACTCAACAACGACTTCTTTCGGAAATTGGAAAAAAGCCCTTAATAATTCCAAACAGTACAACTACATATTGCATTCAAAATCAAATGATACTCTTGTAATAGTTCTTGGAAAAAAAACAAATGTATTATGGGGAGATACTCAAACTGTTCAAAATCTAAATTGGGAAATAATAGTGGTTTATTTTGATGCTCAATATAGAAGAATATACCTTAACTCCTCAATAAAACTGAATGGAGAAAGTTTTCTAAAACATTTATTCTCTAATCCCATAAAATATCAGGATGATAAGATGTTTAGAGTTTTCTCAAATGTACTCAGACTCCGATTATTTAATGTTGGTGCAAGGCTTCCTAAAGGAAAAGACATTTCATATCAATCATACTATGGGAGTAGTGTACAAGATGGTTTGGATTTATTAACACAAGGCAGATTACAGAAAAACAACATTTTTGGTGTAGGTTATAGAAATGGCCATCTTACAAGCATAGGATGTTCCTGTAAAGGAAAAGTGTGGTCTAGGGAAAGAGCTGATTTACAGCATTATCAGGAATGGTGCAAAGAAGTCGGTAGAATTATTTCTGATGAACGCATTGATCCTAACATTGTTCTACAGAATACGCTTAAATTTGAGAAAATGTCATCTTTTCCCAATGTTGTTCCAATTAGTATGGATTGGAATCCTGAAATATATGAACATTACGCCCTAATGCTTAAGTTGGGAGATAATATACTTAGCTTTGATGAATTAGATTTGACAATAGAAGAAGATACCACTATTGGTAAAGATATTCTGTTCAGCTTTAGATATGAAGATAGTTATTGTAAATATAAGATGACTATTAATAATCAAAAAATAATATATACTAAAATAAGTGGGAGTGAAATTAAGTTTTATAAAGGCAATTTAGATGAATCTTTGGAAGATTTCTTTGAAGATAGTCCTATGACAATTTTTTATGCTGATGACAGTATCTCTTATGGCGTTAATTATTGTAAGCCAAAGCGTCATGCTGATGAAATACCTGAGGACTTGATTACAACTTTGTCCTGGGAAAATGTTGATTTGTCAAAAGAATCTCAGCATTCAGCACCATATGAAACAGATTCTATACAATATTATATGTCACAGAATATTTGGGATCAATATGAATATCTTATTGATGATGACGGAAGTGGTGAAATTGCTGATTTAGTGGGAATAAATAATGCTGAAAGAGTTATTGATATTACTCTTTTCCATTTGAAATACGCTAAAGGAGGGAAAATTTCAAAAAGTATTGAGAATCTATATCAAGTATGTGGTCAAGCTCAAAAATCAGTTCGTTGGAAATATATTGGTGGATATAAAGTTTTTGATCACATCTTGAGAAGAAACGAAAAAAAAGAGCAAAAAGGAAAAAGCAGCAGTTTATTAAAAGGTAACATTAAAGATATTATTAAGTTACGTGAAGAGGCATCAAACAAGAAGGAATTACGCTTTCACGTGGTTATTGTACAACCTGGTATGAGCAAATCAGAATGTACTCACGAAATGAAAATTTTATTAGGTAATACAGTCCGAGTACTTCATGAGATGGCTAATATTGATTGCCGTGTTATTTGCAGCAAATAATATACAAGTTATCCATTAATATTTAACGTACTAATGAATTATGGCAGATCGATTAACAAAGGAACAGAGACATAAAAATATGTCTGCTATACGTGGCAAGAATACAAAACCGGAATTACTAGTCCGTAAGTTCTTGTTCAGCCGAGGCTTCCGCTACCGGCTGAATCATCCTCGTCTGCCTGGGCATCCTGATCTGGTATTACGGAAATACAGAGCTGTAATATTTGTAAACGGCTGTTTCTGGCATGGGCATGACGGATGCAAATATTTTGTACTACCGAAAACAAATTCAGAGTTTTGGAAGAACAAAATCCAAAAAAATAAGGAGCGTGACCTAAAAGAGCAAAAAGAGCTTGCATCCATGGGATGGCACTGCATAACAGTATGGGAATGCCAATTGAAACCAGCACTTCGTGAACAGACTTTAAAATCACTGGAGTATACGCTTAATCATATTTTTTTAAGTGATAGAAGCGTAAAACCTACTAATATATATCAAAATATGCTATATGAATAAAATTTCAAAACTTTATATTTTCACAAAAGACACTGATGCAACTGCTTCGTTAAGAGGATATCAGTATCAAATCCTAATGACCTTAAAAATCTGGTTGCAAAATTTTCAAGATGGAATACAGGAGGAAATTTTTTGTGATTTTGAAGATGATGTTTTCCAAAAAAATGAAATTGCAAAATCCGCAAAATTTAGACAGATAAAACTATATTCGTCTAATTTTTCTTTTAAGAGTGAAGAGATTATAAAATGTATAGCGCATTTCTTTATGCTTCATGTTAAATCAGATTATAGTAATTTGGATAAAGAATTCGTATTTGAAGCAAATACAACTATTGCGAAAAAATATTTAGATAATGAGGCTGAATTGTTACGTGAATGGTATATAAATCAAAATTCTATTCCAAATGAATTGTTAAATAGATGTTCAAATAAAGTAAAAGAAATAGTTTCTGAGTATGTACAAGATCAAGCAAAAGTATTAAAAGACAAAGTGGATGCCGGAACAATAGAAGAAGCTTTATCTATTTTTAAAGGACTAAAACAAAAAGATTGGAATGATTTTACTAAAAGAATAAAATGGAGATTCTTGAATGTTGACTCAGAGACAGAAGTTAAAAAAATCAAAGAAGACATAGACAAAGCAATATTGAATCTTAAATTCGATATTAAAAACGATGACATATCTTCTATCTTTGGATTACTCTATAATATCGTTTGGAAAAAAGCATCTGAATCTGATCCTAGAAAAAGAAAATTGACAAATGCTGAACTTGAATTTCATATTTTAAATGTAAGTCGTAATGAAAAGGATAAATGGTATATTGAAACTTACAACAGGTGGAATAATATTGATAAAATAAATATTTTCATAATAGGAGAATTCTATGAAATTGTAGATGCTGTACAACATTGTCGACATCATAAATACCTTTTTAATCATTCTGATTTATGGTTAAAAATATTAAAATGGTACATTGACGATATTGACACTCCTATTGAGTTTAAAATGAAAGCATTATATGAATATATCTGGTTACAAATAAAATTTTCTGGGCCAAATGAACCCCCATTAGGAGATTTAATGAGCTCGGATATGTATATTAAGGAGTATTTTAATGATTTTGAGAACTTTAGGAATGCCAATGATATTGAAAATGCTCAAAACATTTTAAGTGTAGTTAGATCTGCTGTTACTTTAGGAAAAGCAAACATAGAAGTGGATACAATAACTGATTGGGAAAATAAGCTAGAGGAATTAATTAATAGACATTTGGGATCATCCAATAATCCTAGCGAAATCTGTCATCTTCTTGAAAATTTAGTTACTTTTAAATTATTCCGTTACATATTCTTACATAAAGAGAATTTGTTAGAAGAGATTAAAGTGCTTTTTAAGCATATATTAATTCTTTTAAATGAAGCTACATATTACAATGTTAGTCAGTTAAGTTCAAGAATTAATGAATATATAAAACTAATATTAAATATACCGGGAGAACCAGATTTTGAATTAATTGACATTTTAGAAGGGTTCTGAGATAAATTAGTTGATAGTTTTCAGAAAAGACAAGGTGATTATCAAGCTGGAAAAAATCAAATTGATAGAGGTGTTGCATATTTGGGCAAGAAAGAACCTGTATTTTGTTTAAAAGCATTAAGTCATTTTCATAGAGCGAAAGATTTATGGAGTCATCAAGAAACAGTAGAAGGATATATTCTTGCACTATTAAATATTTCACAACTTTATGCAGGGATGGATATGAACTTTGCAGCAAAGTATTATGCTCTTTCTGGTGTGTGGCTAAGTGTATATAACGGAGAAGAAAAACTGTTAAGAAGAATTGCAGATTCATTAGGAATGTTATTCAATGCAGACTTTAAACAAGGTAGTTGGATGAGTGCTCTTATTGACTTTCGGGAATATATTAAAGCACGTCATGAATTATATCCTAATCCTATTGATTTCGAAGATAAGCTAACGATGCCATTAAAATCAATAGGTAATTATGCATTAATTACTTACACCAGTACTTTAATTCATCCAGAATTAAAGTATTTAATAGAAGATGAAAAAAATAAATTGGGATATATTAATGAAGAATACATATGTCCAATATGGCAAGAATTTTTACAAAACAAGTCAACAATAGACTCTTTGGAGACACTTATTTCTGCAAAACTAACAGATAACCCTTTGAAAGATATAGGACACAAAAGGATTGTAAATTTTGCAGCATTAGGTAGCAGATGGGAAGTATCCTTTAACAATGATTTTATTACAAATTCCATTGCAGAAGAGTTTATTTCAATACTTCAAATATTACTATGTGAAGTTGCTTTGTCTGATATTGATTTTCACTTAACCAAAGGTAATGTTAAAATAGAAATTGAGATCAATAATAGTATAAATTCTCCAGAAGAACTCCCTTCAGATGATTCTTTCCATTGGAAAGTCTTTGTCCCATATTTCGATGGAAAAAATCCTGAGGAGATAAATTTTAATAATGCTTCATTTGTTACTATTTTAATGATAATATTAAACAGAATCAGTCTACTACCCGATACTGATTTTCAATATTTATTTGAAAGTTTTTTTAAACAGAATTCTCTTCCTACAAAAACTTTATCTTTGAATGCATATCAGAAAATGTATCGTTTAGTGTTTAATCAAGAAACATTTGATTCATTACAAAGGCAGTACTTTACTTGTCCAAAAGTTTCCATTAAAAATCTTCCAAAAGAAAATAATATTTTAAAATGGAAATCAGATTTAAGCAAAAAGTATAACCAGGAATTATCATTAAAGTATATTTCTGATAGATATAAGTTATCTCAAAAATATATCCATATTACATTGGAGAAACTTATAGAAAATGTAGAATTTCATAAATTAGTAAATAAATTGCGAAAGGATGGATGGCAAGATTGGTTTATCATTTTAGCGATGATGAACTTTATGCTAAGCTATAAAGCTAATAAAAAATTAGCTACTTTCAATTTAAGTGACGAAAAAGAAAAAAGGGAAAGAATCAATGAACTCTTCTCTTATTTTCTAGAATTAGATGAAAAAGATTGTTATGTAGAATTCCCTATTGATGCATTTAAAAGTGAAGATTTTGATTTTCAGTTGAAAAGTACTTGTGTAACTGTTTTGAAAGCATTTAATCTTGAAAATAAAGCCAAGTTTCCAAACTTCGAAGCTATAAAAGAATTTCTTGATGTGAGGTTTAATATGTCAACGGATAGAAATGATTCAGGTAATCCTTTAGCTGTAATTATATCAAGTTAAGACTAAAGAAGATAGTCTAAATATAGCTATTGGTATAATTATAGTAGCTATATTTAGACTTTTATCTTATTGGGTCTTATATACAGAAATTACAGGCCTGAACTTATGCGCTTGATCTTTCGGCGCTTCCTGAATAGTACTTGACTGCATGGAATAAAGCCAAGCCTTATTCTCCTTTTGCCCTTCCACTTCAGTAGAAGACCATAACCAGCATTCACCCG
>NZ_DAWCXD010000178.1:1694-8758 GCF_052357945.1 Bacteroides sp. | reverse complement strand
AGACCCGTTTGCTTATTACCATTCATAACTTTGAATTTTGCCGAATTCCAGGAATTGGTAATAAATGAAACGTTCTCTAATATAACTAATTAGCTATATTTTCATCGCTAAACCTTTTACAAAGATAAGTATTTTTCTGAATTCTCCTGTAACTATCTTTAGATTTTCTTAAATAAAAAAATACCGCGTCGGTTCCCGGAGTACGGGAGCCGCGCGGTAAGGCGTATTTGATTGCTAATGTAGCTTTTAGCTTAGAAGAACTTGATTTCTTCCCCTTTGATGTCAGAAAGAAGGAGATTGGCTAAGCGGCTGGTTCCCAGGCGGAACAATTGATTATCCAGCCATTCTTCACCCAATAATTCTTTTACAATTGTGTAGTAAATAATCGCATCATTAACGGTATTGATGCCACCTGCCGGTTTGAATCCAATCTTGATTCCGGTTTTCTGGTGGTATTCTTTGATGGCTTCACACATCACGTAAGCGGCTTCCGGAGTGGCGGCAGGCTGTTGCTTACCGGTGGAAGTCTTGATGAAATCTGCGCCCGAATACATGGATAGGATAGAGGCTTTCTTGATGTTGGAAGCGCTCTTTAGTGCACCTGTTTCGAGGATCACTTTGAGGTGGCGTTCCTTGCAAACTTCCTTTAATTCCTGTATTTCTTCACACATTCCTTCGTAGTCTCCGCTTAGGAATTTGCCGATGGAAATGACAATATCTATTTCATCTGCACCTTCTGCGATTGCTAATGCTGTTTCTGCCACTTTTACTTCAATGAATGTCTGTGAAGAGGGAAAACCTCCTGATACACAGGCTATATTGACTCCGTCTACCTCCAGCGTATTCTTAACGATGGCTGCAAAATTGGGGTATACACAGATTGCTGCAACATTTTTAAGATCAGGATATTCGTCGTCAAACTGATTGACTTTTTCGGTAAAGTGCATCACACTTTTGTCACTGTCTGTACTATTCAAAGTAGTCAGATCAATACAGTTGAACAGGAACTTCTTAACGTCTTCCGTGTTGTTTTCCGGCACTTTTTTCTCAATCAATTCAGCTACGCGAGCTTGAATATCTGCATCGCTCAGATTGGTATTATACTTTGCCAATGCGGCATTGTACTTGTTAGGCTGTGAGTTATTCTCTTCCATGATCTTTCAGTTTTGGGTTGTTGATATGTCTTTTATTATCTCGTTTCGTTTTCTTTTCCATGCTTTTCTGGAAAGCAGTGGTTATGTCTACACCTGTCTGGTTGGCAATGCAGAGAAGCACCCATAAAACGTCTGCTATCTCTTCATCTATATTATCTTTCTCTCCCTCTTTAAAGGATTGATCTCCATATTTGCGGGCCATGACACGCGCCAGTTCTCCTACTTCTTCCGTCAGAACTGCCATATTGGTCAACTCGCTGAAGTAGCGGACACCGTATGTTTTCACCCATTGGTCCACTTGTTTCTGTGCTTCTTCCAGAGTCATAATTGTTGATGGTTGGTTATTATTCTTTGTTTTTTGTATCTATGCATATAGTAACGGGGCCGTCGTTTAAAAGTTCAACTTTCATGTCTGCCCCAAAGATGCCTGTGCCTATTTCTTTTCTCAATGCACCGCTTAAATCTTTGCAGAATTGTTCGTAGAGTGGGATAGAGACATCCGGCTTGGCAGCTTTGATATAGGAGGGGCGATTTCCTTTCTTGGTAGAAGCGTGTAGCGTGAACTGGCTGATAACCAGAATCTCACCTCCATCTTCTAAAATAGATTTGTTCATTACGCCATTCTCATCATCGAAGATACGTAGATTTACAATCTTCTTGCAGAGCCAGTCGATATCTTCCTGCCCGTCTGCTTCTTCAATACCGACTAATATCAGCATCCCTTTCCCAATGGACGACTTACAGTGTCCTTCAATGGTTACTGACGCATGGCTTACCCGTTGTATGACTATTCTCATTGTTATTTATTCTATTTCATGATTAGGAAAGGCAAATTTACAAAATTCAGAAGAGAAAACGGTGTGTTGATGGGAAAATATTGTGAATTCGCTCCGTAGTCAATAAGACCATCCGTTATTGTTTGTTGTCAATTCACTATCTTGGTAGTGATAATCAACTTATTGATTGTTATGGCTTGAAATTTAGAGCAGCACTGCTCGAAAGTTCGAACAGTGTCGCCTTGGCTGACGTATTTCCTTATTGTTGTTCGTTATTCAAACCTTCTTTTACAGTCTTGGCTTTCGCTTCTCCAATCACAGCGGCAATCTCCTCAAAAGAGGCTTCTTTGATCCGTTTTACGCTCTTAAATTCTTTCAGAAGCGCTGTTTTTGTCTTTTCTCCAATCCCTTTGATACTGTCTAATGCCGATGCTACCTGCCGTTTGCTGCGTTTATCACGATGGAAACTGATGGCAAAGCGGTGCACTTCATCCTGAATCTGTGTCAGCAAACGGAATAACGGGCTTTGCTGTTTGATACCGATAGTCTGCGGAGGAAATCCAAAAAGCAGTTCCGATGTGCGATGGCGATTGTCCTTTGCCAGTCCGGCAATCGGGATTGTTAAGTTCAGCTCATCTTCAATCACCTCTCTAACGACCTCCATTTGGCCTTTTCCACCATCGGTGATAATCAGGTCGGGTAGAGGGGCGTTTTCTTCAATAGCGCGCTGATAACGTCTTCTGACGACCTCTTTCATGGATGCATAGTCATCAGGTCCTACAACCGTCTTTATATTGTATTTTCGATAATCCTTCTTTGATGGTTTAGCCTTTTTAAAGACAACACAAGCGGCCACAGCGTCAGAACCCTGTATGTTTGAGTTGTCAAAGCATTCAATTTGCAAAGGTGGTCTGTCCAGATGCAACTCTTGCTGTATCTCTTTCATTAATCGCATACTTCTTTGCTCCGGATTCAGCTTTTCCGCCTGTTTTAGACGGTCGGCTTTGTATTGCTTTACGTTTAGAATCGAAAGATCCAGCAATTTCTTCTTATCTCCCCGCTGTGGAACGGTAAATACGATGTTGTTTAGCTCCAAATCAAGTTCAAAAGGCACTATAATCTCTCTGGATTGACTCTTATAGCGTTCCCGCATTTCGATAATACCCAGTGTCAAAAGCTCCTCTTTTGATTCATTCAGCTTCTTTTTATATTCGAATGTAAACGCCTGGTTAATGGCACCGTTTGTAATATGCAGATAGTTGATGAAAGCGGAATTGGACTCATCTTCTTCAATAGAAAATACATCTATGTTGTGCAATACAGCGCTTACTACCTCCGATTTGGAACGGTAATTTTCTATCAGAAGATATTTCTCTTTCACCTTCTGTGCTTCTTCAAACTTCATCTCACCAGCTAATGTCTGCATCCTTTCCAGTAGCATACGGCTGATTTCTTGTGTATTTCCTTTCAGGATCTCTTTGATTTCATCAATGTTTTTGAGATAATCCTCCTGTGATTGCAGCCCGATGCATGGTCCTGCGCAGTTCTTTATATGATATTCTAGGCATACGTTGAACTTACCGGCCCGTATATTCTCCGGGGTTAGGTTTAAACTGCAAGTTCGCAAAGGATATAAATGCTTTATCAGATCCAGTACCGCATACATGGATGGTATGTGACTATACGGTCCATAATACGAAGAGCCGTTCCTGATAATTTTCCTTGTTCTGAAAACTCTGGGAAAATACTCGTTTTGTACGCAAATAGAAGGGTATGTCTTGTCATCCTTTAATAGAACGTTGTAGCGCGGCTTATATTTCTTTATCAGATTATTCTCCAGCAATAACGCATCTTCTTCCGTGTTGACTACAATATAACGAATATCGGCGATTTTGCTGACCAGTACTCGTGTCTTTCCCGGTTCATGCTCTTTGCTGAAGTAGGAGTAGACTCTTTTTTTTAGATTTTTAGCCTTTCCAACGTATATAATTGTACCCTCCGTGTTCAGGTATTGGTAAATACCCGGTTTCTCGGGAAGGTTGGCTACAATCCCTTTCAAATATTCATTGGCTCTGCTCTCTGGTTCTGTATTCATAATTGTTAGGTACGAAAGATCGCTAGCTGCTTATTTTTGACACATTCTCTGCAAATAGAGCAAATCCTTTATAAAGACAATACCGATTCTACTTCTACGTCATCTTCAAACAATGATTTTCCATTCAGTTCTTTCAATTCGATGATGAAATTTACATATACCTTTTTAGGCTTTAGTCTTTTCACCAATTCGCAAGCAGCTTTCATAGTGCCTCCTGTTGCCAGCAAATCATCGTGTAGTAGAACTACGTCATTCTCGTCCAGTGCATCTTTGTGGATTTGCACCGTGTCTTTGCCGTACTCCTTATCGTAGCTTTCTTCAATCGTTTCTGCTGGGAGTTTGCCCGGTTTGCGGATTGGAATAAAACCGGCGTTTAGACGGGTTGCCAGAATCGGTCCCATAATGAAGCCTCTTGATTCTATACCCACCACTTTGGTGATCCCTTTATCCTTATACATATCGAACATGATATTGGATAATTCCTGCAAGCACCATGGATCTTTGAATAGAGTGGTGACGTCGTAGAATAGGATTCCGGGAATCGGAAAATCGGGTACTTCCCGAATACTTTTGATTAGTGTTTCTTTGCTCATAATCATTGAATTATATTGTTTCTTTAAATGCTTTGTTTCACGTGAAACGTTGCCGCTTATCGCCCCGAAAGCACCAGCAGCACATTGATGTCGCTTGGAGAGACTCCCGGAATTCTGCTCGCTTGCGCGATTGTTTCCGGATCTATCTTTACCAGCTTTTGCCGAGCTTCGGTGGAAAGGGATTGAATGGTAGGGTAGTCAAATTTTCCTTTAATCTTAATACTCTCCAATCGTGCTAGTTTTTCAGCTATCATTCTCTCTCTGTCAATATATCCTTGATACTTGATTAGGATTTCGGCAGCTTCGAGAATCTCTTCTTTCCGGTCTTGATCCGAACTCGTTGCTTTTTCTAGCTCGCGTTGAAACGCCGGAACATATTCTGCTATATTTTCTATTGTCACTTGCGGGCGGTTTAAAATTTCTATCAACTTACATCCTTGACGTAGGGGAGTTGTCCCTATCTTTTCGAGAGCATCGTTGATTAGTACCGGTTTCATCGAATAGTTGCGCGCGAAAGAAATGATTTGTTCCACAGCTTCTTTCTTGCTTCTTACTAACTGATATCGATCTTCTTTTGCCAACCCAAGTTTAAACGCTCTTTCTGTTAAGCGCATATCGGCATCATCCATGCGAAGCAGAATACGGTATTCCGCACGCGAGGTAAACATACGGTAAGGCTCATCCACACCTTTGGTAACCAAATCGTCGATTAATACGCCAATATATGCTTCATCACGAGCTAAAGTAAATGCTTCTCCGCCGTGGCAGTTGATGTGTGCATTGATACCGGCTATTAACCCTTGTCCTCCAGCTTCCTCGTATCCGGTGGTTCCGTTTACTTGTCCGGCAAAGAACAAGTTTTTGATAATCTTCGATTCCAACGTATGTTTTAATTGAGTCGGATCGAAATAGTCATATTCGATAGCGTATCCCGGGCGGTAGATAACCAGATCTTTGAAAGCCGGGATTTGTTTTAATGCTGCAATTTGTATTTCCATCGGAAGCGAAGAAGAGAATCCGTTAAGATATAACTCTTGTGTCGTTTCTCCTTCCGGTTCGAGAAATAACTGGTGCTGATCTTTATCCGGGAAAGTGACAATCTTGGTTTCGATGCTCGGACAATAGCGTGGCCCGATACTTTGAATCTGTCCGTTGAACAGGGGAGAATCCGGCAAACCTTCACGCAGAATCCGGTGTACTTCTTCATTGGTGTAGCATGTCCAGCATTGAAGTTGCTTTAAGTGGTGCATGCTAGTATTCATGAATGAGAACTTGTGGAAGTCCGATTCACCGTCTTGTGTTTCCATCTGGTCAAAATGCACACTACGCGCGTCGATTCGTACCGGAGTACCGGTTTTCATCCTTCCGTAGGAGATACCGTGACGGGCGATGGATTCGGTCAGCTGATAAGAAGCCGGTTCGGCCATTCTTCCTCCCGGTAATTTATGACGTCCTACATGCATCAATCCGTTGAGGAAAGTTCCTGCGGTGAGCACAATGCATTTCGCTTTGAAGGTGACGCCCCATGCGGTGACCAATCCGGTGACCTCACCGTTTTCTACGAGCAGTTCACATACGGTATCTTGCCAGATATGAAGGTTGGGTGTATTTTCCAGTTTCTCTCGCCAGGACCAAATGAACTTAGCCCGGTCGCATTGGGCGCGGGGGCTCCACATGGCTGGACCTTTCGAGCGGTTTAGAATTCGGAATTGAATGGCAGTCTCATCTGTCACTAATCCCATCTGTCCACCCAATGCATCTATTTCACGTACAATTTGTCCTTTGGCGATTCCTCCTACAGCCGGATTGCAACTCATCTGCCCAATCTTGTTCATGTCCATGGTGATGAGACAAGTCTTGGAACCTAAATTAGCAGCAGCTGCGGCTGCTTCACAACCAGCATGTCCGGCACCAATTACAATTACGTCGTACTTAAAATCCATTCCTATCTTATTTATTATCAAACGCTGCAAAGTTACAGAAAAGTTGCGAGACTTGTATCTTCAAGCTGTTTTTGCTTCTGAAAATCCGGGTAGGAATCCGGTTTAATTGAAAAAATCGCCGTAATTTTGAGTTAGAAATATGCAGATTGTTCGATATTTGACTATTCTTCGAGTTTTATAATCGTGCGTTTTTGTGGAAAATAGTGATATTATGCTCTTTTATATCTTATTTTACTGTCTTTTTATTAGTTGCTTGTCTGCTCAATAATGGATGAAACTAGAAAGCAAAATGGAGAATTTGTTCAAAATAGAGGCTATCGTCAGAATAAATGTGAGGTTTACACTTAAAATTTGCTTCATGTCTTGACATAAGTCAAAAAAACAAGCCCAAATGTATTTTTTAGTATCATGGACTTTGTTGTTTTCGCAAACAGCTATACCTTTGCAGTGTAGTTGTGAAACTACTTATATTTTAGGTATTAGAAAAAGGTAATAATTAAAAG
>NZ_DAWCXD010000178.1:0-1594 GCF_052357945.1 Bacteroides sp. | reverse complement strand
GCATTAGGATTTTCATACCAATCAAACACAATAGCCATTACTTCTTATCAATTTAAATGTGTAACTTCATCATAGGACAACTTTAATCGGCTATTCGGACGACTGGAATCGGCTCTTCAGTCAACTATTGTCAGCCAACCGGACAACTCCAGTCGGCTTTTCCTAAACAAGCACTAAAGATACGACAAAGTAACGATATATCAGCATAGGAAAGCTTGTTTTTCGTTTCAGAAGAAAATAAACATTTTCTTAGTTAAATACTTGCAAACCCCATATTTCATGTTATACCTTAGCAGCATCAACCGGTCGAAAAAACAACATTTATTCATTTAAAAAGAAGAAAAATATGAAGACATTAGAATATCACTCGAAACGTTTGGCAAAAAGAATACAAGTATTGATGAAAGAATCGTCAAACGCCATCGTTTCACCGAACACTTCAAAGAACGTACCGAAAATGCAAGAAATAGATGAACAGGAAGCATATAAACAAGAAATACATAAACACCCCGTCCTTCTAACACAACAAGTGATTGACTTTTTGAAAGTACGATATGACTTCCGCTACAACTTACTCACCGAAGAAACCGAATTTCGCCCCTCCGGCCAACGAGAAATTCCTTTCTGCCGCATAGGCAAGCGAGAACTGAATACTTTCTGCCTGGAAGCCCACAAAGAAGGAATCAATTGCTGGGATAAGGACCTTCAAAGATACATCTACTCTACCCTAGTGGAAAGCTACCACCCTTTCCGGCTTTATATGAACGAACTATCTGCCTGGGACGGAACGGATCGGTTGAAGCCCTTGGCGAAGCGAGTATCCGACACTCCTATATGGATAAAAAGCTTTCACACCTGGATGCTCGGACTTGCCGCCCAATGGCTGGGAGTGAATCAAACACAAGCAAACAGCGTAGCCCCGATACTTATCAGCGAAGAACAGGGACGCCATAAATCCACTTTCTGCCGTATGCTGATGCCGCCACAACTAACCCGTTATTATTCGGATAATCTGAAACTAACCGCACAAGGCAATCCCGAACGTCTCCTAGCCGAAATGGGGTTACTAAACATGGATGAATTTGATAAATTCGGAGCACAAAAGATGCCGTTACTTAAAAATCTGATGCAAATGTCCAGCCTCAACATCTGCAAAGCCTATCAGAAAAATTTCCGGTCGCTGCCTCGTATCGCCTCTTTCATCGGAACAAGCAACCGGACTGACTTACTGTGCGATCCGACAGGCAGCCGCAGATTCATCTGCATTGAAGCGGAACATGATATTGACTGTACCGGAATTGAACATTCACAAATCTACGCCCAACTGAAAGAGGAATTGCTTGCAGATGCCCGTCACTGGTTCAACAAGGAGGAAGAACATGCTTTGCAACGTCATAACAGCGCATACTATCATGTCAACCCCATAGAAGACATTGTGTGCAGCATATACGCGCCTGCCATGTTGGATGAACCGGATTGTCTGTCACTCTCCGCCGCTATCATTCATCAAGAATTGAAAAAGAGGTTTCCGGCTGTACTTCGTAATTGTACTCCTATCCAATTGGCGCAGATTCTGACTGCAACGGGTATCAGT
>NZ_DAWCXD010000177.1:0-8818 GCF_052357945.1 Bacteroides sp. | reverse complement strand
CTGACAATTATACCAGAATACTGAAAGATATCGAGAGGGTGCTTGGGATGGAAGAGATAGATGTAAATTCTTTATTCACCGATAGATAGAAAAGCTGTATGTATTCGTCTTACAATGTATAAAGTATAAAAACATATATACACCATAACAGAATTTCGACGACTGTTATTTTTTGGTAGATTAGCATGAACAGCAAGGCAAACTAAAGTTAACATTCACCAATGGGATGAAAAATGAAAAAATTAAGTTCCGCCACAGTCGAATCGGTTTTAGGCACATTGCTTGATTTTAGGGCTATGAGAAAAGTACATACCAGAGGTATAAAATTCGCGAACAAACATGTCTTATTGGCAACTATGGCTTATAATCTAAAAAAGTTAATGAACCATGTTTATTATAAATTCTCAATCTCGATTGCCAACGTAATCAACAATTGGTTGGATTATATGAAATCAGTAACGATCTTTAACTTTGACAAAATAAATTTGTTTGCAGATATTTCTTTCCGCTTCCCATATTCGAGTGATATGTTGCTGTTCGAATATAGGAGGCAGTTCGTTTTGTATTCCTTTATCTCTATAAACGAAAATTATACTTTTAGAATAAAAAATTGGTATCTTCTAATAATTTCCCTACATTTACACCCGTTTCATTTGAATTAATCTTAATAAATGATTGTAGAACCGGAAGTTGTAGGAGAATTTGCCTCTGGCAGCCATGAAGCCTTTCATAAGATATTCAAGCTGTTTTATCCTAAGGTATATGCTTTTATACGGGGATTTATAAAAGATTTGGATGATTCTGAGGATTTGACTCAAATTGTCTTTATAAAACTATGGAATAAGAGAGCGATTTTTCACAAGGTACATCATTTTGATTCTTATTTGTTCATGCTTACCAAATATACCGTTTTTAATTATATCACAACTAAAAAAGTTTCCCGGTTTACAAGCGAAGATAATGTTCCCGAGATTTCTGATGAATATACTCCTTATGATAAATTGATAGCGAAAGATTTGCAATTATTAATTGATATGGTAGTGAATGAGATGCCTCCTAAAAGGAAAATGATATATAAGTTGAGTCGGATAAAAGGACTTTCTAACGAACAAATAGCAGAGAAACTGGGGATACAGAAAAAAACGGTGGAGAATCATTTGAATATCGCTTTAAATGAACTGAGAGACGCTTTGGCTCTTTCTATTTTAGTTTATTTAATACTGTCGGTTTAGGTATATCATAAGACAGAACTGTCTTTTTTATATAAAATGTGAAAATGAATAATTATATACATAAGATAATAGACTTTTTCTTTCATCATGAAGTCTCTGATGAGATAACAGAACGTGTTTATAATCGTATGGTTTTTCCTGTGGAAGATAAAGCAAGAGAAGAAGCTGTTTCACAAATTTGGGATAAACTGGACGATGCTTCTTGCTCTGACGAAAAAATAGAGAAGGCTTTTTATAATTTGGAGACCTCTTTAGAATTTAAAAAAGAAGAACAGACTATCGAATTTGTACATCGGGAACATATAAGAAATACGAAAAGAATAAATTGGGGGAGAGTAGCTGCTATTTGGACTATTCCTTTCATTATGGTGTGTGTTTCGGCTTACCATTATTATTCTGCAAAGGATTATGTGAAGGAGACGTTGTCTGAAGTGACTTATATGCAGCGCTATGCAGCTATGGGTACACGTGAAGAAGTGGTTCTTCCTGATGGGAGTAAGGTTTGGCTTAATGCCGGTACTTTGTTGATATATCCCTCCAGTTTCATATCTGAATCTCGCAATGTTTATATTGCGGGAGAAGGGTTCTTTGAAGTTTCAAAAGATAAAGAGCATCCTTTTATTGTCACTACCAACCATTTAGAGTTGGAAGTGCTTGGTACGACATTCAATATTTCGGCGTATCCGGACAATAATCAGATAATGGCTACATTGGAAACCGGCAGGTTACAGGTAAAGGTAAATAAACAACCGGATAAATATTTTCTGGAACCCAATGACCAGTTGATATATACTCCTTCCACAGGGACAGTACAGCAGCATAAAGTGAATGCTGTTTCCCACTCCGATTGGCGTATGGGAGGGTTGTTCTTTGGCAATGTGCCGTTTAATGATGTTCTTCATACTTTGGAACGTGTGTATGGTGTGAAATTCCATGTGCGTACATCTATTTACCAGAATCAAAGTTTGAGAGTTCATTTTAATAGAAATGAATCGTTGGAGCAAGTACTTCAAATCATTAAAATATTGGTTCCCGGTATAGAATATGAAATTGTTGGCAAGAATATCTATTTAAGATAGCGGTTTAGTATTTATTAACATAAAGCCATTGGGTGTAGTATTTATTTGAATTGTCTTTCTCATGTACGTACACCTTATGTCGTTAATAAATCTAATATGAAATGAACAAGAAATTTATTCGAGTGTTGGGGCTTGGTGTTGGTTTATTTCTAGCCGGCAGCCTCTCTGTTAATGCACAGAAAGTTTCCTTCAATGGGGAACGTCTTTCTTTAAAGCAAGCGTTTGAGAAAATTGAATCTGTTTCGAAGTATAAGATTGCTTATAACACTTCACAACTGGATGTCAATAAGCAAGTTGTCTTGAATCAAAAGAATCAGGATGTATTGCAAATTCTGTCGGATTTGCTAAAAGGAACCAATTGTGTCTATCAAGTGAATAACAATTATATTGTTATCACTCTGAAAGATGATGAGAAGGTTAAGAAAATTAAGGGTACTATAAAAGATTCGGCCGGGGAACCTATTATTGGTGCCAATGTAACTTTAAAAGGAGATGCCACTGTAGGAAGTATTACAGATATAGATGGTAACTTTGATTTGTCCGTTCCAAGCAATGCTACTTTGCAAGTTTCTTATATTGGTTATAATACTCAAGATATTCCGGTAGGAAATAAATCTTTCCTTAATATTACTCTGAAAGAAGATACAGAAACACTAGATGAAGTGGTGGTTGTAGGTTATGGATCTCAAAAGAAAGTGAATCTAACAGGTGCGGTTAGTACAATTGATGCAAAAATGTTAGATAACCGTACAAGTTCAGATCCTTTTAATATGCTAACAGGGCAGGTTCCAGGAGTAACCATTGTGCAAAACTCTGGTCAACCTGGAGCAGATATGGGTAATTTGCGAGTTAGAGGTATTGGAACGCTTGGAAATGCAGATGCGATGGTTATAATTGATGGTGTAGAATCATCTATTAATAATGTGAATCCTAATGATATAGCTAGTATTTCTGTATTAAAAGATGCAGCAGCTTCGTCTATTTATGGCGTGCGAGCAGCTAATGGTGTAATTCTAATTACAACTAAAAGGGGAGTTGTTGGAAAGCCAAAGGTTTCTTACAATGGATATGTAGGATGGCAAGATGCTTGTAGATTACCTAAATATTTAGATTCTTACAATTATGCCTTGCTGCTGAATGAAGCTTACAGAAATGATGGAGCTAATGCACCCTACTCTGAAGAAGTTCTCCAAACTATAAAAGACGGAACAGATCCTGATCACTTTGCTAATAGTAATCAAGTGGAAGCCGTTTTAAGTGAACGAGGAATATTTCATAATCACCACTTAAGCATCATTGGTGGTAAAGAAGATATGAAATATTCTTTGGCTGCAGGCTTTTATAAGAAGGATGGGCTAATGCCAAATATGTCATATAATAGATTTAATATACGTTCAAATATAGACAGTAAAATTAGTCAACGATTAGATATCTCATTAAATTTATCTGCCTCTCGAGATGATAGAAAAGCTCCAGCTACGCATAAAGTATCTGATCCAGATACTGACTTATGGAATATTATGTATCACGCATTTCGTGAGTCACCCTTAATGCCTATACGGTATCAGAATGGCAATTATGGCTTGTATCTGAATGAACACAACTCTGTAGCAGAAGCAAATTTAAGTGGAGAATCTCATATATATAATAGCAACTTTCAGGGAAGTGCAGGTCTTTCATATAAAATAATAGATGGCCTAACACTAAAAGGAAATGCTTCTGCTACGTTTAATTTAGAAGATGTATATGTAGATCAGAAGAAAATGGATTTTTATTCTGTTGATTCTAAGGAACCTATTAAGTCGACTCGAAGTATGGTTAGTAACCAAGATAAAAAGTCATTAGAAATTAATTTACAAGCATATTTAGACTATAATAAAACATTTGGCAAACACCTTGTGAAAGGATTGCTGGGATATTCACAAATTCATAATCAATATAGATTATTAAAAGCTTTGCGAAAGGATTTACCTGCCAATAACTCATTAGGAGAAATAGATGCAGGTGACGTTACTACTCAAGAAACAGGAGGAAAGAGCGTAACTTATGCTCTTAGATCTGTATTTGGACGTATCAATTATGGATTTGATGACAGATATCTTTTTGAAGCTAATCTTCGCTATGATGGTTCCTCTAGATTTCCTAAACATAATCGTTTTGGACTATTCCCTTCTTTTTCATTTGGATGGCGTATATCGGAAGAAAACTTCTTTAAAGTTGATTTTGTTGATAACCTTAAGTTAAGAGCTTCTTGGGGACAGCTAGGAAATCAAGAAATTGATGACTATTTATTCTATGATACATATTCTTTCGGATATGATTATAGCTTTGGCAATACTTTATTTTCAGGTATCTCAATTAATGATGTGATGGCTAACTCAGCTATTACTTGGGAGAAAACAGACCAAATAGATGTAGGTATAGATGCAGACTTTTGGGGAGGGAAACTATCTTTTACTGGTGACTTCTTTCTAAAAAATACACATGCAATTCTATTAAAATTGCCTATGCCAGATTTAATTGGTGTAGATGCTCCTATGCAAAATGCAGGAAAGGTACGTAATACTGGTTTTGAATTAGCTTTGACGCATCGAAACCAGCTCAACTTATTTAAGTATTCTGCATCTTTCAATTTTAGTTACGTCAAAAACGAAATAACAGATTTGAACGGTGGAGATATACCAGGAAGATCGGTTGGAGATCCTGTAGATAATATCTATGGATATGTATGTGAAGGCATTTTTAGAACACAAGAGGAAATAGATAACTCTTGTTCACAAATATGGGGAGCTGTACCTGGAGACTTAAAATATGCAGATATTAATAATGATAATGTTGTAGATCAAAGTGATAGAATATCATTAGGCTCCACATTTCCAAAGATAAATTTTGGCTTACGTTTGAATTGCGAATACCGAAATTTTGATCTTACCATGCTGATGCAAGGTGCTGGTATGGTTAAAGGTGTAACTGCAGGAGAAATTAGTCAAGCTTTTATGAATGGTGGTAAAGTAACAGAAGAGTGGCTTGATAGATGGACGCCAAATAATATAAATGCCTCTTACCCCCGTCTTACACTGAGTAGTTCTAGTAGAAATTATATGACTTCATCATTTTGGGTTCAAAATGCTTCTTATTTAAAGATGAGAAATCTACAAATTGGATATACAATACCTAAACACCTTTTGACAAATTGGGGTATTTCTAATTTACGTTTGTATTGTAGTATTGATAATTTATTTACGATTACGAATTTTAAAGGTTTAGATCCAGAAATGGTTACATCATCAACTTTGTATCCATTAACACGGAATTATTCCTTTGGTGTTAATTTATCTTTTTAAATATTGTGTACTATGAAAAAAATATTTACAGTAATAACTTTAATCTTTTTATTTTGTAACGTATTTACAAGTTGTAATAATTCATTCCTTGATGAAGTTCCCAATCATCAGTTATCAGATGTTTCTTTTTGGAAAACAGAGGATGATGTATATAAATATACTATAGGCTTATACAGATATACGTTAGCCCCCGAAAATCATGCAATTATGACCGACTGTTATACTGATAACGCAGTACCAGTTCATGTTACTGCTGCTCAAGGAGAACTTTCATCAGGAACAGCAACTTCAACAAATTCATATTTTCAACAAGTGTGGAAACAAGCTTTTCAAGGTATTCGCAGATGTAATATTGGCCTTGAAAATATAGATAAGGTAAATATGGATAAAAAGAAACAAAATGTATTTAGAGGAGAAATCTACTTTCTACGTGGTTTTTTTTATGCAACACTATTAAAACTGTATGGTGGAGTTCCTCTTTTAAAAACAACACTTTCTTTTTCTGATCCAATACCATCACGTAGTTCAGAAGAGGACGTTTATAATTTTATTATTAGTGATTTAGATTCAGCTGCTACACTACTTCCTATAACGCAAGAAGAAGTGGGAAGAGCAACAAAAGGGGCTGCAATAGCAGAAAAGGCTATTATAAGCAATTTTATGAATAAATATAAAGAGGCAGCTAAATATGCAAAAGAACTTATTACTCTAGGGATATATGACTTACATCCAAATTATGCAGAACTATTTTTGCCTACATATGAAAATAATGTCGAGGTTATATTTGATAGACAGTATATGGAAAATGCAAAAGATAAATCTCTTGGAAGTGATATAGATCAGTTTTTTGCACCGCAAATGATGGGGGGATGGGAGGCTGTTTCACCAACAAAGGATCTGATTGATACGTACGAATGTATAGATGGAAAATCTATTCAAGAGTCTCCGCTATATGATGAAAATAATCCTTTTCTGAATAGAGATCCTAGATTAGAATATTCTATTTTACACGATGGAAGTGTAATAGCTGACAAAATATTCAGTTCTGAAGGTCGTGTTGGGGATGGTAATTCCACCAGAACAGGATATAGTATGAGAAAATATATTAATCCTGCAAATGACGGTATGAATTATCTGGGTTGGACAAATTTTATATATATACGCTATGCTGAGATTTTATTAGTTTATGCAGAGGCTTTGAACGAAATTTCAGGTCCTACAGCAGAAGTATATCATGCAGTTAATAAAGTTAGAAATAGAGTGAATATGCCATCCTTACCAGAAAATCTAAATAAGGAAGCAATGAGAAACATAATTCGAAAAGAAAAGCGAATAGAGTTTACTTTTGAAGGTGTATATTATTATGATACACGTCACTGGAGAACAACCGAATTTGTTGTTACTAAGCCGGTATATGGAAAGAAAATGAATGGGGAGTATTTATGGGTAGAAAATAGAAAGTTTAATCCGAATAGAGATTATTTGTGGGCAATTCCATTAACTGATATAGACCTTTCAAAAGGATCGTTAAAGCAAAACCCAGGATGGTGATTTTTCGAGGTCTTAGAATAATTATATAATGGAGATTATAACTAATTTTACTCATCAATTGATATAAAATCATGAAGTCATGAAAACTATTTTATTTTTTATAATGGTAAATATTATATCGTGTCTAACAGCTCAGGAGCTAAAACCAAACAACCATTATAATTTGGCACAAAAAGAACTGATTAAACGAGGGTATGGTATGTTTATTCACTTTGGTCTCAATACTTTTGCTGAGTTAGAATGGTCTGATGGAAGTATACCTGTAGATACATATAATCCTACTAATTTAAATTGTGACCAGTGGGTAAAAGTAGCTAGTGAAGCTGGTTTTAGATATGTGTTGCTTATCACAAAGCACCATGATGGGTTTTGCTTATGGGATAGCAAATATACTGATTATGATGTGATGGCTTCTCCTGTAAAGAGAGATATTGTTAAAGAAGTGTCAGACGCATGTAAGAAATATGGACTCCAGTTTGCAATCTATTATTCATTATGGGATAGGCATGAGAAAAGTTATAAGTCTAAAAACTTTAATGACTACATTACATACATGTCTAATCAATTGAAAGAGTTGCTTACAAATTATGGTTCCATATGTGAAGTTTGGTTTGATGGAGGTTGGGATAAGCCTGTGAAAGACTGGCAGTTACCAAAAATATATTCGATGATAAAGAAGATACAGCCTAAGTGTGCTGTTGGGGTTAATCATACAATATCTTATCCAGATGACCTAAGAAAGTCTGTTTTGCCAGATTCTATGGTTATTGATAACAAATATACTTTCCAGTATTTTCCTAGTGATTTTCGTTTATGGGATCCTAAGATTGCTCATAAGTTAGATAAAAAAAGATACCTATATCAAGGAGAATCTTATTATTTGCCATTTGAACATACACTTTGCATTAGTAAAGCATGGACTTGGTTTCAAAAGGAAAAAAATTTACCTGTACGTAGTTTAGATGAATTGGAAGAATTATTCTATTGGTGTACTGATAATAACAATACACTTGTTATAAATATACCTCCTGATAAAACAGGTAATATACGTGAGTATGAGGCTAATGCTATAATGGAACTAGCAAAGAGAATAGGAATAAAAAAGGATAAGCCATTGCCTAAAAATGGAGAACTATTATCTTTAAATTCTGAGGTTGTACCATCGTCTGTTTTTCAAGAAAATATTCAATTATATGGTGGAAAATACGCAACAGATGGAGGTATGCAAACTCTGTGGAGAGCTGCGGATACAATAGCAACATTAACGATTATGCTTCCTCAAAAACCATTTAATAAAATTTCTATATTTGAAGCTTGTGAACAACATGTTGCACCTGATGGTTTTACAACAGAAAGACTTAATAGGATTCAAGAATATAATATTGAAATATTAGAAAATAATCAGTGGAAATGTATTTATGTTTCGGACGAATTAATGGGGGATTGTAAAGTAATTCATTTTCCCAAGAGTTATCAAACATCTAAATTAAGATTAAATATCACTCGATCAATAGCTCCGCCAGCTATTTATGAAATTAATGTTATTCACAAAGATAAGTAAGCATTCGGCCAACTACAGGTATTAAACCTTTATATACAACAATAGCGACTG
>NZ_DAWCXD010000176.1:0-8917 GCF_052357945.1 Bacteroides sp. | reverse complement strand
ATATATAAGTATCGGCAATAGACAAATAGCCAGGAGAATAACTTTGAACTATTCTCTTGTCTGCATAGTAAGAGCTTTCCGCAATTATTGTTATTTTTCTTGCACTTTCTAACTTCAAAGCTGCTATGTTACCTTGCTTATCCGAGGTTATCACCATATCTGGAGCAATCAATTGGTCTTCATTTACTAAAGTTCCATCTGAAGAATAAGCATAATCTGCTATATCAGTTGCATATATATCATAATATACATATATTCGAGCATAGCTGTCTCCATGGAGCCCCAATCCATCTTCATATTCTATAGTAACAACAACTATCCTTTCACTTACATTATTATTATCGTCACTATGACAGCTACATAGTAATAAAAACAATAAAAAAATAACATATTTATTCTGATTCATATTTTTCTAATTTATAGATCCGGGAGAAATAAACAACCGATACCAACCAGTATAATATTGAGGAGACATGTTCAGATAAAAATATTTTCCATTCAAAGGAGTTCCCATAGAAGTATCATCTACAAGAATATCATCGCCAAAATTAATTATAACTTCTCCTAATTCATCATTACCTTTAGTAGTTGATACTTGATAAGTAACTGTTTTGTTAACTTTTGCACTTGCACCAAATTTACCTCCTAACTTAACAACTTCTCCAAAAGTAGCATCAAAACCAAAGTTTGTAGCAAATTCGCTCGTAGTCGAACTAGTTTGTACAATAGTTTCTGTATTATCAACTTCCTCTAATGCTATTTTTATTGTACTACTATAATTATCTAAATTCCAAGAAAATAGAGGGATAGGATCTGCAAATAAAACTCTTTTATTCTTGGCCGAATACACAGTATAAACATCACCATTTCTTGCAGCTGTTATATCAAACAAGTCAGTAGCCTTAATCCTAAAATATGTCACAAACTCATTTCCTACCGCTGTTTTGGAAGCCACATAAACTTTTACCTTAAACTCAAATTCTCCATCAACCCATCCACTCCCTACGACTCTAATTTTCCCCATTATTATTCCTGTTACATTTCCATAGTATTGTGGATCTCCAGCTTGATCACTAATTTTATTTATTGCCCCCACTACATCACCATTCATCTCAAATCCCCAAAGAAATTCCTTACATTGATATTGAAATGGTCCATTAGGGTTAGATGATGAAATATTATAGTAAATATAATCTCTTTGCCAACCAGTACCCTTGGGAACTTTCTCATATGCTTCTTTTACTTTTGTAAATCTAGGATCCATAGTACTTGAACCTTGATGATATCTTTCATATGTAGATCTAGTAACTATCATTTTATCATTTGTAGATAAGTTATCAAAGCTAGAATCCAAAAAAGCCAATCCATTTAACCTATTATCTAATACCTGCCTCGTATTAGAGGAACTACTGGCTATAATACGTTCATTTTCTTTAATAACTACTACTGGAAATGCAGGAATCTCATTAGGAGCAAGTATTCGTTCCTTTCCTAATACACTCCAAATCGGAATCTCACTTGATGAGGTTAAACGAACAGCTACCTTAGGAATCATATTAGAAATATTCCATGTTTCTGCTGAAAATGTATTTTCAGGTAATTCAGGTACAAAAATCGTTAAATTAGGAATCATATCTACAATTATAGATAAAGAATCTTGTGGAATATATTTCAGAAGAAGTTGCTCTAAAGTGTTTCCCATTTTATTCTTTCTATCCTTAATCATCAAATATAACACATCATAATCATAATCTATTTGCTTCAAAGCTTCTTCTTTTACTATTTCTCTAGCCTCTTTGTCTTCCGCTAAAACTTTAGCAAAAGCAGAACCAAATTTCATTTTTAATTGATCTTTTGAAACAAACGTCACATCTCCATTATCTAAATTATCATTCACCAAATCAGCTTGTTCACATGATGATAGACAAAAGGCACTTGCGCTTAGCAATAATGAGACAATAAATTTAAGAGTTCTCATATCACCTATAATTGTAGCTATATTTTTCATAATTACTAAATTTATAATCATTACAATACAAAAACAGATAAAAACTTCAACATTACACATTTAGGCCTAAATATATCATAACAATGTATCAATGATTAGCTACACCTTGATACAACATAAATTTGAGACATTAAAGATGATAATAATAAAAACGTATACACTACTTATATAATAGTAAAACAAGAATTACGCAACACTCTTATTGCATACAGATCAGTTCAAACAAGATAAATAATTACAGAATAATTTTATTTATTAAATATAAATGTTTTGTTTATTACAAATATATGAAACAAAATCGATATTCAAAACATCAGCATACATTATTAACGAATATTACACATCCATCAAAAGCTTACCTCAAAAGTAATATAATATGCAAAAGCGGCTGAAAGCAATAACACCCTCATTTCCGGGCACTGCTTTCAGCCGTTTTTCCTTGTTCAGCAAGAGACTACTTAGAATCACACAATACTGAAATCATTTTCTTACTGTGCTGATTCTACCAATACTACACGGTTCAGAATCGGTTGACCAAATTTGTCAACACCACCACCGGCTGCAACTTTCAATCTATCGGCAGAGATGCCATACTTCTTAACGAGCAGGTCTTTAACAACTTGTGCGCGTTCCAAGCTCAACTTCTGGTTGAAAGCCGGAGTACCTGTTGCAGAGTCTGCATATCCGTTGATTGTGTATGTAGCATTCGGAGATTCTTTTATCTTGCTGGCAAGATATGACAAGTTCATTTCTTCTTGCGGAGATAATTTATCAGAACCGATCTTGAAGAATACGGTACGCGGAGCAATGTTAGTATCTGTTATAACAACTTCTTCAGTATCTTCTACTTCTACCGGTTGTTGTGCATTTGCCAACTGTTGCTGCAATTGCATATTAGCTGCTGCCATTGCATTCATTTGATTACGCATCTGATTCAATTCAAGTTCAGAGATAATCTGTGGAGTAGGACGTTGGAATCCGCGAGTCGGGAAATAATAAGTCACCCCGATGGTAGCACCTAAAATACCATCATAATCGGGTTTACCTCCATGTTCTCCGTCAAACTTGCCTTCCAGACCTGTTGCACTCAACTCCAGATTCAAGTCGACAGCATTCGACAAACGGAAACGGTTGATAATACCTGCATTGAAAGTAGCGGAGTTAGTGTGAGGACGAGAATAAGCATGAGCCCAACCGGCACCAATATAAGGGATAATTTCATATACACGGTTCGGATTGTATCCACCGAAAAGTGCATTCAGGTTAATCATCAAATCACCATGCAAGTTCATGTAGTCCCATCTTTGTTTGTAAGAACCATCTTCTCTCGGACCGCCAACCACATAATTAGCATTTTCGCTGGTGGTAAATCCTTTGGCTTGTAATCCGCTGTACTGCAAACGCAATCCGAATCCCGGAGTTACCCATTTACCAACAGACACGTTAAATGTGGGAGCAACACGATCTCTGAACTTACCGATATGGTCATTGTTTCCATACAATACCTGGGCACCTCCTCCTACAGAGAAGAACCAGTTACTCCAGAAAGGATTAGTTATTACTTGATATTTATCTTGCACCTGAATCACTTCGTATTCAGTTACAGTCATTGTCTGCTGCGCAGAAGCGACAGACGCAACGCCGGCAAATGCCAGCAACATCAGAATCTTTTTCATATACCTAATAGTTAAGTGGTTATTTAAATCTTTTTCTTTGTTGAACTATTTAAATAACACGAACTGAACTAAAAGGTTTTAGGAAAAGATGAATTTATTTGTTTTATTTGAATAATCTTTCGATATCCTCCTCCTTAATGGTTGTCAAAACGGTTTTCCCATCGGGTGTGTAATTGGGTGAGGGACAGGCAAAAAGGTTGTCTACAAGGCTTACCATTTCTTCATTGCTCAACACCTGTCCGTAGACGATAGCCGCTGCCCGCGCCAATGTTAATGCCAGAATGTTTTGGATTTCTTCCTTAACGTCATTCCCTTTTTCCATTGCTGTATGTAGCATATTACGCACCAGTTCGACCGGATTCAGTCCTTCAATCCCCGAAGGAATACCATTAATGGCATAGCTACCGCCTCCCAAATTACTCAAATCGAAACCGACTGCAGACAAATCATCCATAATACTTTGCAGTACAGCTGCTTCCGAAGCCGGCAACTGTAAGATTTCCGGGAACAGGACGCCTTGTGATACCCCCTGTTTTTGTTGAATCTGTACCATATAACGATCAAAAAGCACCCGTATGTGTGCCCGGTGCTGATCGATTAGCATCAAACCGGATTTAACCGAAGTCAAAATAAACCGCCCTTTAAACTGCAAATGCTGATTTCCTTTCTCTATCACCGGTTCACTGGCATACAAAGTAGAAGAAGCGGCAGAGGTGACCGTCTCCATCTTTTCTTCAACGAAAGCAGGTTGGCCGCCAATAGAAGAGTCTTCCCAATCCATTTCGGGTTCCGGTTGCGGGTTATTCATCTTACTGGCTTTCGTCAGCCCTCCGTACAAATCTTCCCATTCCACTTTCGAACGGCTGTACGATCCGCCACCACCGCCACCGGCAGAAACTTTAAACGGATTATAATCTGTATTATAATGTATCTTCGGAGGCTCGGAAGATATTTTCTCCTCAAATGCCGGAATGTCAGGCATATCTTCCGTATCAAAGTCGATGGAAGGGATCGCACTGAATTTACCCAACGACTCCTTCACGGATGCTGAAAGTATCTGCCAGATGGCCTGTTCATTTTCAAACTTGATTTCAGTCTTTGTCGGATGGATATTCACGTCAATATTAGCCGGATCTACATCGAAATAGATAAAGTAGGAAATCTGTTCACCAGTGGGAATCAACTGTTCATAAGCCTCCATGACTGCCTTATGAAAATAAGGATGACGCATATAACGCCCGTTGACAAAGAAATACTGATGTGCCCCTTTCTTACGGGCAGTCTCCGGCTTGGCTACGTATCCGGAGATTTTCACCATGGTAGTATTGACCTCTATGTTCAGTAACTGCTGATTGAGCTTCTTACCGAAAATAGCAAGGATACGTTGACGTAATTGTGATACCGGAAGATTGAATAACTCCGAATCATTACTATAAAGCGAAAAGGCAACCTCCGGATGCACCAAAGCGATCCGTTCAAATTCGGCAAGGATGTTACTCAATTCCGTTGAATTAGCCTTTAGAAATTTACGACGGGCAGGTACATTAAAGAATAGGTTCTTTACAGAGAAGTTACTTCCTTTAGAACAGGACACAGCCTCTTGGCTTTCCACTTGAGAGCCTGCAATCACCAGCTTCGTGCCCAATTCTTCCGATTCCGGACGTGTCTTTAACTCTACCTGTGCCACAGCAGCGATGGAAGCCAATGCCTCTCCGCGAAATCCCATTGTACGCAAAGCAAACAGATCCGCCGCTTGACGTATCTTGGAAGTGGCATGTCGCTCAAAAGAAAGACGGGCATCCGTTTCGGACATTCCTTTTCCATCATCAATCACCTGAATGCTGGTTTTACCTGCATCAGTCACCAATACATGTATATTTTGTGCATCTGCATCAATCGCATTCTCCACTAGCTCCTTGATGACAGACGCGGGACGTTGTATCACTTCACCGGCAGCAATCTGGTTAGCTACCGAATCAGGTAACAAATGAATTATATCGCTCATTCTTCGTAAATTAATAATTAAAAGTTCCAGCTTCCTGTCGCCAAATAATGCCACAGATAAAGAAGGAAAGCAATGATTATCAGTATGATTCCGAAAGAGACCGGTTTGCGGCCACTCGCTTTTCTTCTTTTCAAATGCGTAGTACCTTCGATGAACTTACCGCGAATATCCTCCGGATTAAATTCCTTTTCCGGAAGCATCCCCAAGTCACGTTTGGCGTTCTCCTCCATCTTTGCGAGCTTTTCTTTCCGCTCGTCTACATAAATGTATTGATGATTAAAGCCACGGGGCTTTCTCATTGAGTTAAACATTCCCATACTACTTCATATTTATTAAGTTTCGCTTTTCTGTTTTAGGTCGCCGGTCGGTGGTCGGTTTCAGTGTATCACCCGCACGCTTACCCCGCCAGTTAAAGATATCATCCTTATTCAGCGGACGGACATAGTCGAACCAGGCAAAAGTGGGAAGACGCAATTTATCAGGCGGTATCTGGTCCATCGGATACATCGTTCCGTTGGATTTACCGATAAACAGTCCTTTTTCCATCTTCTTGTCCTTCATATAAAGATGGAGCACACTACCTTCCAGACAATTAAATCCGGTCATCGTACTGTCTTTTTCTTCCGGATAGAAAGCAGTCAACACATTACCAATCACTTCAATATGACGCATATCTCCATTAATGAAATAGGCTTTCATCTCTTTGCCAGACACTTGGTTATAATGAATAGAATCTTTCATTTCCACCGTCAACGCCTGGTTGATGATGTGCGCCCAGTCAATCGTGCTGTCATTCATATAAATCTTGATCTGCTCGCCAAGTAGTTGCTGCCCTTCATTCCAAAGAATAGGGTCGGTATACATGGTCATACAGGAATCCTTCGAATTATAGACCAGTGAGTCACATACTCCCTGAACATCCGTACGATACATACGTACCTTGTGGTAAGCCTTCATCAACCGGAAAACGGAATCGGTATTCAGGTTGTAAGACACCAACTGCAATGTATCGCCATGCATAAAAAGACTGTCAGGCCCTTGCGAGTAGTCGATTGCCACCGCACGTTTCGTCGCAAACGCGGAGTCTGTCAATTCATTATAGAAACAATAATCACCCGTCAGCATATTCTTATTAATGGAATCTGTCATCTTCACATTATCGAACGCCTCGCCATAACCGATGATACGGTCATAGAACAGACTGTCGCCTACCAGTTTCTTTCCCTGATTGGTCAGTACCGAACGGTCCAACAGTTCGGCTTGTTCGGTCATTGTGTTATAGAATCCCCGTTCCGAATAGATATGATTATTATCACTGACGATATTGGAAGGTCCGAGAATAACTGCGATTTTGTTTTCCGTATTATACCTTAATGTATCGGAAGTCAACACAAACTTTGGGTTTACCAACTTCACATCATGGTTGAATACCGACTGTTTTGTTGCAGGACTGTATTCTCCCCAATCGGAAGTCAATACATTCTCTTCATCCATCAAGGTTCCTCCCTCGAAATAATATCCGAGGTCGTAGAGACGGTCGTAGTTCAAGCTATCTGTCAACAGGGTGGTGTTCCGATTAATCATCTTCACATTTTCACGAAGCTGCGCTATTTGCGTCATGCCGTCATAATAAAGATAATCACCGTAAATGAACAAAGTGTCTCCCTGTTCCATACGCACATTACTGAAGGCCTCCACAGAGTTGGTTTTCTCAAAAATCAGTGCACTGTCACAGTACATATACATACTATCATGCCGCAATTTCACGTTACCAATCAACACCTGCACATCCGGACGCGCCAACTTATCCGCCTGACCTTCATCAGCATGAAGCAGATAAACTTTGGTCTTTTTATTCTCCGGTTGCTTCTTGTTGTTTTGCGCCACAAGACATACACCAAACAGGCATAGAAAGCCTATAAGGAGCCATCTATGCCTGTCTTGTTGTTTATTTTTCTTATTTGTTTTCAGCATATAAAATCAAAGCAAGGTTACATCAGTCCTTCTTGACCCAACCCGGATACTTGAAGTCACACTTCTGCCAGTTTTCGTTGATGCGTACATAAGTATGTTTCTGCTTGTCCAGAATCCATTTCTGCAACATCTCTTCACGGCGTTTCTCCATCACAATTTCTTTCAGGTCCTGATAGTCTTCTGCAATGGTTGCTTTATGGCCGTTGATTTTTGCTTTCAACTTCACGATAGCACATACTTCTTTTCCATCTTTCTCATTAATCATTGTAAAGGCTTTGGAAATTTCGCCCACATTCATCTTATCCACTACCTTAGCAACGTCTTGAGGAAGATCCTGCATCTGGAACTTAGAAGTAGTCACACCTGAATTTTCATTGATGTTCACCATAATACCATGGTTGTTACGAGTATCTTTATCCTGTGAGATAACGGCAGCCGCATCATCAAATGTAAATTTGTTGGCACGAATATCATCAGCAATAGAATCCAGACGGTCACAAGCCTCGGTCAGTTCTTTTTCCGATACTTTCGGACGCAACAAGATATGGCGAGTGTTGACACGGTCACCACGTTTTTCAATCAACTGGATAATGTGGAAACCAAATTCCGACTCCACAATCTTGGAAACTTTCTTCGGATCTTGCAAACTGAACGCTACATTCGCATAAGCAGGGTCCATCATACCACGTCCCATGAATCCACATTCACCACCTTTAATGGCAGATGCCTTGTCTTCCGAATACAAACGCGCCAATGTAGAGAAGTCAATTTCTCCTTTTGTCACACGATCCGTATAATCACGCAACGTCTTTTTTACATCCTCAATCTCCGAGATAGGAATTTTCGGTTGTAAAGTAATGATCTGCACTTCTACCTGTGTCGGAATGTAAGGAATACTATCTTGTGGAAGGTCTTTAAAATAACGGCGTACTTCTGCCGGAGTCACTTTGATTTCTCCTACCAGTTTCTGCTGCATCTTCTGAACGGTCAATCCGTCACGTGCATTATCACGCAGCGTCTCACGAATCTGGGTGGAAGTTTTATTGAAATACTCCTCCATCTTCTCTCTGGAACCGATCTGCTGGATGTACATGTTGGTCATCATATCCACACGCTGGATGATTTCCGCTTCGGAAACCTCGATACTGTCCAACTTTGCCTGATGCAGGAACAACTTCTGCACGGCAATCTCTTCAGGAATTACACAATAAGGATCGCCGTCAAATCTGCGTCCATTATACAAGGCATCCATAC
>NZ_DAWCXD010000175.1:0-9112 GCF_052357945.1 Bacteroides sp. | reverse complement strand
TATTGATGATAGGGAAGAGCTATGGGATTCTATTTGTGATATATGCAATCAGTTGGAATCTGCTATTGGTATAGATAAACTTATGGACATTTACCTATGGGGAATGGCAAGTTCATACGGAAAACAAATTATAAAATTTTGCAAAAGTATTTCTCAAAATAACTTTTTACTTATTCTAAAAGAAATAGAGTATATTGGTAAAAAATATTATCAGATATACAAAGAGCGAATTCCTCTGATTTTTTTTCGTCTGAAAGAGTTTATTAGTAATAGAGCAAACAATATAGAAAATTGCATTCCGGAAGAGATTTTGGGTCTCATAATTGAGAATTACCTTAATGAGTACTCATTTGATAAACATACAGTTGATGAAGTTACATGCAAATGCCCCAATATTATGTTGGATGTCTTTTTCTTATTCTACTATTATATATATGAAAAACCTCAATATATTGTAAAACTGGGTTTTACCTTAATGTCGGGAAAATCTTCTGCTGAAATTCAAAGTGCCATATTTTTATCATTCAGTTCACAAGATTATGCCCCCCTGATTCAATATGAATACGAATGGTGGCGTAAAGAAACAGGAGAAATATTATCATTGCCATTCCCATTTTTCAAGGGAACTGTTAACTTACAAAGTATTAATATAGTTGATTATAAATTAGATAGCCCGAAACAGATTATTGAGGGTTTATCCGATATAGATTCAGAAAGCCCTGACGAGGACAAGGACCAACATTTCGGGTTAAGTTTTAAATCTGAGACCGTGAAGTACTTGTTCGATAACATTAAAGGAGCATATATAGATCCTGACACTGACATCCGCCTATTCTGTTACCGTTTGACCGGTAAAGGAAAACTAGATAAGATTTCTTATTTAAAATGGATTGCAGACGAAAAGTCCCTTGCCTTCTTCATTAGGCGTCTGGGAGTCAGTAAAAACAACTGTTGGCAGAAAACCGAGGATTTTTTTGGAAACAAAGCCAATAATTTAAAAACAATTTATTCAAGACTGGTTGATACAAAAGGTTGCTTAAAGACAAATGAAACCAACCTAAAGAGGTTGGAGCAAATAATAGACGAAGCCTTGAGCTATATACCACACCACTAAATTCAATAAAAAGCGTCTAAAAATGACGCTTTTTTTATGCCCTTCTGTAACGACTTGTAACTTTCAGTATATAACTTGTAACTTCCTTTATAGGACTTGTCGCTATCATTATTTTTGCATCGTAATATTAAAAACAAATAGAAAATGGAACAAGAAGTAAAATCACTCGAAGCACTTCTTAATAAGACAGTGCTAACCATGAACGGTGCAGAGTTTTTGGAATTACTGCACCAAGTGAAAAGAACAGAGGTAAAGGAAGAGAAAAAGCAATCTTCACTAAATGATTATCGGGATTTACCACAGTTCATAACGGGTATTAAAGGACTTGCAAAGGTACTGGGTATCTCTGTAAGTACGGTAAACAGGATGAAAACTGAAGGATTGCTTGATGATGCAATCTTCCAGAACGGAAAGACCGTAATTTTCGATACCTATAAGGTACTAGAAATCCTGCGTGTGAGCAATCGGAAAAGTAAGTACAATATTAAAAACCAAAAGTTATGGAAAATAATCTAATACAACAACCTAATTCAACAGCCTCCCCAAAAGAAGCACCAATAAAACTGACAAGAGGAATGATTTTCACTTTATCTACATTACTCGGAATGGGGTATTCTTTCGGGCGCATCAAGATTAACCGTGATATTGATGCGAAGCAGGTCAAGAAAAAAATTGCTTCCATTCTGGCCTGCAAAGGTATAATCTCTCCATTTCTTGTCGTGCCTGCTGCCGTCTGTTTAAAAGCGGGACTGGAACTGGAGGAGTCTGACGGAAATCCAATCACAGAGGATACCCCAGACCTCGATCTTATCCTTATTGTAATTGACGGACAGCACCGTATGGAGGCTCTCAAGCAATTGAACAAGAAGTTAAGGAAAGAGGGCAAAACAGAATATGAGGGCTATGTCTATCTTCCTCTTATAGATGATTACAACGTTCCCACGGTGCTGCGGGAAGCCAATTCAGCAACGAATCCCTGGGATGGTATGGATTGGGTGACACAACTCCTTGCCACAGCAAAAGAGAAAGGTATATCAACTGAAAAATTGGAGTGGGTAAAAGAGAAAGCCAAAACCGGATCTGATTCCGCTGCATGGTCTTGGGTAAATGGTGGCAAAACCAATTCAAAGACAGTCTGCATCAAGGCTTCAACTGATGATCAAAAACTGGAGGAGCTGGCTGATACTACATCATTTGAGGAGGACAAGAAACTTTATGAATCAGCCGCCAAGTCTTTTGAAGGGAACTCAGCCAAAGTTCTCGGTTGGAAAGTGCTACCGGAATGGATCTACAAGCAACTGGATTCTCTGATAAAAAAAGATATGAAACGGAGTGAGGCCATGAATCTGCTGGTTACATTTCTTGAAGGCATAGGAGTTACCAATGCACAGGAAATAAGCCAGATAAAGAAGAACGCTAGCCAGAGCAAGGACAATATGATTATTGCCAAGTTGAACGAATTATTTGCTGATTTTAATTTAAAACACTAATCCCAGTTTCTCCATCATGTGAGAGGTGGTGGGGATTCTATAAACAATGCTCAGAAAATGAAGAACCTGAAACAACTTAGGGAAGACGGGTATAGTTTCTGTCTCCCTCAAAAAACAAAACTTGATACTGGGATTATCAACAAATTACAATGCCAATTGATGTATCTTGTTGGAGTTGTTATAATTCATGTTACTCCGGTCAGTGAATATCTGGTACGTGGTGTGTCCGTAGTTGACGAAAATGGCGATCTTGTAACTTCCCTTGATAACGACTTGGAAAAGAAGCTGGTTATTGTTAGTAGTGATCTGAACCTTTGGTATGCTCTGTTACAATCTGCTGTCAAGGATGAGGAGGTAAATATCGAAACAATTGCAGGCAGATATATGAAATTCTAATATAAAGTAAGCAGGGGCCCAGCTTGCTTTATCACAATTGAAGTTTAATAAAAAAATTACGATAATGGAAAAAACCAAAATTCCCATTACAGCCCTTTTTGTGCTTAAAAATATCCTTGGCGCAGAATGTAAATGGCTTGGAAACAGAAGGATAGCAGTAAATAAACCCTTAAAACAAGAAACAATGAAAAAAAAGAACTTATCAACAACAAATACATTACCATTTCCCAGTAAAAAAGAATATACTTCTTTGGGTGAGGTAAAGAAAGAGTTTTTGGGCAATTTCAGTTACCTTACGCATAAAATCGGCCGGGAAATAGGCAAAAACATGCCTCTGTACAAGGCCTATTCTGATACGGACCATTCCGATATCGGTCCACATTATAAAACCTTTCCGTCCATTGATCTGGAAGACGGTTATACAACCCATGTCGGCATGAACTGGCCGGAAAGGAAAGACAACCTGCTCCTTTCCCTGACTAAAGACTTTGTTCTTGGAAACGGAGGTGACAATATCACATTCGGAATGATATATCCTGATAAACCGAAAAAGAGAGTGCCGGCCTTTCTTACCGAATCATTTTTTGAAAGTTTCTCGGGTTCGACAAAGTTTGGAAAAGTTTATTTCTTCCTTATCGCCAGTAAAGCGGGATATATCTCACAACAGTCTTCAGGAGAAGCCAGATGGCTGTTTCCGGAAGGGGTCGCTTTGGGTTATAGGAACAGTGATTTCTACGTATTCAATGGATTTACCGACCAGATTAAATATAAGGGCGAAAAACTGATGGGTAATACAATAAAAAGGCTTGACGATATTCTGTGGAGCATCAAATAGCAATTCCCAACCGGAAGAGGGAGAATTCGATGTTCTCCCTCCCATTAATAAGAATTTTAACCAAGGTAAAAAACTGATTATGAAACATTTAAAAGGGAACGAAAATATATTCCCGAAGCGGATGTATTGCAAGAAAACAGAGATTGACTTGTCAAAAAGTGGGACGGGCTTGTTTCCTGGTGGCTTTTATGTGAACCGGCACGTTAAAAGGGTGATACTTCCGGATTATGCGGATACAGTACCGGCCAATCTGTTCAAGGGATGTATAAACCTGAAGGAAGTTACTCTCCCCATAGATCTGGATATTGACGAGTCAGCATTTGAAGGATGCAAGTCACTGACTGATATTCATATTCCACTTTATGTCGGTAGTATTGCGGCAAACGCTTTCAGAGGATATCGGGAAAATATCAGATTCCATTCTGACTCACCAGCTGTCAACCCCAAAATATTGAAGCAACATATTGAGAAGGAGCTGGGACATAGTATCGAACTGTATGATATTTCCGGTAACTTGGTGGTATCAACAGACTGATAGAACCGGAAGACATCCACTTTCCACAAGACCGTTTTCATCATGGTTTCCAAAGAGAAGTTATGGAATTGGAAACACTCTGTGGATTTGAAGAGAACAAGCAATAACATAATTCAAATTCAGTATGGTGAAAAGCTACATTCTTTTCATTACAGGTCCTCCTATGCCTGAAAATATCCCGGGTATAGAATGTAACAGGCTTATAAATAAGAAGATAACAAATTGTAAACTAAAAAAGCAATGAATGAATAAACAAAAAGAAATTCTTAAGGAAATCCTTGATAATATTCCAAAAACGGATTTCAAGGAGATTTATGCCGGTGGATTGTACCGGAGACTGGAAAAGGAAACTGATCCTGATGTGAAGAAACTTTTTCAGGAGAAGATCTATTCCATACAGGTCACTGATGAGAACAAATCCGTCCTTGTTGTCGAGAAAGTGAAGGAAGTCACTGAACAATTGGGCTATGGCCTTGTGATCAATGAGGAAGGAACGTGCTATCTGTATAACAAAGTGTTCTGGGAACCGATAAACGAGCTTGACCTGAAACATTTCCTAGGCAAGGCTTTCCAGAAAATGGGAGCTGACAAATATACAGCCAGAAATGTGAGGATAGCGAACAGGATCCATGAACAGGCCTGCTATTCTCTTTACAAGCAGACAGAACGGGATAAGGGTGTGGTTAAAATCAATCTGACTAATACGACCCTTGTGATTGGTCATGATGGAAGTGTGAAGGAACAGGAGCATTCGGCTGATGATTATTTCTTCTATGTCCTTCCTTATGAGTACGCCCCCAAAGCGATGTGTCCCATGTTTCAAAAGTTTCTAGATGAAGTTCTTCCAGAAAAGGATGTTCAGGAAGTATTACAGGAGTTTGTCGGTTGCTGTCTTAATCCCTTCATCAAACTGGAGAAGGTTCTATGTTGCATCGGAACTGGAGCAAATGGCAAAAGTGTGTTCTTTGAGACAATAATGGCTGTACTGGGAGAGAATAATGTTAGCTCGTATAACATCAACTCCTTATGTGATGATAAAGGTTATTCACGAATTATGATCAAGAATAAACTTCTGAACTATAGCAGCGACTTCAATGGTAAAATATGGGGTAATGGAATATTCAAACAACTTGCCAGTGGGGAACCGGTAGAAGCTCGACGGCTGTATCAAGACCCGGAAATGGTAAAAGGATATGCAAGACTGGCTTTTAACTGCAACTCGATTCCGACCAGTTCAGACAGTTCCTATGGTTTCAGAAGGAGACTGCTGATGATTCCATTCGGCATGAAGATAAGCAAGGAGAAAGCTGACCCTGACTTAGCCAGAAAACTTCGCTCCGAACTTCCCGGTATTTTATTATGGGCGATTGAAGGCTTGCAACGGTTTATCAGGAATGGAAAGAAACTCAGTCCATCTCCGACTATTGAAGCTCTGGAACAGGAATATAAGGAAGATACTGACAGTGTTGTCATGTTCCTGGGAAGTAAACATTACATACCGGGTGATAAGGATTTCAAGAGATTATCCGAGTTATATAATGAATATAAGGAGTACTGCAAGAGCAATAGTATTCGCTTCGAGTCCAAATCCAATCTAAAAAACAAACTGAAAGAGGAAGGTTATACAATTGAGGAAAAGGAAAAAAAGCTATCAAAGTCGCTATTACTACATCTGTGCCTTCTATTGTTCCTTCTCCTTTTTATCCCTAGCTCTTTCTTTCCCTGCCTCAAGAGAGAAGAGGAAATGTCGGGAATAGAGCGGGAAAAGGGGTGGAAAAGCCTATTTTACTTAACTTTTTCAATTCTAGTTATTCAGAAAATAGTAAAAAAAATAGGGTTTATAATTTCCCCTCCCCGCTTTCCCCTCCTTTCTTTCTTGAGGGAGGGAAGAAGGAAATGTGAGGTAAAAAATATTAAAATATGAAAACAACTGTTTTTAAAGAAAAGCCCTACAGTGAGAAACATATTCATTCACTGACAGGTAAGGAGTATTATCAGACTATGGAATATCCTCCCAACTATGTGGATGTTGATCTGGTATTTGATATAATCAAGGAAGAAAAATTAAAATCACGGATAGATCAGGCAAGGGCTTACTATGATTCAGACCGTGTTACATATGAGAAGATTAAAGGGAAATTACCTATCTGTCTTTTTGCCGGAACATTCGGAAGATTCTGTAATGATGCTCTTATTACTCCTTCAGGTCTTGTAGTTGTTGATTTCGATAAGATTCCGGTTCCAAAAATGCCTGATGTATGGAATATGCTGGTTAATGACCCTTATACCTATGCAGCATTCCTTTCCCCTTCCGGTAGAGGTTATAAGGCTATTGTCCGTGTTGCCAATAATATTGATAACACCACCCATAACGAATACCTTGATGCTTTGAAGGATCATTATAACTCTCCGTTCTGGGATAACAGTTGTAAAGGGATATCCAGAGCTTGTTATCTTAGCAGTGACCCTGATCTTTATCAGAACAGGAACAGTATTGTATGGACGAAGAAAATTTCATCATCCCCTTCTTCCCCAGTTGTTATTCGTGTCAAAACTTATGCTCCACCTTACGAATATGAGAAGCTGCTAAATTTCTTGGAAGGTGGATTTAACAAGTACCCAATGACACGTGGAAACAGACATCGGTCATCTTTTGATAGAGCCAGAGAATTAGCGGAATGGGGTATTCCACAAGAAACAGCTTTCAGATATCTCTCCCAATTCATAGAACCGGATTTTTCAGAAGAGGAGATAAAACGTGAAGTAAGGAAGGCCTATAAGTGGGTTAATGATAAAGGTAATTTTGGTAGTAAATATAGAAAAATTTAAGATTATGGATTACAAAAAATTATTAGGGGATATAATCAATGCCATTCCCCAATCAATTACTCCAACCAATAAGAAGGGGACGAATGCTGAAATCTGTGACAAGATACAGCAGACGGCAATCAGTATCGGTCATCCTTTCCAAACTTTCAGGGACCAGTGTGTTTATTGTTACACCGGAAACCATTGGGTTAGTATTGACGACTTTGATTTGAAAATATTTCTCAGGGAAGCTTTGGGGAGAATGACAAATAATATGGTGGAAGCATCACAAAGGGAAGTGGTGGAAGGATTATTCAAGCAGTTTCCATATACGGTGATGGGATTGGCGGTAGAGCAGGACAAGGAGAAAATTAACTTTCAGAACGGTACTTTTAATCTTAAAACCGGAAGGCTGGAACAACATCTGTATTTGGATTATTTCAGGTATGTTCTTCCTTACCCCTATAACCTAAATGCGACGTGTCAGATGTTTATGAAGTACTTGGACAGAGTATTACCGGACAAGGACGCTCAGAAGGTGTTGGCTGAATATATCGGTTGGATCTTTACTCCTTTGAAACTGGAGAAGGTCTTGTTTCTCTATGGCTCTGGGAAAAATGGGAAATCGGTGTTCGTGGATATTGTCGAGGCTCTTCAGGGTAAGGAGAATATTTCCCATGAATCTTTGTCGGACATGTGTGGTGAGAATGGAGACAGAAGCAGGGCAAATTTATCAGGAAAATTGCTGAATACCTGCTCTGATGTCGCTCCAAATGCTTTCTCGGGGGATATCAAACGTATTGCCAGTGGAGAACCTATCAGCACCAGACAACTATATAAGGATGTGGCAACACTTACCGATTACGCCAAAATGCTTTTCTGTCTGAACGAACTTCCGAGAACCAATGACAAATCGAACGGATATTTCAGGAGGTTTCTTATCGTTCCCTTCAAAGTCCAGATACCCAAATCGGAAGTGGATCCGAAACTGGCTGAGAAGATTGTTTCTACAGAGTTACCCGGAATTATGAACTGGGTGCTTGAAGGTAGAAAACGGTTAATTACTCAATCCGGTTTTACAGAATCTTCATTATGCCAAAAACAATTGGAGGAATACCGTTATGGCAGTGGAGTACGGAAGAAAGTAAACCTGATTCTACCTGATGGATTTAAGTTATAAAAGAAAAGAGGAGACTGAACTTAATTGTCCGGTCTCCTTATTCTTTTTTATATACAATATATCCAATAGATAGGCATCGTTATGTTTTCATTGAAATCAGCAAAGATATTTTTTGTATTCCTCCCTAAGCTGTTTTTGTATAGAAATAATTATATTTTTCTGATTCTCTATCAATTTTGAATAATCATTAAAAGCAAGAGCTTCTTCTTTTTGTAGCATTTCGTATTCAATCTGATTATTTTTGGAATCAAGTTTAGATATTTTTTCGCCTATTTCTTGAATTTCTACAAGTTTGTCATTTATATCACTCAATGATTCCGTAGCATGAAATTTTCTTTCAATCTCCTGAAAATCATAGTACAAATATAAAGGGTTAAGCCTACTTACTGATTCTTCAAATAGATTATTACATTTCATTATTAATTTTTGCAATGCAAGCCATGTAGTTTGATTGCTTGTGTCTATTCCCTTGATTGTGATTTGCATCATATTATATGTATCCAATGCTTCCTGATACCATGCTATCGCTTTTTCCACTACATCTGTTTTTCTTTTAAACATTTGCATTTTTAGTTCTCTTCTATGCTGATTATGAGCATTTAGCATATCAATAACTGATTTAATAGCCAATGTAGTAACAGAGCCAATAAAACCAGCGGATATTAATTCGGAAATATTCATTCTTATTTAATTGAAAAGTATGCGAATCAGCAGTTGACAATCTTCTACCTTTTCGCTTGTTAAAATGTTATTA
>NZ_DAWCXD010000174.1:0-9136 GCF_052357945.1 Bacteroides sp. | reverse complement strand
TGAAAATCATTTCTGCTTATCATGCAAAGCTGGATATATCTTCAGAAATAGAAAAAGGAACAAAAGTACGGGTGATTTTTTAATCACCCTTCTTTTATCCCTTTCTCTCTCTACCTACTGAAAACTACAAATTTAATCTATGAACGTTTTTTCCACAGAATAGAAATGAACTAAATACGTCTTTGCAATAACTTTCCGTTTTTATCATATAACATTCGTTCATATACCATTTCTACGATAAGAGGAAAGACAAACAAGGCAAAGAAAGTCGCTCCTATCAATCCGCCGATAATGACAATCGCCAACGGACGTTGTGATTCCGAACCAATTCCATGACTCATGGCAGCGGGCATCAAACCGATAGCTGCCATTGCCGCTGTCATAATCACAGGGCGGATACGCGAGCGCACTCCTTCCTTAGTGGCTTTCTCCAAGGGCGAGCCGAGTTTTAGATTCGCCTTTATATCGGAAATCATAATCACCCCGTTCTGAATACAAATACCAAACAAGGCAATAAAACCGATACCGGCAGAAATGGAGAAGTTGAACTGCGTTATCAGAAGAGCCACAATACCACCCACGGCGGCAAACGGTACATTCAACAATACCAGTCCCGCATCCCGCGCATTAGAGAATAGAATAAACAGGATAATAAAGATAATAGCAATACTGATAGGGACAACCTGTGCCAGACGTTTCGTTGCACGTTGCTGGTTCTCAAAATCGCCCGTCCATTTCAGTGAATAGCCTGCCGGCAGATGTACGGAAGCATTCACCTTTTTCTGCGCCTCGGCAACTGCCGTACCCATATCACGACCTCTCACCGAGAATTTCACCGCACAGAAACGAGCGTGATTATCACGGAATATCAATAACGGTCCCGTAATCGTCGTTATATCTGCCAATTCTTTGATAGGTACCATCGTTCCATCCATCGCCGGAACCAATATCTTACCTATCTCCTCTTCATTCTGGCGGAATTGTTCGCTGTATCTTACCATGATATTGAACTTCCGCTCATCCTCATACAACAGTGAAGCCGATTTTCCGCCAATAGCCATTTCGATAATTGATTGCACATCTTCCTTAGCAACTCCATAACGCGCCAACTGGCGTTCATTCAACTCTATACGAAGCTCCGGCTGACCGATGTTCCGAATCACACCCAAGTCTTCAATTCCCTGAACCGTACTAAGGATCTTATCTATCTGAACCGCATATTTCTCCGACTCATACAAGTCTTTACCAAACACTTTCACCGCAATAGATCCTTTCACACCGGAAGCTGCTTCCTCCACATTATCAGTAATCGGTTGTGAGAAATTGAAGTCAATGCCGGGATAAATGGATAAATCCTCCTGCATCTTATCAATCAGTTCCAGTTTTGTCAACTTACTCTCCCATTCCTTTTCGGGATAAATATCAACGTGGAACTCGATATTATAGAATCCGGTAGCATCTGTACCGTCATTCGGTCGTCCGGTTTGCGACAGCACTTGCCGCACTTCCGGAAACGTTAATAGTTTCTTTCTCATTTTATTGGCAAGAGTCACCGATTCATCAAGCGAAATGCTTTGTGGCAAGGTAGCACGAATATAGATAGATCCCTCATTCAACTGCGGAAGAAACTCCGTACCCAGGAAAGAGAAAAGCCATAATCCGACACCCGCTATTACGGTTGCCATTCCGATGGTCAGTTTTCTGTGCGCATAGAATAAATCAAAAAGAGCCGAACACTTCGCATTGATAAAATGGACAAAACGGTTATTTTTCTCACGAACATTCTTTTTCAGTAACATGGAAGACATCACCGGAACCAATGTCAATGTAAAGATCAAAGCTCCCAACAATGCAAAGCCCAGCGTGTATGCCAAAGGAGAGAACATCTTTCCTTCTACCTTCTGGAAAGAGAAGATAGGAATCAATGCAGTGATGATAATCAATTTGGAGAAGAAAACCGCTTTCGCCTTGTCTTTTGCCGTGTGACGGATCAAGCCCATTTTAGACATCACATTAAAAGCAGGCATCCCCACTTCCCTCGCTTTCTTGTCCAAAGCCACAAACACTCCTTCCACCATCACCACGGCCCCATCAATAATAATACCGAAGTCTATGGCTCCCATAGAAAGCAGATTGGCGGACATTCCCATCACCCGTAAACAGATAAATGCGAACAAAAGGGCTAATGGGATAACGACAGCAACAATCACGGTAGTCCGCCAATCTGCCATAAAGATCAATACAATAAACGTAACCAATAATATTCCTTCAATCAGATTATGCGTCACAGTCTTTACCGCCAGATTCACCAAGTCCTCCCGGTCATAGAATGCCACTATCTTCACATCTTTCGGAAGTACATTCTGATTCAAGTCCTCTATTTTATCTTTCAGGTTGGCAATCACCTCACCCGGATTCTCTCCTTTCCGCATGACTACAATCCCCTGTACAACATCATTTTCATCCATTCGGCCCACTTGTCCCAAACGAGGCAAACAGGATTCGTGTACATCGGCAAGATTCTTCACCAGAATCGGAGTGCCATTGATGTTTTTCACTACGATATTTCTCAATTCATCCAGATCGTTAATCAAACCGATTCCACGAACCACATAAGCTTGCGAACTTTTAGTGATAACATCTCCACCTACATTGATATTACTTTTAGCTATCGCATCATACAGTTCCAAAGAGGTAATGCCATAATTAATCAACTGGTGAGGATTCACACTTACCTCAAACGTCTTCACCTCCCCGCCGAAGCTCACAATATCCGCTACGCCGGATACCGAACGGAGATTACGTTCGATCACCCAATCCTGAATCGTTTTCAGTTCCCGCACACTGCGCTTGTCACTACGAAGCGTATAACGGAATATTTCCCCCGTTGGTCCATACAGAGGTTGTACTTCCGGAGTTACCCCGTCCGGAAGGTCGGCATCATTCAATAAATTATATACCTGTTGACGTGCGGTGAAATCATCGACACGATCTTCAAACATTACATTGATGACAGAAAGTCCGAAAAGAGTGGTAGAACGAATATCCGTTTTCTTCTGAACGGGATTCATCGCAATCTCAACAGGAATGGTGATAAACTTCTCTACCTCTTCGGCACTACGTCCCGGCCATTGTGTGATAATCGTCACTTTCGTATTTGTCACATCCGGGAAAGCATCTATCGGAGTATGTTTAAAGGAAACAGCTCCGGCTATAACGGCAATCGCTGTACAGAAGAAAATAAAGAATTTATTTTTCAGCGAGAAAGCCACTATATTATCTATGAATTTGTGCATACTATTTTCTGTTTTTAATCTGCATTCAACGCATTATATACCAACAATACATTATTATTCAGCACTCTGTCTCCCTCGGAAAGTCCCGAACGGATATAGCACTCCTTGCTCAACTGCTTGTACACATCCACCTCTTTCACCTGCAAACGTTGATCCGGCTCCACCACGACCACATAATTCTTTCCTCCTTCAAATACCAGTGCATGAGCATCGATACGAGGCATGGAAGTTCCATCCGCTTTACATTTCACACTTACATTCGTAAACATCCCCGGTTTCAATAAATATTCTTCATTCTTCAATTTGATACGGACATTCATCGTTTTACTTTCACTATTCAACAAATGATACACCTTATCAATCGTACCGGCAAACATCTTATCCGGATAAGCCAACGTAGAAATGCGTACGGAGGCACCTTCGGAAACCTTACTGATATCGCTTTCATACACATCCGCCATCACCCATACGTCTGACAACCCCGAAATCGTGAACAGTTCTTCACTCTGATCCGGACGCAACTGCATATCCCTGCTGATTTGTTTCTCCACAATAAACCCCGAAACGGGAGATTTCAGCTGATAATAAGCATTTCCGGAGAAATTATAAATAGAGAAAACATCCTTTATTCTTCTTTCTTCGGCTTCGGCACTTATCAACTCCTGCTTCGCCTGAAGTACATCTTTATCCGAAGCCATCCCGGAAGCATACAGATCCTGCGTAGCATCCATATTTCTGCGTGCCAGCAATAATTGTTGTTCCGCCTCCTTCAATTGCTTTTCATAATCTGCCACTTCTCCACTGCGGATGACTGCCAACACATCTCCCTTACGAACAAAGTCTCCTATTTCAGCCTTCAGTTCCGTTACCGTACCTCCAAACATCGGATATACATGTGCCACCTGATTCTCATTAAAAGTGACCCGCCCGTTTAATGTCAGTTCGTCAATCACCTCTTGAACGTGAACCGTATCGACAGATACAATCCTCAATAAGCTATCTGTCAGGCATAAGGCAGCCGGTTCAACACTCGTTTGTTCTCCTTTACCGGAGCATGCTCCCAATACGGTAGTAAGCAATATGCAAGGAAGGAATTTATTCCAGTTCATAGTCTTTGATAATTTATGAATATTAGTAGTTCAATATAGTTTGTCCGATAGTTGTATTCAGGTTTTCCATCGCTAGAAAAACATCTTTCTTTATTTCATGCAACTGAATACAAGTTTCTTTATAGCTGTCATAGTAATCGATAAACTCCAATAAACTGATATTTCGTTTCTTAAAGTTTTCATTCACTCCCGCAATCAATTTTTCAAAGTTACGTTCCAGTTCCATATTGGTAGATTGATAAAGCTGAACTGCTTTATCCAGTGAAGCATAAGCGGTATAAAGCTCCATATCTGCACGATTAGCCGCATTTTCCTGTTCCGCTCCTGCCTGTTGGATACTAAAACGGGCAGCTTTAACATTTCCCTGGTTGCGGTTGAAAATAGGCACTGACAGGCTCACTCCTATTGCAAAATAGTTATTGATAAAGTTTCCGGCACGGTCATAACTGCCATTCACCGAAAATTCCGGAAATGCCATTGATTTCTGCAATTTCAGATTTGCACGGGAAGCACTGACCGTACTCCGGGCAATCTTAAGATCCGGCCGTTCATTCACCATCGCTTTCAAGTCGGCGAACGATAGTTGAGACAAATCCAATTGCTTCAACACCTCTTCATCCAGTGACAACTCAACCATCGTGTCTCCCGGAAGATTTAACAAGACATTAAGTTCCCCTCTAAGGGTTAACAACTCGTTTTCCCGTTCATTCTTCTCTTTCTTCAAAGAGAACAACATAGATTCCAGACGGGACATTTCCATCAATGAAATATTTCCTTTCTCCTGTTGCAGTTTCATTCCGGCAAGTAACTCTTGCAGAGAATTCACTTCCTTCTCATAAATGGATATGGATTTCGAGAGAAAATAGACTTGTACAAACTTCTCATTCAGCTCCTGACGAAGTGTCCTCATCACCTCTTCAAACTGATATTCTGCTATTTCCTTGTTGATTTTTTCCAGTTTCACCTGCTTATTCCGTTGTCCGGCAAGACGAATTACCTGTTCAATTCCCACAACCATTTCACCCTCCTTACCAAAATCAAAATACTTTCCGTTCAGGCGGTTATAAACATTCTGTTCTAACGAGATTACCGGATTCTCAAATAATTTGGCTTGCAGCACTTGTGCCTGTGCCATATCAATGTTGTACCGTTCGGCTATCAGCGATAAGTTACGTTCCAGAAAACGTTGTTCCGCCTCTTTCAGCGTTAATACTCCTGTGGTAGCCTGTTGCGCGCATATTCCTCCTGTCAGCAGAAGAAAAAAAGAAATTAGAAATACTCTGTTCATTACTATATTTATCTTTATTACCTTATTGTAGTTGTCGCGGCAAAATTACAATTCTATAACCGGAGAGACGGGAAAAAGCCATTATAAGCCTCTCATATCAGATTAGAATTTGATTAGAAAATAGCCATAAAGGAAGAATTGTAAACACAACAGGAAAAATGGCTATCCTTCTTTTATCCCAACTCCCCTATCTTTGCAGTAGAGAAAATGAAATGAACCATTAAAAATAGAATATATGAAAATAATAGATTTAACCAAAGATAGTTTTGTAGAGAAGGTAGCTGATTATCAATCTTATCCTGATAACTGGAACTTCAAAGGGAATAAACCTTGCCTGGTCGATTTTCATGCCCCGTGGTGCGTCTATTGCAAAGCGTTATCGCCTATATTAGACCAACTGGCTAAAGAGTACGAAGGGAAATTAGACATTTATAAAGTAGACGTCGATCAGGAACCGGAATTGGAAAGTGCATTTAAAATCCGCACCATTCCCAACCTGTTACTTTGCCCGCTGAACGGCAAACCGACAATGAAATTAGGCACTATGAATAAAGCCCAATTGAAAGAACTGATAGAAACCAGTTTGCTTTCAGAATAAAAATACATTAAAAGTCCGGGATACTTCTGATGATGATAAACTGCCGGACTTTTGATATCATACAGAACATTGGCTTTTATAATAGGGAGTGTGTCAAAACGCAGATTAACGCAAATTATCGCAGATTATTTCATTTATATTGATATATTAATCAACGACTTATAAAATTATTTCTGCGATAATTTGCGTTAATCTGCGTTTTATTATTCATTATGACCCTCCTCTTTGGAGATTATTTCAACTATTCTTTATGCAACAGAATATCAGTTCCCGGAACAATCTTTCCCATCGACCATACACATCGTACATTCAACTCCTTATCAAGAATCACAATATCGGCATCCTTTCCCTTTGCCAACGCCCCTTTCCGGTCACTCACTCCAATTAAACGGGCAGGAGTTTCAGAAGCCATACGCACAGCATCTTCCAAAGGAATATTGGCTTTCTTCACCATGGTGCGAACCAACACATCCATCGTAGCCAAACTACCAGCCAACGCAGAATGATCCGCCATCTTGCATACGCCATCCTCTATGATATAACGAGGATCAATCGGTTCATTCCCTTCATAAGCGGCATACGCCAAAGCATCGGTAACAAGACAGGTATTCTCCACGCCTTTCAACTTATAAACTAGTTTCAGGATAGTGGCAGGTAAGTGAATACCATCCGCAATCACTTCCACGGTCATTCCATCCGTCAGATACACACTTTCCACTGTACCCTCATATTTATATTCACGGCGTTTATGGAAACCCGGCATCGCATTATAGAAATGAGCGGCGTGAGAAAATCCTACTGCAAATGCAGCTTTAATTTCATCATATTCGGCTTCGGTATGTGTAACAGCAGTCATAATTCCTTTCGAACGGGTATACTTTGCAAAATCATGTGCACCGGGCAGTTCGGGACTAATATCCCAACGTCTGATACAAGACGTACGCTCCAACAAAGGAGTATATTCATTTTTATCCGGAGTTTTCAAAAAACCGTCATACTGCGTACCCGCCATCTTCGGATTCAGATATGGGCCTTCGATATGCAGACCGAGAATCGGAGAATCCTTCTCTTTCATCAAGTGCTCACATACATCGACTGCTTGGTAGATTCTTTCGAATGAAGTAGAGGACAAAGTAGGAAATATACCGGTAGCGCCATGTTTCAGATGTGCATTGGTTGCGGTGCGGAAAGCCTCTTCCGTTGCTTCCGTATAATCATGCCCACCACCTCCATGTGCATGCATACTTACGAATCCGGGCACTATCGTCATCCCTCTGGCATCAATAACCGTTGCACCGATAACCGCTAAATCACTATTAGTTACCTCTAATATTTTTCCATCACAAATCAATACAGAACCATCTTTCAACCAGCCTTGCGGAGTAAGTATTCTTCCGTTTATTATTTGAGTCAACATAGTTTTCGTTATTTATTAGATTTAAAACAATTTGTTGGTGCCTTCCACCAGTTCTCCCATCGCCCATACAGCTCTCACATTCAAGTCTCTGTCTAAAGCAATCATATCAGCATCCTTACCACGCTCCAGCGTTCCTTTACGGTCGAGCACTCCCATAATCCGGGCAGGAGTTTCGGAGGCCATTCTCACGGCATCCTCCAAAGGTATTTCCGCCTTCTGCACCATGGTACGAATCAGCCGATCCATCGTTGCAATACTTCCCGCGAGTGCTGAATGGTCTGCCAACTTACAGACTCCATCCTCGATAATCACACGCGGATCAAAAGCAACCTGACTATCACTGGCGGCACAAGCCAACGCATCCGTTATCAGACAAGTACGCTCCACTCCTTTTATCTTATAGACAAGACGCAAGATTGTTGGAGGCACATGAATACCGTCTGCCACCACTTCCACTGTCATATCATCAATCAAATAAATACTTTCTACCGTACCTTCATACTTGTACTCTTTTCGTTTATGGAATCCCGGCATTGCATTATAAAAATGAGTGGCATGCGTATATCCCGCCTCATAGGCTGTCTGTATATCCTCAAATTCGGCCTGGGTATGTCCTACCGAAGCCAATACCCCTTTCGCTGTGATATATTTACCAAATTGCATGGCTCCGGGAAGTTCCGGTGCGGCATCCCAACGTTTGATACAATGAGTTTCTTCCAGCAACGGAATATATTCTTCGGGATCGGGATCTTTGATATTTTCGGGAATCTGTCCACCTGCCATCGCCATATTGAAATAATGTCCTTCCAGATGAAGTCCGAGCACAGGGCTATTAGGCTCCGCCATCATTTTTTCAGTAGTTTCCGCAGCGGCACGGATCATTGGAATGGTAGAAGAAGAAAGAGTAGGAAAAATACTGGTAGTGCCATGCTGCATATGAGCTTTGATTGCTGTCTGGAAAGCCTCTTCCGTGCCTTCCATAAAGTCTCTTCCACCGCCACCATGAACATGGATTTCTACACCTCCCGGAACAATATACATTCCTTTGGCATCAATCAGTTTGGCTCCGATAATTGCAAGGTCACAATTGGTTACTTCCAGAATTTTATTGTCACGAATAAGAACTGACCCATCCTTCAACCAGCCTTGCGGGGTGAGGATGCGTGCATTAATGATCTGTGTTAACATATCACAAATAGTTAAATTAATTAAAGGTCTGTGTGAATCAATGACGCTCTTTTTTGGGGGGAGTACATTGATTTTTCATCTGCAAAATTACGCTTTTCCGTTCAATCTATCGATACAATCGTCCGGTAAACTTCCAATATTATACAAAAAAAGGTTGCCAATCTTATCGACTGACAACCTCATCTTATATGGAGCGGAAAACGAGACTCGAACTCGCGACCCTAACCTTGGCAAGGTTAT
>NZ_DAWCXD010000173.1:0-9181 GCF_052357945.1 Bacteroides sp. | reverse complement strand
AAGTTCCTGGATATTGCAAATCCTTGCATGGCGTTCTTTATCAAATATGAGTTTTGGAAGAATTATCTGGATGAGCTTCACAAGCGCCGTATTCCGGTATATAGTGTGTCGTCTATCTTCCGTCGCGAACAAATATTCTTTAAATGGTATGGTGGCACTTATCGCAATGTCTTGAAAGATTTCGATCATCTGTTTGTTCAGAATGAGGCATCCAAACGTTATTTGTCAAAAATCGGCATTAGTCGTGTGACAGTGGTGGGGGATACCCGTTTTGACCGTGTACTGCAAATCCGCGAAGAGGCTAAAGAGCTCCCGTTGGTGGAGAAATTTAAAGGAGACAATTCTTTTACTTTTGTTGCCGGAAGTTCATGGGGACCTGATGAGGATTTATTCCTCGAATATTTCAATAATCATCCGGAAATGAAACTGATTATTGCTCCGCATGTGATCGACGAGAATCACTTGGTTGAAATCATCGGTAAATTGAAACGTTCGTATGTGCGCTATACCCGTGCCGACGAAAGGAATGTATTGAAAGCGGATTGCCTTATAATAGACTGTTTCGGACTGCTGTCCTCTATTTACCGTTATGGTGAAATAGCGTATATCGGCGGTGGTTTTGGAGTAGGTATTCATAACACATTGGAAGCGGCCGTATATGGTATTCCGGTGATTTTCGGACCGAAGTATCAGAAATTTATGGAAGCAGTTCAATTGCTCGAAGCGAAAGGGGCTTATTCCATCAAGGATTACGACGAACTGAAAACTTTGCTGGATCGTTTCCTGACAGATGAATTGTTCTTGCGTGAAACAGGAACAAATGCCGGTTATTATGTGACTAGTAATGCCGGAGCTACAGAGAAGATAATGCACATGATTAACTTCTAAATATATTGTGTAGATCAATGTGAATTCGATATAAGAGGGCAGTTTAAAACCCTTATCAATAAAGAATCACCTTTACTACAACTATCTGTGATAAAGGTGATTCTTCGTTTATTAAGGAGCTTTGGCACACTTCTCATTGCTTTCGGCTCTTTGTCAAATTGGGTGGTAAATTCTTTATCTTTTTATTTCCAAGTTGATATTTATTCTTTTTTTATTGCTTTGATAAGAAGAAACAGGCACCAACTGAATTAGATAAAATAGAGGACAACTTTTCACCAGATTTGACGAAGAACCTGTTTCCTGCATTTGTAGCTAGGCACCTTATCTGTTGACTTCTAACTCTAGCAACTCTTTCAACTCTTTGGCTGTTACGTGGGTGAATTGTTTTGCGATATTTCCTTTTTTATCTATTATCAGGTACATCGGTAATCCCGTCATCTGAAAATGATTCCAAAGATAACCCCACTGTTCTTTGTTCAGCCAGTAATGTTCTCCGGCAATGTCTTGTATTAGTATATCCCAAGTCTTTTTTATAGAACTGGGGCCTGTGAGGTAAATGAAAGCAACTTTGTCTTCACCTATTTCTTTCTTTAGTGGTTCATATTCCTTGATGATTTGCCGGCAGCCACCGCACCAGGTAGCCCAAAAGTCGATAAACTGTACCTTCCCTTTGTGGCGGGTAATGAGAGCAGTCAACAGTTCCTTTTCCGGGACTTGTGGTGCTTCGCAAATAGTGAATTTCTTTGTTATCGTTTTCTGTCGGGGTTGCATCTGGCGGTTCATGTCTTGAATGATACCTAAGAAAATAGGATTGGTAATTTCCGAAGCCATGAGCTCTTGTCGGGGTGTCAGAGGTTGTAAATTGTAAAAACTGGAACGCATATAGATTGCCCGTATGTAGTCAACTATTAAACTTGTGCTGTCTTGTATGATATTACTAAGACGTTCTTTTGCTTTGGAGAATGACTCCCATCTGAATTGGTCATTTTCTTTGAAGTATTTTGCACTAAGTGCCATTAGCTCGCTTTCTTGCTGAAAGGAGATACCTGCTTTGAAAGCTGTTTCATATTGATGGATAAGTGTCTGTTCCTCTTTAGTGAGTGGTGCATTTTTTAATAGATTTTTTTCGTAAGCGAGTGGGTCTTTGTGGGTATCATATAAATCCATGACTACATTGCGGTAATTATAACAATAGAGTGCTAAAGGGTGATTGATTGGGAAATCCTTCAAATAATTGTGGAAATCATCGGGCAAATATACATCAAGAAAAGCAGCAAAAGCTTGTTCCCGCGTAATGTTTTCCTTCTTTTGATAAGCAGTTTGCAGGCAATAGTGGGTGGCCTGTAGATTTTCCAGGCAATCAAATGCGCATGAGAGATTGGCGAGTGTGCGAGTGTCTTCGCTGAATTGTAACTGTGCATTGTTGTGCGTTACATATCGTTTGTATTGGTTGATACATCGTTTTTTGAATTCATTGGCACTAATGCCTACAATGGAATCCAATAGGTCGCCATCACTATAAACAGGTGGTATCTTTGTTATCAGTTCCGGCTGGCACCATTCATTGTTAATGGTAGCATATTGACCGCTAAATACAAACTGTTTTCCTGGTGGATTACTTAGATTGATAGCTACATTTGTTTCTTTTTCGGGACTTAGCAGAATGACTAAATCAGCATTTCCTATCATCATCCGTACTTGTGTATGATGGTAGAGAGGAATATTAATAGTAAAGCTTCCGTCTGACTCAACAGTCGGATAAAGAGTTTCGGCTGTTCCCATCACGATATTGGGAGCTCCGATCTTGAATATCAGATTATCATTCGGATGGTAATTGGCGATTGTACCACTTAAAATGGCCTTTCCTTTCTGATATTCGGGGATGGGTAATTGTGCTTGTGCCAGGTTGAATAACAAGGACAAACAAAGACAAGTAAATAGTCTGTTCATGTTCATAGTAGTTCTTTTATTGCATTTATTATTTCTTTATCTGTATTCTCATTACTATAACCTCTGATTACTTTTCGTATGATTCGTTCTTGGTCTACTATGAAAAAGTAAGGTGCGGCACCACCGGTCTGATATTGTTTGATAACCTCATTTGTTGCATTCAGAATGGTATAATTCAATTCCTTTCGCTTTGCGTAATTTCGGATAGCAGATACTTTACGGCTCCAGGATTCTATTGCAATCAGCTCAAACTCTTCACTGGTGAATGATTCTTTTAGCTGTTTCAAGAAGGGGATGGCTGCCTGACAGGCACCACAACCAATGCCTGTGAAGTTGATTAGTATGATTTTGCTTTTGTAGTCGGCTAATGATACCGGCTGTGCTTCTATATTTTCTAATATCCAGTCCGGAGCTTTTTTCCCTATAAGTTCGGATGCTGTTGATTCTTCTTTTTTCTTGTAGAGGTCGCTGTATTTTACTATTTCATAATCTTTGGGGAAATAATCAGACGCATTAAAGTCGTTGATTGTTAGTTTATTGATTTCAAGATTCGAGTAAGTTGAAACGGAAATATCATGCGACATCTCTCTTCGTTTTTTATAAGGTAAATTATTTGATTTGTTAATCCATAATTCATAAATAGAAGTTGTACTGCCGATATCGAATGGAGGAAGTGGCATGTGATAAGCCCTTCCAAAGAATTCAACCTGTTGATTCTCATCAATTACTAATTTAAAATAATAATTATCGCCCTCGTCTTTCAGTTCTGTTGTAATATGATCCTTAGTGGTAAGTGCATATTTGATGATATTCTTTGCGTGATTGAAGAATGGAGAACTTACTAATCTGAAAGGAAGCGGTCTGAATGTGAAATCATCAATTGCTAATTTCTTATTTTCGTGATAGGGTAATGCTCTTATGTTACCGTCATAACAAAATTCTAGCTTTGTTGTATCATTGGTATCCAGTGAAACATAACTTGCACCTATGGTTGAGTCCATTGGATTATCGTATTCTTTAACGAAGCCGTGTAAGGTAGATAATGCGGTTGAATCACCTGGTTGCCAGCTTTCGTTGGTGACATGGTAGGTTGCAGATTCAATCCTTTCTAAATTGGTAAGTACTTTCTTTAAATATTCTTTTTCTGCGTTTTGTGCATTGGCGGTTATTGTTTCTGCCAATAAGAGAATTGTAAGTAGTAGTTTTGTTTTCATAATGAATAAGTGTTTGTTGATTCACTGTTCAGATTTAATGTCTCACAAAGCTACGAATGATTCGTAATATAACTATTTCCAGATGGTTAAATAATATGAATATGGATTTTGGAAATCAATGATGATTAGTTTTGATAGTCTGAATCTTATAGGTATGTGTTTGTAAATGACTTGTTTATTTATGTGGCTATTGAAGTGTCAGTGGTCTTTGAAAAAACGTTCCTCCTTACTCTTATGTTTTTAAGAGAAAGGAGGAACGAAGTTTAGTTTCCGGTTTTACTTAATGTTATTCCTTATACCATTGCGAATACATCAAATAATTGTGAGCGATTTTTTGATTCAGTTCTTTGGCTTGTTCAGGATCTACCTTTTTAATGAATTTCGCGGGTACCCCTCCCCAAATGCTTCCCGGCTCAATGATGGTATTGCTTAATACCAGCGAACCGGCGGCAACGATTGCTCCTTCGCCAACTACGACGTGATCCAGGACGGTTGCCCCCATCCCTACCAGTGCATAATCTTTGATGGTCGCCCCATGAATGGTAACATTATGCCCTACGGATACATGATCGCCAATTTCAATAGTCGATTTCTGATATAACGTATGCAAGACACTTCCATCCTGAATGTTGACACCATTGCCGATTCGTATGGAGTTGACGTCACCTCTTAATACTGTATTAAACCAAATGCTACAATCATTTCCTATTTTTACATCTCCTATAATAGTTGCATTATCTGCGAGGAAGCAGTTTTCTCCGATTTCGGGAGTAAAACCCCGTACTGATTTAATTAAAGCCATATAATATTTGTTTCTAATAAAGTTTTTTATTTAATGCAGTTCTATGTTGTACGACACCCGGGTGTCGTGATGTATGAGACCCGGGTCTTGAGCAGTCTGACACCCGGGTGTCAGACAAGTTCTGTTTAAAGGGAAGCAGTTGCCTCTTGTAACCAAACTTTTTCTTCTTCGTTAAGATCCGGTGACAACTTCTCGTAGACAGTCTGATGGTAATTGTTTAACCATTCAATTTCTTCATTTGTCAGCATTTCCTTGATGATCCCTTTTTTGCAGATTGGGCATAAAGTGATAGTTTCAAACTTAAGATATTCTCCAAACATTCCCTCTCCATCTTTGCAAACCAACGTCAGGTTCTCCGTACGTATCCCGTGACTGCCTGCTTTATAAACACCAGGCTCATTGGAGGTAACCATACCGGGCTGCAAAATGACTGGATTCTCATTCATACGAATGCTTTGCGGACCTTCGTGTACACTCAGGAAATGTCCGACGCCATGTCCTGTGCCATGAAGAAAATTCATCCTGTGGTTCCAGATAGGCATACGGGCTAGTACATCGAGTTGGGCTCCACGGGTTCCGGTAGGGAATTTGGCCATAGCCAACGCGATGTGTCCTTTTAATATAAGGGTATAATCCGTTTTTTCTTCTTCTGTAAGTTCGCCTAAGGCAATGGTTCGGGTGATGTCAGTGGTTCCGTCTAGATATTGGGCTCCTGAATCTAAGAGTAAGAACCCTCTGGGCTGAAGAGTCACGTCACTTTCCGGGGTAGCCGAATAATGTACGATTGCCCCATGTTCTTTATATCCTGCAATCGTGTCGAAACTTTCCCCCATGTAGAGAGGTTGTGCAGCCCTAAACTCATGCAACTTTTTATCTATACTTAATTCTGTCTCTTTTCCGGTAGATACGGATTCTTCCAGCCATTTGAGGAATTTGACGAGTGCTACTCCATCCCGTTGCATGGCAGCGTGGATGCCGGCAATCTCCTGCTCATTGCGAATCGCCTTCAATAATGCGACAGGCGACTCTCCACGAAGAATAGAACATTGCGGATTAATAGACGAATAGATAGAATAATTCGTTTTCCGTGGATCAATCAGAATGTTTTTTCCCGGAAAAGAATTCAGGAATGTCTCTACCTCATCATACTTCTGTATTCCAATCTGCCGTTCCTTTAGATAAGTCTCTACCTCTGCCGTCACTTTCTCCGGTGAAATAAAATAAGTCACTTCATCCTGTGTGATTAACAGGTAACTTACTATGACCGGATTGCAATGTACATCGTTTCCTCGCAAATTGAGAGTCCATGCGATCTCGTCGAGTGCGGATATGAATAAAGCATAGACACCTTTCTTTTTCAACTCCGTACGGATGGCGGATATTTTCTCTTCGCAGCTTTTCCCTGCATATTTGATATCATAAATAAAAGCAGGAGAATCAGGCATGGCGGGTCGGTCCTTCCAAATGCTACTCAATGGATCTCCAAATATGTCGACCTGTAACTGATGTGCCGCCAGTTCTTCTTTCATCTGTTCGACCTGTTGCACAGAGAACATTTTCCCGTCGATACTTACAGATTCTCCAGGTTTTAAGTGTTGGCAGAGAAATTCTGTAATACTGGGAGTCTCCGGCAACATCTCTTTATATAAGGTAATGCCGCTGCCCTCCAATTCCTTCGTAGCTTGCAGAAAATAACGTGAGTCGGTCCATAATCCTGCTTTATCCATCAGGATAACCGCTGTTCCGGCAGAACCAGTAAAACCGGAAATCCACTCCCGTGACATCCAGTGGGGAGCCACATATTCACTAAGATGAGGGTCGGTGCTGGGAATAATGAACGCTTTGATAGAATTGGAATGAAAGGTCATGCGCAGTGCATGCACTCGCTCTTTTATGCTCTGTTTCATACTTTATTATATTATTATAGACATGTAAGTGTTTCAAAGGTACTAACTTTCTGCATTTAATAACTTGTTTATGAATAGTTTTTGAGAAATATTTGCCGAAAGTTTTGTGAATAAAGAAAGTATGTGTAATTTTGCGGCGCAATTTGACTGCGGAATTTTTTAATCATAACATATTAATAGTAACAAAATGATTGTAGTACCTGTAAAAGAAGGCGAAAACATTGAAAAAGCGCTGAAGAAGTTCAAAAGAAAATTTGAAAAGACTGGCATTGTAAAAGAGTTGAGAAGCAGACAACAGTTTGATAAACCGTCTGTAACTAAAAGACTTAAGAAAGAACGCGCAGTTTACGTACAACAACTTCAGCAAGTAGAAGATTAATAATTCGTAATTTCCTTTGAATTATTGAATTCTTTTCATACATTCGTTGCACGATTTTAGATGTAGCGATATTATGTTGATAGAATCTTTTCTTGATTATCTCCAGTATGAGCGGAACTATTCTGAAAAAACCGTTCTTGCGTACGGTGAAGATATAAAGCAACTGCAGGAGTTTGCTCAGGAAGAGTATGGAAAATTTAATCCGTTAGAGGTCGAGGCGGAACTGATTCGTGAATGGATTGTTTCATTGATGGATAAAGGGTATACCTCAACTTCTGTAAATCGTAAGCTAAGTTCGCTCCGAACGTTTTACAAGTATCTCTTGAGGCAGGGAGAAACGACTATAGATCCTTTGCGTAAAATAAAAGGACCTAAAAACAAAAAGCCGTTGCCTGTGTTCTTAAAAGAAAACGAAATGAATCGGTTATTGGATGAAACGGACTTTGGTGAAGGATTTAAAGGCTGTCGGGATCGGTTGATTATTGAAGTGTTTTATGCTACCGGCATGAGACTTTCGGAATTGATAGGTCTGGATAATAAGGATGTGGATTTTTCGGCTTCTCTTCTGAAAGTGACCGGGAAAAGAAACAAGCAACGGCTGATTCCGTTCGGTGACGAACTGCAGGAGTTGATGCTTGAATATATTAATGTAAGAAACGAAACGATTCCGGAAAGGTCGGAAGCTTTCTTTATTAGAGAGAATGGTGAACGGCTTTATAAGAATCTAGTCTATAATTTAGTGAAACGGAACCTGTCAAAGGTGGCGACGTTGAAGAAAAAGAGCCCTCACGTGTTGAGGCATACTTTTGCTACCACAATGCTGAATAATGAAGCAGAGCTGGGGGCGGTAAAAGAACTTTTGGGTCACGAGAGTATAACAACTACCGAGATCTATACACATGCCACATTTGAAGAACTTAAAAAAGTGTATAAACAAGCTCATCCAAGAGCTTAAAAAAAAGGAGGTAAGTATGGATGTTAGAATTCAATCAATTCACTTTGATGCGTCAGAGCAATTGCAGGCATTTATTCAGAAGAAAGTGTCCAAGTTGGAAAAATATTACGAAGATATAAAGAAAGTAGAGGTGTCATTAAAGGTAATTAAACCAGAAGTTGCTGAAAACAAGGAAGCGGGCATTAAAATATTGATCCCAAATGGAGAGTTTTATGCAAGCAAAGTATGCGATACATTTGAAGAAGCAATTGATTTAGATGTGGAAGCGCTCGGTAAACAGCTGGTTAAATACAAGGAAAAGCAACGTAGCAAATAAAAAAATCCCAAATATTTTGCGGGAAAGAAATAAATAACTAAATTTGCAGCCGTTTCGCTCGCGTTAGAACGTGACGGTTGCATTTTTTAGTAAGTTTGCCTCTTTAGCTCAGTTGGCCAGAGCACGTGATTTGTAATCTCGGGGTCGTTGGTTCGAATCCGACAAGAGGCTCAAAAAGAAACCGAAGGACAAAGATAGAACATCTGTCTTTATCATATTGTTTGAAAATAGTTCTTTTATTTCTTGATTTTGAAAAGGGCAAATACCAGAGTGGCCAAATGGGGCAGACTGTAAATCTGCTGGCTTACGCCTTCGGTGGTTCGAATCCATCTTTGCCCACAATCAGAGTGACAACTTTGGCAAGAATGCGGAAGTAGCTCAGTTGATAGAGCATTAGCCTTCCAAGCTGAGGGTCGCGGGTTTGAGCCCCGTCTTCCGCTCTCTTTTCTTGCTGTTATAGCTCAGTGGTAGAGCACTTCCTTGGTAAGGAAGAGGTCCCGGGTTCAAATCCCGGTAACAGCTCATAAAGGATGTAAATGCTGATTATTAATCAAATAAATAACAAGTAAAGCTATGGCTAAAGAGAAATTTGAACGTACCAAACCGCACGTAAACATTGGTACAATCGGTCACGTTGACCACGGTAAAACCACTTTGACTGCTGCTATCACTACTGTGTTGGCTAAAAAAGGTCTTTCAGAATTGCGTTCTTTCGATTCTATCGACAACGCTCCTGAAGAAAAAGAAAGAGGTATTACTATCAATACTTC
>NZ_DAWCXD010000172.1:0-9322 GCF_052357945.1 Bacteroides sp. | reverse complement strand
TTCTTTATCTTCCTGCTCCTGTTTACAGTGATGCTGATTGCAGGTGTCGGAATTATGGTAAAGGCTATTAAAAAAGGACCGGAGAATTGATAATTACCTATTACTCATTACTTAATATTTTAGCTATATGTATATATTTTTGCAACAATATTGGTGGCTTGTCGTTTCCTTGTTAGGAGCCATACTCGTGTTCTTATTGTTTGTACAAGGAGGTAATTCTTTGTTGTTCTGCTTGGGTAAAACCGAAGAACATCGTAAGATGATGGTGAATTCTACCGGACGTAAGTGGGAGTTTACGTTTACTACATTGGTTACATTTGGAGGAGCTTTCTTTGCTTCTTTCCCCTTGTTTTACAGTACCAGTTTCGGTGGTGCATATTGGCTTTGGATGATTATACTTTTCAGTTTTGTATTGCAGGCTGTCAGTTATGAGTTTCAGAGTAAAGCCGGAAATCTGTTAGGTAAAAAGACATACCGGACTTTTTTGGTGATTAATGGAGTGGTAGGTCCTGTGTTACTTGGTGGGGCAGTGGCTACTTTCTTTACCGGTTCTGATTTCTATATTAATAAGGCCAATATGACAGATACCATTATGCCGGTAATCAGTCATTGGGGAAATGGCTGGCACGGATTGGATGCACTGACCAACATTTGGAATGTTATTCTTGGATTGGCTGTCTTCTTCCTTGCCCGTGTGTTGGGATCTCTCTATTTCATTAATAATATTGATGATAAAGAGCTGACCGATAAATGTCGTCGTGCAGTACGAAATAATACAGTTTTGTTCCTTGTATTCTTTTTAGCATTTGTCATTCGTACATTGGTATCTGATGGTTTTGCCGTTAATCCGGATACACAGGAAATTTATATGCAGCCATATAAGTATTTCACTAACTTTATCGAAATGCCGGTAGTGCTGGCTTTATTCCTGATTGGTGTGGTACTGGTTCTTTTCGGCATTGGAAAGACATTGCTTAAAAAGACGTTTGATAAAGGAATCTGGTTTACGGGAATCGGTACGGTACTGACTGTTTTATCTTTATTGCTGGTAGCAGGGTACAACAATACCGCTTATTATCCGTCATATACAGACCTGCAAAGCTCATTAACTTTAGCCAATAGCTGTTCCAGCGAATTTACACTAAAGACAATGGCCTATGTCTCTATTCTTGTTCCATTCGTAATTGCATATATTTTCTATGCTTGGCGTAGTATCGATCGTCACAAAATTACCGAGAAAGAAATGGATGAAGGAGGACACTCATATTAATACTTTGTCCACATAGAATTTCGAATTGAGATTCTTGTAGGAACAAATAAACTCCCCTTATTTAATTCTCTATGTCATGGTAGAGAAGTTAAATGAGGGGAGTTTTTATATATAAGCCTTTTCTATCTTTTCGGATATATCGCTTTTTATTTATTGACTATATTCTCCGGTTTTCCGGCAATGTAAGCCTGAAGGTTACTGATTGCAATATTCATCAGACGTTCACGAGCCTCGATGGTTGCCCAGGCAATGTGCGGAGTGATGTAGCAGTTCTTTGCAGTAAGTAATGGATTGTCGGCACAAGGTGGTTCAGTAGAAAGCACGTCTACTCCGGCTGCATAAATCTTGCCACTGTTCAAAGCGTCTGCAAGGTCTTGTTCGTTGATAAGCGGGCCGCGACCGGTGTTGATTAAAATAGCTGTCGGCTTCATCATACCCAAACGGCGTGCATTTACCATTTCGCGTGTCTCCGGAGTAAGCGGGCAGTGCAAACTGATAATATCACATTCGCTGAACAACTGATCTAAATCCATCTTCTTGATTTCCGGTGGCAACTGGAAGTGAGATTTGGAAGTCAGTGCATACACTTGCATACCGAAACCGATAGCAACGCGCGCTGTGGTATATCCGGTATTTCCCAGTCCTACCAGACCGATTTTCTTTTCCCGCAGTTCCATCAACGGAGTATCCCAAAAACAGAAATCCTTGTTGTTAGCCCAACGACCTTTATGCACTTCTTCAGAGTGGTGTTGCACTTGTTGAGTGATGTTCAGGATATGCGCAAATACCATTTGAGCAACGGAAGCGGTGCTATATGAAGGAATATTAGTAACGACGATTCCCCGTTCTTTTGCAGCAGCTGTGTCTACCACATTGTATCCGGTAGCCAACACACCGATATATTTCAGTTCGGGCAGTGCAGCCATGTGGTCTGCATTGATGATTACCTTGTTAGTCAGAATTGCTTCTGCACCGGCTGCACGTTCTAATACCTCTTCCGGAGCTGTACGATCATAAATTGTACATTCTCCAAGCACCTTCATACCTTCCCAAGATAAATCTCCGGGATTGGCGGCATAGCCGTCTAAAACTACAATCTTCATTTCAATTTCAATATTATTAATATGTTATAATGTTTCCTACTGCTTTATTTTGCTTTCGGCTTCTCTTACAGAAGGGAGTGACTTATTTTACGAACGCTTATTTCTTAAATTTGTCTCCCCACAACTGTATCATTCGCTCGGCATGTTTCTGTTCTGCCGGATTGTTTTGCGGTTGCCATATCCGTTTGTCTTTCAGCTCGTCCGGAAGAAATTGTTGTTTGACAAAGTTACCTTCATAGCTGTGCGCATATTTATACTCTTGTCCGTATCCCAACTGTTTCATCAGTTTGGTCGGAGCATTGCGCAGATGCAAGGGGACAGGCAGATTTCCTGTCGAACGAACCAGCTCCAGAGCATCATTAATAGCACTGTATGCCGAATTGCTTTTAGGACTGGTAGCTAGATATATCGTCGCTTCGGCTAAAGGAATCCGTCCTTCGGGCCAACCGATTTTCATCAATGTATCAAAGCACGCATTAGCGAGAAGCAATGCATTCGGGTTTGCCAGACCAATATCCTCGGCAGCCGAGATCACCAGTCGGCGGGCAATGAAAGCCGGATCTTCGCCTCCTTCCACCATACGGGCAAGCCAGTAGATCGCTCCGTCAGGATCGCTGCCGCGGATAGACTTGATGAAAGCCGAGATAATGTCATAATGCATCTCTCCATCCTTGTCATAAGCCAGTGGATTCTGTTGCAAGCGTTCGGTCACCATTTCATCGGTGATGACAACTGTTTCCTCCGTCTCCGATTGCACAACAAGTTCCAATATATTAAGCAGCTTGCGGGCATCTCCACCGGAGAAGCGCAACATAGCTGTTGTTTCTTTCAATTCAATTTTTCGTTCCTTCAGTATGGCATCTGTGGTGATGGCACGTTGCAGAAGTTCCAGCAAATCTTCTTTTTCCAAAGATTTGAGTACATAAAGCTGGCAACGGGATAGGAGAGGGCGGATGACCTCAAACGACGGATTCTCCGTTGTTGCGCCAATCAGCGTGACTGTTCCGTTCTCTACCGCTCCCAACAGAGAGTCCTGCTGCGACTTGCTGAACCGATGGATTTCATCGATAAACAAAATCGGACTGGACTGCGAAAAGAAACGATTGCTCTTGGCACGGTCTATCACTTCGCGTACATCCTTCACACCGGAAGTCACAGCACTCAAAGTATAGAAAGGCGTTTCCAGTTTGTTGGCAATGATCTGTGCAAGAGTTGTTTTACCTACTCCGGGAGGTCCCCAGAGAATAAAAGAAGAGATGCGTCCTGCGTCAATCATCTTCCGCAAGATGGCTCCCGGTCCAACTAAATGTTTCTGACCGATATATTCATCCAAAGTTTTTGGCCGTAACCGTTCTGCTAAAGGTTGCATAATTTTCTAGAATACCATTAATACCATGAAACGAATACCGTTTTTGTTGATACCCGGATTATCACGATAAGTGAAACGATGTACATATTCAACGTGCAGCAACTTGAAAATGTTGTAGATACCTACACTTCCTTCAATATAAGGCACTTTCGGGTCCATCACGAAACTGGTGAACTTACCGTCGCGTGTCGGGAAACGGAACAAATCGGGATTGTTGCTCTTAAACGGATTATTCTTATCCGTCAATGTTCCCCACAAAGCACGTACGCGGAACATTTCCCTCCATTTCAAGTTCTTGATAAGAGGAATACGGTTGAATAGTTTTCCATTCATATCATAAGATAATGACATGGAAGCGTAACGGTCGTTCAGGAATTCCATGTTATTAATCAAGTTGAACGTTTCGCGCTGGGTGATGTAGGACAAGTTAGCTTCCGGCAAAATCAACAACGGGAAAGGAACCGTGTTCCATTCAGCACCTGCTTTTAAGCTACAATCAATCTTTCCCCAGGAAGCGGGGAGCCAGAAACGTTTCCATACACTTGCTTCCGTACGGTTAAAACTGTAATCTCCACCTAGTACTCCTTTGAAACCCATAGCATGAGTCAATGTAAAGATAGGAGCATCCAGCGATACGGGCACGCGGCGTTGTTTGGAGTTGACAAATGATTCGCCCGGAGCATAACGTAGTGTCAGACTTGCTTCCGAAGTCGTGACATCATGCACACGGGTTTGCGCGGCATCATTGCGCAGATATTCCAGTTTGCCGGTAGGCTCGTCGTTACGATGGCGCAGCATGGCTTTCACTCCGAATCCTGTCAGCGTTTCAAGTTCATAATTAATGGTGGCGTCGCGCATATACGACATCTGGTCTACTGTCGTTGTTTTTACCGAGAGGAAGATATTGTCTTTATCTGTGAACAGGAATTTATCCATCGGAGACATAACATCATAACTATACGTAGCCGAAAGATAATGTTTCGGGAATTCCCATACAACATAATCGCGTTTATTGAATGAATAAGTTACCGTACCGCTATATTTCCAGCGTTCGTCTTTCAGGCCGTAAGCTCCGTATCCGTTCAAGAACCAGTGCTTGTGGAAATGAGCTGTTGTCATACCACTTAATCGGAAACGGGTACCATCAATGTAGTTGCTCGAAATCATGGTGTTGATAGGACCGATATCCACTTTGCTCGGATGGCCTTTGCTTCCTGTTTCCACAAAGTTTTCAATCAGCGCTTTCGCTCCGAAGATGATGTATTTGAATCCCGGTATCTGTTCGAGGCGGTTAACGAATACATCCATCGAACTTTCTTTCTTCGTCAGCGGTACTTGACGAACACTCGCCCAATACTCATCGCTTTTCGAAAGCATATCCGCTTCTTTTATCACGCTGCCTTTCAATCGGAACAGTCGTTGTTCGATGGGATCGAATTTATAATTACTATATTTCGTAGTCCGTTCCACCTGCAATCCGCCTGCTGTTTTGTTGGAATTCCAGGACAGGTCTACGGTCATGTCATCATCCGCTAATACCCAGTTTCCGTTAGGGAGTTGCTCGTATTGTTGCACGATGTCCATACGGTTGACGAAGTTTACTCCGGTCTTTTTAGGCAGGTTCATCGTACATTTCTGAACGGCATAAGTAGAATCGTTCAATACATACAGATGTCCGGTGAATCCGAAGTCCTGCGAGTTTTGCGGAACAAAAGTAAGGTGGACACATTCACGCTTGTTTACCATCAATGTGTCCATCAGATAATATTTATAAAATGAGATGGCATTGTTACCGATCGGACTGACGAAACGCTGCTGGAGCAATCGGATATCGTCGTCGTAGATATTGATGTCGGCAAATACGTCTTTCAATACAGTGCCGAGCATATCTCCCGTAGAGAAAAATTCTTCTATACCATTGGAATTCTTTCCTTTGATAATCGTTTTCTTGTTTTCGGGATTTTTGCGGTAGATGGTTTGCGAGGACGTTTCCTGTACGGAAATAGGGAGAATCAACTTATTGGTTGTTTCCGACACTTCCACCTGATCTCTTAAGAATGAATATTTCTTGTAGATACCTTTTTCGAGCTTTTCCGGTGTGAGGTCGTTGATGGACATTTTCATCTTCTCGTACTTGTCGTACTGATAGTACTCGTTCACTTCGAGTACTTGCGCTTTTTTGTGTTCGATTACCTTCTTCATGAATTCCACTGCCGGATTGTTCTTGCGGGAATATTTCTCCTTTTGAGGTTTCACGACAACCTCGTTCAGGAGCACATTATCCGGAGCTAACTTAACGTTCACTGTCTGATTGTTGGAACCGACTCGAACCGTTTTACTGATATAACCTACAGCGGAGAACACCAGTGTTCCTCCGTTTCTGCGGGCTTCAAGACTGTATTCTCCGTCAATATTGGTGATAGTACCCATATCTCTCTTTTCCTGGTAGTAAACAGAGATATACATCAATGGCTCGTGGGTAACCGAATCAGTGACTACCCCTTTAATTTGCTGCGCAAAAGCATTGGAAGCTACCAATACGAGTAAGAACAGTATAAGTATTTTGTTATATCGTTGTATCATAACGTTTGTAGTAGGGCGCAAAGTTAACAAATAACTCTAAGGATAACAGAATATATAACTTTTTTTACCCATCGTTTTTTGTTGTTTACAAGCATATATCGCCCGGTAATCCAAGGAATATTCCTTTGTTAATCCTTTTGATAAGGCTGTTTCAGCACTTTGTTCTCCCGGTCCCGATATTTGAAACCTTTGCTCTCGTTGTAGGGCACTTTTTGTTTCGACACTTGACACTTTTTGTTTCCCGGCATGAAACTGTTGGTTTCTCGGTGTGAAACACTTTGTTTCCCGGTGTGAAACTAACAGTCCCATGCCGGGAAACGGAATGGAACATGCCGGGTAAATGTTATTTGCTCGTAAGTATCTGTACAATACGCTCTGCGGTACGTCCGTCCCAACGTTCGGGAAGTTCGCCACGTTTCCATTCACCGTGCATCAGTGTATCCATTGTTTTGGCAAGCAGAGCAGGATCTTCTCCGACAAGTTCGTTGGTTCCCATGCGCCACGTTTCCGGATGTTCGGCATACGTGTTGAGCGTGATACAAGGAATACCCAGGAAGGTCGCTTCTTCGGCTACGTTTCCTGAATCTGTTATGATTCCTTTTGCCTTGTTTATCAGATAACCGAAGAACAGGTAATTCTGCGGAGGCATTATGTGGAGGTTCGGAGCTTCGATGCCTAATTCTTTGATGGCATTTCGTACGTATGTGTGCAGCGGTGCTACGATAGGCATACCGGCAGATTTTTCAATGATTGTTTTCAGCAACTGACGCAGATTCTCTTTGTTGTTTAGCAATACGCGACGGTTGAGGGTGAGCAGGAGATAATTTCCCTCTTGCAGTCCCAATACGGAAAACCATATCGGTTTGAGCAAACGGTTACGGTTGTAGCGGATGGTATCTATGAGAATGTTACCTACATAATATACGTTTTCACTTTCCGTTCCTGTCTGGTTCAGGTTGCGGTTGGCAACCATGCCGGCAGTAAACAGATAGTCGGATATTCCATCTGTAATCATACGGTTGACCTCTTTCGGCATCTTCATGTCGAAAGAACGGGTTCCGGCTACGAGATGCGCTACCTTGATTCCTTGTTTCTTGGCAACGATGGCACAGCTCATGGTGGCAGTCAGATCGTCTACCACAAGAACTACGTGTGCCGGATTCTCCGTCAGTTCCTGTTCAAAGGCTACCATGATTCCGGCTGTCAAACTCGTTGGATTACTACTTTCCACTCCCAGATAAACATCAGGAGCTTTCATATCGAGGTCCGAAAAGAGAGAAGCATCCAGACTTGTATCGTCTTTCCTTCCTGTATATACCAGTCGGTAAGAGATACTTTTACCCAGCGCCCGTGCGGCTTCAATAGCGCGTGTAATGGGAGCTATCTTCATAAAATTGGGGCGTGCCCCCGCAACAATTGTTATTTTCATATTGTTTCTATCTTATTCGGTTTAATTCGTGAAGCAAAAGTACATTTTCTTACGGAATTTATTCGTTACTTTGCATACAAAATAACAAATATATGCCCACATTCGTTCAAATTCTTGATTTTATAGGCACATTTGCCTTTGCTATAAGTGGCATCCGGCTGGCTTCGGCGAAACGTTTCGACTGGTTTGGTGCTTATGTGGTAGGACTTGCTACTGCTATCGGTGGCGGTACTATTCGTGATGTCCTGCTCGACGTGACACCGGGATGGATGACCGACCCTATATATCTGATTTGTACGGGACTGGCTTTGCTGTGGGTAATCTGTTTCGGACGTTGGCTCATCCGGCTCAATAATACTTTCTTTATTTTCGATACCATTGGCTTGGCATTGTTTACCGTGGTAGGTGTAGGCAAGAGCATTGCTTTAGGCTATCCTTTCTGGGTGGCTATTATCATGGGTAGCATTACAGGAGCAGCCGGTGGAGTGATTCGTGACGTATTTATCAATGAAATACCTCTTATCTTCCGAAAAGAAATTTATGCAATGGCCTGCGTTGTAGGCGGTATTGCATACTGGCTGTGCGACGTTGCAGGTCTGGAATCATACGCCTGTCAGTTGATTGGCGGACTGGCGGTATTCCTGACCCGCATCTTAGCTGTCAAATATCACATTTGCCTACCTATATTAAAAGGTAGTGAAGAGCCGGAAGAATAAGGACGGCATTATTTTTCCTCCTTTATATCCAGTTCTCCCTGAAAACTAATGGACTGCCGGTTTTGCATATTGACATCGATACTTGCCGAACCATTGGGAAATACTTTTGCTCTGAATTCATATCTGTCTTCAGGATTACGTGCGACGAACTTGATAACGGCATTCCCTTTTTTATCCATTTCCACATTATATTCTTTGAGGATGGCTTTGAAGTTAAGTCCGTCACCTCCACCATACGGAATGCTATAAGCCCGTCCATAATAAGGCAAGTAAGAAATAACCGAATCATTTCTGATTGTCAGTGAGTAGGAAGATGTCAAAGGGATGGAGCGTCCGCGCATCGGCATGGCAGTGTTGACATCTATCTTATAATTTTCAGATTCAATCAGTTTCATTACTGCTTCTTTCTTCTGTTCCTTCTTTTCCTTTTTACTTTGTTGAGCCGAAAGGGTAGGGATGCCCACTAGCAAGGCTAGTAACAGCATAAAGATTTGTTTCTTCGTTCTCATATCAGTTTGCATTTAGGTTGATGTATATATGTATAACAACCAAATATAAGAAAAAGACAGGGATAGTTCTGTTTCCTTTAATGAAAATTAAACAGAAATCCCTGTTATTTATAAGTTTAGACCAATTAAGGGCATAATCAACTTTTGAATAAAAACGCTTGGGAAGAAAATTAGAACAGGCTTTTAGAACTGTTCCAGTATTTCAATTCGTTTTTCAATGGGAGGATGAGTGGCAAACAATCCGTTGATTCCGCTGAATATACTTTTCGATTTCTTTTTAGGATTCTGTATAAATAAATGCGCCACGTCTTTCCTTTCTACTGCCTCGATGGCAGGATCTGCC
>NZ_DAWCXD010000171.1:0-9497 GCF_052357945.1 Bacteroides sp. | reverse complement strand
CTTTATCAATGACGGGCAACTTACTATCTTTTGATTTTATGTCGAACTCACGTTAGCCTATGTAGAAGCTGTTTAAAATGTTTTTAGCAGATCAAATGTTTATGGTATGCAAAAGTTGGATATTATTGGAAATTTTATGGAATTATGCAAAATATGAAAGTGATGTAACATTTTAATAGTATGTATAGATAATGATATATATATAAGGTGACTGAAATATTGGAATAATAGTAGTAATAGGGTAATCGCAAATTGAAAGGTGAATTACTGAATATCTTTATTTATAAGGAAGGCACAGTGTCTAAATTGGCGTTAATCAAGATGTAAATTGATGTATAAGTTTCTATTCGTAAGCTAGTTTTGCTTATTTATGAATCATTTAATATTAATGTATATGAATAATAATATATATTGTACGTATAATTCATTAAATTGTATAAGATATGCATCAAATAAAAATTTAACAATTATTTTATTGCAAAATTGCATATAATATGTATATTTGCATCGTAAACCTTAAAAAGAACCTAAATATGGAAATACACACATCTAATAAAACAAAGCTTAACACTTTGAAAATCTGCAAATTCTTGCTTTAAGTACAATATAAGAACTACACGTGTAAACAATTCTATTTGCTCTTTGTCAAGAAAGTACTTTAATTTAAATTTTTAATCAAATGAAAACAAATCTGAATCGCAAGGGCTTCTGCCTGCTTTTTAGCTTGTTATTGCTGGCAGGTGGTAGGAGCTTGTATGCATCCGACTTTCATACCGTCAGTCAAGTGCAAGACAATGTAATCAGTGCTTCCGGTACGGTAAAGGATGCCAAAGGGGAGCCTCTGATTGGTGTAAGTGTTTTAGTGAAAGGTACCACTAACGGTACGGTAACTGACCTGGACGGAAAGTTCTCCTTAAAAGTTTCTGCCGGTGATGTTCTTGAGTTCTCTTATATTGGTTATGCCACACAATCGGTGACAGTAGCCAATGCAAATCCTTTGAATATTACTTTAAGTGAAGATACCCAGGCTTTGGACGAAGTTGTAGTTACTGCTTTAGGTATTAAACGTGCGGAAAAGGCGTTGAGTTATAATGTGCAACAAGTTAAATCAGAAGAGTTAGTACGTACAAAAGATGCTAATTTTGTAAACTCGCTTAACGGTAAAATAGCAGGGGTGACTATTAATAAAAGCGCGAGTGGTGCCGGAGGTTCTGCACGTGTTGTTATGCGTGGTGCCAAATCAATTGAAGGCGATAACAGTGCATTGTATGTAGTGGATGGTATCCCCCTATTCAACACCACTTTGGGCAGTGGAAGTGATGTTTTGGGAGAAGGCAGGGCTACTACTGAAGGTATTGCAGACTTTAATCCAGAGGATATAGAGAGTATTTCTGTATTAAGTGGTCCTTCAGCTGCTGCCCTTTATGGTAGTAGTGCAGCAAACGGAGTTATTTTGATTACTACTAAAAAAGGTAAGGAAGGAAAGCTTTCAATATCGTTTTCTTCTTCTACCGAATTCAGCAAGGCGTATATGACTCCGGAGTTCCAGACCAATTACAGAAACAAGGATGGCATATATGAAAGTTGGGGGGACAGAATGACTACTCCAAGTACATATGATCCTAAAAATGATTTTTTTAATACTGGAACAAACTTTATTAATTCATTGACATTAACCACCGGTACTAAGCAAAACCAGACTTTTGCTTCTATATCTTCTACTAATTCAAGAGGAATTGTCCCAAACAATGAATATGACCGCTTGAATTTTACAATTCGCAATACATCTACATTTTTGGAAGATAAATTGCAGTTGGATTTAGGAGCATCTTATGTCAAACAGACGGACCAAAATATGGTTTCGCAAGGACAATACTGGAATCCTGTTATGGCAGCCTATTTGTTCCCGCGTGGGGAAAGTTGGGATGCTATCAGAATTTTTGAACGTGAAAATTCGGCACGTAACATTTCAGAGCAATATTGGCCTATAAGTGAAGGTACTTATGCTTCTCAGAATCCATATTGGACAGCCTACCGTAATGTTGCTCCCAGCGAAAAAAACCGTTATATGTTCAATGTAGGTCTGACTTATAAAATTTTCGATTGGTTGAATGTTGCTGCCCGTTATCGTATGGATGATTCATACATTGATTTTGAGCGGAAAATATATGCCTCTTCTTATGATGTATTCACTGAAGGTTCCAAAAAAGGCCTTTATGAATACAACCATTATAAAGACCGCCAGGAATATGCGGATTTCATGGTGAATATCAACAAACAAATCAAAGATTTCAGCCTTTCTGCCAATTTAGGTTACAGTTATTCCAATTACTGGGCAGAATTGAGCGGTTATAGAGGTCCGTTGGCATTAATCCCCAATAAATTTACAGCAGGAAACATCAATGCCAGCAAAGCGCGTGTCATTGAAGGTGAAGGTGACAGCCGTGTCCGCAATAATGCGCTTTTCGCCAACTTAGAACTTGGCTACAAGAGTATGTTGTATTTGACTTTGACCGGACGTAATGACTGGAATTCACGTTTGGTGAATACAGACGAAGAATCGTTCTTCTATCCTTCAGTCGGTCTTTCTGCCATTGTTACCGAAATGTTTGATTTACCCGATTTCATTTCATATTTGAAAGTTCGCGGTTCTTATACAGAGGTAGGTTCACCGGTCTCCAGATCAGGTCTGACTCCGGGTACTGTAACCGTGCCCATTGAAGGAGGAGCGCTTAAAGAAGATATGATTTATCCTTTTACAGATTTCAAGGCAGAACGTACCCGTTCTTACGAATTTGGTTTAAGTCTTCGTTTATGGAATAAGTTGAGTGCGGAAGTTACTTATTATAAGTCTAACACTTACAATCAGACTTTCTTGGGTGATCTGCCCGAGTCTACCGGTTACAAACAGATTTATCTGCAAGCAGGTAATGTTCAGAACCGCGGTTGGGAAGCCTCTTTGGGGTATAATGACAAATTCGGTGATTTCAGTCTTTCTTCCAGTCTGACTTTCTCGCGTAATATTAATGAAATCAAAGAAATGGTCGAAAACTTCCATACAGACATTACTTCAGAGCCAATCAACATACCGGAAGTAAGAAAAGATAATGGACGTACTTTATTGAAAGTAGGTGGCAGTATACACGACATTTATGCAGATCGATTCTTTAAGAAAGACAGTCAGGGATTTGTTGAAATCAAGGAAGACGGTTCTTATGGAATGGAAAATACGGACCCTGTTTATTTAGGTCAGGTTGCACCCAAATTCAATATGGGATGGAACAACTCATTTTCTTACAAAGGTTTCGGATTGAGCTTCCTGATCAACGGACGTTTCGGAGGTGTAGTAACTTCTTCTACAGAGGCTATTCTTGACCGCTTCGGTGTTTCTAAAGCTTCCGGTGAAGCTCGTGATTTAGGCGGTGCTTTATTGCCCGGACAAGGACGTGTAGATGCAGAGAAGTATTACAAAATGATTGGAACCGGAGATTATCATACTTCAGGTTATTATGTGTACAGTGCAACCAATATTCGTCTGCAGGAACTGACGTTGAGCTATACATTCCCCAACTCATGGTTTAAGAATGTGTTGAAAGATGTAACAGTTTCATTCACTGCAAACAATCCGTGGATGCTTTATTGCGAAGCTCCTTTCGATCCGGAGTTGACTCCGTCTATAGGAACTTATGGTCAAGGTAACGATTACTTTATGCAACCAAGTGTCAGAAGTTTCGGCTTTGGTATTAAATTAAAATTATAATGCAACAATGAAAAAGATAAATCAATATAAGCTTTTGGTAGCTTTTTGCATATTGCCTTGTTGGGCATCTTGCGATTATGAGGAGGTTAACACCAATCCCTATGAAGTGACTGATGAGGAGGCGAACCGGGATGGTGTGGCTGTAGGTGGTTCTATTATGAGCCTTGCCAGACAAGTTTTTCCGGTGGGTACCCCTGCAAATAAAACAGATATCATTAACGAATATCAGACATCATTTAATGTTTCTGCAGATGTCTGGAGCGGATATTTTAGCCAGAACAACAATTGGTATAGCGGAAGTAACCATCTGACCTACTATTTACAGGATGATTGGACATCGTCTACCTATACCAGTACTTATACCAAGGCATATGCTTCCTGGAAAAAAATAAAAGAAAATGCAGAAGAAACGGGAAATATGGCAAATTATGCTTTAGCACAGATTTTGAAAATATCCTGCTGGCACAAGGCGCTTGAGACATTCGGTCCGATCCCTTATACACATGCAGGCGAAGGCTTGCTTGTTGTGCCGTATGACGCTGAACAGGAAGTGTATACCGCCATGTTCAATGATTTGAAAAGCGCTATAACTGAGTTGACTTCACTGGCAAATTCAGGTGCCAAAGTGATGGAAGATTTTGACCTGGTGTACGCAGGAGATCCGGTTAAGTGGGTAAAGTATGCCAATTCACTGATGTTGCGTCTGGCTATGCGTTTGAAATATTGTGCTCCCGATATGGCCAAACAATGGGCGCATGAAGCCTTGAATCATAGCGTAGGAGTGATGACTGCGAAAGATGATGAGGCTAAGATCAGTCCGAATGCCAATTATGCGTTTGACAATAACATTGCTTATTTGGCAAGCAACTATCAGGAGTGCCGTATGGGTACAAGTATGTATGCTTATCTGCAAGGCTATAAAGATCCGCGCATGAGCAAATATTTTACAAGTATCAAACAGGAGAATTCACTGTCGGGATTTGATGGCAATTGGTATGCCCCTGTGCCTCCCGGACATACTATGGGTAAGGGAGAATACACCGATTGCTCTCAGCCTAATATGACGGGAAGCACACCGACTTATTGGATGCGTGCATCGGAAATGTATTTCTTACGCGCTGAAGCCGCTTTGGAATGGCCGGAGTTTGGTGATGCCGAAGCACTGTATAAACAAGGCATTCAGATGTCGTTTGACGAAAACGGAGTCTCTACAAGTGTAGATTCTTATATAACAGGAGCAGGCGCACCTGTATTTGTACGGGTTCAATCTCCTAAGAATAGTTATTGGGCTTCAGAACCTACTACAGCCACTCCAGCTTTTGAAGGAAGCCAGGAAGAAAAACTGGAAAAGATCATGATTCAAAAATGGATTGCCCTTTATCCCAACGGGCAGGAAGCATGGACTGAGTGGAGAAGGACAGGATATCCTAAGTTGCATCAAGTGCAGGAGAACAGAGGGTCTGCAAGTGGTATAACCAAAGAGGGAGGTATTCGCCGTATGGTTTATCCGATAAGTTTCTCCCAATCTGCAGAGGATAGAGCCAACTATGAAGATGCTATAAGTAAATTGAAAGATAAAACAGATAAGGCAACTTCAAGATTGTGGTGGGATTGCAAATAAACAATTTATTAAAATGTTGTATTATGAAAGTACTGAAAAAACTATTATATGCGATTCCCGTAGCGGGAATAATATTTGCATCTTGTACGGATGTAGAGAAAATGGAAATTGAACATATTGGCGGTTTCAATACAATGGACAATGAAGAGAGTGAAGCTTATTATGCCGAACTCCGGGCGTATAAGGAAACAGCCAGAAACTATGGCCGTCCTGTGGCTTTCGGATGGTTTTCCAACTGGGCACCATCCGGTGTGATAAGGAAGGGGTATCTGACTTCTGTTCCCGACAGTATGGATATCATATCCATGTGGAGTGGTGCTCCGGGAAGATATGAAATTACGGAAGCACAGAAAAAGGATAAAGAGTTTGTTCAGAAAGTAAAAGGCATTAAATTGCTGGAAGTAAGTCTGCTTTCTCATTTGGGTAAAGGAAGGACTCCCGACTGGGTCTATGAGGAAGTGGAGAAGCAGGCCGAAGAAGAAGGGTGGAATGAGAGTAAACTGAACGAAGAAAGAAAAAAAGCACGTTGGAAGTTTTGGGGGTATACCTCCGGAAATCCTGAAGGTGCCGACATGAAAGAGGCATTGGCCAAATACGCTAAAGCGCTTTGCGATTCTTTGTTTGTAAGTGAATGGGACGGTTTTGATATTGACTGGGAACCGACCGGCGGATTTAATGATGCAGATAATACATTGACGTATAGAGGTTATAATGGGTATTCTAACATGGAGTTTCTAATAAAAGAAATGGGTAATTACATCGGTCCGAAAAGCGACCCGGAGGGAAAGGGACATAAATTATTGGTTATTGATGGATATATCAATCATTTTGGTCCTGAGCTTGATGAATATATAGATTATTGGATTACACAGTCATATGGAAATTCCAGCCCAAATTATAGGCCACAGAGTGGTAATTTGAAAAAGTTGATTATTACAGAAAACTTTGAGTCTAGCGCAACAAGTGGTGGGCAGTTGTTGAACCAAGCCCGGTGGATGCCTGAAAACGGCACCACTTACAAAGGTGGGGTAGGAGCCTATCGTTTTGACAATGATTATGGTAATACTCCGGATTATAAGTGGATGCGCCAGGCAATACAAATTAATCAACAGGTATTCAATGAATGGAAAGCCGCTCAGAACGGGGAAAATACAGAAGGAGAATAACCACTGAAGTAAAAAATTAGATTAAAGATTATCATGAATAAGATTCGATTAAAATACATAGCAGGTTTTGCCATTGGAGCATTGCTTTTCGGTTGCAATGACAGTGAAAGTGACTTGCTGGAAACCAAAGTATACTTTGAAGAAAACAGTGTTACTATTAAAGCCTCGGGTGATGATGTCATTACCCATGATTTGCAGGCGAGACTTTCTTTCAAAAGTTCCTCGCCGACAGAGGTAACTTATGAAATAGGAGGAGCAAGTGCGGTAGAAGCTTTCAATGCCGCACATGGTACAACTTATGAACTGCTCGACCCTTCTCAGGCAAGTCTGGAAGTTACATCGGCCACTATTGAAGCCGGAAAGATATACGCTCCGCAGACCACTGTAAAACTCAGTGGTATGGCAGATATTGCTGAAGGAAAAACTTATCTGTTGCCTGTATGTGTGCGGTCATCTTCTTTGCCTGTCATCGAAGGTTCGGATTTCACTTATCTCGTCATCAGCAAACCGGTAGAAATACGGACTGTAGGTCAGTTCTCCAGCAATTATATCAAGATACCGGTAAGTCCGCTTACTCCGTTCACATCGGTTACTTATGAAGCTTTGATCTATTTAAATCGTTTTAATTCTAATAACACGATTATGGGAACGGAAGGTATTCTGATCCTCCGTATAGGTGACGAAGCTTTGCCAGGCGGACACAATGACTGGATGCAGATTGCCGGAAATAAGCAATTCCATTCTGAACAGGAATTTAAAACCGGTCAATGGTATCATGTTGCATTTACTTATGATCAACCTTCGGGAAAGGCTATACTCTATATTAATGGAGAAAAAGCCTCTGAAAGCAGTTGGGATACTCCAAGTTTCGATTTGTCAAACGGCGGATGTTTTGTCGGAAAAGTAAAAGACTTTATGTGGGGAGAACGTCCTTTCAATGGATATATGAGTGAAGTCAGATTATGGAGTGTGGCTCGTACGGAAAATCAGATTAAACAAAATATGCTTTCTGTAGATCCCGCATCAGACGGTTTGTTCGCTTATTACAAACTGAATGGAAGAGATTTGACCCAAGAAGATGGTGTTCCTTACATTAAAGATGCTTCCGGCAATGGAAAGAATGGAGAAACTAATGTCCGTTTCAAAGAATTGGATGAACCGGTTGCTATTAATTGACATCGTAATTCTCTTTGAATATTTTAAGTAATAACACTGTACATTGAGTGTAACTAAGAAAATACGGGATTCAAAAGGAGAGTTCCGTATTTTTTTGATATTTTTATTTCTTAAATTTTGTATTGTAATGATAGCTGACAATGAAGAAGTGGAGACTGTTGATCATTTTTCCAGGTTATTCAAAAACAATTATTCCAAAGTAAAATATTTTGCTTATGTCTTGCTGAAATCCGAACCTGATGCAGAGGATGTCGCCCAGGAGGTTTTTGCCAGACTTTGGGAAAGACAGAATATTTGGTTGGACAATGAAAGGGAGTTTGACTCATATCTTTTGATTATGACAAGGAATATCGCATTGAACATATACAAGCATGAGCAGGTCAGACAGGAATACATGGAATATCATATGGTGAAATCAGTTTCCTCACAGATAGACTATGATTTTTTCGAAAGATTTCATTATCGGGAGATGCTTGGGATTATCTATTCTGCATTGGCTGCAATTCCCGATCGCAGAAGAAGAATATTTGAACTCAGTCGTTTTCATGGAAAAAGCCATAAGGAGATAGCTGTCATAATGGGAATCTCTGTTCATACCGTAGAGAGACAAATATATTTAACGCTAACCGAATTAAGAAAGACTATAACGGCATTTACTTGATTGGAAACAACTATAATATAATACGTATATGATTGCATTGAATCTGAACTGCAATCAACGATCTATAACATACTTCAGTTAAGGCAATTCGGCATACATGTTAAAGTCTTAAAAACTAATTGGGCGTCATCTTGTTTTAGTTGTTTGGAAGTAACTGTAAAAAACAGTCCTGCATTCTCCAACTCCATTTTCCACTGAATCTTTTGTTTATTGATACCATAACAAGGGGCGGAAAGTTGTTTATGGTTGATAAGATCCTGATGAATTGTACTCTTGAAACCTAATGCTGGTAACCACAACTCCGTTTCTGTCTGAAAAATTTCCAACCTATATTTTTGTGCATGTTATTTGAGCATTTTTTTCGATTAAATTAATTATCATAGTGGAGGACATCAGGTATTAACGGTTTTAAAGATATTACTTTTTAACAATCTCTCGCCATCTCTTCTGTTTGTCGCAATACTTAGTTTTCTTATTTTTCAATCATATATTTTTCCTGTTGCAGTATAAATTCCTTGTATTATACAATAAATTTTTGTAACTTTAGTTTCTGAGAGTATAGTGGTAATCGCTTAAATGTTATAATTGCCTACTATAAATTTAATATTTTTATTGCTATGTTTCTATTTACCAATAGAACATGTTAAATAAAGATCTCTTGCTGTTTTCAAATCCAAATACGACTAAAGGACGTAACCATATAACAATAAAAGCAAGTCTGGATAAAGGTCTTACCTGGTTGCCCGAACATGAAATCATGCTCAACGAAGCATAAGGTTGGGGATATAGTTGTCTGACAATGATTGATGAAGAAACAATCGGGATTCTATATGAGAGTAGTGTGGCACACATGACTTTTCAGGCGGTGAAATTAACGGATCTGTTAGGAGTAAAACTATCTGATATAATAAAAGATTGAAGCTATAGATGTGTCGTAGTGTGCAGAACGATATGCTTTGTTGATTTGTAATTTATTTTTTTAATATAAAATTTTATTCCACCTTTTTACCATTCCTTCATCGGGAATATAAGGAACTTACTCCTTTGAAATAGTAAAAAATAAAGGAAGGTAGCTTTTACACTATCTTCCTTTTCTTACTTATCCCCACTTCA
>NZ_DAWCXD010000170.1:0-9580 GCF_052357945.1 Bacteroides sp. | reverse complement strand
TAGGGCACTGAAAAGTGCCCTTTCGAAGGGGTATGCCCTAAATTGAGTGCTTACTTTTAATGTGTGGCAGAATCCTTAAATCAATAGACATCAGTGGTAACTTCCTATATTGTATTATCTATCGTTATGATAATGGTTCAAGGGGGCATGTTTTGAAGCCATGGAACTGTTTCAGATAACTTTTGTGTGAAATTATTAAAGGGGACAGAGATTGCGAATATCTTTTGTCTTTAACCATAGTCTTGACAAATAATAAAAAAGGGGCGTTTTGACGTATTTTATGAGAAAACCACTTTCCAGTGGCTTCCCATTGACAGTATGTCATGGACGCTGACATATGATTCTCTATGTTTACAGTTGTTCCTGATAGCAAAAAAAATATGGCAAAGAATACATTGGCTCTCTATTTTCGTATGCTATTTACAATGTTTGTAAGTTTATATACGAGTAGAGTCGTTTTGAATGCATTGGGAGTAAGTGACTTTGGTGTATATAATGTAGTAGGTGGTATGGTTGCCATATTTTCTTTTTTAAATGGTACTATGTCTGCTGCTACTCAAAGATTTTTATCTTATGCTATAGGTAAAGGTGATAATGAACAATTGATGAAAATATTTAATATGACTATTTTTATACACATCTGTATAGCCTTGGTTATTTTAATATTGGGGGAAACCATTGCTGTTTGGTTTCTTAATTATAAAATGAATATTCCTCCTAACCGCATAGATGCAGCAAATTGGGTTTTACATTTTTCAGTTATTTCTATAGCTATTAATGTGATTCAAGTTCCATATAACGCAATGATAATAGCACAAGAAAAAATGAAAATTTATGCTTATTTTAGTATTGCTGAGGCTACTTTGAAATTGTTAGTAGCATTTTTATTAACAATTCTTTTCTTTGACAGACTTAAGTTATATTCACTCCTTACATTAGGAAGTACTTTGGTGATAATGCTTATGTATAGCACTTATTGCATAAGAAAATTTCATTGTAAAATCAGATGGGTGTGGACTCCTTATTTGTTGAATTCTATATTGGGTTTTGCCGGTTGGAATTTATCAGCTCAGCTAGCATGGATTGCTCGTACGCAAGGCGTAAATATTTTGCTAAATCTTTTTTTTGGTCCGTCTTTAAATGCAGCTCGTGGAATTGCAGTACAAGTAAATGGAGCTATTACAGCGTTTGTGTCCAACTTTCAATTAGCTGTTAATCCACAAATAGTGAAAAAATATGCTCAAGAAGAAATTGAGGATATGCTGAAGCTGTTAGTGTATAGTTCGAAGTATTCTTATTTTTTATTATATCTGTTTGTTCTTCCTTTTTTATTAGAATCGGAATATATTTTGAAGTTGTGGTTGCATATTCTACCTGAATATGTGGTAGTGTTCACTCGTATGTCCCTTATTGCAGCACTTGTTGATACACTTTCGGGTACAATGGTTTATGGAGCCTTGGCAACTGGTAAAATAAAAAAATATCAATTAGTAATGTCGGGACTTTTTTTGCTAAATCCCATAGTTGTATATATTCTTTTTAAAATGGGTCAACAACCAATATCTATTTATGTTATAGATATTATTTTCTATTTGTTTGCACTTCTGTTTCGTTTATCTCTTCTCCATAATATGATAGGTCTCTCTTTAAAAAAATATTTAAAAAACGTAGTGCTTTTGGATTTGGTTGTTAGCTTGGCAGCTATAATATTTCCTCTTATATTATATATGAATATGGAGGAATCCTTCTTTCGTTTTTTACTAGTGGGATTACTATCTGTACTTTCAACATCTGCAAGTATATATTTAATCGGATTGAACAGCTATGAGAAAGACAAATTGAAATCAATTATCAGAAGATATTTAAAATCATAATATGAAATCTAAAATCAGCATTCAAAATGTGGCTGTTACGAAGCAATGTATTGATGTCACATATACGTATACTAGTGGATTACAATCCTACTTCCATATAGAAAATAATGTTTTTAGAACAGAATATTCTATTCCGTTACAAGGCCTTCCTGAAAGTGTAGCGGTAATTCCTTTTATTGTGAATATTCTTCCTATAATATGGCTTACAGATGCTATTTTGGAAGTACCACGACTAGATCGTTCTTTTTATCAAAGTATTGAGAAATTCAAACAGGGATACATTTCAATGTATCCACAAATGAAGTTTACGGGAGAAATTCATGTTGCAAAAGTAGAAACTAACGTAAATAGAAATAAGGGGAATCAAACGGTGGGTACATTTTTTAGTGGAGGGGTTGATGCTTTCGCTACTTTATTCGCACACATCCATGAAAGACCTTTATTAATAACATTACAAGGTTCAGATATTGAACTTGAAGATGAGGATGGTTGGAAAAATGTGTCCGGACATGTAACACAAACAGCAGATATGTTCGATTTAGAATGTGTATTTGTAAAAACAAACTTTAGAAGTTTTATAAATGAAAGAAAGTTAAATTGTTTGGTGAAAAATTCAGGAGATGGTTGGTGGCATGGTTTTCAACATGGAATAGGTTTATTAGGACATGGAGCTCCTATTGCATATCTTAAAGGATTGAAGTGTATTTATATAGCTTCTAGTTATACCCCAAAGGACAATGTGACTTGTGCAAGTCATCCCTCAATTGACAATTGTGTAGAATTTTGTAATTGCCATATAATCCATGATCAATATGAGTACTCCAGACAGGAAAAAATAGAACATATTTGTCAGTATATCCAGTCTACGAAATATGAAATAACATTGAGGGTTTGTTGGGATTCTAGAGGGGGACGTAATTGTTGTGCATGTGAAAAATGTTATCGGACTATAGCTGGATTATTAGCTGAAGGAGTTGATCCAGAGAAATACGGTTTTAAAGGTATTAGTACAAAATATGAGCGAATAAAAGATGATATTTTAAAACGATTTATATTTATGGATATGCATATTCCATACTGGAAAGATATACAGAGGCGATGTGTTGAAAATAGAAGGAATATTCATCTTCCCCAAGAAATGGATTGGATTTATGATTACAATTTTGATCATGTTAATATGACTTTTTCAAAGCAATTGAAGATTAATTACCAAAAAACAAGAAGCCTTCTAAGTAAAATAAAACATACTGTTATAAAATGACAAAGATAACATTTACTGGAGATATTATTATTGCTCCTGAACAACTCCAAGCTATAACAAAAAATGCAGATGGTAATTTTTCAACAATATTTGAACCTATTGCATCTTTGCTTAAAGAATCTGATTTTGTAGTAGGTAATCTTGAAACTCCTTTAGGAGGAAAAAATTTAGGATATACTAACCATAAATGGTCTTTTAACACTCCAGATGAATTGGCTGATGCATTGCGTGAGATTGGTTTTAATATGCTTACTACAGCAAATAATCATTGTTTGGATAGGGATAAAGAGGGCTTGGTCCGCACTATTCATTGTTTAGATAGATACGGCTTGGATCATATTGGTACTTATGCTACCAAAGAAGAAAGGGATATGGTATATATTAAGCGATTTGGAAATCTAAAAATAGCTTTTTTATCTTATACCTATGGAACGAATGCTGCTTTTAATAAACATTATTTAGAAAAAGAACAGTATTATGTAAATATGTTTCAGCCTCAAGAGGTCTTGTCGAAACAGGATAGAATTCATCGATTCATCAATGTTTTATTTAGAATTTTTCATGGAATCACCTTGTATACTTTTCATTCAATTAGCTATAAAAAGAAAGTGCTTCAGGATATAGTAAGAAGTAAAGAAAAGGGAGCCGATTTCATCTTTATGTGTATGCACGCGGGCGGACAATACAATCTTCTTCCCGATAGATACACTTGCAATTTAATGCGCTTCTTGTTGAATACTCCATTAGATATGGTAATAGGGCATCATCCGCATTGCATACAACATATTGTAAAGAAGAAAAATAAAGTTGGAATTTTTTCTCTTGGAGATTTTTGTCCCTATCCTAAATGTGCAAGTGCGGAATTAGCTTCTCCTGATGTCTTTCCGGAATATTCTATTGTTTTTCATGTCTATTTGGATGAGAATAAAGTAGCCACAAATAGCTTTCTGCAAAAAAAGACATTTACCATTGTAAAATCAATAATAGGTAAGGATAAAATAGCGAGAGTTTATCCATTATACAGGCTAATAGAGTTAGAAAAAGATTCAAAGAAAAAACAAGAGTTGATAAACCATAATATAACTATCGTGTCCCGCTTCATGAATTCTACAACTAATTCATAACGGATAATGAAACAATATAAAAATCAATAAATATGACTTGTGAAGAAAAAATATGGGAACTTCGTCAGATTATTGAAGAACAGCTGACCCCTTTAATCAATAATGATTATGTTTTATATGATTTACCGTATTACTCTAATATTGGTGATTTGTTGATATGGGAAGGAGAACTGTCTTTTTTGAAAGGACTTCCTTTCAAAATGTTAGAATGTGGTAGTGCATTTACAAGCAATTTAAAAAGAAAAATAAAGAAGGATACTATTATTTTGCTTCAAGGTGGTGGTAATTTCGGTGATATTTGGGATATACATGAATTTAAACGAAAGGTGATAAGGAATTATCCTGAAAATCGAATTATTATTTTTCCTCAGACTGTATTTTATCAAAAAAACGAAAATATGTTGAGAGACATAGAGTTGATGTCCAGACACCCTTATTTAACGATTTGTGCTAGAGATATACATTCTTTTGAAGTACTCAAGAAAAATTTTAAAAACACTATATTATTAGTACCGGATATGGCTTTTTGTATACCTTATGAGAATCTTCAGAAGTATTTGCAACCAACTCAAAATAAAACTTTATATGTAAAGCGCAAGGATAAGGAATTGTGCAAAGAAAATATTTCATTTTCTCCTTTATTTAATCTTTTTGAATCCGACTGGCCAAGCTACGAACAAGTTACTTGGGAAGAAAAAGGATTAAAATTAGCTTATAAATTTCGTCATTTGGGGTTGTCTTCGATAATAGATTTATATGCATTTTATATTTTACGTCCGCAATTGATAAGAAAAGGAATAGAGTTTGTTAGCCAATATAGAGAAATCTATACGACTCGTCTTCATGTTTTTATTTTATCCATTTTATTAGGAAAATCGTGTACGATTATTGATAATTCTTATGGCAAAAATTCTTCATTTTATGAAACTTGGTTGAAAAATGTTGATGGTATCATTTTGCATAAATAAGATAGTTTATGGAATTAATGAATGGAATAAGTGTTATTGTCTGTTGTTATAATAGTGCTTGGATTATAGAGAGGTGTTTGAATGCTTTGTTGGCTCAACAAGTACCATCTTCTGTTTTATGGGAGATAATTGTGGTAAATAATGCATCTACAGATGATACAGAGAGAATCGCAAATAAAGTTTTGCAAAAAGGACATATCTCATATCAACTAATAAATGAGCCAAAGGCGGGTTTACTCAATGCAAGAAAATGTGGAATTAGAGCGGCTCGATATTCATATACTATATTTTGTGATGATGACAATGTGCTTTGTGATATTTATGTATCAACAATGTATGATCAAATGGAAAAAGATTCTGGACTGGGAGCGTGTGGTGGCTTAGGTATTGCCGAATTTCAAATGGCTTCTCATCCTTATGTTAAGAAATATATCGCAAGTTATGCCATCGGTTCACAATTAGATAATGTTAAAGCTAACTTTTTGTATGGAGCAGGGATATGTGTTAGAACTCTACTTTTGAGGAAAATATATTCTAATTATGATCTTCTGTTAACTGGGAGATGTGGAAATCTTTTGTTATCAGGTGATGATAGTGAAATGACAAAATTAATGGTATTAGAGAATTATCGTTTGTCGTATACTGACGATGCGAAATTTTATCATGTATTACCTTCCAAACGTTTGACTTGTAAATATTTAATAAATATGTTTAAAGGGTTTGGATTGGCCTATCCAATACTTAAAGCTTATGATATTGCATTAAATGGTAAGAATCCTTTTGTTTATATTCTTTTCATGTATATAAATATTTTATTTAATTTATTGTTCAACATTCTTTTTGCAGTAATAAAAAGAAAAAGGGTTATATGGATTTTTTTTTGGATAAATGCAGCAAAGGGATTGTGTTATTGGGGCTGGAATAAATTGTACTATTTATCTAAGAGTCTAAAAAAATATTAATTATTTTTGTGTTGTTAGCGTCCAAAAAAGCCGTATATGAATTTCTCTGCGTAATGAATACCTTTGCTGCTGTAACCAAAACGATTGAATCATGTACAGCAACTCAGATTTTGAAAGATTTTTTATTCGCTATAAAGCAGAAGCCGTCCCGGCGGGCGAATCGATGCAGAAGTTCTGCTTTAGAAACAAGCTACCTTATAACCTGTTTGAAAAATGGTACAAGGATACGCGTCACAAGTTAGTTCCCGTTCATGTGGAAGGTGCTCCTGCGAGTCTCACGGAGAGTACTTCGGAGAACGAAGTTGCCCCTTCTCCACAATCATCAGGTATTCCCCGTATCATGGTGGATATTCGGATGACCAACGGTATTCATATTCAACAGCGAAATTTAAGCTACGATGGTCTAAAACGCTTGGTAGAGAAGTTGGAGGCTTTATGTTAAGCATCACCGGTCTGAATCAATTCTATTATTTGCGTGGCTTTCACGATATGCGTTGCAAATATGAGCGTGTATTGTCTATCATACACCAGCAATTGGACCGTGAGCCTCAGGCTGGCGACGTGTTTATAGTGATGTCCAAAGACCATAGGCTTATCCGTCTGTTCGGCTACGACAGCCGTTCTTACAGCCTGTATGAGAAACGTTTTGTCCCCGGTTATAAGTTTATGCATGTCGAGTTTGAAAATGACTTGCCTGTGCATAAAATCAACTGGGAAGATGTTGTGCTGTTATTGGAAAGTTCTGTGATTAAAAGATTGAATATCAGATAAATAATAGTATTTTTTCTTGTTTATGTCAGTATTTTTTTTCGTATTTTTATAGCGTGATAAGCAATGGATATGGACAAGGAAGAACGCACTAGAATATTAACTTCATCAAAGCTGCTCAAGGCCAGGGAGGATTCTCCGGAACCTTGGGTGGATCCATATTCAGATATGTCAAGTGACGAAAAATCAAAATTGTTATGTGAGCTTATGGCCATGCACCTTCGCGATGAAAAGCGCAATGAGGAACTCATGGCCAAACTTGATGGGCTTCTTGATGTGAACAGGCAAATGTCCGACCTCAAAGCCATGCTCGCAGAATCAGAAAAGCGGGACAAGACCAAAGATTCCCTGATAGAGAATCTGCTTAAAAAGATAACTTCTCTGGAAGAGGTTGTCCGACTGAATAACAAGCATACTTATGGCAGCAAGAGTCAGAAACGCAAGCCCAAGAAAACAGAGGGCGACGACCATACCAAAAACAAGGATGATTTTGACGGGACACAGGAATCTTTAGGAAATACATCGTCAGCTTCTGACAAGTCTGATGTGGAACCGGAAAAGAAGGAGAAAGAAGTCCGCCTGTACAGACAAGGCAAGGCATACCGCACCATGACGGCCGACAAATCCGTCTGCCATGAATGTGATATAACGAAATTGCCTGAAGGTGCCATTATCATAAAACGTATGCGCCGATATTCTTACGAGCAGGTAAGCAGTATAATAGAGCATGATTATGAAGTAATCCGCAACAAGACAGTTGAGGGAATCATCCGTGACGGATACTTTCCTCTTGATGGCGAACCTGAAATAATGGATGTCGTACCCGGTACTCATGCGTCAAGTACCTTTATGGCTTATCTTGCTTTCAACAAATATGTTCTTGACACTCCTTTGTACAGGGAGATATCACGTATCCTTGACGAGGATATGCGGCTAAGCCGCATGACCCTGACCAATTGGCTTGAGAAAGGTTCATTTCATATTAACAAACTGATAGGTTTCCTGAAAGAATGTTGCCTTGAAAAAGATTCAGTCATCAATTGTGATGAGACCTGGTGCAAGGTGAAAGTTAAATCCGCTTACAGGAAAAGGTATATATGGTGTCTTGTCAACAAGGCGGAGAAGATTGTCATATATTGCTATGAGGATGGTTCCAGAGGTCATGACGTATTACGTCATATCCTCGGTGACCATGGAATAAAAGCGTTACAGTCAGATGGGTATAACGTATATATGTATCTTGATGACAATCTGACAGACATCGAACATGTTTGTTGCATGGCACATGCAAGGGCAAAGTTCAAATATGCCCTGGAACAGGGTGGTGACCTTGATGCCGCTTTCTTCCTTGATTGCATGGGTGAACTTTATGTGTTGGAGGCTGAATATGAGCATGGGCGGCTTTCCCCGGAACAGATAAAGACATGCCGGAACAATCTTAAGACAAAAGAAATCATAATCCGTCTGCGCAGTAAACTTGACGCATTGTTGAGTGATGATCATCCTCCACGGGGTGAACTTATGGAAAAGGCTCTCCGGTATCTGAAGGCTTTTTGGACACAACTGTTTGCATATACGCATGACGGTTCATACACCATCGACAATTCCATTGCCGAACGTTTCATACGTCCTTTAGCCGGAGAACGTAAGAACTCGCTATTCTTCGGAAGCGGAAAGATGGCAAGTGTATCAGCCGCATACCATACGATAATATCTACCTGCAAGATGCAAGGCGTACCTGTACTGCAATATCTGAAGGAATTCTTCAAACAGATAGTGATCGGTTGTACCGATTATGAGAATTTGCTGCCGATGACTATCGGATTAAACAATAATAAATATTAAAAAACAATCCAGATTTTGACAAACTTTATACGGAAACCGCTTAAATGCGGCTTTCTGTATAGGACATGTCTAAATTGGACGCTAACTAAATTAAGGCTTAAATTTTAAAATTATGCATTTCAGTTGAACGTTTTGTCTAATTGAGTACTAATTTTATTTTATAATTATTTTTTAATTGATACTCCTGATGGATGCATATTCATTTTTAGAACAACTTTTTTTTCCTAATATAAAACTGTATTTTGTTGCACTATTTATAAGTCAACTATTTTTACTTCCCTTGTATCTTAGGAGAGTAAGGAGTGTTATTGACCCATTATTGCTTAGTCTTTTTTTTGTAGGGTTAGCTAATGCAATACCTGTCTTCTTGCTATTAACAAAGAATGTTAGTACAGAACTATTTTCATTTTTTGCTTGTTCTCAAATTCTATTTTGGACTATATTTTATATAAGCTCAGCAAAATCTTTTCCAATAAAAAAGAAGGGGAGGAAAGTAGCTTATAGGAGATTTGATGATTTGTTCTTTAAGGTATGTTTGGCACTATATGTGCTAACTACATTATATTCGTACGCCATAAATGGCATTCCACTTTTTAATGAAAATAGGTTTGCTCAGAACATTGATAACTCATCTGGAATTCTAGGACTTCTAAGCAGATTGTCATCCTCTGTTTCGCTAATGGTTTTGATATATACTATATATTTGTTTAAGAATAAACGTTATAAAAAAATTTTATTGCAAATAGGAGTTATTTTTATTTTATTATTTTTTTCAGGG
>NZ_DAWCXD010000169.1:0-9739 GCF_052357945.1 Bacteroides sp. | reverse complement strand
GAATATATGCAAATATATCACTCTTTTTACTTAGTGTATTTTTCGCCTTAGTTTGTTCCTTGATTAATTCATTGATTTTTCCTATATTCGGATTAAGTTTTTTGATCTCTTTTTCTCTTATAAAAGGAAGATTGGATACGACATAATCCACATAAGGTAGTTTCTTTTCTACTTGATTTCCATTATTATGTTCTTCAAATGCAGTCTGGCCCATATGCAAATCAATTACGTCAGACCTGAAGATATTTAAAGTTTTTCCCATATTGTTGGGATTGGATAGAGATAGTGTTGATAGCTGGATAGGAAACGAATATTTATCAGAAGCCCAGATGCTTTCAATAATTTGGTCTTGCCCAATTTCATATTCTTCTTTGAGAGAATAAGCTTGCTTAATAATCGTCCCTGTTCCACAACAAGGGTCGAGGGTGATGCCATTTTTGTTATTTATCGTTATCCTTGTTAATAAATCAGCTAATTGAGGAGGAGTTGCAAATTGTCCGGCAACTTTTCTTTTGGCATAGTCGATGGACGATTGCAGTAAGTTTTGTAGAATTTGAATATCAACACTTTCAATCTTAATGTTCGAAATAAATAAATTTAATTGAACTAATTGCTTCCATACATTATCAGATATTAATTCATTGGCGATATTATCACCAAAAATATTCCCAAAATTACAGAGTTTCGAGATCTTCGCAATTATTTGCTGGGCCTCACTGACAGTTGTATCGAAAGTAATTGTTTCAATAATCTTTGCCTCATTGAAATGTCGTTTAATAATGTTGCCAAAAATAATTTTGAAGAACCAGTCGGTCAATATTACCTTCGATAAAGTTGGCAGTTTATGCTTTACATCTTTTTTAGTCTGTGGATTAAATCCGTATTCTGCTGCAGAAGAGAGCCACCAATTATCTATTTGCGCATCGAGTATTGCATTCCTTTTTATATTCTCTTTTATGTTTTCTGCTGTCGAGTCTATATTTTCGAGAACGATATCGATTATTTTATCGATTGCCAATATCTCGGAAGATCCACTTTCTGTTATTTCTCCATGTTCGAAATAATCATTTAAATCTTCCAGGATGGTATGTAGAAGATCTTTCCAAAGATTCTCGTTTTCTTTTACCTCTGAACGTGAATGAAGGTCAATGCTATCCCATGATTTCAAGATAGAGTATGTATTCCCTTTCTTAACATACAAAACTGCACTTGTCACATTCCAGAGAATAAAACTATTATTGTTCAGTATCTCTGATTTTATCTTGGCGTTGTTTATTAATTCCGTGTCGGTTATAGGAGTATCAGGCATTTTGAGTTCCCACCCCTGCAAAATTATCTTTTTAGCAGAGTCTTTGAAGATAAGCACATCCGGAAATAAACTCGATTTTTCATTTCTGATTGTATTCTCTCCTCCGGCACTTTTTACATGCCAACTTTTGTTAGCTAGGTAAATATTGATTTCGCTAATGACATCAATGGCCCAACTTCTTTCATTATAGTTGATTTGTGGCATCCGTTTCTAAATAGTTTAAGGTGTGATATTTTGTGATTGGTTTTTTGAAAAGTTTGCGAGTCGATGGAGTCACTTCTTCTCTTTTTAGTGTTTCTGAAATCCTATCCATACAAATCTTGATATAATCGGTAGGCTGTATCCTGTGCAATAATACATCTTCATTCTTTTCTATTCCGATAAATCTTCTGTTTTCCAGAATGGCCGACAGCAGGAAACTACCGCTTCCGCAAGCATTATCCAGAATGATATCCCCCGGGTTAGAGAATGTTCTGATTAAATATCTACCCAATTCAACAGGCTTTTGTGTCGGATGATAAACTTCGCCTTCCGATTCGGCCGTTTTTACATATACAAAGTCGTCATGATCCTCCTCAAAGAATACCACATCATTGGGATAACGTTCGCCATCACTTTTTACATGCTGTGGCTTGAACTCCCCATAACTACCTGTATATTGATCTTTTCTGACCCCCTTGTCATACGCTTCCCCTTTAGTCATTTGCGGATTGTATACCGGCTGTTTTTTATAGAAAACACAAACATCTTCGTGCTTACGAAGCGGTTGTTTTTTGGCATTTAAAAAGTTGGTAGGTTTTGATTTGATCCAGGTAATCTTGTATTTGAACAATTTCTCCTTGCTTAAAATCAATTTGGCTGTAAAAATACCTTGTGCGGTTAAAACGATCGCCCCATTGTCTTTAATAATACGTTCGTATTCAGCCCAAAGAGCCTGCAAATCAATCACGGAATCCCATTTATTTTGTGTAGTACCATACGGTAAATCACAAAGTATCATATCTATGGATTTATCAGGAATGGATGGCAATATGTTCAGACAGTCGCCCTGAATGACTTTGTTTATAAAAGGTTTGATGTCTTTCTTCTGTTTTTTCTTTTTTTGTATGACTCCTTCTATCAATCGTTTATCTTTCTCTTTTATATCTTTGGATGTAGAACCCATGGTTTGCATATTAAATATTTAAATTGTCATTTTCTGTCAAAAGTAGAAATAATAGGATTATCTCCCAAATTTATTATATGAAATAATCTGTTATTTGTACCAATAAGCTTTTTGAAGTTTATCACATGATGATTCTCTGAATAGAATCCTCAGTCCATTATTTTTTAGTAACGATGTTGTTTCTTCTTCTCCTATATGCCATTGGAGGAACTTTTTTGTGTTTCTTGAAGAATTTGCAAAATGCAGCCTGGTCCGAAAAGTGAAGTTCTTCTGCAATCTGTGATACAGGAATACTATCGTTTTCAAGCATAGCCATAGCCTGATGTATCAATTCATTGCAGATAATCGTATGTGGTGTTTTGCCCGTCATTCCCTTAACGATACGTGTAAGATGTTTAGTGGAAATACATAAAGCTTCTGCATAAAAATCAATATTATGCTCTTCCATGAAATGCTTTGAGACAAGCTTCATAAAATTCAATGTAATATGATCCCTTTTGCTGATATATGGTAAGGCATCATCCATGTTCTCTTCGTGGGTGAACATGATATTTCCCAGCTCAAGACTAAAACTTCTGAAGTAAGTTTCAGAAAGTTCCTGTCGGTAATAATGCTTTGGGTTACCAAGAGTCTCTTTTAATAGAAGCAGTTGTCTCTCAAGAATTCCGCTTTCCTCCTGTGAAAGGTGCCACACGGGAAGATACAGTCGTTCCAGTAAATGATTCAAGGGACCGGGACGAAGATTTTTCAGAGATTCACTGGCAAATTCAAATGTAATGAACAGGCACCATGCCCGCAGATTCGGGTCGATTCTGTTTATCCGGACCGTGATAGTATCCATAATATCAAGAAGAGCTGGCCCTTTCATTTCATACGGTTTTCCGTTTAGTTCCAATTCCAAGGCACCATCACATACGAGTATATGCAAACGACTTCCTTCCATGGTATTTCCTTTCAGTTTGTGGAACTTGTCAGGAGATATCAGTAAAAGTAATCCATCCCTACAACAGTCGGGGGGAAATAACAGGAATAATTCTTTCTGCGTCATTTTTATTTCAAGGTCTACATACCGCTACAAAAGTATGGAAAAATGTCCCGATCAAACAATTTCATGCGTCAAATAGACATACTATTTGCTAATGTTCTTTAATGAGGAGCAATCTGGACAAATCATTGCGCTGTTTGTACAAACAGTACTGAAAATACCTCATTTATTTTTGCGGCATCAAATAACAAATTTAACTAAAAAAAGAAATGAAGGTAAGAAGTATTTTTGTATCAGGTTTATGTTGCATATCCCTGCTGTCCGGTTGCCAGCAGAATACAAAGCAGCAGAATGAGGGGGAGAATTATCCCGTAATGACATTGAAACCGGAAGACAGACAACTATCTGTCAAGTACTCCGCAGTGATAGAAGGAAAGCAGGATGTGGAAATACGTCCTCAAGTTTCTGGAACGATTACGAAAGTCTGTGTAGAGGAGGGCGCTCGTGTCCATAAAGGACAAGTACTATTCATTATAGATCAGGTGCCATACAAAGCCGCCTTACAAAAAGCACAAGCTGCCGTAGCAACAGCAGAAGCCAACGAAGCGACTGCCAGACAGACGTTGGAGGGTAAGCAGTCTTTATTTAAGGACAAAGTAATCTCTGATTTCGAGCTGCGTACGGCCCAGAATGACTACAAAAGTGCCAAGGCCGCCCTGCTGCAGGCACAAGCTGAAATGGCGGACGCTCAGAACAATCTTTCCTACACAGAAGTAAAAAGTCCCGTAGACGGATATGCCGGCATGACGTCTTACCGTATCGGAGCATTAGTCAGCTCTTCCATGACAGATGCCCTTATCGATGTTTCGGACAATTCAGAGATGTATGTGTATTTCTCCTTGACAGAGAAACAAGTACTTTCCCTGACTGCCCAATACGGTTCTCTGGACAAAGCATTACAGTCTTTTCCGGAAGTTTCCCTGGAACTGAATGACGGCTCGAATTATGAACAAAAAGGAAAAGTAGATGTCATCAGTGGTATTATTGATAAAACGACCGGGACAGTAAGTATGCGTGCCGTATTCGGGAACAAGGACAAGCGGCTGATGAGCGGCGGGCAGGCTAATATCATCATTACTTATGACCGTCCGCAATGCATCGTCATTCCTCAAGGAGCTACCTATGAAATTCAGAACCGCATTTTTGCCTATAAAGTGGTAGACGGCAAGGCTGTTTCTACTCCTATAAAAGTTTTTGAAATTAATGACGGAGCAGAATACATTGTAGAAGAAGGGTTGCAGGAAGGAGATATCATTGTTTCCGAAGGTGCAGGTCTTTTGAAAGACGGTACAATTATATCCGCCGTAAAAGAAAAAAAGGAGGAATAGTTTATGAAACTGCAGAAATTTATAGACCGGCCGATTTTTTCAATGGTTATTTCGGTCGTTATTTTAGTAGCCGGATTAATCGGGCTGTATGCATTGTCCGTAGAGCAATATCCAGACATTGCTCCTCCTACTATCCGTGTTTCTACTACCTATAGCGGAGCCAATGCGGAAGCAGTACAAAAAAGTGTAATTGTTCCATTGGAAGAGGCCATCAATGGCGTGGAAAACATGACTTACATGACATCTACCGCCAGTAATACCGGTAGTGCCGAAATCACGGTTTACTTTAAACAAGGTAGCGATCCGGATATGGCAGCTGTCAATGTGCAGAACAAGGTGTCCACTGCAACTTCATTGTTACCGGCAGAGGTAACTAAAGTAGGTGTCACCACCATGAAGCGCCAAAGCAGTATGCTGAAAATCTTCGGGCTTTACAGTCCGAAAGGAACATACGACGAAACATTCCTAACCAATTACCTGACTATTAATGTGAAACCGCAGATACAACGTATCTCGGGTGTAGGTGAAGTCAATGTGATGGGAGGAGATTATGCGATGCGTATCTGGTTAAAACCGGACGTAATGGCACAATATGAATTGGAACCAAGCGATGTGGAAACCGCTCTTTCCAGCCAGAATATCGAGGCATCCACCGGCTCCATCGGCGAAGACTCCAAAAATGTATACCAATATACACTAAAATATCGCGGGAGGTTGGAAACCGAGCAGGAATTTGAAGAGATCGTTATCAAGTCTTACAATGACGGACGTGTGTTGAAGCTGAAAGACATTGCCACTGTGGAGTTGGGAGCACAAAGCTACTCCTATACTGGTACAGTCAATGGTGCTCCGGGAAGTACCTGTATGATTAACCAGACTGCCGGAACGAACGCCAATGAAATTATCACCAATATCGACAAATACCTGGATAAACTAAAGGAAACTCTTCCGGAAGATATGGAAATTGTGGAGTTGATGAGTACAAAGAACTTCCTCGACGCTTCTATTAATGAAGTTATCAAGACATTGCTGGAGGCTATCATACTGGTAGTATTGGTAGTATATGTATTTCTTCAGAATCCGCGTTCCACGCTGATTCCTACCATTAGTATCTTTGTGTCACTGATTGGAACATTTGCAGCCCTTTACATTGCAGGATTCAGTATCAACCTGCTTACGCTTTTTGCATTAGTGCTTGCCATTGGCACAATTGTGGATGACGCCATCATCGTGGTCGAGGCAGTTCAGACCCGTTTTGATGAAGGTTATCGTTCACCTTATAAGGCAGCTGTCGATGCTATGAATGGTATTTCTTCGGCTGTTGTCACATCCACTCTAGTCTTTATGGCTGTGTTCGTGCCTGTATCTTTCATGGGTGGTACATCCGGGATCTTTTATACACAATTTGGTATAACCATGGCAGTTTCCGTAGGTATTTCGGCCATCAATGCATTGACGCTTTCGCCCGCCCTGTGTGCCTTGATACTACGTCCGAACGAGATCTTAGTAGAAGGAAAGAAACCGGAGTTCTCTACCCGTTTCCGTATGGCTTTCGATTCGGCTTTCAAACGCATCGTCCTAAAGTATAAAATGGGAGCCAAGTTCCTTATTAAACGTAAGTGGCTGGCATGGTCCTCATTGGGACTGGCAATTATACTGCTTTGTTATCTGATGAGTACTACCAAAACCGGTCTTGTTCCTTCGGAAGACACCGGCTCCATATTTGTCAGTCTGGATGCACCTGCCGGAAGCACTTTGGCGGAAACGGCAAGTATCATGGATAAAGTTGAAAAAGAGCTGAAAGAGATTCCGCAGATTGACAATTTTAATAAGGTGGCCGGATTCGGCATGGGGTCGGGTAGTGGCTCTTCCCATGGTATGTTCATTATCAAATTAAAACATTGGGACGAACGGCAGGGAGAAGAAAGTAGCGTAGACGCTATATCCGAAGAAATATACCGCCGTACGGTAACCATTAAAAATGCTAATATTTTTGTTTTCTCTCCACCAATGATTTCAGGTTATGGTACCGGAAACAGCTTTGAACTCTACATTCAGGATCGTAGTGGAAAAGGAACCGAGGCTTTAAGCGAAGTGACCAATGAGTTTCTGGCAGAGTTGAACAAACGTCCGGAGATACAAATGGCCTATACATCGTTTAGTGCAAACTTTCCGCAATATCGTGTGGACGTGGACGAAGCACAATGCCAGCGTGTAGGTACTACTACCGAGGAAGTTCTTAACGTATTGTCCGGGTATTTCGGAAGTATTTACGCCTCCAATTTCAACCGTTTCACAAAGCTTTACCGTGTCATCATTCAGGCACCCTCGGATAGTCGTAAAAATATGCAGTCACTGGACAATATCTTTGTGAAGACAAATGGTGGAATGGCGCCGGTTAGCCAGTTCGTAAAACTGACCAAGACCTATGGCGCGGAGTCGCTGACACGCTTTAATATGTTCTCTTCCATCAATGTACAGGGAATGCCCGCAGACGGTTACAGTTCGGGAGATGTCATCAGTGCTGTGACAGAGGTAGCAGCCCAGACACTTCCTACCGGCTATGGCTACGAATATTCCGGCATGACACGTGAAGAAGAACAGATGGCCAACTCGCATGACACCATTATTATCTATGGTGTATGCATCCTGTTCATTTACCTGATACTCTGTGCGCTTTACGAGAGTATATTCATTCCGATGGCGGTCATTCTTTCCGTACCTTTCGGTTTGATGGGAAGTTTCCTTTTTGCCCGTATGTGGGGAATTGAAAACAACATCTACTTGCAAACGGGACTGATAATGCTAATTGGGCTACTTTCTAAAACTGCAATTCTGTTGACAGAGTATGCTACAGAACGCCGTCATGCAGGCATGTCACTCACACAAGCCGCCATGAGCGCGGCCACCGTCCGTTTCCGTCCCATTCTGATGACGGCACTTACCATGATTTTTGGTATGCTTCCGTTAATGTTTGCTTCCGGGGTAGGAGCCAATGGTAACCGTTCTTTGGGTGTAGGTGTGGTAGGTGGTCTGATTATCGGAACTGTAGCTCTATTATTTGTAACACCCGCTTTCTTCATCGTATTCCAATATATCGAAGAACGGGTAATGGGTAAACGAAAAGAAGATAGACAATTATGAAAAGGATAATATATATAATCATGTGTATGGCATTGCTGAGCAGTTGCCATATCTACCGCAATTACCAACGACCGGAGGGCTTGCCCGTGGACAGCCTGTTTCGGGAGACGGACAGCAGCCGGACGGAAGATTCCCTGATACTGGGAGATCTTCCCTGGCAGGAAATGTTCCAGGACACACTGTTGCAAAACCTGATCCGTTACGGACTGGCGAACAATACTGATATGCAAACAGCCCTGTTACGTGTTGACCAGGCTAAAGCACAGCTAAAGGCTGCCCGTTTATCGTTTCTACCGTCATTGACCTTGTCTCCACAAGGTACACTGACTGGCACGGATGGAAGTAAAACGGTGAAAACCTACGAACTACCTGTACAGGCAAGTTGGGAGATAGATCTTTTTGGAAATCTGAGTAACGCTAAAAAAGGAACCCAGGCTACCTTATTACAACAGAAAGCATATCAACAAGCCGTCCGCTCGGAATTGATAGCAACGATTGCCAATGATTACTACTCACTCCTGATGTTGGATGAACAATTGGAAATCAGCCAGGCTACATTAGACGTCTGGAGAGAACAAATACGAACCATGGAATCCAAGTTCAAAGTGGGTGAAGAAACGGAAAATGCCATCACACAAGCCCGTGCCAATCTGTACGAACTGGAAGCCACACATAACGACTTGCAGAGACAACAGCGCGAAGCGGAAAACACACTTTGCACACTTTTGGGAACGACTTCCCGAAGTATTCAGCGGGGCAGCTTGGAACAGCAGAACTTTCCGGAACTAATCAATATAGGAGTTCCTTTACGGTTACTGTCCAAACGTCCGGATGTGGTACAAGCGGAAATGACATTAGCGAATGCTTACTATACGACTAATCAGGCACGTTCAGCTTTCTATCCCAATCTTACTCTGACTGGAAGTGCCGGATGGACGAATTCTCTGGGACAGGTGGTGACCAATCCCGGTGGTTGGATACTTTCGGCCGTTGCATCTCTGACACAGCCCATTTTTAATAGAGGAAAACTAATATCCAACCTGCGTGTATCCAAGGATGATGAACAGATAGCCTTACTCGCTTACAAGCAAGTCCTGCTGGACGCCGGACAGGAAGTAAATGATGCACTATATGCTACAGAAGCGGCACAAAGAACTCTTGGCAGTCATCAGAAGCAATGCAAGGAATTGGAACGTACCGTACAGACTTCCGAGGCGCTTTATCAGACGGGTAATGCTACCTATTTGGAGTTGCTCACGGCACGGCAGTCGCTATTGAATGCCCGATTGAACATGGTTTCCGACAGGTTCACACACTGTCAGTCCATTATTAACCTATATAATGCACTAGGAGGAGGATGCGAATAATAATAACCATGAAAGCAGATTCTTAGCCCGCGAAGAGACGTGTTAATCTTTTACGCTCATTATCATACTTCATACCTTTATTAAAGAACCGTTTTTACAAGGGCTATATATTGCAGCTTGGGTTTTTCCCAAGCTGCATTTTTCATTAATATTGCTACATAGTAGTAGATCTTCTGCTATTGTTATTAAAAATATGAAAAACATGAACTTGGCAGGAATAAGAACATGGACATATCTTCTATAGAATTCCCGCAATTACTTCTTTCTGATAGGAATTGCGGGAATTTGTATGGAATTATTTCTGTATTCTACCTATTCTTTCATATCTATATCGTATCTTTGTAGGAGTTCTGAAACTTTGAATATAAAGATAACTACGCT
>NZ_DAWCXD010000168.1:0-9771 GCF_052357945.1 Bacteroides sp. | reverse complement strand
ATCATTTTATTTTTATTTTTTTTCTATTTAGACTAAGTATGTATGTCTGGCAAGGTGTCTCTTATATGTAACACTTGATTTGGTATAGATGAAAAGTAAATTGGAAAAACAGCTACGCTCTTTTATTGACTTTGATTATTCAAAGCGGACAATCGACAGATTTCATCGTTGGATGATTAGTCCTGATTCTGCAGAAGAGAAAGAAATGGCGCTTCATAATTTATGGTTTAAGACGAAAGGAAAGTTTGGACACGGTATGGAGCATTCGTTTCAGCAGGTATTGGATAAAATCGGCATTGAATATACTCCAATGGTTACAAATGTAAATCGTTGGAAGTTGTGGAAATCTGTTGCGGCAGCTGCTGTTATCGTCATTCTGTCTGTGACAACTACTTTGTGGGTAAGTTATAATCATTTTGACAGGGACAATATCGCAATGGTGGAACATTATGTGAATAATGGGGCCAGAGAGACAATCAGTCTTCCGGACGGAACTACCGTATGTCTGAATTCTGGTTCATATGTATTTTATCCTGAAAATCTGGAGGGCAAGACCCGAACGGTTTATCTGATGGGAGAAGCCGAATTTAAAGTGGCAAAAAATCCGGAGAAACCTTTCATTGTGCGATCATCAAATATGGCAATAACTGCCTTGGGAACAGAGTTTAATGTGAAAGCTTATCCGGAAGAAGATATAATAACCACTTCTTTGATCGAAGGGAAAGTACGAGTGGACTGTAATGATACGATTAGTTATGTTTTAACTCCCGGATATCAGGTTGTGTATAATAAATGTACAGCTGACTGCCAAGTGCTGACTGCCAACATGAAAGATGTAACGGCATGGCAACGAGGGGAAATTGTATTTAATAAAGCCACAATTGCTGAAATTATACAGACATTGGAGCGTCATTTTGGAATTATGTTTTATGTTTCTACGAAGAAACGTAATCAGGATCGCTACAACTTTGTGTTTAAAGAAAATGCAGGGCTGGAAGAAGTTTTGGAAGTGATGCAAGTGGTTGTCGGCCAATTTGATTATCGTTTGAAAGACAATGCCTGCCATATAATTTGGTAATGAATATTTTTCTTATTATTTAACGCTCAATTTACTCCGCCTATGTAGAAAAATATCCGGAGAAGGCCCCACCTACTCCGGATATGAAATAAGTTTAGTATTAAAATGGTGTAAAAATAGTTTACCACCTTTGTTTGACTTGAGAAAATATTATGATTTTAACACTAAAACGCTGCTAAGATATGAATTTATATCTGAAAAACATTAGAAAAAGTATATTAATAATTTGTCTGCTATTAATAGGGTCAGCGATTTATGCTCAGAATAGTAGTAAAATAACAATAAAAAGAAAAAATATTTCACTACAGGAAGCATTGGCTGAAGTTAGGAAGTTAACCCACATGTCTATTTCTTATAATGATTCTCAACTTCCTGTAAATAGAATATCTTTAGATATTGAAAAACAACCTTTGGAGCAAGCCTTGAAAGTAATTCTTAAAGGAACAGGTTTTACATATTTGATAAAAGATAATTATATAATGATTGTGCCGGAACAAAATATTAAAAAGGCTAAAAGCAGAAATATATCCGGCAATGTTGTAGATGCGAAAGGAGAACCGTTAATCGGAGTTACAGTGATTGAAAAAGGAACAACTAACGGTGCGGTGACCGATTTGGATGGCAATTATAAAATAACAACTAAGACTGCAACGCCTGTTCTTGTTTTTTCATACGTAGGTTATCAGGCAAAAGAGACTCATGCTACAGAAAATATTGTCAATATAGTTTTGGAGGACGGAGCGCAGGAACTGGGAGAAGTGGTCGTTACGGCTTTAGGAATTAAACGTTCAGAGAAAGCATTAAGTTATAATGTTCAGAAAGTGGGCAATGATGCTGTCACTACTGTGAAGAGTGCCAATTTCATGAATTCATTGTCCGGTAAGGTTGCGGGAGTGAATATCAATGCTTCCTCGGCTGGTATGGGCGGCGCTGCCCGTGTGGTGATGCGTGGTCCGAAGTCTATCAGCCAAAGTAATCAGGCTCTTTATGTTATTGATGGTATTCCTGTGACTGGTAGAAGCCAAGGAGAATTGAAGGGGGATGCAATGATGTATGCGAATCAGCCGGGGACAGAAAGTATTGCGGATGTCAATCCGGAAGATATCGAGTCTATTTCGGTGCTTAGCGGACCGGCTGCTGCCGCTCTTTACGGTTCGGCTGCTGCTCAGGGAGTGGTTATGATTACTACTAAGAAGGGGCAAGAAGGAAAAGTGTCCGTCACAATTTCTAATAGTTCACAGTTTGCCAATCCATTTGTAATGCCAAAGTTTCAGGACCAATATGTGAATCGTCCGGGGGAGATAAAAACTTGGGGAGATAAAGCTGCTTCGGAATTCGGTACTTATGAACCGGCTGATTTCTTTAATACGGGTACTAATATTCAAAACAATATTTCACTGACAGCAGGTACTAGCAAGAATCAGACATATCTTTCTGTGGGTACGACGAATGCACAAGGGATTATTCCTAATAACTCATATGATCGGTATAATTTTACGTTTCGTAATACCACCTCATTCTTGAATGATAAGATGACTTGTGATTTTAACTTTAATTATATTCGTGAGAAAGATAAAAATCTGATGGCTCAAGGTCAGTGGTTTAACCCTTTGACTTCTCTTTATCTTTTCCCGAGGGGAGAAAGTTTTGATGCAATCCGTACATTTGAGGTATATGATCCTGTTCGTAAGATATATGTGCAAAATTGGAACTATGGAGATGCTCTTAAGATGCAGAATCCTTATTGGGTGGCAAACCGTATGAATCGCACTAATGACCGGAATCGTTATATGGTGAGTGCCAGCCTGAAATATGAAATATTAGACTGGCTGAATGTTACCGGGCGTTTGCGCTGGGATGATGCTGCCACTAAGCAGGAAGATAAACGGTATGCCTCTACATTAAAGTTGTTTGCACCTTCCGATTACGGTTTTTATGGCTATGATAAGATTAATGATCAGACATTGTATGGAGACTTGATGCTTAATATCAATAAGACATTAGGAGAGAATTTTAGCATTTCTTCTAATATGGGTGCTTCATTTTCCCGTTTGAAATATGATGTTACCGGTTTTCAGGGAGGTCTGAAAGCTCCTTCTAATGTGTTTACGCCGAATGCTATAGATTATGGAAACGCAACCAATGACAATCGTCCTATTTTTGAGAGCTACAAACATTATATCAATTCAATGTTTATCAGTGCCGAGTTGGGGTATAGAAGTATGCTTTACTTGACTCTGACCGGTCGTAATGATTGGGACTCAGCTTTGCATGGAACCGCACAAACATCATTCTTCTATCCTTCTGTAGGGGTATCTGCGGTTGTTTCGGAAATGGCGAAGATGCCACAAATGATTAATTATTTGAAAGTACGTGCTTCGTGGGCGTCTGTCGGTTCGGCCATTGAGCCTAATCTGTCATCGGCATGGAGGTATGAATATAATCCCGCTTTGGGAACTTATAAAACAGTAACTTACAAATTTCCGAAGAAATTTTATCCGGAACGTACGGATTCATGGGAGGCAGGTGTCACTGCACGCTTTTTTGGAAATGCTTTGTCTGTTGACTTGACTGTTTACCAATCCAATACACGCAAACAGACATTGTTGCGGGATGTTACGTCTGGAGCTGCAGGTTTTAATAAGGAATATATTCAAACTGGTAATATCAGGAATCGTGGATTGGAATTATCGGTGGGATATACTAAATCCTGGGTGGATTTTACATGGAGCTCTTCATTGGCTTACAGTATGAATCGTAACAAAATAGTAGAACTGTTGGAGAATCCTAATGAGGTGGTAAGGCAGGCAGGACTTAGTGGTTGCGGAGTAGTCCTGAAAAAAGGTGGCGGTATGGGCGATATTTATACATATACTGACTTTAAACGTGATGCTGAAGGGAATATCGCTCTTGATTCCAACGGGAATGTGATGCAGACCAACTTGTCCAATCCACAATACCGGGGTTCGGTATTGCCTAAAGGTAATCTTGGTTTTTCAAATGATTTTTCATGGAAAGGTGTGAATCTGGGATTTGTCCTGACTGCGCGCCTGGGAGGTATATGTATGTCACAGACACAGGCTATTCTGGATGAGTATGGCGTTTCAGCGGTGAGTGCTGAAGCACGAAATAATGGTGGTATAGCAGTAAATACCGGAAAAATCTCCGCCGAAGGATATTATGCGGTAGTAGGTGGAGACACCCCTATATGGTCCGAATATATTTACAGTGCGACCAATGTACGTTTACAGGAAGCTCATATTAGCTATACTTTACCTAGAAAATGGTTGAAGAGTAAAGAACTGACCTTGGGAGTGACTGCCAATAATCTGTTTATGATATACAGGAAGGCTCCGTTTGATCCGGAATCAACTGCGTCAACAGGGACTTATTATCAAGGGTTTGATTATTTTATGCAACCAAGTTTGCGTACCCTGGGATTCAACATCAAATTGAAACTTTGATATTAACTTAAAAAAAAGAAAGATGATGAAGAAAATAAATATAGTGAGAAGTTGGTTGATCGGTTCATTTGTTCTATTCGGGATTACCTCTTGTACTGCGGGGTTTGAGGATGCTAACCGTCCAGGACATGAGACTTCGTTGGAAGAGCTTGGACGAGACGACTATGCGGTTTCCTCTTTTATCACAGAGTTACAGAACTTTGCTTTTCCTGAACAGGAGAATACTTATCAAAATACGGAAGATCTCATTGGTAATTATTTGGGGCGTTACATGACTTATGTGAAGCCGGATTTTTCGGTGAAGAATTATACTTGTTTTAATGCATCGGACGATTGGAAAATCGTACCGTGGCGGGACGTGTTTGCCAAAGCGACGTCTTCATTTAATGCTGTGGCTGTCCTCACACAAGAAGAGGGCCCCATGTATGCATTGGCATTAATTTTACGTGCGCAGTTAATGTTGCGTTTTACTGATACATACGGTCCTCTTCCTATTGGGGTGGAAGAAGATGCCAATGCTTATTCTTCTCAAGAGAAAGTGTATAGCCATCTCATAGAGACTCTGGATAAAGCAATTTCCATCATAACTCCTTTGGTGGAGACGAATCCGGGATTGGTTTTGAAAGCGGATGCGGATAAGGTGTATGGAGGTAAAATGAATCAATGGTGTAGATTTGCAAACTCGTTGAAGTTGCGTATGGCCATCCGCATGCGATTTGTTAATCAGGATGAAGCTCAGCGAATTGCTGTGGAAGCATATAAAGCGGGAGTTATTGAACAGAACGAGGACAATTGCGCTATAACATATATTCCCAATGGACAGTATAAGACTTCTGTCGACTGGGGAGATAGTCGTGCCTGTGCCGATTTGGAAAGTTATATGAATGGTTTTGGCGACCCGCGTATTTATCAGTATTTTAAAAATACGGAAGAATATGGTAGACGTTCGGTTGTGGGTTGCCGTGCTGGTGCCAACGTGACCAATAAGGACCTTGCTATGAAAAAATATTCTGCTGCCAATATTGAGGAAGACTCAAGGGGAATGTGGATGACGGCTGCCGAGATGACATTCTGCCGGGCTGAAGGTGCGATGTTAGGTTGGGATATGGGAGGAACTCCCGGTGAGCTTTATAATCAGGCGGTTCGTTTGTCGTTTGAACAATGGGGGGTGGCCGGCCAGGCATATTACTACTTGGAAAATTCGGAAAAGACACAAGAGTATTATTATGATGCTGCGGATGGATATGGAGGCAATCATGCACCTGTCAGTACAATCACGGTGAAGTGGGATGATAATGATTCCCCCGAAAGAAAAATGGAAAGGCTGATTGTACAGAAATGGATTGCTTTGTTTCCTGATGGTCAGGAAGGATGGAATGAAATACGTCGTACCGGTTATCCTTGCGTATTTCCTGTGGCTCAGTCCACCAATGGATACGATCTGGATGTGCCGAATCGTATTCCGTTTGATCCGAGAGAGATGAATGGCAATAATCAGGAAAATTATCGGAAAGCTGTTGAAATGCTAGGCGGGAAAGATGATTATGCTGCAAGGATGTGGTGGCAAAATGGCGGTAACAAGTAAGAAATCTAAATGTAAAAAATATAAAAATGAAACGATTATATAAATATTTCTTTGGAATTTTAGGAATATCATTTGCTTTGACGGCCTGTGATGATTGGTTGGATACGGAAATTAAAGATCCTGCGAATCTGACTATATCTAATAAGGATGAGGCTTATTATGCCCGTCTGCGTGAATATAAAAAGACTGACCATCCGGTTGCGTTCGGATGGTATGGTAACTGGACGGGAACCGGTGCTTCTTATGAGAATTCCTTAAAAGGATTGCCGGATAGTGTAGATTTTGTGTCATTGTGGGGAAACTGGAAGAATCCGTCACCTGCTATGATGGAAGATTTACGTTATGTGCAAGAAAAAAAGGGAACGAAAGTATTGTTCTGTTTCCTGGTGCTTGATATTGGCGACCAGATTACACCGCCGATGCCACAGGAGGAAGTAGACAATGGTACATCTATAGAAGACTGGAGACATAAGTTCTGGGGGTGGGACTATTCACTGGAGAATCGGTTGGTTGCAGTGGAGAAATATGCGAACGCCTTGTGTGATACGATTGAAAAGTATAATTATGATGGGTTCGATTTCGATGCTGAACCGAATGTACAGCATCCGTTTCCTACCAATAAGGAACTTTGGCAAAATAACGGTCAAGTAATCGCGAAGTTTGTGGAAACGATGTCGAAGAGAGTCGGTCCGAAGTCTGGTACGGGAAAAATGCTGGTTGTGGATGGTGAACCGGATGCATTGCCTGCTGAGCTATTTCACCATTTTGATTATCTGATTCTGCAAACGTATACAACTTATTATAAGCAAGACAACAGTCGGCTGGATGCTCGCTTCGACAAACAGTATGCCCACTTCAAAGATGTGGCGACAGCTGGAGAGATTGCGGAAAAGATTATTATCTGTGAGAATTTTGAGGATCATGCCAAGACTGGTGGGGCAGCTTTTATACTTCCTGACGGCACGGAGATAAATTCACTTAGTGGTTTTGCTTATTGGAATCCGTCGGTTGGTGGCATACAATATCGCAAAGGAGGTGTAGGAACTTACCATATGGAATATGAATATAAAGTGAATGCACAAGGGAGCGAAACTTATCCGGCGTTGCGTAAAGCCATACAAATTCAGAATCCAAGTATTAAGTAAATAAAAACGAATAAAAAATGAACAGATATTTATTAAAACAAAATATAATCGGACTATTATTCTTTACATGTCTGTTTGTCGGTTGTGATAATGCCGAATATTCGGTGTTACATAATCAGGCCTATATTTCACAAACTGGTACGAATCCGAATACTGCATTAAAAGTGTTTATTGATCAAGATTTGGTGACAGCCAATTTGAATGTGCGTCTTTCCGATCCGGCAGAGAAAGACTATAACTTTGAGTTTGTGGAAGATGCTGAATTATTGGCAAAGTATAATGAAGTTAATTATACATCCTATAAATTTCTTCCTGCCGAACAGTATAATTTTAAGGGGAAAGAGGCTGTGATAAAGCAGGGGGAGGTTCTTTCGGAATCGTCAGGATTGGAAATTCTTCCCTTGACGCAGGAAATGAAAGATAGCGGAAATAAATATGCCATTGCTTTGACACTTCAGAGTAAAGATGGCGCGGCAGAGGTCTTGAAACCTGGAAGTACTATACTTTATTTACTTGATCCGGCCATTGTGACTTCAGTCCCGGTTTTCAACTCTAGACATAATGCTACTTTCAGTTTGGTTGAAGATTTATCTTTAAGTGAATGGACTTTAGAGTTCTGTGTCAATATGAGCAAACTTGGGAAGAAGGTTGGGGAATTGAATAATCAGGCCCTTTTTGATGGTTCAAGCAGTTTGGGCGAATCGGATGGGCAGATTTATACTCGTTTTGGTGATGCCCCCATTGAAGGAAATCGTTTGCAGATAAAGACTCAGGGCTTACAGATGAACAGTGCAACGTTGTTTGAAGAGAATAAATGGTATCAGATAGCTTGGGTGTGTACAAGCAGCAAGTTGTATCTGTATGTTGACGGAAAATTGGATAATTCGATAGATGTACCGGGTAAAGTGACCAATCTCAGTAAAACGAAATGTAAAATTGGAAATGCCGAATATTTGAAAGCAGATGTTCAGATGAGCGAATTCCGCTTATGGAAGCGGGCTTTATCTCAGCGGGAAATAGCCAACAACTTGTATGCGACCGATCCTCATTCCAATGCATTGTTTGCTTATTTTAAATTCAATGAAGGAAAAGGTGACAGGTTTACCGATGCTACAGGAAATGGAAATGAGGCATGGTGTAATGATCCTGTTGAATGGAGAGATAATATTCGCCTCAATGCTAACAATTAAATAATGTATTATAACTGAAATATCATGAAATCAATAAAGAAGAATATCATAACTTCGATGGTATTGCTTTTGCCATTGTGGTTTGTTGCATGTGAAAGTGAACGGGAAGTGGGAAGCACTCTTTTCCCGGAAGGAAACAGTGGTGACATTGTCAAAGCATTTATTGACAACCGTTGTTTTTATCCCAAGAATTATATGGAATCTACAGTTGTGCAGACAGGAAACGGAGGGGATTTGATTGCGGGTTCCGAACAGGTGGATCTCCGGGTGCAATTGACCAATGCTGCTCCCCAGGATTTGTTTTTTTCGATGAAAGTGGAGAATTCGGTATCGGATGCTGGAGAGGATGACGTAACATGGTTGGGAGAAGACGCAATCTCCTTTCTGAATCAAACGGTTACCATCAAAAAGGGAGAACTTGAAAGTGGGGAGATGATATCCTTCACGCTTGATGAGGAATCTGGTTCACTTAAGGAACTTGCTGAGAGTGGAATGGTGGCTTTGTCTTTGGTAACTACTGATGCAGTTGAGATAAGTGAAAATTATAGTACATATTTATGGAAAGTGAATAAGGAAATCACGAATATAGATGTGAATGGCAGTTTGAAAGGTAAAACAATGATTGATGTTACTTCTTATGATGTGATTGGAGGATATGGCCTTCCTACACAAGATTTAAGTGATGATGACATGAACACATTCCTAATGAGTTATATTGGCTATCCAAATGCTAAAATACCATTTCATATGCATGAGCCTCAGGAAATTATAGGGCTTTCAATTACTCCTGCTGGTTATTGGGGAGCATGGAATTTGGATTATTCAAAAGTGGAATTATTAGGTGGGGATGATCCGGATAATTTGACGCGCATAGGTATAGCGACATGCACAACAGGGATGCCTTCTGATCATACTCCTTGGGAAATAGCTTTTTATTCGCCTGTAAAACTGCGATATCTGACAGTGCATGTACTGGATAATTTCTCTAATGGTGAGTCTGTGAATGCATCATGTGCTGAAATACGATTGTATCGATAGGAGTTAGGGAATATGATTATTTTTCCTAATTTACAGTAGAGTGTAATTTATACTATGCCGGTAAAGATGAAGTATACTTTGCTGGCATAGTTTGGTTTATAACCGTTTGTTTTTTGTTGCCAGATGTTTGATTCATAATGTTCGTTGCAAAACTCTTGGATTAATGTTGCCTAAATGAAGTAAAACCAATACCTTTGTACCATATTTACTAATACTAAGAGTATGACTTATCATCATTTATCTGTCCTGGTCCATCGTCAGGCCGAAAAAT
>NZ_DAWCXD010000167.1:0-9863 GCF_052357945.1 Bacteroides sp. | reverse complement strand
ATTAGGGTGGAGTGACGCGGGTTTTTGAATGAGAATCCGCGTCATTTGTTTCAAAAATAAATACTTTTGTAAATAACAATAATAAAGAATAATGAAAACATTCGCAGTATCTATTGCAGCACTTTTTATTTGGACAGCTTGCGGAGATGGAAATCAGCCGATAATTGATCGCGAGGCATTAGTAGAAAGGAATAGTCCTGTTGTGACGGCATTCGATTCATTGGCTTCACTTTCTGTAGGAAATGGAGAGTTTGCTTATACGGTAGACATAACCGGATTACAGACGTTTCCGGACAATTATAAAAAAGGAGTTCCATTGGGAACGCAGAGCCAGTGGGGCTGGCATAGCTTCGCCAATCCGGACCGGCTTACTTCGGAAGAAACTCTGAAAGAATACGATTTTGGCAGGGGAAAGAAAGAACTTTACGCTACTCAATTCAAAGAAGAAGGCAGACAACAGGATGCCGCTAATTGGTTTCGTGTCAATCCGCATCGTCTTCATTTAGGAATTGTTGGTTTTGACGTGGAGGAAGGTACGGATATTGAACAGGTAACTGATGTTCATCAGAAACTTTGCTTGTGGGATGGAAAGATCGAAAGTCGGTTTAAATTAAACGGTGAAGATTATCAAGTGGAGACAGCCTGCCATCCTTCTAATGATATGATTGCTGCAAATATTACCTCTAAGGCGCATACCGGGATTTGTTTTCGCTTTCCGTATCCTACGGGCGCTCATTGTGATGATGCATGTAATTGGGAAGCCGTTGATAAACATACAACGACTATTGTTACTCAAAATGAATCTTCCGCAGTTTTGAAACATACTTTAGATAGCACAGAGTATTTCGTAACTTTGTATTGGGAAGGGAAGGCTACTTTCAATGAGAAAGCAAAACATTATTTTGTCCTGACTCCGATGGACGATCATTTAGCTTTTACATGTGCTTTTACTAGTACAGCTCCTTCAACGCAGCCTGTTACTGTAGCACAAACTCAAGAAGAAGCAAAAAACTATTGGAATTCGTTTTGGAAGGAAGGCGCAGCTGTTGACTTTTCGGCATGTACGGACCCACGGGCAAAAGAACTGGAACGACGTGTGGTACTTAGCCAATATTTGCTTGCAATTCAGAGCGCAGGTACTACTCCTCCGCAAGAGACGGGGCTTACCTATAATTCGTGGTTTGGCAAATTCCATCTTGAAATGATCTGGTGGCACGAAGCTCAATTTGCTCTTTGGAATCGTAGCAACTTACTTGACCGTACATTAGGTTGGTATGAAAAGGTTGAACCGATAGCGCGTCAAATAGCCCAAAGACAAGGGTTTGATGGTGTTCGCTGGATGAAAATGACCGATCCTTCAGGAACGGAAGCCCCTTCCAAAGTAGGAAGTTTTCTGATTTGGCAACAACCTCATTTAATTTATTTGGCAGAATTACTTTATCGTGCTGATCCGACTAAAGAAGTATTGGAGAAATATAATCGTTTGGTACAGGAGACTGCAGAATTTATGTACTCTTTTGCTACATACGATGAACTGGAAGGACGTTACGTATTGAAAGGTGCCATTCCTGCACAAGAAACGTTGCGTGCTGCAGAAACAATTAATCCTCCTTTTGAACTTTCTTACTGGCATTTTGCCATGCAGACCGCTCAACAATGGCGTGAACGTATGGGACAGCAACGTAGTCTGGAATGGGATGAAATGATCGACAAACTTTCCCCTTTAGCATCTAATAATGAAGGACTTTATCTGGCTGCTGAAACAGCCATAGATACTTATAAAGATATTCGTTATACTTCCGACCACATGGCAGTATTAGGGGCAGTCGGTATTCTTCCGATGAATAAACTTATCCGGGAAGATTATATGAAAAATACATTGCACTGGATTTGGGATAACTGGAATTGGGGTAAAACCTGGGGATGGGATTATCCGATGACGGCTATGAATGCTGCCCGTTTGGGTGAACCGGAAAAGGCCGTCGGAGCTTTACTGATGGATAAACGCACAAACACATACTTGCCGAATGGTCATAATTATCAGGACGGTCGTTTACGTATTTATTTACCGGGTAATGGCGGCTTGCTGACTGCTATTGCGATGATGTGTGCCGGTTGGGACGGATGTACGGAGACTAATCCGGGATTTCCGAAAGATGGAACTTGGAATGTCCGTTGGGAAGGATTGAAGCCATTACCATAATCAAACACAAAAAATATGAGTTATTTTCATTTGAATTTTATTTTAAAAGGAAAGCTGACTGTTTGTTGCCTCTTGATGTTGTCGGTGATGCCATTAAATGCTCAAAGAGAGGCAAAGCAGATCGGTGACTTTAAAGAATCCATCTCCTTGAATGAACATCTGCGAGGTACAAAAAGGACGTTGCAATATCGTCCCGATGGTGATGAGTTTGTTTGTGTCAATGGTAAGAATCGGTATACCCGTGCTTTGTACGGTAGTCACAGTCCCTTCCGGGTAGAAACAAGTGACCGGCCGGTTTTTGCTTTTTATAATAACGGACGCGGAGGAAATATAAGTTTCAAAGTCATTCTTCGTGACGGAACAGAATTGGCGCTTGACTGCACCGGGCATTGTGAATCCCGTTATTCGGCTGGAAAACGTACCTATTATTTGACAGACCCGTCTTGGGGAAAAGGAGAACTGCGTATTTCTGTATTGGCATTAGCCGATATGGATGGAGCTATTTGGCGTTTTTCTCCTTCGAATATGCCTAAAGGAGCTATACTTCGTTGGCAACATGGGGGAGCTACCGGAAAACGTTTGAGTCGTAATGGAGATATGGGGGTAGACCCGGCTGATTGCTTCGAACTTCCTGCCGAAGCGACTGACCTTGTCACAGGTGAACTTTCTTTGCAGAAAGAAGTATACTTGGTACGTGGGGAGGTTTCCGAAGGCTATAATGTCCGTAAACTTTATCAACAAGCGGAGGCAGCCTCTTTGGTATTGGCTTCTCATTTGAAGATAGAAACGCCGGACCCTTATTTGAACACGTTGGGTGGTGCATTGGTCGCAGCTGCCGATGGAATTTGGGACGGACAGGTTTGGTTGCACGGTGCTATTGGCTGGCGTATGCCGTTAAGTGGGTGGAGAGCCGGATATACTGGTGATGCCTTAGGTTGGCATGACCGGGCACGAACTCATTTTGATGCTTATGCAGCCAGTCAGGTGACTGATGTCCCGAATACAATACCTCATCCGGCACAAGATTCTACAATGAATCTGGCGCGTTCGGAAAAACGTTGGGGAACTCCTCAATATAGTAATGGGTATATTTGCCGGAACCCTGGACGTAACAACCAGATGCACCACTATGACATGAATCTTTGTTACATGGATGAATTGTTATGGCACTTCAACTGGACGGGAGATACTGCGTATGTCCGCAAAATGTGGCCTGTGATTACCCGCCATCTAGCTTGGGAAAAATTAAATTATGATCCGGACAATGATGGTTTATATGATGCATACGCTTGTATTTGGGCAAGTGATGCGCTTTACTACAACAGTGGCGCAGTTACCCATTCGTCGGCTTATAACTACCGTGCCAATAAAATGGCAGCTTTTCTTGCTTCTTTGATAGGCGAAGATCCTTCACCTTATCAGAACGAAGCCGAGCAAATATTGAAAGCGATGAATAAGCGTCTTTGGATGCAGGGCAAAGGTTGTTGGGCGGAATATCAGGATTTTATGGGACATCACCGGCTTCACGAAAGTCCGGGATTATGGACTATATACCATGCACTCGATAGCGACGTTGCCGATCCTTTTCAAGCATATCAGGCTACACGGTATGTTGATACGGAAATACCACATATCCCCGTGTATGCCGATGGACTGGAAGAGGGGTATGCAACGATTGCCACTACCAATTGGTTACCTTATTCCTGGAGTATCAATAATGTGGCTTTCGCAGAGGTGATGCATACAGCTTTGGCCTATTTCCAGGCAGGACGTCCGGAGGAAGCATATCGATTGATGAAAAGTTCATTTCTGGATGGTATGTACTTAGGTAACAGTCCCGGAAATTTGGGGCAAGTCAGCTTTTATGATGCTGCCCGTGGAGAGTGTTATCGTGACTTTGGAGATCCGATAGGGGTAGCTTCCCGATTACTGGTACAAGGATTGTATGGCATTTTACCCGATGTATTGAACGGGAAGATGGTGATTCGTCCGGGATTTCCCGCAGGATGGTCAAAAGCTTCTATTTCTTTGCCTGACATAACCTATCACTTTGTCAGGGAGAAAGATACAGATATTTACCGGATAGAGCAACGTTTTAAGGCACCTTTGGCATTGACATTACAAGTGAATGTCGGAAGAGAAAGGATTCATTCTGTGAAAGTAAATGGGAAAGAAGTTGACTGGAGCTTTGCGGAAGCTGCTTCCGGTTATCCGGTGGTTGTTATTCCTGCTTCTTCTGCCAAAAAAGCAATTGTCGAAATTGTGTGGGAAGGAAACAGTCTGAATCCGGTTCTGCCTGAAATACAGGCGGAGGCTTTAGCGGAGATCCGTATTCCATCCATTTTAGGGGCGGTATTCGGTGAAATATATGATCCGCAGGGAGTGCTGATACAACCGAATGTTAGTGATACTTCTATAAGAAGTAAGGTCAATGATCATTTGGGGCATCATACATTCTTTGTTCGCATGAAACAAGGACAGATGGAATGGTGGCAGCCTGTAAACGTACAGATTACAAAATCGGAAAAATCACCGGTCATTCTTCCTTTCTCACAGGTAAATACGTCAGAGTGCCGGGTGATGAATATGGATTCTTTGTTCAATGCGAATGTGACTGATATTTTCCGGAATGAGTATCTGACACCCCGTTCGCCTTATACCACTTTACAACTTCCTGTTCAGGGCATTGGCGAGTGGTGCCATCCCAAATTAACTGCTGATATTGATGATACAGGTTTGCGTGCCTTGGTACGTGATGAGATGTTGACTACCAAACTGGGTGTGCCATTCCGAACATTGGCTCAAGGAAGCAATATTGCTTTTACTTCGTTGTGGGATAATTATCCGGACAGTTTGAGTATTCCGCTTTCCGGTCGGGCTTCCCATGCCTATTTGATGATGGCAGGCAGTACCAACCACATGCAGTGTCGCATTGCTAATGGTATCATTTGTGTATTCTATACGGATGGGACTTCTGATGTATTGGAATTAGTGAATCCGGATAACTGGTGTCCTATTGAGCAGGATTTCTATGTTGATGGTCAAGCATTCACCGTTGTTTCTCCCCGTCCTTATCGCATTCATTTTAAGACGGGTTTGGTTAGCAATGACTTGGGAAAGGACTTAGGTATAAAGGGTGTTTATGGACGTTCCATCGAGGGAGGAGCAGGTGTACTTTTGGACATGCCTCTGAATCCTTCCAAAGAGTTAAGTCATCTGACGTTGGAAACACTTTCAAACGATGTTGTTATCGGTCTGATGGGAGTTACATTGCAATAAAATAAAAATAACATATTAATAAAAGGATAAGAATTATGATGAGAAGAACTATTAATTTACTACTGATGTTGCTTTTTGTGGCAGAGGTAACATCTGCGAATACTGTTGATTTTGATAAAGCATTTAAAGAAAGCGCCCGTATCGAAAAACAGATTAAACGGACCTCTTTTCCGAAACGAACATTTCCTATAACTGATTTTGGAGCAAAAACGGATGATGAGGCTAATCCTTGCCATGAAGCCATTAATCAGGCTATTCTACAGTGCAGTCTGTCAGGAGGTGGCACAGTAATTGTTCCTAAAGGCACTTTTTATACCGGACCTATTACTCTAAAGAGCAATGTGAATTTCCATCTCGAAGAGGGAGCTGTTTTGAAATTCTCTACAGATCAAAGCCTTTATTTTCCTGCTGTTTTAACCCGTTGGGAAGGAATTGATTGCTATAATGCTCACCCTTTGATTTATGCTTATGGTGAAAGCAATATTGCCATAACCGGAAAAGGTATTATTGACGGACAAGGTAGCATGGAAACTTGGTGGCCGATGTGTGGAGCCGTAAAGTATGGTTGGAAAGAAGGCATGGTGGCTCAACGCAATGGAGGTCGTGAACGTCTGTTGATGTATGGTGAAACATCTACTCCTGTTTACAAGCGTCTGATGAAGCCGGAAGATGGCATGCGTCCGCAGCTATTGAACTTACATTCCTGTCACACAATCTTGATTGAAGGTGTTACTTTGTTAAACTCTCCATTCTGGGTGATTCATCCTCTTTTCTGCGAGAGCTTGATTGTTAGCGGAGTAACTGTTTTCAATCGTGGACCTAACGGAGACGGATGTGATCCTGAATCTTGTAAGAATGTGTTGATTGAGAATTGTACATTTGACACGGGTGATGATTGTATTGCCATTAAATCAGGACGTAATGAAGACGGACGTAAATGGAATATTCCCAGTGAGAACATTATCGTACGTGGTTGCATGATGAGAAATGGACATGGAGGAGTAGTGATCGGCAGTGAGATTTCCGGTGGTTATCGTAACTTGTTTGTAGAAGACTGCCGGATGGATAGCCCGAATCTGGATCGTGTCATTCGTATTAAGACGAGTACTTGCCGTGGAGGACTTATAGAAAATGTATTTGTTCGTAATGTAACGGTAGGACAATGTCGTGAAGCTGTGCTTCGCATCAATCTGCAATACGAGAACCGGGAGAAATGTAAGAGAGGGTTTGACCCGATTGTCCGTAATGTGCATTTGAAAAATGTGACTTGTGAGAAGAGTAAATTGGGTGTGCTTATTATAGGGCTGGAGGATGATAAACATGTATATAACATCAGTGTAGAGGATTCTCATTTTAATAATGTAGCCAAAGGAGCAAATGATATTAAAGGGGCGAAAGATGTAACTTTCAAGAACCTTTATATCAATGGTGAATTGGTGAAATAGGGTATAATTGTGATAGATAAAAATCCAGCTATGAATGAAGAAGAATGGAATACTGTCTATGACGTACAAATCTATGTTACATCTTTATCCGCAATAAGTGATTGTGATTGGAATAAATTAGAATTCTGGATAAATCTTCATCAGGATGGTTTTATCTATAAATTGAGGCATTATTATCCTATACTTTCTGAAGATGATATACATATCATTCTTTTGTTACGTATCGATTTTAGTAATGCGCAGATTTCAGAGTTATTCCATATTCTAGGAAGTTCTTTTCGAATACGCCGTAGTAGATTGAAAAAGAAAATGCATGTTTCTTGTGAATCTATTACTGATTTTATTAAATCATTGCGTTTGGAATGATCTTTCTTTAAAAAACATATTTAAATGCGTATACATTGGCTGTGTATACGCATTTGTATACGGTTGAAATTTGTATTCCAATTTATAAATGTCGTCCTTTGTTACAACAAGAACGATAAACTTTTCTTCGTACTAATATTATGGAAAAATACAGCTCCTTATCTTATGTGATATAGACAGAACTGGAAATGAGCCAAACGATTATCTACTAATAATTGGGCATCGCCTTGAAAAAGATATTCAATATTATTAATCTCTAAAAGTAGTTCTTATGAAAAAATTGAATTTAGGCTTTATTGTGGTTGGATTAGTTTTTCTAATTAGTATTTCTGTGTTTAGTTGTCAGGCGAATGATACTGATGATTACCCTCGACAGGCAGAAGATTTGACTGCTGCCGATCTCTTTATTACTTCGGAAGCACATCAGAATTTGGAAAAAGAAATCAGAAGGAGTTTGAGAAAAAAGCAAAATGCCATTTCCAAATTCTCGAGAGAAGAAATGGAACAGTATCAGCAACTTAGAAAAGATTTACTTAATATGGAAACTCGTGCAGAAGCGAAAATACAATGGAATAAATTGCTAGGATACGATTATTACGCCAGTTTAGATCGGATCTCCAATTTTGCTAGGAAAGTTTATGAAGGGACAGATTTCACCAGATTGGAATTAATGAGGGCTCGACAAAAGCGTAAAATGCGTCAAGTTGTTATCACTCGTGCTGAAAAAGATGAGGAGGCGATCCGGAATTGTATTGCAGCCTTTTCTGAAATAGCAGAGTGGAGAACAGAGGATTGTCTTAATGATTATGATATAAAAGTAATGGATATACCTTTTGTATCTTGGACTCAAGTTGCAATACTAGAAGAACAGTATAGAAAGGAATGTGATCAATGTACCCAAGAGGTTGATGATTATTTGCAAACCGGAATAAGCAATTGTGAGAGTAGCAATGGTACGTGTCCTATTACGGCATATCATTAAGTTTTTAAATTGTAATACATTCATGTTTAAGTTATAATTTAATATGAAAGCAAAAAAACAAATTTTTGTCCTATTTTTGACAATGCTGGTAGGAATCCCTATTCTTTTTGCCCAAAACAAAAAAGAACAAAAAAAGCAAAAGGTGGAAGTTGTCAGAAATATCATTGCATCAAAAAACTATAGGATCGACGTGGATACTTATATACATCCGGATAGAGATCCCATACTATTGGATGGGGCAGATAATTCGATTGAAATTAGAAATGATTCTGTCTTTTCTACTCTTCTTTATCTCGGCCAAGTTGATATACCATACGGTAGGAGAGGAGCTGAACTTTTCTTTCAAGCTCCTTTGAAAAAATATGCAATGGATATAGATAAAAAGAAAAATGCTCACATCAAGTTTTCAGTAGATGCAGCAATAGGTGATTGTAACTTTTATATTAAGGTGTATCCCAATGGAAGTGCGAGCATTTATGTTACCTTGCAGCAGGGGAAGAGTGTTAATTTTTTAGGAGAATTAAATATGTGAAGCGAAGAAGCGGAGTCTCTGTAGCACTTAAATTATTATCATGAGAAAATATCTATTCATATTAATGTTTGTATCTATAGCCCAACTATTTTACGGACAAGAGAAATACACGATTCAAGGTGAATTTCCAGATAATTCGCTAGACGGAAAATATATAATACTGACAGATAAGTCTTTTCTTCCTGATGAGTACAAACGTAAATGGAAAGCATCTGACGATGAAGTAAAGATATTGGTAACTGATAAAAAAATCTATTATAAAGGGGTAACTACACGAAAACCTTTTTTGGCGCAAATATATTACGATAGACCAACATTCAGTGGTCAGACAAGTGCGACTTCTTTTGTAATAGAACCTGGGAATATCCAGATCCATATAACCAATTGGTATGAGGAAGGAAATGTATCGGGTACTCCTATTAATAAAGACTATAATACTTGTGTCATTGAACGGAGAAATCTGGTAAATAGAATTTTTAGAACTATCCGTTTAAAGGGGCAGACTTCGGAAGCTGAAGGAGCTTATTCTTTTGGTTCAGCATTTGAGGATTTTGAAAAAGGTGAATTGGCTTTCTTTGAGAAATATGCCAAATATCCGGATGTTATCCGAGTAATGTTATCTCGTTATTTGGAAGTTAAGGACTTAAATAAAAGATTGGTGGATGCTAAATATTTACGTATTCTTGACTTAATGCCCAAAGCGGATCGGGATATTTTGATAGCGTGGCGAGAATATACAATGAAGAGAGAGGAGTATTGGGCAAAGAGAAGAGCGTTGACCGATAGTCTTAATCGTAATGCTCCTCGTTTTATTGAAAGACGGGTAAATAATATGCTTGATATAACTGTAAAATGATTTTATAGAATTAAAGTGTAATTAATATGAAAGAGAAACTGTTTTTTCTCATTATAATCGTATTTTCTGCTCAATTACTTTTGGGGCAAGAGAAATTTACGATTCGGGGTGAATTCCCTGATAATACTCTAGATGGTAAATATGTGTTATTAATGCGAATCAGCAGTTGACAATCTTCTACCTTTTCGCTTGTTAAAATG
>NZ_DAWCXD010000166.1:0-9899 GCF_052357945.1 Bacteroides sp. | reverse complement strand
TATTACTATTATTAATTTCTAGGTTACTTTTTGCAGTAAAATAATACTTTTGTTCCCATAATTAGAATGTTTTAGTAACAGATTCTAAATTAAGTCTTATGAATTTTTAAAGATGAAAAAGACAGCTGTTTGTGAAAATCGCTAATATTGTTTGTTTTGTTTGTGTTATCCCATTTTGAGTCAGGTGTGACTTCAAAATGGGATTTTCGCTATAAGGACAGTCTCAAAACCACCTAAATACTATCAGAAATGACCTAAATTCTATCAACTGATAGATTTTCCCCTAAACAATGTTTGTTCTTCACCTGCCACATTTGTTGAAAACGCGTAAACTTGCAACATCGAAATGATGATAACGAATACTCACAATTTAAAAATAACGTATATGAAAAGTTTAAGCTTCAGGAAAGATCTGATAGGAGTACAGGATGAATTACTCCGTTTTGCATATAAACTGACAACCGATCGTGAAGAAGCAAACGATTTGTTACAGGAAACCTCATTAAAAGCATTGGATAACGAAGATAAATATACCCCCGACACAAATTTCAAAGGATGGATGTATACTATAATGCGGAACATCTTTATTAATAATTACCGCAAAATAGTGCGCGATCAGACATTTGTCGATCAGACTGAAAACCTCTATCACCTTAACCTGCCACAAGATTCAGGTTTTGAAAGTACGGAAAGAGCTTACGATTTAAAAGAAATGCATCGCGTAGTCAATGCTCTGCCGAAAGAATACAGAGTTCCGTTTGCTATGCATGTTTCAGGATTCAAGTACCGTGAGATTGCAGAAAAGCTGAATCTTCCGTTAGGTACTGTAAAGAGCCGCATATTCTTTACCCGTCAGAAATTGCAGGAAGAATTAAAGGACTTCCGCTAAACGTTTACTATCAATTTTCAGTTGGTATCAATAGGTATAGGGCAAAAGGATCTCGTTTCCTTTTGCCTTTTTTATTTTATGTGTTGGAGGTTTGTATTTGTTATGGGAATTTTTTCAGTAACTTTGTCACTGTTTAATTGACTGCTCTGACTTATCAGTCAAGGATAGTCGATTTGCTTCTCTAAATTGTTGAAGAATGAATAAAGATATAAATGTTATGATAAAAGCGATCATGCTCGATGTGGATGGAACATTGGTAAGTTTTGAAACTCATAAAGTGTTGCCATCCTCTGTTGATGCCCTTAGGAAGATTCATGACGGTGGAATTCGAATAGTCATTGCTACCGGTAGAGCGGCAGGCGACCTTCATGAAATAGCTGATGTTCCGTATGACGGAATTATTGCATTGAATGGTGCCGACTGTGTTTTGCGGGATGGCACTGTGATAAGAAAGCACCTTATTCCGAAAGATGATTTTAAGAAAGCCATGGAAATAGCAAAGGCCTTTGATTTTGCAGTCGCTATTGAATTGGATGAAGGTGTGTTTGTCAATCGTCTGACTCCGACTGTCGAACAGATTGCTAAAATCGTGGAACACCCTATCCCGGCCGTTGTAGACATTGAAGACCTGTTTGAAAAGAAAGAGTGTTGTCAGCTTTGTTTTTATATCGATGATGAGATGGAACAAAAGGTGATGCCGTTTCTGCCTAATCTTTCCTTGTCGCGCTGGCATCCTTTATTTGCTGACGTGAATGTGGCAGGGATAAGTAAGGCAACCGGCCTTTCGGTATTTGCTGATTATTATGGGATCGGAATGACGGAAATAATGGCTTGCGGCGATGGTGGTAATGATATTCCTATGTTGAAAGTTGCCGGAATCGGAGTGGCTATGGGAAATGCATCGGAGATAGTCAAGGCTTCAGCCAATTTTGTTACTGATACGGTGGAGAATGACGGGCTTTGTAAAGCGCTGAAACATTTTGGAATTATTTAATATTGGGTACTCTATAGCTTAATATTATAGGTGTTATTCCCCTATTGCTTATTCTTCGCCATTTCTGCTTTGTCCGTTGCTGTTGTTTTTACCTGTTTGGGAACAATTAGTTATCTTTTATTCTAGTTGGAGGATGGCTATAAAAAGGAAAAATTCCTGCAAGTGAAGCACTTGCAGGAATTTTTCAGTGGACCAGCCTGGGCTTGAACCAGGGACCTCCAGATTATGAGTCGCAAACACTTGATTTTCAATCGTTTATATTGTATTTCTTTTTATGTCCATACCTCTTGATTTCCAAGCCCGAAGATAATATTTCCTTTTCAAATAATATCTCTTGTTTTCTTCTATTTTCTTGAGATGTGTGCAAATTGTGTGCAATTAACGTGCGAATGGTATAAAGTGAAATTTATCCTCTCCAAACACCAAGATAGTTCCAATTTTCAGGGAATCCCATATCTTTTAATAATAACAATTTACCGCCTTCTGCTATTAGTCCTTTCAGATTCTTATGAAAGTCATTATTAGGACTGATTATATCCAAAATGTATTTGATACAACATAGATATGCAAATAACTTGTTTCTTTTAGTCCTTGCAATAGTATCTCTATCCAAGAACAGACGGTCTGCATTGGTTGGAAGCAAGATATTTACAATAAAACGCCTGTTCCAAACTCTACTATGATGTGCGCAACAATTTCGTAAATTAGATAGTGCATGCATCCAGTTTTCCAATATATCAACCTTGTTTAAACCTAATAGTTTGGCTACAGTCTTTTTGTTATCATCTTTATTTAATAATTCATACAAACGGCTTAGAGTACCAAAAGAGATAACTTCCAAAGTCATCCATGCAGGTGGAGTATTAGGATTGGAATACTTACTTTTATAGTGTTTGATGAAATCCTCGTTGCTTCTGTCTATTTCGTGTGTTATGTCGTCTAAAAGAGTGTCGTAAGCAAAAATCTCCTCACCATTAACTATACGTTTATTGTCCTTAAACAAAGATTCATCTTCGTACCAATGGCTATTCTTGGTGTCTTCACTATATGTTTGAACGATTTTAGTCCGAAGAGCGACCTCTATTTTTTCGATTGCATTAAATATCAGAGAACGCAAACGCCTGTCGAAACAATATAAATCAATGATGTCTTTAAAATGAATGTCTGTTCGTAAAAAGCTGTGGTCAGCTTCTGAATCCGTATTATTTTGAAAAGGATAAGTATATGCACGTAAACGATAGTAGCTGATGTTAGACAAATAGTCACCAGCTAAATTTTCATCATCTATGATTAAACCTCTTTTTTCAAGTTTTGCAACTTGTGTCTTAATTGATAAAGGCCTCTTTGTATAGGGTACTTTCTCTTCAAAATCCTCAATCATGCATATTTCTCAATGTATAGAAACTCGAAGACCTCCCCGGGTGCGCTGTTCAAATGGGAAGCGTGGGAGGTCATATTGAGTGCAAAAATAAGACTAATTTTTGGATTAACAAGCAGATAATCGGAAATAAATAGTCTGTTATATAACATTTTAACAATAAAAGTGAGCAAAAGTTTAATCAGTTAGTTAAAAACGGGATTGTATCTACATTATTATATACTTCAATTTGTATGCAGTTTTATTCTATTTTCTATGTTTATTTTGTGCTCGGAATCTTCAAACATAATTTGAAAATCAATGCAAACTCTTTAAAATAGAAGAATCGGATTCAATGGCTTTGAATGTTTAACTTTTATTATCTATTTATCGATAGCTGTATTTTTCCGACTTTTAGTGATACTTCTCAATAATGTTCTTGAAATGAGCGAAGCGTATAATTCTTATTTACAGACTAATATATATACTATGTTTTGCTATTATCGTTTTAAACCGTTTGAAACTAATGTCTAAACTACTCAAAACCAATATTCAAAAGGTTTCAAAACGTTTATATTTCCATTCAAATGAGGATATATAGACTATCGTAAGCAATTCCGCTTGCGGGTAATCACTAAAACCATGTATAATTTTTCAAAAGACGGTATCGTAGTCTCTACGGTACTTGATGCACGTACTGCCAACAAAGAAGGCAAATATCCTGTTAAAATCAAGGTTTATTATCAAAGAAAGCCCAAGTATTATTCTATTGGTATCTGCATGACGAAAGAAGAATGGAACAAACTCCCGGATAGCAAATCTTCTGAAAGCAAGAAAATCAGACAAGCCATTGAAAGTAGTTTTTCTTTAGTCCGTATGAATGTTGAAGCTCTGGCAGAGAAAGGAACATTCTCTTTTAATACGCTCAATTTGCGTTTAGGAAAGGCTACCGGTGATACTCTGAACAGTGCCATACGAGCTAAGATTGAGGAACTGAAAAACGAAGAAAGAATCGGTACAATGCAGTTCTATCAAACTACATTGGTAATGGTTGAGGAAGTCGGCGGCAAAGATATTCCATTTAGTACTGTTACGGTTGAATGGTTACAAAAATGCGAAAGACTTTGGTCGAAAACGAGAAGTATTTCTACAATCGGTATGCACATGAGAAATATCCGTACTTTGATGAATGAAGCCAAGAGAGCCGGAGTTATCAAAGAATCGCAATACCCATTCGGAAAAGGTCTGTTCGAGATAAAGACCGGTATCGGAAGAAAGAAAGGATTGACAAAGAAACAGTTGAAGGCCATTTTCGATTATAAGAGTGAAAATGAAACCACTAACAGATATAAAGACCTCTGGATATTCATTTACTTGTGCAACGGTATCAATCCGACAGACATGCTGAAATTGAAGTTCTCGGATATTGTGGACGATGAAATATGTTTTGTAAGACAGAAAACAGAGCGCACGACAAAGAATAGGAAAGAGATACGTGCAGTTGTTTCTCCCCAATTACAGACAATAATTGACAAGTGGGGAAACAAACCGTTACCCGATAATTACATATTTCCTTATATGAAAGGGCATGAAACGACTATAGAGCGTAAAGCGATTGTACGCGATGTTGTCAAGCGAATCAACAAGCGTATGAAGTTGATAGGTGAAGAATTGGGTATAGGCAATATCACCACATACACCGCAAGACACTCATACGCTACCGTATTGAAACGAAGCGGAGCCAATATCTCTTATATAAGTGAATCCTTAGGACATACCGACCTGAGGACTACGGAAGCATATCTGGCGAGTTTCGAGAAAGAGGAGCGTGCTAAGAACACTAACCTTTTGACCTCGTTTTTGTAGCCTATATAGCCTATATGGGGCTCTTTTTACTTTCCTGCCCGGTAATTCTATTCATTAGGGAATCGGGCTTTCTTTATGCAAAATTACCGGTGCGAGAGCTTAATTCTGGTTAAGAATATAGTTAAAATACCTTTTTCTTTTATATTCCGACAAAAAAGAGGATATATGTAATGTCCGATGATTCATGTATTCGGAGTATTACTAAATTCAAAAATAAATAAAGTTATGGCACGAAAGAAAAAAGTAAAAGAAGAACAAGCGGTGACTGCCGAAGTCGTAGAGACTAAAAAGAAATCTTCAAAGAAAGCACCAAAGACTAAAATGTCTGCTCAAAAAGAAAGCATACAGGAAACCGGTGTTCAAGAGCCGATTGTCAAAGAAGAAAATACGAAAGATTCTTTTAAAGACAAAGATTATACAATCGATGAGCTTATAGATATGTTAGGGCCGGATATTGATTGTGAGGATGATACAGAGTTTTCATTAACGGAAAATACTTCTTCACAAGAACAGGAATACACAATAGAGGATATGCTTTCCGCATTGGACGAGTCAATCGATGATGACGATGAAGAATGTATTTCAGATGAAATACTTGATAAATTCGACAAGACACTCGAAGAAAAAGGTCTCGGTGATGATTATTTTCGGAAGAAAGAAGAACGGCTTAAAGAAATGGAGCTGGAGCATGAACTTCACGAATTCGCCATTGATGAAATGCTGAATGAATAAGAATATCTAATTTTGTAACCTGCAACAGTCTCTTTATGAGATGTAACTTTGTGATGTGCCTTATTTTTTCTAATTTTGCATCGTCATGGCAACATGGCGGACATATTAGAAATTTAAGGTACACGAAAGTGTTTAACTGATTCTCTACGACGAAGTCTGGTAAACTATCTGTAGAACGGGAATAAGTTGGCATCTCTCGCGTCATATCCGTATATGGCGTGGGGACTGTTGCTTGTTTTAGTTCAAGGTCTTACCAGAGCCCGTCGTATAAAATAAGTTAATGGCCTCACGCTTTCTGCATTTATAAACTCTTCTGATTTGGGGCTAAGGGAGAAACGACATTCTGGTAATTATGAAGAAATTTTTATTAATGTTAGGTGCGGTAGCTTTATTTACTGCATGTAGTGATGACGGTGGTTCCGGTAGTGGCAATATCAATTATGAAGAAGGTTATAAATACCTTACGAATTTGAATGTGAGTGACGCCAAGATGATTTATCAGAAATCATCCGCAACAAGAGCAACAGGGGACGACTCTTATTACAAACTTGATTTATCAGGCAATGAGGTAAAGTTGTCAATCAAGGGAGAAGACGGTCAAGACCATAATATTGGTATTAGTAAGGTTGTCAAACTGAGTGATAAGATTATTCTGGTGAATCCTGTTGAACAAGATATTGTTGATTTGTTTTATAAACCCGGCCCTGATGATGAATATATATCTGTTAGCAATCAAAGTATTAGGTATCTCTCAATAGTAAATGTTCAAACAGAAAAGTTATACAGATGGCCGAAAGATGTACATATTGATTTGTATTACGGTTCATTGAAAACAATATTGGATAATCAAGGAAATATTTATATTGCTTCTTCTTCTAATTCAAATTATCCAGAATATAGACAAATATACAAATTGAATGTTTCAGATTTCACAATGCAGAAAATGTTACCTGATGAAGTTATATGTAATAATTTCACTGTAACCGATAATGGTTTTGTTGTGTATTGGAGTAGTCAAGAACAACAACAGAATTGCCGTGTGAAATGTCCGGGTGGCAGAATTTATCCGATTTCAGATACTTATACATTCATCTTTAACGGTAATTTATATTCCATTCGCAATAATGCGATTATTCAACATAAGACTATTGGAAATAATGACTTAGAAGAAAAAACAATATGCACCATATCTGATGAACAATTCACTGGGTATGGGGAATTTGCTGTTCCTAATCATGTGCGCAAAACACTGTTGCTGAATGAATATTATGAGTTTGACGGAGAAAAATGTACAAAACTTGATAAGCAGATTAATATTGGAGATATTCGCACAAATAAAGCATGGTACAACCGTAGCAATACAACTTTCTCAAAAATAGCAATGAAAGATTATCAAGAATCTCAGTTTCAAATTTTGGATTATGAAATACAAAGTCTTTCGGCAAATTCTGAAAGTTCTAATATCACATTCACCGGTTTCAGATATTCGGACGGTGCTAACGTTGTAGGAACTATCACAGAAACAGATGAAGTTGTTATCGATAATGTTGCAGAAAATGGGAACAAAATCATCAATCTTATTTCGTTGAACTGATAATAACCGAGAGTAATACACTTATAGAATCCTCTTATTGCTTGTGCAATGAGGGGATTTTTTATACTCAAAATTTTAAAATTATGAATAACAGAATTACCCCTTACAACATTACGGAGCTGAAAACAAATGAAATATTCGTGTTCGGCTCAAACTCAAACGGTGTACATAATGGAAATGCCGCAGCAACAGCGATGAAATTCGGAGCTATTATGGGGCAGGCTGTGGGAATACAGGGGCAGACCTATGCGCTACCTTCCAAACACATTGAGAATCTTAAAAAACATATTGATGATTTTCTGCTATATGCGGAACAACATCCGGAATATATTTTTTTAGTTACAGAGATAGGATGCGGAATATCCAAACATTCGCCATTTGAGATTGCACCGTTATTCAAAGAAGCGGTTCATATAAAGAACATCAATTTGCCTTTATCCTTTTGGGATGTTCTGAATGGTGGCATACAAGCCAGAATCAAACAGGTTGCCGAAAAAGAATCTCCTTCCGTTTCTGATTTTTGTCAAAGAACGGGATTGTCTTTTACTATACTGATGAACATTTTATTAAGAAAAGAACTTCCTACCGTCTGGATTGTGCAAAAGATACTGATTGCTTTTCCGTCTATAAATGCAAGGTGGCTACTTTTAGGAGAAGGCGATATGAAACTCACGAAACGCAATAGTTTTTTCACAAGAATAAACGATTTTCTGCATATCCTTTTCGCTTCCAAATAGACGTAAGATTATTATTTTCCCATACCAAAAATAAGGCTGTTTTCGTCTCCTGTATCGTGCTTTTCTCCTGCCTCTAATACTCGGTATAAAGAAGCACGAGCATATCTCGAATATGAAAGAATAAATAAAAGTAGAAAAATATTACATAGTGAATAAAGTGAGTAAAGTGAACTATATTTTATAAAAAGTATAAAGTTTTATATCGTTATATGGTCTATAAAATAAGAATATGCTCTATTATAAAAATATAGTTCACTTTACTCACTTTATTCACTTTTATCTTTTCTTATAAAAGGATTTCTGTAGGGCAATTCTTTATATCAAAGTTTTCTATGGCATTCCATAAATCTTCTTGATATTCATATAATGGCTCTATTAAGACTTCTGGAAAAATAGCCTTGTCTGATATTTGGGCGAGACGAAAACCGGAAGTTTCAAATTTGCGTCCAACCTCACTTTTCATTCTATAGGATTCAACGACCTCAAAAGAGTACTCTCCTAAAAACTTCAATCTGCAATATTTTTGAGGATACCAGCCGATACAGACGATTTCACCTTCAAGCAATGGTGAAAACTTGAAATAGTCCATTCCATTGAATCCTTTCTCTATGTCAAAGTCCGTATTGGTCTGTTTGTATTCGTGGCAGAATGTTTCCCAATCCTTATATCCTAAAGCACGAGCCATGAAAGATAATTTTCCAACATCCGGCTTTCTTTCCTTGTCTGCATCTTTATCTCCCCAATAACGACGTAATGTATCAACGCTGATAGTTTCAGATTGCTGGATAACGCTTCCGTCTTCATATTTTGGGAGAGGAAAATTTGTATTGCTCTGTTTCTTTATATAATCACATAAGTCAGAGTATGCATTATCTGAACTCAAATCTATATTAGAAACTCTTACTAACTCGTTTTTTAAAGTTTCAAACCTCTCTTTGTCTATCGGTATTCTTTTCTTTGCCATATTACTACATGATGTTTATGACAAAAATACAAAACGTAGCCAACTAATCAAATATATTTCATGCCTGAACGTGCCAAAATCAATAATTCCTTTTCGATAATACATGTAACCGATTAATAATTAATCTAATACAATCGTGCCTAAATGTGCCTGAACGTGCCTTTTTATGCCCTTTCAAAAGTTGGCGAACTTTGCACCAGAAACAAAAAACAAAAGGTATGGAACATCAAAAAACAAGTTATGACACGTTGCCGGAACGGATAGATTATCTGATTCAGGAAATATCGGAGATAAAAAATATTCTGATGAACAGAATAGAAAAAAGGGAAGAAATACCAAAGTGGCTGAATAAGGAGCAAGCTTTAAGATATATCCAAAAACAAGGGTATAAATTAAGTTCATCTAAACTCTATAAATTATCAGCGACAGACAATATACCTTGCCACAGGTCAGGACGTAATCTGTATTTCTTTGCTGAAGAATTGGATAAATGGTTAAACAACCAAATTGAGGAGGAAGACAAAACGAGCCAAAATCTTTCAACTCAATCAATACAATTAATTATAAAATCGGCTCAAAAAAGATAGGAGATAAATAATATGAATAGTAATAATATCCCGATGATAAATCATCCATATAAAACAGCAAAAGGCTTGAAACGGTATGTAAGAGATATTTTGAAGCAAGTACAACAAGAGGAAACATTGAAGAAAATAATGCGAATCAGTATTTGATTTATTAGTTAAAAATTAGCGTAATTAGTGCG
>NZ_DAWCXD010000165.1:0-9965 GCF_052357945.1 Bacteroides sp. | reverse complement strand
CATAAGTTTAATATTGGTTTATAATTTGTTTTTCACTGTATTACTCTTTTCCTTTGTCTTTGTTTTCCGCAAACCATTTACATACTTTTTTGCTCAACTTAGCTACGACTTCCGGATGCGACTGTGCCACATCGTTTTTCTCGAATTTGTCTTTTTCAATATCGTACAACTGCGCATCGCTTCCATCGCTATTTATCAATAGTTTCCAGTTGCCACTGCGTATAGCCAAATGAGGACTTCTGTCGTTTTCATTTCCCGGTTTTTTAAAGAATTGGTTTCTACCGAAATCCCACATCAAATCCGTTTTACGTTTAGCTTTCGATTTACCCAGAAGAACTTTATCATAATTTTGTCCGTCTCCCCGGTAGCCTTTCTCTGTTTCAATACCAGCTATCGCACATAAAGAGGGATATAAATCGACTGCACACAGTACACTCTCATTATTCACTTGTCCAGCCTTTATTTTCTTGGGGTATTTTATAAGGAACGGCATACGAATTCCACCTTCATAAAGGCTGTTCTTCGTTCCTCTTAAATAAGCAGCACGAGCGGATTGAAAACTGGGAGCCGGTCCATTATCACTAGTAAAAATCACGATTGTATTTTCCGACAATCCCAACTCATCCAATGCTTTGATAAAACGTCCGATCTGTTTGTCCATTTCAGCAAGAACAGGAATGAAGGCTTCTTCTGTGTTCCAGCTTTTGTTATCCTTTTGCTTAAATTCCGGTACCCAAGGAGTATGCATATCATCCGGCCAGAGATTCAAGAAGAAAGGCTGGTCTTTATGACGTTTGACAAAGTCGATGCTCTTGTTTACAAAGTATTCGGTACGTCTCCAGCGTTTTACACTGTCTTTGGCCGACCATATCCAGTTCGTAGCAGTGATTGCCGGTTCCGGGTCCGGACTTTCATACGTTGATATATATTCGTCAAAACCATAATTTTTAATAGAAGGTGCATTGTGCACGTCGCGCCCGCCTCCCATGTGCCATTTACCTATGTGTCCGGTGGCATAACCTGCACTTTGGAAAGCACGTGCCATGGAAGGATTCTTGTCACTCAAAAAGTTACGCTGTTCACACTTTTTGTTGCTGGCTTTATTGTTTAAAAAGGTATTAATTCCTACTTCTATCGGGAATTTGCCTGTTGTCAATCCGCAACGTGAAGGTGAGCTGACCGGTGCGGATGAGTAATACTGATTGAATAACAATCCGTCCTGCGCTATCTTATCAATATTGGGAGTCGGTACAAACTTACCTCCATAACAACCGATATCTCCGATTCCCATATCATCTATATAGATAACGACTACATTGGGTTTTGTCTCTGCCTGTATACTGGCCACGGGCAGCAAAGCTCCCAACCAAGGCAAATGTTTCTTGATGTTCATAATTATTCTGATTTAATTAACTGTACTTTTTGTCGGTTTCGTGTGACTGACTTATAGAACAAAAGTAGGGAAGTTTTTTAAGAGAGAGGGAAAAATACAAATCAATAAAGGAAAAAAACAGGTAAACAAAGATGGAAGCAACTAATCATAGTCTATTATAAGCAAATAGGGAAGATATAATTTCCATATCTTCCCTATTTCTATTTATAAGATTACCATTCTATTTGCTGATCTTCATCCGGAATCTGTGTATTGATATTCCGTTGAAGCGTCATACTTCCTTCCACTCTATACTTGATAGGAATAACTTCCGTACCGCTTCCACCATAGGTAAAATCCTGGAAATCATATTCAAACATGATTTGAACATAACGACGTTCCAGATAAGGACGTGTAGCATCCATAATCGATGTGCTACTATAGATAGGTGTTCCTATCAGTTTGAATTCCATTTCGTTACTTGGATCGTCGGGTTCCATATCCAATGTTCCATCTTCTTTAAAGTGTACATTGATTTTGTACTTCTTACGTATATCTTTATCCATATCCTCATTAATCAGACCGGCATAAAAGAATACAGAATTGTTATCTATCACATATCCTGTACGCTTGTTCGTCGTTCTTGCATTCGTATCAGGTTTACCATTTATATAAGTGTACACTTTCATGGAAGAAGCCGTGTACGAACCGGAATAATCATTAAAAGGTACTACCTTCAACAAAGCTTTTGCATAGTTCTTGCGCGGATGACTTTGATAATTATAGGCTCCATCATCAACAATGGTTAACGGTAAAACCCATTTCTCCAACATATCAATACCTTGTAAATTAAAATCGATGTTCAATTGCTCTACACACGAACCAGCAGGAATATGCACTGTTTCAGGGAATTCATATTTATCTTCTTCCATTTCTGTATACCACAATTCCGGACGATAAAGACTAAAGCGCTCGATATTCAACGTTTTCAATGTGTCCTTATCCACTGCTATATGTATATCTCTGTCTTGTCCATTTACTGTAGACCCACTGACAATGACAGGCAACTGATAGGTCACTTTTCCATTATCCTTATATCTGACGTAGATGGTAGTAACACCATCGCCTCCAGAAGTGATAGGCGCTTTGAAAGACACGTATTGTTCATACTGTTCATCTTCCCACTCATTATTACAAGCGGTTCCCAAGATGATGACAGCCAATAAACTTAAATAAATATATATATTCTTCATATCATATTTTATTAGGAGATTAATCATTATATGTCCATCCCGGGTTTTGCGTCAATCGTTTATTACGTTTCAACTCATCGTGACTGATAGGCCAGAAATAGAGTTTACGCGAGAAAGCAGTAGGCAAGTCCGCAATTTCAATCGGAGTATAGAATTGTTCTCTCTGCTCCTTTGTATCTGACATATAGAAATTACATCCATAATTTTTCTTGGATTCTTCTACTTCTGCATCTTTCCATCTACGCAAATCGAAATAACGTTGCCCTTCGGCCATGAGTTCAATTTGACGTTCACGTTTCAACTTCTTACGGAAAACATCCCGATCTTGGTATTCCGGCATTGTATAATCAGGTACACCTGCACGGCGACGTACTTGTCTGATACCTTTTTTCATTTCATCAATGTCACGTTTGACAGAATAAGTAGTAGCTCCATCCCATGACGGAATATCGTATGAAGATCCATCTTCCAGTTCATTCAAAGCTTCGGCATAGATCAACAAAATTTCAGCAAAACGAATGGCAGGTTCTGCTTTCGCTTTTACTTCCTTGCGATTCGTATCATCCGGATGTACATATTTCATAATACCGATACCGGACCGTAAATAGATACCAGTACCGGAGAAACCATCGGTATTGATACCATAATAATAGTTCACTTGTTTCTCAACATCATTCTTATAGTCCGTAGTCTCTGCATTTTTCAGTAATGCCCATACACAACCATTATAAGAAACGGAAGCATAAAAACGTGGTTCTCTATTTGCATATTCCTTATATACCCCTTCTTTCAAATGAGGATACGTACCTGCTTCTGCCTCTTCTTTGGTTACAAAACGTGTACCGGAAGGATATTTCTCTTTAAAACCTTCTCGGCTAAACTCTTTTCCGTCCTCCATATAATAAGCATCACACATTTTTTGTGTCATACCATAAGCATTACTTCCTCCACCCAAAGTCTTCGGCATTTGGAGTTTCACCATTTCAGCAATACTGTTTGCTCCCTGGTTACGTCCACGACTGAAAATCAACTCCGGATTCTGATACATCGCTAATGAACCGTTGAAAACTGCACGATAAGATTCGTAAGGGTCTATATCACTATAGCCACCTTCATTCCATGTTTTTGTAGAAAAGTCCTTATCTTGATAAGGAGCAATGGTAGCAGGATATCCGGGTTCAGAAATATTAGTAGCCTTTTTGTGATAAAGCTCATAACGACGACCGTTATATTCTCCTGGGAGTTCCATCACATCCCTTGCTGCAGCAGCCGCTCTTGCCCACTTATATTCATTGTATTCCTGAGACATCAGGCAATTTCCTTCATAATCGACTAAATCCGAGAACTTATCCGGATCTCCCGGACGAGGATTGTTGATAGGACTCGCTGAATACAATAACGCTCTAGCACGAGCTGCTAATGCCGCTCCCCGCGTAGGACGTGCTACCTGATTAATGGCGCGAGTCAGAGGAAGATCTTTAGCTGCCAGGCGCATCTCCGATTCGATGTATTCCACACATTCATCATACGAATTACGCTGAATTGCCAAATCATCATAATCAGCTGTATAATCAAGCCCTTCATCCGGTAACAAAGGTATAGGACCATATTTACGTAGTAATAACCAGTAATAGTAAGCACGGACAAAACGTGCCTGCGCTTTCAAATCAGCTCTCTCTTCTTCCGTATATCTCGTATTCATATCAATATTCTGAATAAAGATAGATGCTTGACGAATACCTTTATAACTACCTCCCCATGAATGCCGATAACTCTCATCATAAGTACCAGTCTTGAATGTCTTATACGCATCAAGACTATTACCTCCAAAATAAATATCATCGGCAAAATTAGTGATTGTATTAAGCATGTTGGATACTTCCATATTATATCCTCCTAAAAAGGAATAGGCATGCGCTAACCATTCTTCCGTGGATTCCTTATCTGTAAAAACGTCCTCCAAAGAACGACGATCATTAAAATATTTGTCTGAGTCGAGTTTATCCGAACAAGCGACGGCAATCGTACTCAATATAATACCAATATACAGTTTATATATCTTTCTCATTTTTCATGCATTTAATTAGATATTCACAGTCAATCCCAAAGTAAATGTCTTAGCAAGCGGATATTTCTCTCCGTTAGTACTTCCCATTTCCGGATCCCATTCTTTAAATTTAGCGAATGTCAATAAGTTGGTACCAATAAAGAATACACGTATATTATTGAATCTAATCTTGTTTACAATTGATTTAGGCAATGTATACCCTACTTCCAATGTTTTCAAGCGTAAATAAGCACCATCTCTGAGCCAAAAAGTAGAAGGTCTGTAATTATTATCATTCCCTCCATAACTAAGCCGTGGATAAGAAGCATTCGGATTTTCATTGGCAGAAATACCCAATATAGCAGCTGTTTCCGCATCAACATAGCGGTCTTTCACCAAGTTCGTCAATACATTTCCCCATTGACTACCACTAAAGGCATATACAGTAGGACCATCAATGAAGAATGAAGACTTACCTGCCCCTTGGAAATGTGCATTGAAATCAAAACCTTTCCATTGTGCAGAGATACCAAATCCATAAATCAGATTCGGTTTGGTAGTTGCACCGATAGCTACTTTGTCACCATCGTTGATTATACCATCTCCATTCACATCTTTATATTTAATATCACCCGGTTGTACTTTTCCCCACGCGGTCTGTTGAGGACTGTTACGAATATCGTCATAATCCTTAAAAAGACCTAATGCAATCAAACCTTTGGCTTGATTTACACGGTATCCTCTTTGCATTTGATAAGGATAAACAGAATTTTCCTCGTCCTTCTCTAATATCTCATTCTTACTATATGTAAAATTTCCACGAACAGTCAGATTAACCTTTCCTATCTTCTGCTTATAAGCAAAATTTCCATCAAAACCTTTCGACCGAACGCTTCCCACATTTGCTTTCGGATTACTATTCACTCCTACAATACCTGGTAGATATTTACGCTCCATATAGATGCCATCTCGTTGTTCATGGAAATAGTCTACGGTAGCCGTAAATTTATCATTGAATAAAGATAAGTCTACTCCTGCATCATGCTTAGTTGCAATTTCCCAGGTAACATTATTGGAAGCTAATTGCGTATACATCATTCCCGTATACACATTGTCCGGAGATCCATAATCACTCCAAGTCCATCCACTTCCATCATCCTTTATTGTGTACAAATAAGGGAAACGTACATCCATTTTATCATTACCCACTTTACCATAAGAGTAACGAAGCTTGAACATATTCATCCATTTGAAATGTTTTTTTATGAGTTTCTCTTCCGCTATATTCCAAGCTAAAGAAAAAGCGGGGAAAAAGCCGAAACGATGTCCATCAGCAAAGTTTTCCGATCCGTTATAACCAAAGTTGAAATCAGCAAAATAGCGATAATTCCAGTTATAACTAGCACGTCCTGCTAATCCCATGTGACGTTTGGCAACACCATTTTTAACATCTGTACCAATATCAACTGTAGTCCGATAAGCATCCTGACTATATTTTAATGTTCCGCTCAAATGATGTGCATGAAACGCACGGCTATACTGTAAAAATGCTTCTAAAAATTCACGGCGTTCACCAGTAGAAGTACTTGTCTGTTCCATTGGTTTCTCCGCACTCTGTTGTTTGAAGATCAGGTTTCCCTCATCATCGCGTTCTCTTTGAGCACGCCATGTTTCCGGCATTCTTATCCGATTAATTTCACTATAATTGGTTGTGTCAAATCCGAAACGACCTTCAAATCGTAAACCTTTAGTAATAAAGTCCAACTTCTGTTCCAAGGAAATATTTGTCTGAATTTTATTATTCCACATTTCCTTATACCCAGTCTGCGTAGCAAGCACCCAAGGATTCTTACGATTATCTTCTACACCATGCGAAGGAATATAACCATTAGAATACATGACAGGAATACTAACCGGACTCTGCCCCATTAATGAAGTCCAAACATTGGAACCTTGTCCTGGTGCATTACGTTTCTTTAATGAACCGGATACACCTACTTTTACGAGAGTAGTCTTTGTTACATCAATATCTGTATTTAAACGATAATTCCAACGTTGACTGCTAGGATTGGTATTGTAATCCTTACGCATAGCATCATCCGTTTTGTACATTCCCTCTTCATTGATATAACTAAGCGAAACAAAATAGCGTGCTGTACTACCTCCACCACTCATATTTAGATTGGCGCGATAAGTCATGGCTCCATCTTTTAACAATACATCCATCCAATCTACATTCGGATATAAATCCGGATCAAGTCCTAAACGCAGAAGTTCCATTTCATCATCTTGATAAATTCTCTCCTGATTACGAGTAATCCGTGCTTCATTCATCAACATGGCATAACTATAACCATCCGCAAATTCTGGTGTAATGGTACGTGCATTATAAGAAGTTTCCACTTTGGCATTAATCTTGATTTTACCTTCCTTACCACGTTTAGTAGTAATCAATACTACACCATTTGCACCACGAGGACCATAAATAGCTGTTGTAGAAGCATCTTTCAATACAGTAAAAGATTCAATATCTTCAATATTGATTTCATCCAAATCACGTTCAAAGCCATCAACAAGCACTAATGCAGCACTATTGGCACCAAAAGTAGATATACCACGAATCCAGAATTCCGAAGTATTCACACCCGGTTGTCCGGAAGTCTGCATAGCAAGAACACCCGGTACATTTCCTGCCAATGCATTAGAAAGATTTGCTGAAGGGTTTGATTTTAGTGCCTCCACATCTACATTCGTCACTGCACCAGTTACAGTCAATTTTTTCTGCGCACCAGTTCCTGTAATAACGACTTCATCAATTTCCCTAGCTTCCGACTCTTTCATCGATACATTAACCACAGTCTGGCGTTTCACTAATACCTCTTGTGTATCAAAACCAATATATGAGAATACCAAACGAGAAAATTCCTCAATTTTAATTTTGTAACGCCCGTTAATATCCGTTATTGCTCCCAAACCTGGCTTATCTTTCACTGTCACATTGACACCGACCAATGGCTCTTTATTTGTGTCTGTTACGACTCCTGCTACCTCAATCGTTTTCTCTTGAGCAAAAAGGGAAACTGAAACCAATAACAGACAAATTGTAATAAATTCTTTTATTCTCATGTGCTCTTCTTTTTATTGATTTTCTTGGTTCTGATTATCATTGGATTCTTCTCCACTTAAATCGTCAGGCGCCTGTTCTTTAGCAATCTTCCGAATCTTATAATTTCCCGAATCACCTATGTAGAAAGTCTTTGTTACCTCATCATAGGCTAGAGCTATCGGTTTATTAAAACGAGCTCTCTCACGTACTTCTCCATTTTGTTTCCCCCATTTATAGCTACTTGCAGAAGCAGAGCCACGTCCTGCAAACGTGGAAACCACTCCATCCGGAGTCAATATTCGAATACAATGATTTTCCGTATCTGTAAAATAGAAATCATACCAATCATCTTTATTGGCTGCCTTATACTCCTCATTCAAGACAAAGACGCCTTGTCCAGGCTTATTGATACGTGCATTGATACCAACAAGATCCTTATAATCAGCCTGACCGGATTGACCACATACAATGTATGGAGTTACCAATTTTTTAGTTTCTTCATCATAATTGGAACGAAGTATATAATGCGATTCATGCATGATGATATAAACATATTTACCTTTTGGATGAGGAACCATACTAAAGTCAACCGTCTGATTAGGTACACTAAATGCCAAAAGTTCACTTAACCCTTCTCCACCAGGTACTTCAGGATTTTTATTATAACCGTTTTCTTCAAAATTATATCTGTAGACATTGCCTGTTGCACGATGATTAAAGTAAAGTTCTCCCGTTTGTGGAAGAATCATAGAACCATTACAAGCATTACCACGTGCCAAAGCTACCCAACCAGACTCTTTGAAATCTTGTCCGTCTGTGCTACTTCCACGCTTTAAAATGACATTATTCTTGTTCTTTTTATCTTTATTTTGGGGAGTAGCCAATATCATATCACCATCATTAGTCCATGTAATAGTGGTTGCACGTTCAATATCATTTAACTTTTTGGTATAAATCATTTTCTTTTCCAAATCCAACACCCGCAAAGGTCTACTGTTCGTTCCCGTTTGAGACAAATAAAGGATATTAGGATGCTGGGGATCAAAAGAAAACCAAAAAGGATACTCTATCTTCCCACAATCATCAAACGGTCCAGTTTCTACAATATCTCCCTGTCCTAATTCATCTACATCACCGCATAGGTCTGTTACTACCATTTGAGGATCATACTGATATTTTTCTGAAGCTATTACTGTTTGTTCACCAACTTTTACTTCAACAGTTCCTTCGAAACAACTTTCCGGTGTAGAACAATAAATACTAGTACCTTTAGCACTAACAACAATGGCCTCTTTCCCACCGACTTTAACAGAAATAATAGAGCGATCTATCCCCAAATTATTACCATAAATAATCATCTTCTTCCTTCCACCTCCCGACTTGGGCGTGAAGTCCGTCACCTCTACTGGCTGATTGGGATCATAAGGCTCTGCAGATGTGTCTTTATCATCTTTACAGCTACTGAAGCAAATTGTAAAGAGTAATAATAGAATCATCCATTGAAATTCAATGATCCCATGTCTCATAATTTTACACTTCATAATACACTAGATTTAAATTATTGATTATTCTGAACTTTATCCATTAACACTTTCATCCAATATCCTCCAATCACCGAACGAGCTCTAAAGCCAACCCATCGTCCGCTGTCTGTGTGGTGCCAGTCACTGATAGGTACACGAGATACAGTTTCATTGATATATTTATAGACAGGATCAGAGAATCGTTGGAAAGTATCCTTATCCGGAGACATAGCCGCTGTCCACATGATCCAGTCGGATTTTGTGTATTCTTTACGAGAGTCCAGAGGGAGTCCATAAGGATTCTGTTTTGTCAAATAATAGTTAATCTCTTTTCCGATAACATTATTAGGGAATAAATTCAGGTTCCACAACTTATCCCAAACCATGTTATATTTTTGACTCCAGGTATCTTTACGGTCAAAAGCCAGACGGTAATGATCTCCCTCATTCGCCATTTCTTCCCATTTCACCGCCATTTTCTTGGCTATAGCCGCATATTTGTCTGCTACATCATTCAATCCGAGCATCCGAGCCATCTCGCTGTATCCGACCACTCCCATGATCGCTTTCACTGAAAGATTGGCATTATGAGCCCAATGTCCAGCGAAGTCATCCGTGCAAAGTTGGTTTTCCGGGTCCTGTCCAAACTAATAAACATTACTGT
>NZ_DAWCXD010000164.1:0-9983 GCF_052357945.1 Bacteroides sp. | reverse complement strand
GGGCAGGATAATTATCCTGCCCCCACTTTTTATGTAGAATATATGATCTATCAAACACATAGTATATATACCTAAAACAACAAATACTATAAATATGTATCCGAAAATAAACACCACCTTGCCAGTTGCTTAATCAGAAAAAAGCCACTCCTCAATGATTAAAAGGCAACCGGATTGATGATCCGTTTATTGCTACAGCCTTTATTTTTTATGTCGGCTAGCTCTTTTCTTCCGGATATCTGCTTTCATCTTCGCTGCACCCGAACCATGTTGTCCACGAATATACGTCGCTTTTTTCGCTTTCGTTTTCACCTTTTCCTCTTCTTTGGGCTTATCTTTCTTACCTTTAAAAACGATGCCACCCATGATTGCTTCTTCTATACTCATATAATCATTTATTAGTATTCAACATTTCCGATGGCAAAGATAACCCTTTTCTACGGATTTATTTATCTTTGCAAAGTTAACAATCGTAACCACCAATGGCAACAACAATTCTTTCTACAGAAAAGGACCCGATGGGAGCCGCTATTTCTGACTATTTCAACCATCATAGAGCTGATCGTTTGCGGGTATTTTCTTCTCAATTCGAAGAAGATGAAATTCCCGTCAAAGAACTGTTTCGTAGTATACAGTCTATGCCTATACTAGAGCGTACCGCCCTGCAAATGGCTACTGGACGGATTTTGGATGTAGGTGCCGGAAGTGGTTGCCATGCGCTGGCACTTCAGGAAATGGGAAAAGACGTATGCGCCATTGATATTTCTCCCTTATCTGTCGAAGTAATGAAACAACGCGGAGTGAACGATCCTCGTCTCATCAACCTTTTTGATGAAACATTTTCCGAAACATTCGATACGATCCTAATGCTCATGAATGGTTCCGGAATCATCGGACGGCTGAATAATATGCCCGAATTTTTCCAACGGATGAAACGTATTCTCCACCCCGGTGGATGCATATTTATGGATTCCAGTGATTTGCGTTATCTTTTTGAAGAGGAAGACGGTAGCATAGTCATCGATCTGGCCGGAGATTACTACGGAGAGATCGACTTCCAAATGCAATATAAAGATGTAAAAGGAGACACATTCGACTGGTTATATGTAGATTTCCAGACTCTTAGCTTATATGCTTCCGAATGTGGTTTTAAGGCAGAATTGATAAAAGAAGGAAAGCATTACGATTACTTGGTCAAACTTAGCATTGCTTGAAAATGCATCATCATATAGTGACGGTATGTACTCCGGATAGCGTCACTATATAACCAAAATAGTAACGCCATCACATCAGGATAGCGTTACTATTTTTATATACTCATATATGTTCCGTTGGAAACATCTGATGAAGGTTCTCTTTTATTTCAGCATTTCATTAATTGCCTGCACAAGAGAAGCAAACTCTTCCTCATTATATAAACGAGTCAGCTTTACAATTTTCCCTTCCTTATCAATCAACACGTTTCTCGTTATTCCGGATTCACGTAATGCATACTTCGCAAAGATATCAGCTCCCGGATCCAGTCCTAACGGATAAGTGACTCCGGTAGATTTTGCAAAAGCCAGTACTTTGTCAAGCGGTTCGTCACGGTCAATGCCAATCAGAGCAAAGTCTGCATTATTTTTATGCTTCAACCAAATATCCTTCTCGATAAACGGCATTTCTTTACGGCAAACTCCACACCAGCTTGCAGTGAACTGCAACATGACAACTTTACCACGAAGGGAAGATAAACTCACTTGCTTCCCATCTGTCAAGGTAATTGTGAAATCCGGAGCCATCTCTCCTACCCGAACAATATATCCTGTACTATCTGCCTGAACTGATTTTGCATCCGCAGTTACTTCTACACTATCTGTTGCAACTTCAACATTCGCCGTTCCTTTCTTCTGTCCGGAACAAGCCCATATACCTATGGCTAAAAGCGCCACACTACATACATTCATAATTTTCATTTTCATCTAATCATTGGTAACTTTGCAAATATAAAAAAAGTATGCGATGTATTTGCATTTTTAAAAGAAATTCATACCTTTGCACCCGCAAAAGAAAAACGCCTCTTTAGCTCAGTTGGCCAGAGCACGTGATTTGTAATCTCGGGGTCGTTGGTTCGAATCCGACAAGAGGCTCTCCAGAATGAATGCTGTTTATCACATCAGATAAGCAGCATTTTTTATTAATATCTTCTTTAAGATTTTTGCTTACGAAATACTACCATACCCACAGCCAACAAAATCAAAAGAATTCCAATAACACTATTCAGGGTAAACAGTTCTTTAAAAACAAAGACACCGATCACAACGGCTGTCAGTGGTTCCATCGCACCTAAAATAGAAGTCAGTGTAGGTCCCGCATACTTAATTGCCCGTACCAAAGTTATATTGGAAATAGCCGTAGCCGGCAATGCAAGTCCTAAAATAATCAGCCATATATAACCGTCTGTCACCAGATGAAGCCCGAAAGTTGCCATAGCTCCTATCAGATAGAGAACAGCTCCCATCCCCATAACATAACATGTCAGTACAGTGGAATTGATTTGAGCGGCTCGTGTTGTTCGAACCCCAATGATGTATCCTCCGTAAGAAAAGACAGAAATACAAGCCGCCACCAATCCTACTATTGTATCACCACTTTTCGCCTCCAACTCTCCCGATGACAGTAAAGCAGCACCAAACAAAGACATTAAAACAGCAAACATCACCAAAAGAGATTTCTTTTCATGAAAGAAAAACATCATTGCCAATGATACAGCCAACGGATACATAAAATGAATAGTCGATGCTACCCCCGTGGCTATATTCTGATAGGCAATGAGCAAACTGAATGAGGTGGTTGCCCGCAACAAACTTAATAAAAAAACGACTAACAAATCTTTCTTTGCCAGCCGGAAATTACATCCCGAACACCATCCAAACAGTGTCAATACAATAGCAGCCACTCCCCAACGATAAGAAAGCACCTCGAAAGCCGAAAAACCAGCTAACAACAGAGTTATAGAAAAAAACGGAGCCAGCCCAAAAGTGGAGGAGGATACCGCCGCATAAAGTATACCTTTAATACGATTCATCGATATATTCAACTAATTCCAGATATTCACAATGCAAAGATTATAAATATTTCTTTAATGCCACCATTAATTTCATTTTTTCAAGCGGCTTAACCAGATATTCATTACAGCCGACCTTTATTGCAGCAATCCGGTCAGAATCGAAAGCATGGGCGGTAAGTGCGACGATAGGTAAGCTAGCATTAAACTTACGTATTTCAGCTGTAGCCTTCAATCCATCCAGTACAGGCATTTTCATATCCATCAACAACAAATCGACATGTTGGCTACGCGCTATTTCCACTGCCTTTTGCCCATTCTCCGCATGCAGTAAATCATAATGATCCTTCAGGATAGTAGACACCAGCTGATAATTACTTTGTATATCTTCAGCTATGAGAATTGTTTTCCGACCGGCACTCTTCTCCATCACTTCGTCATTCGCACCAAACTCTCCTCCGGAGATATTCTCTTCTTTCTTCTCTTCTACCATAGAAAGTGTATCGACTTCACAAGGTAAAAATGCCCCAAACAGCGATCCTTCATTGTGTACCGATTCAAAGCCGACTTTACCTCCCATAGCTTCTGCAATTGCCTTGCAAATAGAAAGTCCAAGTCCGGTACCTTGGGCAAACTCATCAAGTTTCTCAAAACGCTGGAATACTTTTCCTTTTTTATCATCAGCTATACCAATACCGGTATCTTTCACATAAAAATAGACGCCTCCATCCTTACATGCATATCCCATTTTAATAGAACCTTTTGAAGTATATTTGATAGCATTAGTGACATAATTCGTTATAATTTGTGCCACGCGATTACGGTCCAGAGTTACCCGACAACAGTGATAAGGATTGATTTCAGTTAACACGATATCCGGATTCTTCAGGCGCTGCTTCATGGAAGTAAACATGTTTTCAAAATGTTCGGATAAGTCGAACGGTTCGTATTTCAGTTCTACCGAACCGGCTTCCAGCTTGGATAAATCAAGTATATCATTTATCAGTTTTAGCAATAACTCATTATTACTATTAATAATCTGGATATAGTCCGCCTTTTCTTCTTCTCCGGCATAAGCCATCAACTCCGAAAAACCTACAATAGCATTCAAGGGAGTACGGATTTCATGACTCATATTCGCCAGGAACGCAGATTTCAATTTATCAGACTGCTCTGCCTGATGTTTGGCTTCCTGCAATTCCTTAATCATTTTTTCACGCTCCGTTACATCATCCACGCGAATTACAACACCATCCACAGATCCATCTTCAAGAACTACGGGAGTGGCAAACACTTCAACGGTATGCGCACTGTCCAACGAAAACTTCATCTGTTCCGTCTGTAATGAAACAAAAGCACGTTGCATCACACAATTTTCACAGGGAGAAGTACGATTATATGTACTTTTATAGCAAAGTTCACCTTTTTTGTAGGCTTCAAAAGAAAGACTTTTTGAACATAACGAAATATTTTCCCATTGAACCATATATTCCTTCGTGATGTAGGCCAACCCTGAATTCGTATTGTTAAGAACCAGTTCATTCTGTCGTACCAAAGCGTCCTGTATTTCTTTATTCTTTAGTAAGGTCAATTCAGTCTGCTTATAGGAATCGATATTTTGCGTCATACCGAACAAATACTTATAAGGAGCATCGTTCAAAGTTGTGGTTTCAACAAGGCCACGCGTTTCCCACCATTGATACATGCCATCTCCTTTAAAGTCAATGCGATATTCCACATCCCATACACCGCTTCCTAGTTCTACCGCCTTTTGCAAAGTTTCAGCAAACTTTTGTCGGTCATCAGGATGTACGAGAGTCAGATATTTCTCGACCGAATTAATTTCTGATGCCTTTTTCCCATTTTTATCAAAACCTTCACCGAAACTCACCCTGTTCTTAGCCGGCTCAAAAAACCAGGTGAAGGCATTCATCGCTTCCATAGTGACAGTTAACAGCTGTGCACGACGCTTCAGTTCATTTTGTAAACTCTGATCCCAGCGGGTATTTAACAGAAAGCGTTTGCCATCATCTTCAATTATACTTTTGCGAACAATAGTATCATAGCTGCGTCCATCCTTCAGTATAATACGTTCCATGCCGAAATAAGGGTTCCCAGTATTGTATACCTCTAAATCAGTCTTCTGAATACGCTCTACTTCTTCTTCACTCAGCACATCATAAGTAGTTTTATCTTCGCTGGTACCAAACATGAGCTTACTCTCTTCATTGCAAAAAACATAGCGGAAATCATTCTCTACATCTTTGATATGAACAGATAACGGAAGATTATTTAATATATTATAGAAGAACTGCTGCTTTTTCTGCACCTCTGTATTATTCTTTCGGGTACCAACATATTTCAATACCTTCTTATTAGAATCAAATTCATAAGGAGCACCGCTTATCGTACAAAATTGCCAGGTTGAGCTATCCGGTAACATAACCCTGCTATCAAAAGAAAAAGAAAAATCTTCCCCATTGCTCATTCTTTCCATTACTTCAGTAACCTGACTACGGTCATCCGGATGCAAAGTCTCCAGATATAGTGCCATACTAACTGGCTTAGACTGATCGTATCCATTCAGCGGTTCATTATCACTATAAAATAATTTGGCCACTGCATCAAATTCCCAAAACATGATGTTGGCTGCCTTCATAGCAAGCTCCGTTTTCCGGCGACTTTGACGGAGTACCTCTTCACTTTTCACCGTTTCTGTAATATCTTCAAAGATAAAAATGTAATTAACAAACTTGCCATCATTATCATAAAGAGGATTACCATTACATTTCAAATAGCAGGTCCGGGTACGCGTAGAGAAAAAGCGTTTATCGGTTCTCTGTTTATCGAAATCATACAAAAAACTCATCTGTACCGGAACACAACGACGAACTGCTTCCTTCACCACGTCAGGAACCACAGAATTTTCATTTATGTTGAGTTTATTACCAAGAAGCGTTTGCGAGTCAGCGCCAAAAATTCGGCAGAAGCTTTCATTGCATCTTACCAGAGTGCCATCGGCTGTGAAGAAACCTATTCCAACAGGAAGTGAATTAAATACAGTTAGTAATTGTTTGTGTTCCATTTCTTTATCCTTGAATAACTTAGAAATAAATATTTTATCTCCGCACTATGCAAATATATACACTTTTACGATTATAATATGATTTTATAGCGAAAATATTATTGCCAGGTTATAACATACAATAAGGGGCTATCCACGATATTGCGAATAACCCCTATCTCAAATGACATCCCATATATTATCATTTTAAAAAGTACATTTTAATACTCCTCAATGACTGTATTTCCAAAAATATCCTTTTTAATAATTTTCCCATGACCGTTACCATATTCAATTATTTCGTTTCCAAAAATATCTTTTTTAATGGTTGTTCTATTCCCCTTATCATCCTCGATAATAGTATTCCCAAAGATATCTTTTGTAATCGTCTTTCTATTCCCTTTGTCATCGCGAATAATAGTATTTCCCAGAATATCTTTCTCTATAGTTTTTCTATTACCCTTATCGTCCCGGATAATGGTATTTCCTAGAATATCTTCTTCAATAGTCTTTCTATTGCCTCTATCATCACGGATAATGATGTTCCCCAAAATATCCTTTTCAATAGTCTTTCTATTGCCTTTATCATCACGAATGATGATATTCCCTAAGATATCCTTTTCAATAGTCTTTCAATTACAATAATCATCACACATAATGATAATACCAAAAATATCCTTTTCAACATTCTCTCTCCCTTGGTCAACTCCCGAATACTCATAATTATCTTCAACAAGATTTGCACCATAGCCCTTTATTATATAAGGAGCCCAAATAAACTGGGCAACAAACAGGATAAATAAAATCTTTTTCATGGCGTTTTTCTTTTGGTTTAGAACAAAAGTAACGCAGGAAAATCAGAATTAATAAGTGAATTCCATAATTGTCAGTAGGGAAAAACCTAAAATAAAAAGGATTAGCGCATGCAGTAACGGTATATCCATAATATATTACCTAATTGGTCCCCAGAATGGTCCCCCAAAAAAGAAATTCCTTGAAAGTACTTGACTTTCAAGGAATTCAAAGTGTTACTTGAGGTTCCTGGCGAACCTCTTTTTCTTTATTTTCCTTATTTATTAGATAAAACATTATCTTCATAAACTACTGAAAAACAACAAATTATTTATCACACAAAGAAAATAGAATAAAATAAGATAAAAGTTTGTAGTACCAATGTAGTACCAAATCAAAAAGAATCTCTATCTTTGTAGTACCAACTTATAAAAGTAAAAATATGGGTGCAACATTCATTTTGAGAACTGACAAAAGCGAAGGATATGCAACCTTATACGCTCGCATACAAAACAGGGTTCCAAAGATTAACATTCGAGTATCTACCGGATTAGAGGTTGATATAAAAGAGTGGAACAAATCTTTAACAGGAGCCAAAGCTCTAACAGCTTTCAGGACAGGCAAAGGAAAAGAACTTTACCTTAAACTAGACGCTATTTCATCAACGATTGACGCACTAATAAAAAATGGTGTAGCCATAACTTCCAACATGGCTAAAGAGCGTATACATGAAATAGTATATGCTGAACAGATAGCAGCCGAAAAAGAACGAGCAGAAGCCGAAGCTAAAGCCCTAGAAGAAGAACAGGCTACCAACTTCAACGACTTCATAGCACAATTCATTCACGAATGCGAAACAGGAAAACGGAAAAAGAAGGGAGGAACTACAAATATATCTCCTGGAACAATCAAAAGCTACAAAGGCTTTCAATCCCAGTTTAAAGCGTATCAGGAAACAAGGCTAAAGGTTATTGATTTTGAGGATCTGACAATAGAGTTTTATAATGACTTTCGATCATTCCTCACAGATAAGGAATATTCCCCTAATACTATTGCCCGGATGGTGAAGATATGCAAAACAATCTGTTATGCAGCCGAACAGCTTAAACTAATGGATGCGGCAAACGTCCGGTTTGGTTTTGATGTGATCTATAAAGATGTTGATAATGTCTACTTGACTGAAGAACGAATACAGGAACTTTATGAGTACGATTTATCCAATCGTCCGGCATGGGAAAAGATAAAAGATGTGTTTGTAGTCGGCTGTCTGACCGGGCAACGAGTAAGTGATTATAAGCGCATCAATTCAAAAATGATAGTTACCCTTACCGATGGCAATAAGTACATCAAACTTAAACAGGAAAAGACCGGAAATATCGTTTATATTCCTCTTGATTATCGGGTTGCAGCTATCCTTGACAAATATAACGGTACACTTCCCAAAGTCTACGACCAAAAGATAAACGACCATATCAAAGAGATTGGAGAGGCTTTAGGATGGACGGAAATAGTAGAGTTGGACGAACAACGGGGAGCAATGGAGTATACAGCAAAGAAACGTTTCTGCGACCTTCTTAAAACTCATACCTGCCGAAGAAGCTTAGCAACCAATATGTATAAAGCCGGGGCTTCATTAAGTTCTATTATGGCTATCACTGGACACAACAGCGAGCAGCAACTAAAGACGTACCTTAAACTGGATGAATCGGAAAAGAGCATGCTAGCAGCTAAAGAGAATTATTTCACGAAATTACGAATAGCAAAATAATCAATCATGGAAAATTGGAAAGAACAATACAATCAGCTAGAATGTGAGTGGAAGAAATATTATAAGGATGATTTTGCAGAAGTTTATAAATACTTATTAGAAGATAATATATCAATTGACGAAGCAATAATCAAGATAGGAGCTAATTATAATGCAGAAGATATATCAAACCTCAAGAGATGCGATGAGATATTGGCTCAAGGCACCAAATTAGTAATGGATAATTCAGAAGAGCTAATTAATGAAGGAAACGCAATTATGTACGATCTGATCTTAGCATTATCTAATGAAAAAATTAAAAAGACATTATTTTTTGAAAATCTAAAAAAAGAAGATGAAAGTTTTGATGATCTGTTTATGTCGAATAACTATAAATGCGAATATGGACTTTACACATATTACAGAAAGCTAAAAGAGCATAAGCTAGACGTTTTTTTAGGAACAGAAGATTTTAAGAACATAATAGAGACATTAAATAAAGTCTGTATATTTATAAAAGAGAATAATCAACATCCTATTAAAATTCAAAACCAACTCATTGAACTAATAACATTATATATTGGAATGAGGCTTGAATATCATTTAATTATAGTATTACAAGGTTTAATAGAATGGACAGAAAAAATATATGAAAATAATAATGAGCCCGAAAAAGAAAACGCATTTGAGTTACATACCTGGATTTTAAAACAAGCAACCCGGTTGTACTATAGTTATTATCTTTCCTGCAGTAATCAAATTGAGAATGATTTTGATGTTTTCTTCTTTTCTACAATGATCGGGAGATATATTAAAGAACATAGTGATGAATATTCAATAGAATCAATAGAAAACATCATTGATGATAACAACATTCCTAAAATCGACAAAACATTAATAAGAAAAATCTATAACAAATGCAACAATAATCAATGGAATAGTATCCCTATAGATGATTTTATCAGATTACTTAATTGTGACAATTCAAGAACTCTATCTATTAAAAAAGATGAGTTTAATAGGACAAAAGTTGTATTTAAGAATATAGCCAACAGCATAAAAGATAAAGGAAGTCGCAAAAAATGGATCGAATTTATTAAAAAAGAAGTCTTCAATAATGTAGATTTTATGAAAGCTACATTGAGAACCGATACAAGCTGCGAAGGATATAGCCAAATCGATATAAATTTTAGCAGTTTTATAGCCGATTTAGGAGTTTCCCCCAATAAATAAAAAACGCCCCAATAAACTCCCCAATAAATATTTCAGAAGCGCATTGATAATCAATATTTTATCAATGCGTTTTTTTTATATTCCCCAATAAATCCCAATTT
>NZ_DAWCXD010000163.1:0-10081 GCF_052357945.1 Bacteroides sp. | reverse complement strand
AACAAACGCTATGGCACAATGGATTAGTATAGAAGAGGCAGCCGCAAAGTACGGATTCGAGACAGAATATATCTGGGTCTTGATAGAGATGCGAGAAATCACTGTGGACTACGAAAGGCCGGGCATCGACATCATCAGTGATGACAGTGTTCAGGAGTTTATGGGTCGAAATGAGAAGGGGGCTACCTTGATGTATATCGAAAAACTGGAACGATATTGCATAGATAAATCAAAACTTTGTTCAATATACCTATCACTTTTAGGAAAACAGGACAAAGAAATCACAAGATATAAAGCAGCCGGAATCCTCTATGATACCTTACAAATCAAATGGCTGAAACAATGCGACCGATTGCGGAAGTTGGAAAAAGAACTCGTCTTGGGGCAGACTACTTGCTGTACCTGTTGGCTGAAAAGAATCTGTATGAAAATCAGGAAGTAAAATCGGATCAATTCAATACTTATTTGCTAAAATATCAATTGCTTCATAACCGTACCAATTGGATAAAATCGAACTTATAAGAAATTCTTATTAGTTCGTCAGGAGGGACAACGACGTCTTTAAATGAACAAACAACCAATAATTTGTGTTTATTTAATCTAAATATATATCTTTGTCCCGAATTATAAACACGTAAATTTATGAAAAAGATTTTTGGTGCTTTAATGATTGCTATATGTATAGCTATGGCAATGCCTGCTCAGGCGCAGATACACTTTGGTGTAAAGGGAGGTTTGAACTTGTCAAAGGCGAGTTTCTCTAATGTGAGCGAAAACTTTAAAAAGGATAATTTCACTGGTTTCTTTATCGGCCCGATGGCAGAGTTTAATATTCCAATCGTAGGGTTGGGAGTAGATGCATCTTTGCTTTTTGCTCAACGGGGTATCAAAGTTTCAGAAGGGAATGATGATATTACTGTTAAACAAAACGGTATTGATATTCCTGTAAACCTGAAATATACCATTGGCTTGGGAAGTCTGGCTGGTATTTATCTGGCTGCAGGTCCTGACTTTTATTTCGATTTTGAAAAGAAATCGGGAATTGATAAGAAGAAAGCTGAAGTAGGTATCAATGTGGGCGCCGGTTTGAAGTTGCTGAACCATTTGCAGGTGGGTGCTAATTACAATATTCCATTGGGCGATACCGCTGATATTGACACTGGTGGTTCTTATAAAACTAAGACTTGGCAAGTATCTGTGGCCTATATTTTTTAAGTAGTCTATCACTTTACATAGTATATGAAAAAGAGTTTCCGATAATTGGAAACTCTTTTTTGTTTGGGATTGTCCTGTTGCGCTCTCGAATATATTTCTTCCAATTCTTGTATGAAGTAGAGTTTTCTTTTTAAGTGTTCTCTCTCCCTTCTTTTAAATCCCCGTTTTTTTATTGTATTTTTGTAGCTGCAATGAAAAAGTACGTAGATGTCATATTACCGCTTCCGCTTCCGAAGAGTTTTACTTACTCTTTGCCGGATGAATGTGCGGAAGATGTGAAGATAGGCTGCCGTGTGGTAGTTCCTTTCGGGCGGAAGAAGTTTTATACGGCTATCGTCCTTAACGTTCATTATTGTGCTCCAACGGAGTACGAAGTGAAAGATATATCTGCATTGCTGGATGCTTCTCCCATTCTGTTACCCGCTCAATTCAAATTTTGGGAGTGGATAGCTGATTATTATCTTTGTACACAAGGCGATGTCTATAAAGCGGCACTTCCCTCCGGCCTGAAACTGGAGAGTGAAACGATCGTTGAATATAATCCTGATTTTGAAGCGGATGCGCCATTGCCGGAACGTGAGCAACGTATTTTGGACTTACTTGCCGTAGATTCGCAACAGTGCGTTACTAAATTGGAGAAGGACAGCGGCATCAAAAATATTCTTACGGTCATCAAGTCTCTGCTCGATAAAGAAGCGATTTTCGTAAAGGAAGAGTTGAGGCGTACTTATAAACCTAAAACAGAGGCACGGGTTCGGCTTGCGGGTACAGCGGATGAAAAGCGGCTTCATATCCTGTTTGATATTCTGTCTCGTGCTCCGAAGCAGTTGGCATTACTCATGAAGTATGTGGAGTGTTCCGGCGTTTTAGGAGCGGGAACTCCGAAAGAAGTTTCCAAGAAAGAACTGTTGCAGCGGGCTAATGTGGCCCCTTCTGTATTGAATGGATTGGTAGATAAGAAGATTTTTGAAATCTACTACCATGAAATCGGCCGGTTGGATAAGCAGGAGAAGGAGATTGTCGAATTAAATCCTTTGAATGAGTTTCAACAGCGTGCATTTGATGAAGTCGTACAGTCTTTTCAAGAGAAAAATGTCTGTTTGCTTCATGGGGTAACGTCCAGCGGTAAGACTGAAATTTATATCTATCTGATAGAAGAAGCGATTCGTCAGGGAAAGCAGGTGTTATATTTGTTGCCGGAAATTGCATTGACCACTCAAATTACGGAGCGTTTGCAACGGGTCTTCGGTGCTCGTCTGGGTATCTATCATTCTAAGTTCCCTGATGCCGAACGGGTTGAAATATGGCGGAAGCAACTGGGAGAGAACGGGTATGATATTATTTTGGGGGTTCGTTCTTCTATTTTCCTGCCTTTCCGAAATCTAGGATTGGTGATTGTGGATGAAGAGCACGAAAATACGTATAAGCAACAAGATCCCGCTCCCCGCTATCATGCGCGTAGCGCGGCTATTGTATTGGCTGCCATGTACGGAGCTAAAACTTTGTTGGGTACGGCTACTCCCTCTATCGAGTCATGGCAGAATGCAAGAGAGGGAAAATATGGTTTCGTACAACTGAAAGAACGATATAAAGAAATCCAGTTGCCGGAGATTATTCCGGTGGATATCAAGGAACTGCATCGCAAAAAGCGGATGGTCGGACAATTCTCGCCACTCCTGATACAATATATGAAAGAGGCTTTGGAACAGAAAGAACAAGTGATTCTCTTTCAGAACCGTCGTGGGTTTGCTCCGATGGTGGAGTGTCGTACCTGCGGTTGGGTGCCTAAGTGTAAGAATTGCGACGTAAGCCTTACCTATCATAAAGGAATTAATCAATTAACCTGTCACTACTGCGGTTATACGTATCAACTGCCGAAATCCTGTCCTGCCTGCGAGGGAACAGAACTGGTGAACCGTGGTTTCGGTACGGAAAAGATTGAAGATGACATCAAAATCCTTTTCCCGGAAGCTGCCGTAGCCCGGATGGATCTGGATACTACACGTACCCGCTCCGCTTATGAGAAGATTATTGCAGACTTTGAGCAGGGAAAGACGGACATATTGATTGGTACGCAAATGGTATCAAAAGGGTTGGATTTCGATCATGTCAGTATAGTAGGTATATTGAATGCCGATACCATGTTGAATTATCCCGATTTCCGTTCCTATGAACGTGCTTTTCAGTTGATGGCACAAGTAGCGGGACGTGCCGGACGTAAGAACAAACGCGGACGGGTGGTATTGCAAACCAAGAGTATCGATCATCCTATCATTCATCAGGTCATTGCCAATGATTATGAAGATATGGTAGGCGGACAATTGGTGGAACGTCAGATGTTCCATTATCCTCCCTATTACCGGCTGGTATATGTTTATCTGAAAAATCATAATGAAGCGTTGCTGGATCAGATGGCGGCAGTGATGGCGGATAAGTTGCGGGCTGTATTTGGCAATCGGGTATTAGGTCCGGATAAACCTCCTGTTGCCCGTATCCAGACTTTGTTTATCAAGAAGATCGTTGTCAAGATTGAGCAGAATGCCCCAATGGGACGTGCACGGGAATTGTTGCTACGTATTCAGCGTGAGATGTTGGCGGACGAACGCTATAAATCTTTGATTGTCTATTATGATGTAGACCCTATGTGATTTAATAATTTTCCCCCATATAATAACCTTTAATCATTTAATTAACTAACCATGAAACGACTTACTATTTTTTCTCTGACTTGTCTCTTTAGCATGGGTGCAGTTTTTGCCCAGCAGGGAGTAACTCAATGTGGTGTTCCGACAGGACAACCGAAGTTCCCTTTACTGACTTATCAGGAGTTGCCTGATCCTACTGCACCTTCTGATAAAGAGTGGGCAGCGGTGACTTCCACCCAAGTCTCTTGGGGTACAACAGATGTACGGTATGCAAAACATCAACTCCCGCAATTGAAGAAACAACAGACTGTTTCTCTGAAAGGCTGGCGTGGCGAACGTGTGAACGCGCAAGCTGTTGTGTGGACAGGCGTAGAACTGAAAGACCTGAATTTCAGCTTTGGTGATTTTAAAGACAAAAAGGGAAATGTTCTTCCCAAAGGTGCATTTACAGGTGGTTTTGTTCGTTATGTGATGACGGATGAATTGAATAAGGATGGGAGAGGTGCCTGCGGACATCGGAAGTCTATAGATTATGATTCATTATTGGTGGCCGATCCTATTGATACCAACCTGAAAACGATGGCTTTGCCCGCTCGTACTGTTCAACCGGTCTGGGTGCAGTGTTGGATTCCTCAATCGGCTACTCCCGGAACTTATCAAGGGGAATTGTTAATCAATGACGGCTCGCGTTTATTGCAACGCCTGAATCTGGAAATTATCGTTTCTTCCCGTGAACTTCCTCAACCTTCGGAATGGGCTTATCACTTGGATTTATGGCAAAGTCCTTATGCGGTGGCACGTTATTATCAGGTTCCTTTATGGAGTCAGGAGCATTTCGATGCCATGCGTCCTTTAATGAAAATGTTGGCAGATGCCGGACAGAAGATTATCACGGCTACTTTGACGCACAAGCCCTGGAATGGTCAGACAGAAGATTATTTTGATACAATGGTCACTTGGATAAAACGGGCGGATGGCACATGGGCTTTTGATTATACTATCTTCGACCGTTGGGTGGAATTTATGATGAGTGTAGGCATTGACAAACAGATTAATTGTTACTCAATGGTTCCATGGGAATTGTCATTCCAATACTACGATCAGGCAACCAACTCTCTGCAATTCGTGAAAACTGCACCGGGTGAAGTGGCTTATGAAGAAATGTGGGGAGCGATGCTTGCCTCTTTCTCCAAGCATCTGAAAGAAAAAGGATGGTTTGATATCTGTGCTATTGCGATGGACGAACGTCCGATGGAAGTAATGCAGAAGACGTTGAAAGTGATTCGTAAAGCTGATCCGGATTTTAAAGTATCGTTGGCTGGAAACTATCATGAAGAGATTGAGCCCGATCTATATGATTATTGTATTGTTATCGGACAGAACTTCCCGGAAGAAGTGCGTCTGCGTCGTGTTGCCGAGAACAAGCGTACTAATTATTATACCTGCTGTACGGAAGCCCATCCCAACACGTTTACTTTCTCTGATCCTGCAGAAGCAGCCTGGATGAGTTATTATTCATCTAAGAAACATCTGGATGGTTATCTGCGTTGGGCATATAACAGCTGGCCATTGGAGCCGCTGCTTGATTCCCGTTTCCGCAGTTGGGCAGGCGGAGATACTTACCTTGTATATCCGGGAGCTCGTAGTTGTATTCGTTTCGAGCGTTTGATTGAAGGAATACAGGCGCATGAGAAGATCAATATCCTTCGTCAGGAATTTGAGAAAAAAGGAAATAAGGCCGGATTAAAGAAAATAGAAAAAATGCTTGCTCCGTTCAATCTGGGTAGTATGCCGGAAATCCCGGCGGCAGTAACCGTGAACCGGGCTAATCAGATACTGAACTCTTTTTGAGAAACAATCATGTATATATGAAGAAAATATTATTTGTCTGCCTCGGAAATATCTGCCGTAGCTCTACGGCTGAAGGCGTAATGCTTCATTTAATAGAAGAAGCGGGACTGGAAAAAGAATTTGTGATAGATTCTGCCGGAATCCTGTCTTATCATCAGGGGGAATTGCCGGATAGCCGGATGCGTGCTCATGCAGCCCGTCGCGGTTATCAATTGGTGCATCGTTCTCGCCCCGTCCGTACGGAAGATTTTTATAATTTTGATCTGATTATCGGTATGGACGACCGGAACATAGATGACTTGAAAGACAAAGCTCCTTCTCCCGAAGAATGGAAGAAGATTCATCGCATGACGGAGTATTGCACCCGTATTCCTGCAGATCATGTCCCTGACCCCTATTATGGAGGGGCCGAGGGTTTTGAATATGTACTTGATGTTCTTGAAGATGCTTGCGCAGGTTTGCTTACTTCTTTAACTCAGGATAACTGATCCGGGTGTGATAAGCAATCTTTAGTTTTTCTTTGAACACAGCTTTCACTGTTGCTATATCCTTGAAAGTGATAGGGCATTCTTTAAAGTAACCTTCAGTGACCTGGGAATCGATAATCTTATCGACCAGGTTGCTGATTGTTTCTTCTGTATATTCCGGAAGACTGCGTGAGGCGGCTTCCACGGCATCCGCCATCATCAGGATAGCCTGTTCTTTGGTGAACGGATTCGGACCGGGATAGGTGAACAATTCTTCATTCGGTTCTTCGTCCGGATGCTCGTTCTTCCAGGAAATATAGAAATATTTTGTTTTTCCCCGTCCATGATGCGTGCTGATAAAGTCCTTGATGGCTTTAGGCAGATTGTGTTTATCGGCTAATTTCAATCCATCCGTCACATGACTGATGACGACCTGCGCACTTTGTTCGTAATTCAGGTTCTTATGCGGGTTAATTCCTCCTGACTGATTTTCTGTGAAGAAAGCAGGGTTTTCCATCTTACCAATATCATGATACAAGGCTCCTGTACGTACTAACTGGCTTTTGGCTCCAATACGGATGGCTGCTTCCGCAGCAAGATTGGCCACTTGCATGGAATGTTGGAATGTTCCCGGAACCGTCTCGGACATTTGCCGCAAAAGGTCATTATTGATATTCGAAAGTTCTACCAACGTTACATTGGAAGTAAATCCGAAAGTTTTTTCCAATAAAAAGAGTAAAGGATAGGTGAATAATAACAGAATTCCATTGATGATGAAGTAAGTGTACATTCGTATGTTCAACTTCGAAAAGTCGGTGGAAAGACCGTTCTCTGTCATCAACTCGAAGGCGAAATAAATGGCTGCATAAGTCAGTATAACCAATAAAGCCGTTCGGAAAAGTTGGGACCTTTGCGATAGCTCTCTTAGACTGAATATCGCCACTAATCCTGCAGCCAACTGTGTCAGAATGAATTCATGCGGAAAGCGTAAGGATATGGAGCATATCAATATAGTGATGACATGCGTCAGGAAAGCAGTCCTCGAATCAAGAAAAACACGGATGATAATGGGTAGCATCGCGTACGGGATGATATACACATTAAATAGATTATGTGTTACCATGAAAGCGGTTATGACACTGTAAAATACAATCAACGTGAATAGCAATGACAGACTGCCTTTCCGTTGATAGTAGTCTTTTCGGAACAGGTCGAGATAAAGCATAAAACAAAGCATCAGCATTCCTACAAACAGAATCTGTCCGCCGAGAATCAGGCGGTTTTGTCCCATGGACTCATTCCGTTTGATGGATTCTTTGCGTAATGACTCCAGGATATTATAGGTATGCGGGCTGACGATTTCCCCCCGGTCGATAATCTTTTGCCCGCTGACTACTAATCCGTTTGCCCAGGAATAGTTGTTCAGGATTTCTTCTTTGGCAGCCTGGGTACGTTCCTCGTCAAAGGTAAGGTTGGGGGTGATGTATTCGTTCAGGGAGCATTGCCTTAAAATTTCCCGGTTGAAATGAGTAGAGTCTGCTGACAGCAAGTGCTCATAGGCTTTTTTTACCGTGTAAAGATTCTCGGTAGCCTGTGGATTAGCCAGTTTGTCATCAATCACCATGACAGATGAAGTGCTGTCTTTGTGAAGCAGCTGTATATTCTCTGTCGAAACGATGCCTGCCTGATAGATTTCTTTTAAAGTGCGCTCGATGTACCGCAAATAATCGATGGAAGGGAGAATTCCTTTCAGATTCGTATGGTAATTCTCTTTCAGCTTGGCGATTGCGTCTTTTTCTATATTTTTATCCAGTTGATAATAAGGTTGGAAGAAAGCCATCAGGCTATCTTGTTCCCTTTTTACCACTGCATCCTCTTTATAAATAGGAAAGTCGAAAGTAGCGATCAACTGTCCGTATTTCCAGGGCTTGTTGATGTCGAACTGGTAATTGAATTTTCCGTCACGTGGCAGGAAATAAACAATCAGCGCCACAGTGCCTACAAACAGCAGTGATTTATATAGTAAATCTCTCCATGAAAATCTTTTTTTCTTCTTCAAATGTTCCATATCCACTGAAATTTTTGCGAAAAGTACAAAAAAAAACAATAGTGTGGAAAAAAAGGTTTAATTTTGCCACGATTTACCTATACTAACCCAAATTATGGCAGAAAGAAAAGTAAGAGTTCGTTTTGCTCCAAGTCCTACGGGAGCATTGCACATCGGTGGTGTGCGTACAGCTTTGTATAATTATCTATTTGCGCGTCAACACGGCGGAGACTTGATATTTCGTATTGAAGACACTGATTCTAACCGGTTCGTTCCGGGAGCGGAAGAGTATATACTCGAATCTTTTAAGTGGTTGGGTATCCACTTTGACGAGGGAGTGAGCTTTGGTGGTGAACAGGGGCCGTACCGTCAGTCGGAGCGCCGCGAAATCTACAAGAAATATGTGCAGATTTTGCTGGAAAATGGAAAAGCATACATCGCTTTTGATACTCCGGAGGAACTGGACGCTAAGCGTGCCGAAATTGCTAACTTCCAATATGATGCATCTACCCGTGGTATGATGCGCAATTCATTAACTATGCCGAAAGAAGAAGTGGATGCACTGATTGCTGAAGGCAGACAATATGTTGTTCGTTTCAAAATCGAACCGAATGAAGATATACATGTAAATGACCTGATTCGTGGCGAAGTAGTAATCAACTCATCTATTCTGGATGACAAAGTGCTTTATAAATCGGCTGACGAACTGCCTACTTACCATTTGGCAAATATCGTGGATGACCATTTGATGGAAGTTTCCCACGTGATTCGTGGTGAAGAATGGTTGCCTTCCGCTCCTTTGCATGTGTTGTTGTACCGTGCTTTCGGTTGGGAAGATACGATGCCGGAATTTGCTCACCTGCCTTTGTTATTGAAACCGGAAGGTAATGGAAAATTAAGCAAGCGTGACGGTGACCGTCTCGGATTCCCTGTATTTCCATTGGAATGGCACGATCCGAAATCCGGAGAAATCTCTTCTGGTTATCGCGAATCCGGTTATTTACCCGAAGCTGTGATTAATTTCCTGGCTTTATTGGGATGGAATCCGGGCAATGATCAGGAAGTGATGTCGATGGACGAATTGATTAAATTGTTTGATCTTCACCGTTGCAGCAAGTCGGGAGCTAAGTTCGACTATAAAAAAGGAATATGGTTCAATCATCAATATATACAGCAGAAACCTAACGAAGAAATTGCGGAACTGTTCTTGCCTTTCTTGAAAGAACAAGGCGTAGAGGCTCCTTTCGAAAAGGTAGTGACTGTGGTTGGCATGATGAAAGACCGGGTAAGTTTCATTAAAGAACTGTGGGATGTTTGTAGCTTCTTCTTTGTGGCTCCTACCGAATATGATGAAAAGACGGTGAAGAAACGCTGGAAAGAAGATTCTGCAAAATGTATGACCGAATTGGCAGAAGTGATTGCCGGTATTGAAGATTTTAGCATTGAAGGACAGGAAAAAGTCGTTATGGACTGGATTGCAGAGAAAGGTTACCATACCGGTAATATCATGAATGCTTTCCGTCTGACATTGGTGGGTGAAGGAAAAGGCCCGCACATGTTCGATATTTCCTGGGTATTGGGCAAAGAGGAGACGATAGCTCGTATGAAACGAGCGGTAGAGGTTTTGAAGTAATCGATCAGTACTATGCTTTACGACCTGGCAATAGTCATTTATGACTTTATCGTCCATTTGGCTGCTCCGTTTAGCCGCAAGCCCCGGAAGATGATGAAGGGGCATTGGGTGGTGTATGAACTCTTACGCCAACAAGTGGAAAAAGGGGAACAGTATATTTGGTTTCACGCTGCTTCACTGGGGGAGTTTGAACAAGGACGCCCTCTGATAGAAATGATTCGTG
>NZ_DAWCXD010000162.1:0-10231 GCF_052357945.1 Bacteroides sp. | reverse complement strand
TCCGTCCCGGCGCGTCCATGAGTTTCGATATAGCCGATTTGCACGTTCACACCGGTCTCCAGCTGTTCTTGTGCCTCCTGAAGCATACGATATGACTTTCCCACACCGGCTATCATACCGATATAGACCTTGAATTTGCCCCGGTGGGACTTCTTTATCAGATCCAAAAAATACTGTACACTATGTTCTCTATCATCCATTACATCAATCTGTTATTTTAAACATCCTAACCCGTAGTAATCATCACGATCACCACGGGTTTCACAAAAATTCATGAGTTTATTTTATGGCCTTAAAGTTACGCCAAATACTAAATGGGCGTCCTCCAAACGTGGATTCCATATAGCCTGTACAAATATAGGCAATGAAAACTTATCATTAAAATTTATTGCTTTCGTTGCTTTCAAAACTAGGTTCGTCACTGCAAACCCATTCACATTATACTGCGGAGTCTTATAAGGAACCACTCCACAAGTAGCATTCAGATCAACTCCTTTCACACTGAACGGATAATTCAATTCTACGTAAGAAGAGTATGCCTGCTTTTCTTCCCCCTCATCAGTCGTTTTTCTGTCAGCACCAGCAAACATGGTATACCATGCGATAGATAACGGGAACTTTTCAATAGGAAGCGTATAGGCTAGCCCTGCTTCAAAATGGTGTCCGGTGTCTCCACTTTTAAAATGAAAATAATTATTGGTAAGTTCTCCATTGGCCACATCAGCTTGTCCGTCCCACCAAAGAGTGGCTACAGAAAGCGTCGGTCCCGCTTCACCGAACTTATAAGCTGCGGTCAGGTCAATTTCTTTATTACTCTCACTCAAACTGGTTGAGCCCCATGCAGTAAGCGAGAAATTACCTACGCTAAATCCCAAAGTCGGCTGAAAGGAAGCAGCTCCCCCCTGATAAATACCACGCCATACATACGAACTTACCAAATCACCTTGTATAGTAAACTCTTGTGCTTGTGCATTAACTGTTCCCAACATACAAACGGCTGCTACAGCCATTGTTCCTAAAATACTCTTTTTACTAAAAAAACTTTTCATACTTTTTATCTAATTCTATTTTATGTTCCTGTAAAAAAAGCAGCGCCCCATCCAACCCTGTTAATTTGAACCGCGGCATAACCCAAACGGTCCGGACAGGAACGCTGCTCAATCTTCATCTACTTATTGCTTTCCTCTAAAGCGATATTCAATTTCAAGACATTCACCTTTTCTGTTCCCAACAACCCCAAAAACGGTTTTTCTATGCTTTTATCAACAATCGCTCTTACTTGTTTTTCTGTTAATCCACGTGCTTGTGCTACTCTCTTCACTTGTACATACGCACATTGAGGAGTGATATTAGGATCCAGGCCCGAACCACTGGCCGTAACCATTTCGGCAGGCACATCCGCACGATTCAAATAAGGATGATGTACAAGGAAAGTATCAATACGCGCTTTCACTTCATCCAGATATTCTTGATTTGTAGGCCCTTTATTACTACCTGCGGAACTCGTCGCATCATACCCGTCACCGGCAGAAGAAGGACGTCCCCAGAAATAAATATCTTTTGTAAACATCTGACCCACATTGGCTGCTCCCACTACTTTCCCATCCAGCGTAGCTACCTCGGCATTTCCTTTATTAGGACCTGCTACCTGTGCGAACACCCACAGGATAAGGATATAGAACACGGAGAAAAAGACACAAAAAGCAAGTGTTATTTTTAATGACTTCAATAAAGTTTTCATTGCTATTGTTTTTTAATTAAAAGAATAAACCTACTACTAAATCTATCAATTTGATTCCCACGAAAGGAGCAATCACACCACCCACACCATAGATCAGCAGATTACGGCGAAGCAAAGCACTCGCACCTATCGGTTTGTATTGCACACCACGCAAAGCCAGCGGAATCAGAATCGGAATTATAATTGCATTAAAGATCACCGCTGAAAGGATTGCGCTTTCAGGACTATGCAGATGCATGATATTCAGAGCAGCCAGTTCGGGAATAGCGATCATAAACAAGGCCGGAACGATAGCAAAATACTTCGCTACGTCATTGGCGATAGAGAAAGTAGTCAGCGTACCACGTGTCATCAGCAATTGTTTACCGATTTCCACAATCTCGATCAATTTCGTCGGATCGTTATCCAAGTCGACCATATTACCGGCTTCCTTTGCTGCCTGTGTACCGCTATTCATGGCTACACCCACATTGGCTTGTGCCAGAGCAGGAGCATCGTTCGTTCCGTCTCCCATCATTGCAACCAATTTACCAGCCTGCTGTTCCTTCTTGATATATTCCATCTTATCTTCCGGTTTAGCTTCAGCGATAAAATCATCTACACCGGCTTTTTCAGCAATATATTTTGCAGTTAACGGGTTGTCACCTGTCACCATTACCGTCTTCACTCCCATCTTACGCAGACGTTCGAAACGTTCCTGAATACCCGGTTTGATAATATCCTGCAGTTCAATAACACCAGTCACCTTTCTGTTTACACATACTACCAGCGGTGTACCACCATTGCTTGAGATAGAAGAAATAATCTCTTCCACTTCTTTCGGAAATTCATTCCCGTCACCTTCCACCATCTTACGGATGGCATCAAAAGCACCTTTACGAATCTGCGTTCCATCTGCCAGGTCTACTCCCGAACATTTGGTTTCAGCCGTAAACTTAATCATACGTGCTCCTGTTGTATTCAGATTACGCATACGAATGCCCGACTCACGTCCCAATTCTACGATAGACTTACCTTCCGGCGTTTCATCGGATAAGGAAGACAACAGACAAGTTTCCACAAAATCGTGCAGATCGACACCCGGAGCTGTATGAAAATGAGTCGCTTTACGATTACCAATGGTGATAGTACCCGTTTTATCCAGTAGCAATGTATCAATATCGCCTGCAGTTTCAACCGCTTTACCGGATTTAGTAATCACGTTGGCGCGAAGTGCACGGTCCATACCGGCAATACCGATGGCAGAGAGAAGTCCACCGATAGTTGTCGGGATCAGACACACAAACAAAGAAATAAGCGAAGCAATGGTGATGACCGTATTACTATAGTCGGCAAACGGTTTCAAGGTAACACACACTATGACGAAAACAAGCGTAAAACCTGCCAACAGAATAGTCAACGCAATCTCATTCGGGGTTTTCTGGCGGGAAGCACCTTCTACCAGTGCAATCATCTTGTCGAGAAAACTTTCTCCCGGTTGAGTAGTCACCATTACTTTTATATGATCGGACAATACCTTCGTACCACCCGTTACAGAACTCTTGTCGCCACCTGCCTCACGAATAACCGGAGCAGACTCGCCGGTAATGGCACTTTCATCAATAGAAGCCAACCCTTCAATAATCTCACCGTCGGAAGGAATCACGTCTCCTGCCTCACAAACAAACACATCCCCTTTCTTCAACTGTGAAGAACTGACAGTAACGATTTTATTGCCTTCCACTTTCTTAGCCGGTGTCTCTTCACGAGTCTTACGCAAGCTATCGGCCTGTGCTTTACCACGTGCTTCGGCAATAGCTTCAGCAAAATTGGCAAACAACAAGGTTACAAACAGAATGATAAACACGGCAATATTGTAAGCAAACGAACCTTGTGAAGAGTTTACAATGGAGTAGAGCGTTACGAGCAGCATGACCACTGTAGCCACTTCTACTGTAAACATAATCGGGTTCTTTATCATCATCCGCGGGTTCAGTTTCACGAATGACTGTTTCAAACTTTCTATAACTTGCTCCTTTGGAAACAAAGAAGCTGATTTATTATCTTTCATATCTTCTCTAATTCAGTATTACAAACTTAAATGTTCAGCAATTGTGCTCAATGCATGTACCGGGAAGAATGACAGCGCAGCAATAATGAAGATAACCACAAATGTCATGACTCCGAAAGTCAAAGTATCGGTCTTCAATGTGCCGGCACTTTCCGGAATGAATTTTTTCTGTGCCAGTAACCCGGCAATGGCAACCTGTCCGACGATAGGAATAAAACGGCTCAAAATCAGAACGATACCACACGTGTAATTCCAGAAATAAGTATTATCTCCCAAACCTTCAAAACCGGAACCGTTATTGGCAGCACAAGAAGTGTACTCGTAAAGTTGCTCACTTAAACCGTGGAATCCCAAGTTGTTCAACCATCCACCTTCACTTTCCACAAAATCAGGGTGATGCACATAAATATAACTTGAAAGTGCTGTAAATACCAAAATGACAAACGGATGAAGCAGAGCTACAATCGTAGCGATTTTCATTTCGCGGGCTTCCACTTTCTTACCGAGGAATTCCGGCGTACGTCCTACCATCAAACCGCTGATAAACACTGTAATGATAATAAATGTATAGTAATTCATCCATCCTACACCTACACCGCCAAACCAAGTGTTAATCTGCATATTCAGCATCTCCATCATTCCGGACAGCGGCATAGTAGAATCATGCATACCATTCACAGAACCATTAGAGGTTACAGTAGTTACAATACTCCATAATGCTGTTGCTCCGGCTCCCAAACGAACCTCTTTGCCTTCCATCGCACCATGATCCTGCGCAATTCCCAATTCATCAATGCGTGGATTACCGCCCATTTCCTGACTGACATTAATACATACGCCTACCAGAAAAGCAAAAAGCATTACTCCGAATATACTGTAAGCCAACTTCTTTCTGCGGGTATAAAATCCCAGCGCAAGTACCATTGCCATCGGGATAATCAGAATAGACCAACATTCTACCATATTAGTAAGATATGTCGGATTCTCCAACGGATGAGAAGAGTTTACACCAAAATAACCACCACCATTTGTACCCAATTGTTTGATAGGAACAATCGCAGCCGTAGGACCTTGAGAAACCATTTGTTCCTGGCCTTCCATCGTAGTCACTTTCATCTTACCGTCAAATCCCATCGGAGTTCCCTGAAGAATCAGGATAAAACCTACAATCAGAGAAAGAGGTAATAAGATACGCGTACAACTTATTACCAGAAATTGCCAGAAGTTACCAATCGTTTTGGTTGTTTTTGCAGCAATACTCTTCATAATACCTGCCATAGCAGCCATACCTGTTGCTGCGGTAATAAACTGGAAAAGCATGATGACGAACAATTGAGTAAAATAAGTCAGTCCGCTTTCACCGCTATAGTGCTGTAAGTTACAGTTCACCATAAAACTAATACAAGTATTGAATGCCTGATCCGGAGTCTGCGGTCCGTTGCCGTCCGGGTTTAAAGGCAACCATCCTTGTGAAACCAAGAGTACCATTCCCCAGAAAAACCAGAAAGCATTCAAAATCAACAATGCTTTCAGGAATTGTTTCCAGTTCATTTCTTCATTGGGGTCGATTCCACAAACTTTATAAATGACTCTTTCGATAGGAGCCATAAAATCAGACCAGGTCTTTTCTCCTCTGTAGACCTTGGCAATGTATTTTCCCAGTGGATAAGCCAGAATCACCATCAAGGCTATCTGAACAACCACGCCTAAAATTTCTGTATTCATATACTTTTTACCTTAAACTGTGTGTGTTACTTTAAAACTTCTCGGGTTTGATGAGCACATACATCAAATAACCGAAGATTGCAATACCTAATACGAATAATGCTGTGTACATAATCAATTCTCCTTTTTTCTTTAAATATTCTCAAACCAGTCTACACATTTCCAGAACAGCCAGAAACAAGCGAAACCGCTCAACAGGCAGAAAATAAATGATAGTGTTATTCCCATGTTTTTACCTTTTAAATGATTACTATAAATTTTTACTTGCCATTCTTCATGCCAAATGCGTGCCACAAAAAACAAAGAATACATAATAAGCTAACATTCAAACAGATACAGACAGGCAGTTACTTTCTTACCATCCGACACACCCTTCCATTTTGAAAAAAGGATTCTATTTTGAAAGACTTTCTGTTTTTTCGTGATTTCAGAAGAGAAAAAATAAACAAATTATCATTTTGAAAGGGGATTTTCATTTTGAAAAGACAAAAGGAGGATACTACATCTTTATAATCTGTTGATAATAAACGGTTAAGCATCAACATAAGTCAATTGGTACATGCTTTGCGAAGAAATAGATATGAAACTTTATATTATTGCAAACAGATTACCTGTCAAAGTAGCCGACACAAACGGCACATTCGTATTTTCGCGTAGCGAAGGCGGACTGGCAACAGGTTTGGATTCTCTCCAGACTTCTTATGAGAAGCACTGGATAGGTTGGCCCGGAATATGTACAAATGAAGAGAAGGACCAGCAAGAGATTAACGAGAAACTACAGGAAATGAATTTTCATCCGGTCTTCTTGTCGGAAAAGCAAATTGAAAACTATTACGAAGGATACAGTAACAGTACTATCTGGCCTTTGTGTCATTACTTTTATGCTTATACCTTATATAAGAACTGTTTCTGGCAATCCTATCAACAAGTCAACCGACTCTTCTGTGAGGAGATTTGCCGGCTGATACGTCCCGGCGATAAGGTATGGATACAGGATTATCAACTGATGCTACTTCCCGGAATGTTGAGGAAAATATATCCGGAACTAAGTATCGGTTATTTCCATCATATCCCGTTCCCTTCTTACGAACTCTTCCGTATTCTTCCGGAGCGTGCCGAGATTCTGAAGGGTTTGCTGGGAGCAGACTTCATTGCTTTCCATACTCATGACTATATGCGTCACTTCATCAGTGCCGTAGAGCGTGTGCTGCATCTCGACTTCAAACTGGATGAAGTACAGATCAACAACCGGATGGTCAGAGTAGAAGCATTGCCGATGGGAATCAACTATGAATCCTATCATCAGGCTTCAGAAAATAAAGAAGTACATCAGGCCATTGAACGAACCCGGAAACTTTTCGGCGAGCATAAACTGATCCTGTCAGTAGACAGACTGGATTACAGCAAAGGCATATTGCACCGTCTTCGTGGCTTTGCCACCTTCCTCGAACATCATGCCGAATATCACGGTAAAGTTACATTGGCAATGGTCATTGTCCCTTCACGCGACCATGTAGGCAGCTATGCGGAACTAAAAACAAAAATTGACGAAGAAATCGGCTCTATCAACGGACGTTACTCCACAATGAACTGGACTCCCGTATGTTATTTCTATCATGGCTTTTCACTGGAAGAACTGACTGCCATGTACTATGTGGCCGACATAGCCCTCGTCACTCCACTTCGGGACGGAATGAATCTGGTAGCCAAAGAATACGTAGCTACCAAATGCGACAATCCCGGTGTACTTATCCTTAGCGAAATGGCAGGTGCCGCCGTAGAATTGACGGACGCTATCCAAATCAACCCGAACGATACGGAACAAATAGAAAATGCTATTTGCCAGGCACTTGAAATGCCCGAAGAGGAACAAAAACAACGCCTGCAACGTATGCAAAGCATTCTGTCCGTACAGACAGTCAACAAATGGGCAGCCGACTTTGTCAATGAACTGAACGCGACATGTATGAAAAACGATATGTTACGAAAAAAACGTATTGTAGCCGCTAGCATTGCACAAATCAAACTCAAGTATAACCATGCCAAACAACGCCTGATTCTGCTGGACTATGATGGTACGCTGACGGCTCTCAAACCACGTCCCGAGGATGCACAACCTACACCGGAACTCATTTCTATTCTACAACAACTGGCTAGCGATCCCGCCAATCATATTGTTATCAATAGCGGGCGGGATCACTTTACATTAGAAAAATGGCTTGGCACCCTTCCTATTTCTATGGCTGCCGAACATGGGGCTTTCTATAAAGAAAACGGAGTCTGGCATAAAAACATAAAGAAGATAGAATGGGGAGCAGGTATTCTCTCTATCCTTCAAATGTTTGTAGACCGTACTCCCCGTTCCCATCTGGAAGTGAAGGAAACTGCCCTGGCCTGGCATTATCGTGAAAGTGACGCATGGCTCGGCACATTAAGAGCCCAACAACTCGTCAACACGCTGATTTCGCTCTGTACCCGGCAGAAACTACAAATTCTGCAAGGAAATAAAGTGATCGAAATCAAATCACCGGATTGCAATAAAGGTTCGGAGGTGGGGCGTCTGCTAGCCAACAGACGTTATGATTTTGTTATAGCGATGGGAGACGACACTACAGATGAAGATATGTTTCAGGCATTGCCGATGAGCGCTATCACCATTAAAATAGGTAGCGTATCCGAAGCCGCCAACTATCACCTGTCTGCCCAATCTGACGTACTTCCTTTCTTACGGTCTTTACTAGGCAAACAAAAAACTGCCACAAAAGAAGGAAGTATTAAGAATCGCCTGACTTTCGCTTTCGACTTTCTCAAAGCTCTATTAAAAACTCAATAAAAAGCAATCAATATGAATAATTTAAATTATGGAGTGATAGGTAACTGCCGAACGGCAGCTCTCATTTCGCAGAACGGAAATATCGAATGGCTCTGTTTTCCCGATTTCGATTCTCCTTCTATTTTTGCCAGTCTGCTCGACCGGGAGAAAGGAGGAGCTTTCGGATTCGAAGTTTCCGGAGACTATCGCATCACACAAAGTTATGTCCCCCACACCAATATTCTTTCTACTCAATTCTCCTCCGATGAAGGAGAATTCGTAGTGCTCGACTATATGCCCTGCTATCGTTCCCAAGACGAAACAGGGCATTATTTACCTGCCGAATTATACCGCTACATACATTGGATAAAAGGAAAACCGCGTTTCAAGATCAACTACCACCCGGCGCCAAACTATGCACAGGGACAAGTGATCCTTAATATCACTCCACAGTATATCGAATCCTACTGCTCCTTTGACAACAAGGACAGACAATATTTATATGCTTCCCTGTCTCTTCAGGACATCAAAGAGAAAAAAGAAATCATTCTTGAGAAAGACGAATTTCTCCTGCTCTCCTATAACGAGAAAGTGATCCCAATCGACATAGAAAGGGAGAAAATAGAATATTGCCGTACGCTGGTATATTGGCTGAACTGGACAGACAGAAGCAAGAAATACACTCTATATAATGACGTAATCGAACGGAGTTTATTGGTTCTGAAACTAATGTCCTACCACAACGGAGCTGTGCTGGCAGCACTAACTACAAGCCTACCGGAAGCTGTGGGAGAAGTGCGCAACTGGGATTACCGCTTTTGCTGGCTTCGGGATGCTTCCATGTCCATCGAAACCATGTTTCAAATCGGACATACCAGTGCAGCCAAACGCTTTATGAAATTTATCCAATCCACATTCGTTTCCAAACATGACTATCAAATTATGTATGGCATCCGGGGCGAGCACCAACTAACCGAAGTGATACTCGACCATCTATCCGGTTATAAGAACTCCAAACCCGTACGAATAGGAAATGATGCATACCATCAGAAACAAAACGACTCTTTTGGTTACCTGATGGACCTGATTTACCAATATTATCGCCTCATGCCCGGCACACTGGATGAAATTGAAGACATGTGGGAAATGGTAAAGACCATTTTAGCAAAAGTAGTAGAAAACTGGAGAAAGCCCGATAAGGGAATCTGGGAGATCCGGGGAGAAGGACAACACTTTGTTTCTTCCAAAGTGATGTGTTGGGTAGCTTTAGATCGCGGAGCTAAAATCGCTCAAATGCTTAACAAATATAATTATAGCGAACGTTGGCAACTGGAAGCCGAAAAAATAAAGAAAGACGTGATGAAATATGGCTGGAATAAGGAACTTCAAAGCTTCACACAGACATATAATAATCAAGCAATGGATTCTTCATTACTATTGATGGAACCCTATGGATTTATAGAAGCAGATGATATACGCTATCATAAAACAGTGGAAGCTGTCAAGAAAGCCCTTTTCCATAAAGGACTTATGTATCGCTATAACAGCAAAGACGATTTCGGGTTGCCTACTTCTGCTTTTACGATTTGTACATTCTGGCTTATACGGGCATTGTTTGTAACCGGCCATAAAGAAGAAGCACGCTGCCTGTTTGACGAAGTTCTGAAATACTCCAATCATCTCGGATTGTTTAGTGAAGATATTGATTTCGAAACCAAAGAACAGTTGGGCAACTTCCCGCAGGCATATTCACATCTGGCATTAGTAAATACAGCTATCTTATTTGCAGAAGAAGAGAAGAGGTTATCTTTTATCCGGCCTTAGAGAACGCCCTGATTCAGAAGTGATAAAATCGAGTAGGAGGAAAACGAAAGCTTTCTTCCTACTTTCGTTTTCCGACCTC
>NZ_DAWCXD010000161.1:0-10253 GCF_052357945.1 Bacteroides sp. | reverse complement strand
TAAGCTGCGTTAGGGACTTGCACCCGTTAGACTATGCCCATGTCGGGCGAACACAAAAAGCACCCTATCGTAATCACTACGACGGGGCGCTTTCATTAGCAACAACATGCTAATTTAAACACTAAATTATTTAAGAGAGAGATTTATTACTTCTTATCAGGGGCTACTTCCGGAGTAACCAATTTCTTGATTGATTTCGTATTCAGATACAGAAAAGCCAATCGCGGAGGCCCGTCCTGTGTTACCAACTCCAATGAATCAGATGTCAACTTTCCAATACGTTCACGCGTTTTATACACTTCTACCTTTCCATCGTCTTCCTTGCTGAAACCTTCAATAATTAAATAACCGTCCTTATCAATCTTCCAAGTCTTTAAATCCAAAGAAGGGATATTGACAGCAGAACATTTCCCGCCTTTTTTAAACTCAAATCCTTTAAATTCACCTGTAGATTTATAGGTATAAGGATTACACCATTTACCGATAATTTGTTTCTCCGTTTTGTTCTGTCCAAAACTGCTGATTGCGAAGCAAGACAGAACCATAGCTGTAATTAATAGTTTCTTCATTTTATTTATTTTTCTAGTAAATCATATTTCTGGTCAATTCCACGTTCTCTCAAATGAATACCTTCCTTCATCCAACGTGGCTCTTTTGTACCTTTCAGGTAATAGTCGAAAAACTGCATCATTCGGATGGTCCAGTCTTTCTGCGCACCTCTTCTCAATACAAAGTGTCCCTCACCTTTGTAATTCAACAACCATGCCGGACGTTGCAGGCGACGCATAGCCAGGTAAAGTGCACGGCCTTGTTCATACGCAACGGCCTCATCCTGGTCATTATGTAATATCAATAAAGGCGTATGTATCTTGTCTGCTTCCAGGATTGCAGAACTTGCCAAATACTGATCTTTCGCTTCCCATAAAGTCTTTCCCATCCGGCTTTGTGTCTCTTCGTACATAAAATAGCGTGGCAACCCACTTCCATTACGAATTCCCAAATATCCGGTCACCATATCCGTAATTGGAGCCGCTATATTGGCACAAGTGAAAAGATCTGTCTTTGTCACCAAATATGATGTTTGATAGCCAGACCAGCTATGTCCCTGTAAGCCTATTTTTCCGGGATGTGCTATCCCCTGCTCTATCAGATACTTCGTTCCACTCACAACAGCATCATAACAACTCTGCCCGGGAGTCCCAACCGTGAAATGCACATCCGGCATAAACACAATATAACCATTGCTGGCAAAATACATAGGATCCCCTAACGCACTACTTAACAAAGGTGCATGATAAATATTCAACTCACCAGAATGAGTTTCATAAAACTGCACCAATACCGGATATTCTTTTTGAGGATCATAATCTTCCGGAAGATAAAGCAACCCCTTATTTTCCTTATTCTCATAATTAGTCCACTTTATCAGTTTAACTGTACCCCATTTATAATCTGCTTGTTGAGGATTCGCATTCGTCACTTTAACGGGATTGGAGAAATCGGACTTACTCCACCACAAATCCCTAAATTCCGATACATTCTGACGATTCCAAACGCAATACTCATGATTATCAGAAAAACGATGTATAGTATATACATAATTCCCCTCCATCAATTTTCTCAGACGGCCTTTCATATCAAGCTGATAGACACCCTCATCCATCGTGTCTTTATCCCAAAGGCTAACTATGACTTTTTCGTCTTTCTGAAAAACATCCTTATCTATATTACTCGTCATTTTACGAATAGATTTGCCATGCTTGCGACCATATCCTTTAGTCAAGCACTCCGGCTGACGTTCTCCTGTCAAATCAATCTTCCACCAGTCATATGCATCGTACAGAAACACATTATTCCCGTCAGCCGTCCACCCTGCTATTCCATAAGCGGGAGCAGGAGCCGGTTTATCATAACTTTCCATGAACATTGGATAACCGATAGCATCAGATATATTAACAACCTTACCGGTAGCACCATCAAACTTATTCCAGACTTGAGCAATCGGATCATACATTACTGCCCACTTGCCATTTACCGACCATTTGGGAGCTGTACGATAACTACGTCCGATCAACCGTTTTGCACCTGTATGCACATTCACTGAATATATATCGAACGGCAACCGATCCAACCACTCACGCTGCATCTTATAAGGAGATTCATCCGTGTAAAGCACATAGTTCAAATTCTCTGCTCCCGATGGTAAGAGTAAATCTACGGTAAATGGAGCAACTTCTGTGAGCTTCTTAGAAAAAATATCATAAATATACGTCACCGACTTATCCTGCCTATAACGTCCGCCCCTTTGTAAAGTCGGAACTTCCATTTCGTTCCACGTCCACAACTCTAATTCAAAACTCTTGTCCGGTTTCTTCTCCGATTCTTCCCTTCTACGGGAAATCTGCTGTGAGTCCCGAAGTTCAAGTATCAAAAAATTATGGCTTTTAGACAAGTCAATACGTCCGACAGACATACCATCAGGCAAAACAATTTCTTTCCGGTCAAAAAGCAAGTTACAACCCGGCTTCTTTAATGAAAAAGCATACCACAAAGAATCATTTACGCTAAACTCCCCGATCATCTCTTTTTCATTAAAACTATAAGAAGAGGGTTCACTCTTTACAGGACTCTGATAAAGAGTCTTATATGGACCAGCTAAAGGGCCATAGCATAGCTCGTTCCTGTCTGACTTTTTACGAATGAAAAGAATAGAACGTCCTCCGTCATATAATGTATGATAGCCGATACTGTCAATATGAAAAGCAACTTCTGTCTTCAGATGACGTACCACCAGCCTGTTAAAAGCCGGAACATGATTTACCGTATCTTTCGGCACATTAGTTACAGAGATTGAGTAAGGGGTCCCTTCCACAGGACGAAAAGCCTCTTTATGTTTCCATTCGGTCTTTACTCCCGAAGGCAATGACAACAAAAATGTTTTCATTACTCCTGCCGAGTCTGCCAACCGATAAAAAGCTCCCTGGTCGTTATTATAAAACTCCAGACGCTCTATATCGCCATTCAGCAATATTTCCTTCCGCGTACGGGAATCGAATAAATGCAGTTTTTTTTCTTCCTTGCTATCCGGATTATATTCCATCAACGATATACGGTAAGTCACCCATCTGCCTGTCGGTGAAATATCCGGTGCATCAATACGTTTCCAAGATGTACATGCTTCTATATCCAACGGTTTCTTTTGAGCCTCAACAGACAAGCTTCCCCCCAGCAACAATCCTGCTATAATCCCTATATATACAAATATCCGGTTCATCTTATCTTCTCCTGTCATCTTTAATCATATCCTTATTCAAATCGACATCAGAATCAGCCGAGTTGTCATGCAATAACAAGCGGGCAAAGTGACGCCACATCTTATGCTCGAAGAAATCCTCAGACTCACCGAAGAATCCATGTGTACATTTCGGCAATACAAACATTTCGAAATCCTTATCAGCCTTAATCAATGCATCCACCAGACGCAATGTGTTAGCAGGATTCACAGTTTTATCCATCGCACCGGTAAACAGCAACAAGCCGTGCTTGTAATTCTTTACCAACTCTTGATTCGGACGTACACGGACACTATAATCATACATCGTACTTTCTACTCCCAAACTATCTTTAGTCGTTTTCACCTTCTCATCTACACCGAAATGAATCTCAACAAAGCCTTTATTATAAATACGATTGTCATGATTACCTGCCGATGAAACAGCAGCCGAATAGAAATCAGGATAAGTACAAATGGCAGCCGCCGACATAAACCCTCCACCGGAATGGCCGTAAATACCGACTTTGGTGGCATCAATAAACGGATAACGGGCAGCCAGTTGCTCAATAGCATATTTATCATCCGCCAACGGATAATCACGCATATTGTTGTATCCATAGGTATGATAAGCCTTTCCGCGCATCGGAGTGCCACCTCTGTGCCCCACAGTGATTACAATGAACCCCAGTTGAGCCAAACGGGTATTATAAACATCATTAATCGTGAAACGTGTCGGCACATATTCGAAGAACGGTCCCGGATAAACATTCGAAATGATAGGATAAACCTTTGTCGAGTCAAAGTCGGCAGGTTTCCACATCACGCCATACAAATCGGTCACTCCATCGGCAGCTTTTACCTTAAAGCGTTCCGGTGCTTTCCATCCCATCTCATAGACAGGCTGCAAATCGGGCTTTTCCAACGTCATAATCACCTTTCCATTCCGGTTACGAACCACATTCACCGGTTCCTGCGAAACAGTAGAATAAGAATCTACCATATATCGGTAAGACGGAGAGATACTGACATCATGTGACGCATTCTCCGGAGTCAACAGACGAACAGCATTCGGACGATCCAGTTGAGCTTCATAAAGAATGTAATAATAAGGGTCAATGCCTTTCTCACGACCATAACCATAGAAATACATCTTACGCCCGATAGTATCAATCTTGGTAACCGGGCCAGCTACCCATGTTCCATCGGTCAGTTGGTTCTTTAAGTTTCCTGTTGCTGTGTCATACAGGTAATAGTGTCCCCAACCATTACGTTCGGAACGGAAAAGGATTTCTTTCCCGTCATTCAGGAAAGAAACATTACGCATCTGATAATCGAGATATGGTTTGTTTTCTTCATGAATCACTACGCGCACTTTTCCGGTTTCTACGTCTACCTCGCAAATATCCGACTGGTTCCATGGACGGTTATAACGTTGGAAATACAAACGCTTCCCGTCTTTTGAAATATACAATATGTCAATATACTGATCAGGCCAGCGATTAATATCGATTTTCTTCACTTCACGGGTATCGACATCTCCAATCAACAATTCATATTGGGTGACATGTTTATCGCCTGCCAGTTCGGCTTTATAAGTTTTCAGTGTCGGATATGGAGTAGACAACGAATTAATTAACCATAAATCACGCACTTTCCTGTTATCCTCACGAACAGCATAAAAACGATGGCTACCTGGAATCCAATGAGTAGATTCGGCTCCGAAGCGTCCTTTCAGCTTACCCTCATCTTCACGGTTAAATGTATAATTCGGCTCACCGTCCGTTGTCAGTTGTATAGGAATGGTATCTTGCCCTTTCTTTTGATTCCCAACAAAATACAAATTATCCTTGCTGGCATAAAGAAAATAAAGACTATCTGGAGAATACTTCATCCAATACGGATCACTATTTCCATAAGATGGTTTTTCATTAAGCTGCTTCAACACTTTCGAGTAGATGTTGTAAGTATACAATCCACGGTCGAAATTTATGCGAATAGTTTCGTTATCCTTCATGAAAGTGAAAGACAAATATGGATCTGCCGAAGAATAGGCTTTCTTGGTATATACTGCAATTTTACTCAATAATTCAGCCGTATCAAACAGAAGACGTTTTTTCTTTTTCTTCGGATTTACATAATAATACTTCTTTCCTTCACGTGTAGTAAACGAATAATAAAAACAGTCCGTACCGTTAATAAACGTTGGCTTGACTTCTGTTGAATACTTTATTATAGGATTCTGTTCTAACAGACGGAACTTTTCCGCTAACTTATAATTCACTTTCTGCTGTGCATCGGCAAAGCTACATATCAACAATGCAACCACCAGGCACACATATCTAAAGAGAGAGTTTTTCATAAAATCTTATCTATTGTCTTATTTGTTACGGTTAATATCTCCCCAATAGTCTGCACGAGTGTCACCCAGCAAATGCTTGGCAAAGAAACGGTACATCTTCTTCTCAAAATACTTATCAGCAGAACCATATCCATGGCCGGCACCCGGAATCACCAGCATATCAAAATCCTTGCCGGCTTCAATCAATGCCTGCGCCATGCGATAAGTATGAGCAGGGTTCACGTTCTTGTCCATATCACCGGTGACGAGCATTAAATGTCCTTTCAAATTCTTGGCAATCTCCGTATTCGGCTTCACATTGAACTTGTATCCATACTCTTTTGTCTCATTACCCAAACTATCTTTTACTACTTTTTCCACTTCCTTCACACCGTTATAGCATTCTCCCCACCCACGATTATAGATATTGTTATCATGATTTCCGGAACAGGAGACAGCAGCTTTATAAAAGTCCGGATAAGTACAGATGGCTGCAGCAGCCATAAATCCTCCACCGGAATGACCGTAGATACCGACTTTCTTACCATTAATAAATGAATACCTCCGAGCTAACTGCTCAATAGCATATTTGTCATCAGCTAATGGATAATCACGCATATTACCATAACCAAACCGATGGTATGCCTTTCCACGCATAGGAGTATCTCCTCTGTGAGACACAGCAATTACGATAAAACCTAACTGCGCCAAACGGGTACAACATCTGTCTTCTAAGGTAAATGAAGTAGGAACTTGACCAAAGTAAGGCCCCGGATATACCACAGAAATAATCGGATATACCTTAGTAGAATCAAAGTCTGCCGGTTTCCACATTACTCCATGTAAATCGGTTATATTATCAGCAGCCTTCACAACAAAACGTTCCGGTTTTTTCCATCCGGCTTTGTAGGCTAATTCAATATCCGGCTTTGCCAATTCAAGAATCCCTTGTCCCTTGTTATCTTTCAACATGATTTTAGGTTCCATATCCACTCTTGAATAAGTGTCAATATAGTATCTATTAGACTTCAGGAATTTAACCTGATGCTGACCGTCTTCCGTACTTAATGGAGTTACTCCTTCCCTATCAATATGCACTTTATAGAGCATGTAATAAGATGGGTTAATATCTTTTTCCCTGCCATATCCATATAGATATACTGTTCGCCCCAAAGTATCAATAGAAGCTATCTGACCTGCCACCCACTCACCGGAAGTCATCACATTCTTCAACTTTCCATTACCATCATAATGATAGTAATGCCCCCATCCCGTACGCTCCGAACGAAAAAGAATATCTTTACCATCATTCAAAATAGCGACACTACGAGCATGCGGATCACGATACGGTTTGTCAACTTCATGAATTATTTCTTTCACCTCCATTGTAGAGAGGTTGACAGAACACAAATCCACTTCGTCCCATGTACGTTTCGTACGTTCAAAAAAGAGGTATTTACTATCCTTTGTCACACACAAAGGATTTATGTATTGATCCGGCCACTTACTTATATCTGTTTTTTTTACGGTACGCCCAATCACGTCAACTATAACCAGTTCATTCTGGGTTACATTCTTATCACCAGGGAATTCATAACGATAAGTAGTCAGGGAAGGCCTGTCATCCAACGAATTTATCACCCAAAAATCTCTAAGCAGACGTTCATCTTCGCGTACTAAATAAAGATGCCTTGAATCGGGGCACCAACAGATATCAGACATGACTTCTCCTTCTTCGTCCGTTCCTCCATCATGCGCATAAGAATAATACCGAACTCCATCAGTGGTCAACTGCACTTCCGTCGTATCCATTCCCATCTCCCCATTACCTTTCACATACAGATTGTGTTTCTTCACATACACAAGATATTTTCTGTCTGGCGAATATTTCATCCATGAGTAACGATCAAATAATGACCGACTCTTTTCTTTCTTTTTCTCTACAATCTGGTGTGTCAGGCGATTATATTCATAGTTCCTACCTTTATAAGAAAAAGAAAAAGAAGCCAGGTTTTCAGAAAATTTGATATCACTCAACTCCAGTTTATTCCTGTCCACTACACCCCTAGTAATCTGTGCAATTCCCGATGCCAGTTTCCCTTTATCAAACAATGGTTCTTTTAACCGATGTTCAGGATCTACAAAATAGTAATCCTTCCCGACAGTCGTATGAAATTCAAACCAAAACTTATCTGTTCCATTAATTTCATTCGGCCAGAGATTTAGACTATTAGCAGTAAAATTACCTCCTAAACCGAAAGCCTGAAATTCATTTGCCAATTCATAGTTGGCCTGCTGTTGGGAAAAAGCATGCAGAATGCCTGACCAAGCAAATAAAACTATAAATAATATTCTTTTTCTCATATTCAAATAAACAAAGGAGAATCACATAAAGTATTCAAGACTCAATGCGATTCCCCGCATAATCTATATAGATCAAGTTATTTTAAAGGTCATACTGAACAATCTGGTTAGCATTTCCTATTTTATATAGTACATCCACTATTTTTCCAAAATTATTATCTCCCTCCTTCTCACTTTCCTCATTCGGGTATAATTGTTTTATTTTTACATCATTAACCAATCCTGATTCTTGCTTGTCCTTCTCTTCCACCCCATATATAAAGAAACTTCCGTCTTCCAAGGCAACCCCTAACTGACCGTTGTAAACTCCATATTTTGGATACAAATATATATCATTAGATGAAAGAGCAATCACCTTCTTGTCAAATGTATGAATCAATTTTGGAACAGATGCCACACCTTTCACATATTGGCAATACCACAATTCATTCCCCATTGCAATAACAACATACTGCTTTTGTTCAAATACAGCCATATCTGTATACTCTTTATTTTTCAATGACGTCAGGTCATTTTCATAATAATCATATATATCCCATTTTTTATTCTTCATTCTGAAATAGCGCAATTGATAAGACATATCGTTACCCTTCATCAAGGCAACCCATGCTTGCATCATGTCGCCATTCACATCAACTGACGCAGTTTTCATTGTTACAATACTTTCATCACGCATATTCTGAAAGTTCTTAGCATCCTCTCCTTCAAATTCAACTATTTCTCCGGTATCCTTCACCGTATTATCATAAAATGTCGGATCATTGGAACTATTCTTCACCCCACCTCCATTTCGAATAATTACCAATGAGTTATCCTCTTCACGGAGAGCCAGAACCGCATCCATATTTCTGTCCTTAAACTTCTGTACAGGATATAAAGCACTGAATTTAGTATAATTCCACAGTGGAATAGACATATAGGCTCCAGCATGAAAATCATTTGCAACCGGCTTCGTGTGCATATAAATATATCCATTTTCATCACGAATAAATTTTGCAGAGTAAGACATGGCAGCTTCTACAGGTTTGAAGCCTCCCACCGGCAAATCCCCATAGAACTCATCCTCTGTATATACTTCACGCTCCAAAGTATTACCGTTCAACTCCACCCAACGATCTTGCATCACTACCAGTTCATCATATACAGTCTCTACCTGTCCGAAAGTACTAGGATAACCCAAATGCTCAAAAACACCTTTGGGGTTGGTTCCTAAATCTTTGACTAAATACTTTTCGACAGAATGATATGCGATAGAATCACGTACCACTTTCTCACCCCAGATATTCACAGTTTCTGACACACCATACAAGGTCTTAATCTTGATAAATGAAAGTGTTGACTTTCCATCTACGTCAGACAAAACCACCCATCCTCTCTGATAAGGAGAACGAACCAAAATGTCTGTTGAAGCAGAGTACTTAACCCCTGTTTTATTGTCGATGACGGAAAATGTGAGTTCAAACAATCCGATCTTATGAGAATTGAAAGTATACGAAGGTGCTTTTACATTCAACAATTCTCCGTCTAGTCTCCATTCGTAGCTCACATCCGGATCTGTTTTATCAATTGTAAACTCAAACGTGGGTGTTATAACTAAGTCTTCATCTATCCCAACACTATAGTTTTTTTCAATATTACTAATAGTGCCTTTCAGTTCATTAATCGGTGTATAATCATAATTGTTTTTATCATCCAGGCAACTGCAAATGCTACTCAATAAAAGTAGTAATAAAATATAAACTGTTATCTTTTTCATACTTCTTCCGTTTTTTAATTATCCGGCAACAGGAATTTCCATTTTACCATACTCATCACTCATGGGTTCATCCGGATGTTGAGTATTATAATCTTTAATTCTATTTTTCAGACGCAGTGCATATTTACGCAATATAAACATATCTTTTCCGTCAAATACCACCCCGTCTTTTTTCAATTCTTCCAAAAACATTAAATATTTCTTTTCCGAATACCTCCCCAAATACCATTCTTCAACAATGTTGTAGGGATTATTCACATCACCGTCGTTTCTAGTCCACCACTCAGGTGCAAACAACAAATTAGATACGGAAATAATAGCACGTGAATAGACACTCGGACCTTGACGAACCTCACCACCGTCATTCACTTGCAACGTCAGCAGTTCAGCTTTCGTATCCAATTTTTCGTAATACTTCAGAACCACCAATATTTCTCCGGTTAGTTCTCCTGCTTTAATTACGCACTTCTCTGGCAATTCATATTGGGTAGCAGGCAAAGTCGTTCGTTCCGGATCTACAC
>NZ_DAWCXD010000160.1:0-10336 GCF_052357945.1 Bacteroides sp. | reverse complement strand
CTTAAAGTTTTGTGCAAAAGTACACGAATATTTTAAGAATTGGAAATAATCATGTAAATTTGCGACAATTTAATAAGCTGATTTTTATGTCGTGTATACTGAATATTGAAACCTCTACCTCTGTTTGCTCGGTAGCGGCCAGTCAAGACGGACAGACGATTTTTGTGAAAGAAGACTTGAAAGGCCCTTCACACGCCGTGTCTTTAGGAGTTTTTGTAGATGAAGCATTGTCGTTCATAGACAGTCATGCCATCCCTTTGGATGCCGTTGCAGTGAGTTGTGGACCGGGTTCGTACACCGGACTCCGAATCGGGGTTTCTATGGCGAAAGGAGTTTGTTACGGGCGCAATATACCCTTAATCGGTATCCCGACGCTGGAAGTATTGAGTGTTCCGGTGCTGTTGTATCACGACTTGCCCGAAAACGCTTTGCTTTGTCCGATGATCGACGCCCGCCGCATGGAAGTATATGCAGCCGTCTATGACCGTCGTCTACAAGTGAAACGTACAGTTGCCGCCGACATCGTAGATGAGAACTCTTACCTGGAGTTCCTGAACGAACAACCGGTTTATTTCTTTGGAAACGGAGCCGACAAATGCCGCGAACAGATCACGCATCCGAACGCACATTTTATCGACAATATCCATCCGCTAGCTAAAATGATGTTCCCACTGGCAGAAAAAGCAGTGGCCGATGAAGACTATAAAGACGTGGCTTACTTCGAACCTTTCTACCTGAAAGAATTCGTTGCCTCCATGCCGAAAAAGCTTCTTTAATTTTTTAATTTTTAATTCTCAATTTTAATTTAACAAATGCAATACAATACTCAACAGAAAAGAATGCCGCTTCCCGAATACGGACGTAGCATCCAGAACATGGTAGATTATGCGTTGACCATTCAGGATCGTGCAGAACGCCAGCGTTGTGCTAACACCATCATCAACATTATGGGAAATATGTTCCCCCATTTGCGTGATGTACCCGATTTCAAGCACAAGCTTTGGGACCACCTGGCTATCATGTCCGGTTTTGAGCTGGATATTGACTATCCGTATGAAATCATCCGCAAGGACAATCTGGTGACCCGCCCGGACCATATCCCCTACTCCACTGCCCGTATGCGTTACCGTCACTACGGACATACGCTGGAAGTACTGATAAAAAAAGCGATCGAATTCCCTGAAGGAAACGAAAAGAGAAACCTGATTGCCCTTATCTGCAACCACATGAAAAAGGATTACCTGGCATGGAACAAAGATACAGTGGACGACAAAAAGATTGCCGAAGACCTGTACGAACTGTCCAACGGGGAACTCCAAATGACCGACGATATCGTCCGGCTGATGGCAGAACGCCTGAATCAGAACTACCGTCCGAAGACGAACTATACCAACAATCGTCAAAACAATAAAAGAAGATACTAAACACTTTATACTTAATACTAAAAAAATTAATGGCTTCATTTGTAATCGAAGGAGGACATCGGCTTAGCGGAGAAATCCACCCGCAAGGAGCTAAAAACGAAGTTTTGCAGATAATCTGTGCCACGTTGCTGACCGCAGAGGAAGTGACGGTGAACAATATACCTGACATTCTTGATGTCAACAACCTGATTCAGCTCTTGCGGGAGATGGGAGTGACGGTTGCGAAGAAAGGCATTGATTCTTATAGTTTTAAAGCAGAAAATGTAGACCTGGCTTATCTGGAAAGCGATGAATTCCTAAAGAAATGTTCCAGTCTGCGAGGCTCTGTGATGCTTATAGGTCCCATGGTGGCACGTTTCGGCAAGGCATTGATTTCCAAGCCGGGAGGAGATAAAATCGGTCGCCGCCGTCTGGACACTCACTTTGTAGGTATTCAGAATTTAGGGGCCGACTTCCGCTACGACGAAGAGCGGGGTATCTACGAAATAACGGCCGACAGACTTCAGGGAAGCTATATGCTACTGGACGAAGCATCTGTCACCGGAACAGCCAACATCGTCATGGCAGCCGTACTTGCCAAAGGTACGACCACCATTTACAATGCCGCCTGCGAACCCTACGTGCAACAACTCTGCCGGTTACTCAACCGGATGGGAGCCCAAATCAGCGGTATCGCATCCAACCTGCTCACCATCGAAGGCGTGGAAGAACTGCACGGCACGCAACACACCGTACTGCCCGACATGATTGAAGTGGGCAGCTTCATCGGCATGGCGGCAATGACGAAAAGCGAAATTACCATCAAGAATGTTTCTTACGAAAATCTTGGAATCATCCCCGAGAGCTTCCGCCGTCTGGGCATCAAGCTCGAACAGAGAGGAGACGATATTTACATTCCCGCACAGGAAACATACCAGATAGAATCATTTATCGACGGCTCCATCATGACGATAGCCGACGCCACCTGGCCGGGACTGACTCCCGACTTGCTAAGTGTGATGCTCGTTGTAGCCACACAAGCCAAAGGCAGCGTACTGATCCATCAGAAAATGTTCGAAAGCCGCCTGTTCTTTGTGGACAAACTGATTGACATGGGTGCACAGATCATTCTCTGCGACCCTCACCGTGCCGTAGTCATCGGACACAACCACGGCTTCAAGCTGCGCGGCGCCCGCCTGACTTCACCGGATATACGTGCCGGTATCGCCCTTCTGATTGCCGCCATGAGCGCCGAAGGAACCAGTACCATTAGTAACATCGAACAGATAGACCGTGGTTATCAGAACATCGAAGGACGTCTGAACGCTATCGGAGCCAGAATCACCCGGATATGATAAAGAAAGAAGAAGTATACAAGATAGGATTATTCAATAAACCGCACGGGATCCACGGCGAATTGCAATTTACCTTCACGGACGATATTTTCGACCGTGTGGACTGTGATTACCTGATATGTCTGCTCGATGGCATTTTCGTGCCTTTCTTCATCGAAGAATACCGCTTCCGTTCAGACTCCACTGCCTTGGTGAAACTGGAAGGAGTCGACAGTGCCGAACGTGCCCGAATGTTCACCAACATTGAAGTCTACTTCCCCGTGAAACACGCCGAAGAAGCGGAAGATGGCGAATTATCCTGGAACTTCTTTATCGGTTTCCAGATGGAAGACATCCATCACGGACTTCTGGGAGAAGTCATAGATGTAGATACCACTACGGTAAACACCCTTTTCGTGGTTGAAGGAGCGGAAGAAGAGGAACTGCTCGTTCCCGCCCAGGAGGAATTTATCGTAGGAATAGACCAGAAACAGAAACTCATCACGGTGGAACTTCCCGAAGGGTTGCTCAATCTGGAGGAATTGGAAGATGACCGGTGAGAACGAATCAAACGATGAGCCGCTCATCCACTGAAAATAGTAAATAGTAAATAGTAAAAACAGTAAATACCCGAGATGCCAAAGAGAAGACGAAGTAAAGCTTTCTGGAAAAATTTCAAGTTCAAGTATAAACTAACGATCGTTAATGAAAATACACTTGAAGAAATTGTCGGACTTCGCGTATCCAAGCTCAATGGACTTTCCGTATTACTTTGCGTGCTGGCGGTACTTTTCCTGATCGCTTCCTGCATCATCACCTTCACCCCGCTGCGCAACTACCTCCCCGGATACATGAACAGTGAAGTCCGTACACAAATCGTGGACAATGCCCTGCGTGTAGACTCTTTACAACAAGTGCTCAACAAGCAGAATCTTTACATCATGAACATTCAGGATATCTTCAGTGGAAAAGTATCCATCGACAGCGTGCAGACACTCGATTCACTGACCACTGCCCGCGAAGACACACTGATGGAACGTACCAAACGGGAAGAAGAATTCCGCCGTCAGTATGAAGAGAATGAAAAATATAACCTGACCTCCATCACTTCCCAACCGGACGTGACCGGACTCATTTTATACCGTCCGACACGAGGTATGGTGTCCGACCACTTCAATGCCGAGAAGAAACATTACGGCACCGACATCGCCGCCAATCCCAACGAAAGTGTATTGGCAACCATGGACGGGACCGTCATCCTAAGTACATACACCGCCGAGACAGGTTATCTGATTGGCGTACAACATAACCAGGATTTAATTTCAATCTATAAACACTGCGGCTCCCTCCTGAAAAAGGAAGGTGAACGCGTGAAAGGAGGGGAAGCCATCGCTCTGGTAGGAAACAGCGGCACACTTAGTACAGGGCCGCACCTCCATTTCGAACTTTGGTATAAAGGTCATCCGGTAAATCCCGAAAAATACATCGTATTTTAAGTGATAATAGAAAAATGAATATAGAGACTAACAAAAAGAAAAAACAAATAGCTATCCTAGGCTCAACAGGCTCCATCGGGACGCAGGCTCTGCAAGTCATCGAAGAACATCCCGACCTGTACGAAGCCTATGCGCTGACAGCCAACAACCGCGTGGAACTACTGATTGCCCAGGCACGGAAGTTCCAGCCGGAAGTGGTAGTGATAGCCAACGAAGAAAAGTATTCCGAACTGAAAGAAGCATTGAGCGACCTGCCCATCAAAGTGTACGCAGGCACAGACGCTATCTGTCAGATTGTAGAAGCAGGCCCCATCGACATGGTGTTGACAGCCATGGTCGGTTATGCCGGACTAAAACCAACCATCAACGCCATCCGCGCCAAGAAAGCGATTGCGTTGGCCAATAAAGAAACATTGGTAGTAGCGGGCGAACTGATTAATCAGTTGGCACAACAATATCGCACTCCGATTCTGCCGGTAGACTCTGAACACTCTGCTGTTTTTCAGTGTTTAGCGGGAGAAGTGGGTAACCCGATCGAGAAAGTGATATTGACAGCCTCCGGAGGTCCGTTCCGCACTTGCACCTTGGAACAGCTGAAATCCGTCACAAAGACGCAAGCCTTGAAACATCCCAACTGGGAAATGGGAGCAAAAATCACAATCGACTCCGCTTCCATGATGAATAAAGGTTTTGAGGTGATCGAAGCCAAATGGTTGTTCGGTGTTCAGCCCAGCCAGATCGAAGTGGTGGTGCATCCGCAATCAGTCATCCACTCGATGGTGCAGTTTGAAGACGGAGCTGTCAAGGCACAACTTGGGATGCCAGATATGCGCCTGCCCATCCAGTACGCATTCTCCTACCCCGACCGTATCAGCTCTTCTTTCGACAGACTCGATTTCTCCCAATGCACGAATCTGACGTTTGAGCAACCCGATACGAAACGGTTCCGCAACCTGGCACTCGCCTACGAAGCGATGTACCGCGGAGGGAATATGCCCTGTATCGTCAATGCTGCCAATGAAGTAGTGGTAGCCTCTTTCCTGAAAGACGGCATCAGCTTCCTCGGCATGAGCGACGTAATAGAGAAAACAATGGAACGGGTTGCCTTCATCGCCAATCCGACATACGACGATTATGTAGCTACGGATGCGGAAGCAAGGAAAATAGCAGCCAGTCTGATATGATCCGCTTCATCCCATTGATGAACAAAGAAAATAAAGAAATTGATTAGTATTAATATAAATTGAAAATAGCCTTTATATCCTCTCTTCGGTAGAGAATTAGTTGAAGGCTTTAAACTGTAATAGACTATATGGAAACATTTTTGATTCGTGCCCTGCAATTGATTATGAGCTTATCCTTGCTCGTTATCGTTCATGAAGGCGGGCATTTTCTTTTTGCCCGTTTGTTTAAGGTGCGTGTAGAAAAATTCTGCTTATTTTTTGACCCTTGGTTCACCCTTTTTAAGTTCAAACCCAAGAAAAGTGACACAGAGTATGCAGTAGGCTGGTTGCCATTGGGCGGTTATGTCAAAATAGCCGGCATGATTGATGAGTCGATGGATACCGAACAGATGAAACAACCCGAACAACCGTGGGAGTTCCGTTCCAAGCCGGCGTGGCAACGTCTGCTGATAATGGTGGGTGGCGTACTGTTCAACTTCCTGTTGGCACTGTTCATCTACTCCATGATTCTTTTTGCATGGGGCGACCAATATATAAAGGTACAGGAAGCCCCTCTTGGTATGGAATTCAACGAGACTGCCAAAGCGGTAGGTTTCCAGGACGGTGATATCCTCCTTTCTGCCGACGGTGTTCCTTTCGAACGTTATGACGGCGACATGTTGAGCCAGATTGCCGATGCACGCGAAGTAAGCGTCATCCGTAACGGGGCAAAAGCCTCCGTCTATATCCCGGAAGACCTGATGCAACGCCTCTTGGCAGACAGTGTCCGCTTCGCCTCCTACCGTTTCCCGTACGTTATAGACAGCGTAATGGTGAACTCTCCTGCCGCACAAGCAGGAATCCAGGCAGGTGACAGCATCATCGCCCTGAACGGAACACCGATCTCTTTCTCCGACTTCAAAGAAGCGATGGCAGAACGTAAGAAAAACGAAGCAACCCTGCTCAAAGACAGCATAGATCCACGTCTAATCACGCTGACTTATGTGCGTAACGGTGCAACAGACACGCTAAGTATGCGTGTAGACTCCGCCTACCTGATGGGTGTAACCGCCTGTCTCGTCACAGACCGTCTGCTCCCTATGGTAAAAAAAGAATATGCCTTCTTTGAATCCTTCCCCGCAGGTGTCTCCCTCGGTGTGAAAACCCTGAAAGGCTATGTAGGAAACATGAAATACCTCTTCTCGAAAGAAGGAGCCAAACAGCTGGGCGGCTTCGGAACGATCGGTAGCATCTTCCCCGCTACCTGGGACTGGCATCAGTTCTGGTATATGACAGCCTTCCTTTCCATCATCCTGGCTTTCATGAACATCCTCCCTATCCCCGCATTAGACGGTGGCCACGTGCTCTTCCTCTTCTACGAGATGATAGCCCGCCGCAAACCGAGCGACAAGTTTATGGAATACGCCCAGATGACCGGTATGATTCTACTCTTCGGTCTGTTGATATGGGCTAACTTCAATGATATTTTGCGATTCTTCTTCTAGCGAATATAACGATAGAAAGATAGAGAAAACATATACAAAAAATCATCCCGGATGAAAAAGGTTTTAAAACCAATTCTCATCCGGGATCTTTTTTATTGTTGTTTGTCTTTAAATCTTCAACATCTTCTTCTCTCTCTCCAAATCCGTCTCATCCAACTTAGGTGAAGGCACCGTACACGTTTTGATATAATCCCCCTCCTGACACGTATAATTATAGTACACCTCCAATTCCGGAGTCAAATCCGCCCGCGGAACCAGACACCCTTCCATCTCCAGAAACTGATTAACATCCGTACTATCCGACTGTTTCACCAGCACAATACGACGTGCAATCGGATTATGATTGTAGTCCAGACAGAGATAAAGCCCTTTCAGCATATTCGGAAACTCATAATGCGGAAGTTGCAGGTAAATAGTCACCAGCGCAAACTGTGGCAAATCCCTTTCGTTGAACATCAGGTAAGAGTTCTGATGATTACTGATAATCCCGCTCCCCCAATGCACCGACTTATACGCATTAATCATCCCTACCTTCACATATTCATTATTCTCGGAAGCACAAATCATGTACGGCTCGATCTTCAGGCTATCCGTAGAAGACGACAAACTGTAACTAAGATACATACCGCTATAATTATACACCTCCTGCACAGACTCTTTCGCCTCCTTCCCCAGCAACTTGATAAAAGAGTTGCCACTCTCCGCCTCGCTCTGCACGTCCGGCTCCATCTCCTGAAGCAACAGCCTCACCGATCCCACATTATTTAATAAGCGTTTCTTGGAAACATTATTCACCAGTGCCAAAGCTTCATCCAACGCCTCGTCCGGTGTGCGTGTTTTCAATAAATCGATATAAGCGGGAAGCACACTCGAATACAAAGCAGACAACACACTCGGAGCCATATCCACCCGGTCGGCAATTTCTTTCATCTTCACCCCGTTGTTGCGCAGGTACTCTATTCTTTTATAAATATCCGTAAGTTCGTCCATGATTTTCGGTTTGTTAATTGATTCCATTGCAAAGGAATGACTAAGGTATTATGTTTGTATTGCATGAATATTACATTAATATTTCAGTACACTTAAAGGCTCATATATACAATATGATTCATTGAAATTCATTTTTTCGTTCGCTCCGACACCCTACTTTTGCACCGGAAACAAAAAAATAGCATTATGAATTTCAAAGAAAAACTGTCGCCTTCGGCCCAAAAGAAACTTTCCGATTTACTCTTTATCCTTTATGCGGGAGGAGCGGCACTGCTATCCTATTCATTAGTCTACGCACTACGCAAACCGTTCACCGCCGCCACGTTCGACGGCATGGAACTATTTGGTATGGACTATAAGATAGCCACCAGCATCATCCAGATATTCGGATATATGGTATCCAAGTTTATCGGGATCAAACTTATTTCCGAACTGAAGAGAGAAGGCCGCCTGAAATTCATTCTTGTTTCTATTTTAGTGGCCGAACTCTCTTTGGTTCTTTTCGGATGCCTACCCCGCCCGTTCAATGTGTTGGCGTTGTTCTTCAACGGACTGTCGCTTGGCTGTATGTGGGGAGTCATCTTCAGCTTCCTCGAAGGACGCCGGGTGACGGATCTGCTCGCTTCCCTTTTCGGACTCAGTATCGCAGTCAGTAGCGGCACAGCCAAATCCATCGGACTTTTCGTTGTCGACACCCTGCACGTCAGTGAGTTCTGGATGCCTGCACTGATCGGTGCGGTAGCATTGCCCTTGCTGGCAGGACTGGGCTATATCCTCGATCACCTGCCCAAACCGACTGCCGAAGACAAAGCACTGCGTGTGGAACGTGTCACTCTCAACAAACAACAACGCTGGAACCTGTTCCGCAGCTTTGCTCCCATATTGACACTGCTTTTCTTCGCCAACCTCTTTCTCACCGTTTTGCAAGATGTCAAGGAAGACTTTCTGGTGAAAATCATAGACGTCAATGCCGCCGGACTTTCCCCGTGGGTATTCGCCAAAGTGGACGGTGTAGTCACACTGATTATCCTGGCCATTTTCGCCACCCTAGCAGTGATGAAAAGCCACATCAAAGTACTTTCCGTTCTATTGACCCTTGTCATTGCGGGAGCAATCACACTTAGCACTGTGGCATTCAACTACCATACCCTGCAACTTTCTCCGCTCGTGTGGTTATTTATCCAGAGCCTCTGCCTCTATTTTTCCTACTTGAGCTTTCAAACCATTTTCTTCGACCGCTTCATCGCCTGTTTCCGCATCAAGGGAAATGTAGGTTTCTTCATAGCGATGGTCGATTCCATCGGCTACACAGGCACAGTGGTGGTATTGGTAGTGAAAGAATGTTTCAACCCGGATTTGAATTGGCTGGAATTCTACAATACGATGGCAGGGACAGTAGGAATCGTCTGCACCTTTGCGTTCACCTTAGCAATGATTTATCTGACACAAAAATACAGAAAAGGGAAACAGGGTGAAATACGCGGGAACGAATCCTGCCCCGTCCCCTCCCTCGCTTCTTACTAATTTCTGACGAATAAACCAATATTATATAGAAACAAGAATGAAAAAGATTGAATGTATTATTATGGACTGGGCTGGTACAGCCGTTGACTATGGATGTTTTGCCCCCGTGGCTGCTTTTATCGAAGCATTTGCCGAAAAAGGACTGGTAATCGATGTTGTACAGACCCGCAAACCAATGGGACTACCCAAAATTCAACACATCCGCGAACTACTTTCCATGCCTGACGTGAACGAACAGTTTACCGCCCGTTACCAACGCGCCTGGACGGAAGAAGACGTGGTAGAACTAAACCGCCTTTTCGAGAAGCATCTCTTCGCCTCTCTCGAAAACTACACAGACCCTATTCCGGGAGTAATCCCAACTTTGGAAAAATTGCGTGCCGCAGGTATTAAAATAGGATCGACCACCGGCTATACCCGCGAAATGATGGATGTAGTTCTCCCCGCCGCACAGGCAAAAGGATACCACGTGGATTATTGTGCCACCCCCAACCTGCTTCCCGCCGGACGTCCCGCTCCTTACATGATTTTTGAGAACCTGACGAAATTAGCAGTCCCCAGCCTCGACGCCGTTATAAAAGTGGGTGACACGATTGCCGATATTCGCGAAGGAGTAAACGCGAAAGTGTATAGCATAGGCGTGATTCTTGGCAGCAATGAAATGGCACTTACCGAAGCTGAGACAAAATCAATGCCTGCCTCCGAACTCGAAGCCCGCATCGCCGATGTCAAAGAGCGCATGCTTGCCGCAGGAGCTTCTTACGTGATACGCACTATCGAAGAACTTCCCGCACTGATTGAAACGATCAACGCCGGCAACTAACATTCAAGCCCGCACCCAACAATCAGAAAAGAAACAAAATCATTTATTTATGCGAATCAGCAGTTGACAATCTTCTACCTTTTCGCTTGTTAAAATGT
>NZ_DAWCXD010000159.1:0-10359 GCF_052357945.1 Bacteroides sp. | reverse complement strand
ACCAGCGTTCCCAAAGAATATGATATCTATATTATTTTCAATAATTTGAGAAGTATCTTTTGATGTTTCCTCATTATACTTCGGTTCTTTAGAAAAATTCAACATAAAGAACGATATAACAGCCATCACAATTAGTACACAGACAGCCAGTATCCATTTTCTACTAGATCTGACCGGCTTTGACTTTATGAATCGCTCTTTTAATACGTCATAGAACTCATTAAAATAATATCTATTATATTCCTGTCCATTTTTCTTCACAACTCCCGACACATCCGAAGGCAATCCCTCTGAAAATCCCTTCACTCCTGATAAAAAGACAGGAATTATATTCTTATTTTTTGCTAAAGCATACGCTAGTTCATTCCTCAACCAAACTTTTTGAGGATTAAAGTTCACATCTAATGTACGTTCTGAATTTCCCAGGACTGGCTCATGGGAAATGGGAAAAAGATATCACGATGGAGCATGTCATTAAAGAAAACAGATTCGCTAGTTTTATCTATCCATTTGTTGATGATAGAGCCGTATTCAATTGGACAGTACAGCCTGACGGAAGATACTGGGCGGATGAAGATGGCTATGGGATGACAGATGACAATCAAGTCACCCTATACGCACTCTTTTAATAAGGAAGGGCGTTTTATTACGTTATTTTCCGATCAGGTTCCTGACCAAATTAAATACTATATGAATACTCTAAAGAAGGATAAGGACGCCTCTTTAGAGTTTATTTGGCACCGTTCACTATTAGATAGATATAACTACCGTTACTTTTTTGCTTGTAGTTTCTCTTTAACTTCATATTCTTCATTATCTCATAAAAAAATCGCTCCACCTAAGTTGAATATATGTTTTTCACCTTAAATGGAGAACATACATCCAACTTTAGTAGAACGAAAACTAAAATGTAGATTAAATAAATATTTATGAAAGAACAGGGAATAAACATAGCCTCATAACAGACGATCTTTTATAATCATCCATATGATAAGTTTAGCTTAAATTCACAGTACTTATTTTGCTTTTTTCTTTTTCTTCGCGTTATCCTTCTTACGCATATCCTGATACTTCTTATATTGTTCATCGGTCAGAATGCTTTTTATTTTAGCATCGACTTCCTTCTTTTTCTTTTGCATTTCTTCTCGTGAAGGTTTTTCATCCGATTTATTTTTTGCAGGTTTCATCTCTTCCATTGCAGCTTTAAAATCTTTGGCCTGCTTTTCATTCAGTCCCAAATCGGTAACCATTTTTTCTATGCGTTTCTCTCTATCAGCTTTTCCTTTCTGATGATTTTGAGCCATACATACAGTTGAGCCAATCAATAGTGCAACTGCCAAACTTAAAATTTGCTTTCTCATAATTCTAAATATCATATTAAGTGAGTAATGTATGTTAGACCTCACAAAAGCTTGAAAGTTAATTCTACGATGAAAAGAAAATCTGCTTTTTTACATTATTTATTGTTTCTCCACATTATAAATATTCAGCCGGATATGAGTGTCATTCAATTATTTCCATTACTCTTCCCTACCTCCTCCTAGTGCCTGATACAAATTGATTATTCCTTGTATCTCCTGAAACCGGTTACTCACCTGTGTCAACTGTGCTGTCAGTAGAGTTTGCTGGGCGGTGAGGACTTCAAGATAAGTGGAATTTCCATGTTGCATAAGCAGCTGTGTGCTGGTAACAGCCGTTTGTAGAGAAGAGATCTGACGCTGGTAAAGATCGGATTTATCCCGGGCCGTTTGATTTTGCTTCAAAGCGTTGTTCACTTCAGCACCGGCATTGAGTAGGGTCTGCGTAAAAGACAACTTCGCTTCTTCCTGTTGCGCTTTAGCTATTTTTAGACGGGCTATATTCTGCCCCTTATTAAATAAGGGCTGCGTAAGGGAGCCAACAGCTGACAGCAACAACTTACCCGGATTCATAACCACCTCACCTACTCCATTTGTCCACCCGGCAGAACCGCTGAGGGTGATGGATGGATAAAAGGCAGAGCGTGCCTCATTAGTCGTGTAAAAGGCTTGCGCTAAAGCCAATTCTGATGATCTGACATCAGGACGATTAGCAAGAAGTTGTAAAGGGATACCTACGGATAAATCCTGTGGCAAAACCTGTCCGTCCAGTGTGCCACGACGGATAAATTGCGGAGTTTCTCCCAGCATCAGACAAAGACTGTTTTCCGCCTGCCTGATTTGTTCCTTTAGATCCAAAACAGTGGTACAGATGGAATAGTAGGTGGCTTCGGTTTGTGCCAAACCAGCTTCATTACCTTGACCGGCATTCTTCAAAGCTTGCATAACGCGTACACTTTCTTTCCATTTTACTTCTGTTTCCTCGGAGATGGCCAATTGAGCATCCAGCATTAAAAGTGTGTAATAGGTATTCGCCAGATTGGCTATCAACTGCGTCTTAACAGCGAGTTCATATTCCTGACTTTGAATATAAAGAGCTTTAGCACGACGGTTGGCATTCGTCAGCCGACCGAAGATATCAATTTCCCAAGAGGAAGTAATAGGCAGGGAATAGCTCTGTCCAGCTTTCCCCTTATCGAAACTACTTACAGTGCCCTGCGGTGAAAAAGCGAATGAGGGCAGATAAGCCAGGCGGGCCGAACTAAGCGAAGCACGGGCTTCTTCCACTCGCCAGTGAGCGGACTGTAGATCAGTGTTATTCCGCAACCCCTGCTCAATGAGGGATTGCAGATGAGGATCGACGAACAATTGACGCCAATTCAACTTGGCAATATTATGAATTGTATCAGAAACCGTTTCCGCCGCCCCAAAAAGATCTTCGGGGACGGTCGTTGCCGGTTGATATTTTGTATAGATGCCGCAACTACTCAGCATGAGCGTCGTTATGGCAAGGGTGATGATATTTCTTTTCATTTCTTCTTATTCTCCAAATATTGTTTTCTTTCTTCATCGGCTTTCTCCACCTCTTCCTTTATCTGCCAGTCGGCAACAGTGGCATCAAACTGAATCGGTCGCACTTTCTCCTGTATTGCCTGGAAGACAATAAACATAGCCGGCACAATGAATAACAGTGCCAATGTACCCACCAGCATACCGCCTACCACACCCGTACCGAGTGAACTGTTTCCGTTGGCTCCTACGCCAGATGCTAACATCAGAGGTACCATACCGAAAATCATAGTCAGCGCTGTCATAAGAATAGGACGCAAACGATCTTTAGCAGCAATAAGCGCAGCAGACGTCAGACTCATACCGGCACGACGGCGCTCGGTAGCATATTCGGTGAGAAGAATAGCTGTTTTTGCCAACAGACCGATAAGCATGATAAGTCCCGTTTGCAGATAGATATTATTTTCCAATCCAAGCAATTTGGCAAAGAGGAAGCTACCCATCAATCCGGCCGGAACACTAAGCAGGACGGCAAACGGAACGAAGAAACTCTCATAAAGCGCACTCAATAGCAGATAAACCATCAATAGGCAGATAGCAAAAATCACGATGGTGGTATTACTCTGATTGCTCTCCTCTCGCGCCAGTCCGCCAAAATCGAAATCATAGTTGGCGGGAAGCACACGGGCAGCAGTTTCCTGTACAGCACGGATGGCTTCACCCGAACTGTACCCTTCGGCAGGCATGGCATTGAGTGCAATGGAGTTATACATATTAAAACGGTTCAGGCTCTCGGCTCCATATACTTTGGTCAGTGTGACGAACTGACTCAACGGTGCCATCTCTCCATTGCTCAAGCGAACAAAATGACGGTTGAGCGAAGCCTCATCCAAACGATAATTCGGATCAGCTTGCACCATCACACGATAGACGCGCGAAAAGCGGTTAAAGTTACTGACATAGCTACCTCCATAATATCCCCCCAAGGTAGAAAGTACCTCATCAGGCATGATTCCGGCACGCAGACACTTAGCAGCATCCACATCGACCTGCCACTGGGGATAGTTGATTTCGAAAGATGAAAAAGCCATTGCCAGTTCAGGCCGCTGATTCAAAGAGTCGATAAACTGGCGAGTGATGCTGAAAAACTCGGTGAGATCACCTCCGGCCTTGTCCTGCATCTGGATATCGAGCGCATTACCCATATCATAACCAGGTATCATACTCGGAGCCATGGCAAAAACTGTGGCATCCTTAATATCCCCGGTACGGGCATAAATCTGTCCGATTACTGCCTGTACATGGTCTTCTTGCTCCGGCCGCTCATCCCACGGGGTGAGACGAACAAAGAAAATACCGGAAGAATTACCCGCACCACCCATTGACCAACCGGTCACTTTGAGTACCTGTTTCACCTGTGGGATTTGCTGAATACGTTCTTCTACACGGTTCATAATGCCATCGGTAGCATAGAGTGAGTTACCCGGCGCAGTGGATACGGCAACAAACACCAGTCCCTGATCTTCATCGGGCACAAGGCCTGTTTTGGTGCTGTTCATCAACAAGGTAAGGATTACGACTGTCCCGGCAACAAAGGCGCCTGTCAACCATTTGCGACGGATAAAGAAGAGAACTCCTTTTTTATACCGCTCTGACAATGATTCGAACGCAATGTTGAACGCACGGCGGAAACGGGCTGCGAAGTTTTGCTTCTGTGTACCGTCCTCATTGGTATAGGGTCGCAGAATCAAGGCGCAGAGGGCAGGACTTAGTGTCAATGCATTGATGGTAGAAATACCTACCGCCACAGCCATTGTCAGACCGAACTGCGTATAGAATGTACCCGAAGTCCCACTCATGAAAGACACCGGAATAAATACCGCCATAAACACCAGTGAAGTGGTAACGATAGCACCCGACAGTCCTTTCATTGCATCCACACTGGCCATATAGGGCGAACGGTAGCCGGAATCGAACTTGGATTGCACTGCCTCGACCACAATAATGGCATCATCCACCACTGTACCGATGACCAGCACTAATGCGAAAAGCGTAATCAAATTGATACTGAATCCTACCAACGCCATGAAAGCGAAAGTTCCGATAAGAGAAACAAAAATACCCACCAGCGGAATAAGTGTAGAACGAATATCCTGTAAGAAAACATATACCACAAGGATTACCAGCAGAATCGCTTCAATCAGTGTCTTCAATACCTCATGGATAGAGGCGAAGAGAAATTCGTTAGTACTCATCAGCTGGGTTATTTCCGCCCCTTTGGGGAGACGTTTGGAAGCGTCTGCCAGAAAAGCGTCAATCTCACGATTAATCTCTGTGGCATTAGAACCGGCAGTCTGATAAACCATACATGACACACCGGGTTTACCATTGAAACTACCTTGATAAGAATACGATTCTTGTCCGAGACTGATGTTGGCAATCTCTTTTAAACGAAGTACCTCACCATTCTTAGTGCTGCGGATCACGATCTCTCCAAATTCTTCGGGAGTCATCAATCGACCGCGGTATTTCATGGTATACGCTTTAGCTTCCTTGGAATTCTCACCAATAGAGCCTGTTGCAGCTTCAATGTTTTGTGAGGCCAGTGCAGCAGTCACGTCGGAAGGAATCAGCTTGTACTGTGCCATGACGTCAGGTTTAAGCCATACGCGCATGGAATAGACACCACCCATCACCTGCACATCTCCCACTCCGGAAATACGCAAGATGGCAGGTTTCAAGTTAATATTGATATAGTTCGAGAGAAAGTTCTCGTCTAATGAGCTATCGGGACTATGCAAGGTAAATATCTGGAGCATACCGTTCTGTCGCTTATTGACACTGACACCCACACGGGTCACTTCCGCAGGAAGTTGTCCAGCAGCTTTTGACACACGGTTCTGTACATTGACAGCGGCCATGTCCGGATTGGTACCTTGCTTAAAGTAAATGGTTATTTCGGCTGAACCGGCATTGGAAGCACTGGAAGTCATATAAGCCATGTCTTCCACACCATTGATGGCTTCCTCCAACGGAGCGATGACACTCTTCTGCACCGTTTCAGCACTGGCACCGTCGTATGCAGTGTACACCTGAACAGTAGGCGGAGCAATATCAGGATATTGCTCCACGGGTAGGGTGAATAACCCGATAATCCCCACCACTACAATCACAATGGAAAGGACGGCGGAGAGCACAGGGCGTTCTATAAATATTCGTAAGTTCATTGTTTCTTCAATTTTGAGTTAGTTACTTCTTCTTTGTTATCGGCATTCCATCCTGTAGTAGTCCGACACCTTCTGTCACGATTTCATCCCCTACGGAAAGTCCGTTCGTCACGATGTAATCCTGTCCACCGTCCACACGCTCCACACTTATTTGGGTAGAATGCGTTTTGCCATCCACTACCTTATAGACAAAGACCTTGTCCTGCACTTCGTAAGTTGCTGCACGAGGAATGATGATACCGTCTTTGTAGACCGATGGAACCACCACATTTCCCGAGCTTCCACTATGCAGCAGTCCGTTCTTGTTGGGGAATGCTGCCCGTACACTGACGGTTCCTGTCGAAGCATCCACTACTCCGCTGATAGTTGCTATGGTACCTTTTTCTTCGTAGGTAGTCCGGTCATTCAGCACCAGTTCGATGGCAGGCATCGACTGCAAAGCCTTCTCTTTAGAACCATATTGGCGAATGAGTCCTAAGAGTTGATTTTCCGTCATTGAGAAGTAAACATACATGTCCGAGTTGTCTGATACGGTAGTTAGTGGCTGTGCCATTCCGGCACTAACAAGTGTACCAACGCGATAGGGAAGTGTACCGATCACTCCATCCGAGGGACTTCTCACTTCGGTGTAGGAAAGGTCATTGGCAGCACTCAGCTCCTGCGCTTTGGCTTGTGCGCGTCCGGCTTTTGCCATCAACAGATTATTCTCGGCCGTTTTCAATTCATAAGCCGAAATGACGTTTTGAGCAAAGAGTTCTTTCTTGCTATCGTAGGTCAGTTGTGCCGTAGCCAATGTTGCATCGGCTGCTTCCATATTCGCCCGGGCTGTGGCCAAAGCTGCCTGATAGGGAACCTGGTCGATGATGAAAAGCACTTGTCCACATTTCACCGCCTGTCCCTCATTTACACACAATCGGGTGATGGTTCCCGTCACCTGCGGAAAGATAGCAATATCCTGCTTACCCTGGATAGCTGCCGGGTATTGGGTAGAAAGAGTTTTATTGACTGGTGCCACCTGCATCGTCGCATATTCCGATACAGACTGCGAATATTCTCCTCCTCCGTTCTTGCATCCTGCAAGAGCAAGTAGTGTTGTCAGCATGAAGATTTGCCACATTTTGTTTGTTTCCATTTTCATAAAATTCAATGTATTATAGTGATTGATTAGTTCTCACAAGAGCGGTGCAAAAGTAGGTGTCAGCGCCCGCTCCCGCAATGTAATTCTGGTCAAAGCCGGATTTTTGGGGGACGAAACCGCAGAGATAAGTGGTGAAACGGAATGAATGAAGCCAAATACCTATCCCCTCCATATAAAGTTGTGATGAAGATGTAATGCTATTTGGTATTATTTACTACTTTTGCCCAAACAAAGATAAGAGTCCATCCTAATAAATAGACTTGCATTTCAGACTTGATTACGCAGTTATGATAAGAAAACGTATTTATCTCACAGCCGCAATATCCCTGCTTGTAGTAAGCTTTTCCGCTTACTACCTCTATCGCGTGAACCGCTCCGCACGCAGCCGCCTGGAGTATGCCAACGGACTCATTGAAGTGAATCCACGAAAAGCACTGGCAGATGTGGAACAGATAAACCGTACTTTCTTGAGCGAAAGGAACTATATGATGTGCGATTTAGTAAAAGCCGGTGCTCTCATCGGCATACAAGAATATCTTGTGCCGGATTCGCTACTTAACATCGTCAGTCCTTACTTCAAATATAAAGCGGACTCACTACACCTGACAGAAATATATTACTACCGGGGCGAGATAGCCCGTCATTCTAATTTCCTGCTTGAAGCCGTAGAATATTTCACCCTCTGCACACAATACAACAACGATGTGTACGATCTTCGCGAACTGAACTTCTACCTCAACAACTTCAAAGGGCAGGTTTACCACACTAAACACATGATGAAAGAAGAGAAAGAGGCCAAACTCGCCGCCCTCTCTCTGGCCAGGGAACTAAACAATCCCTCTCTCATTGCCGAAGCCTACTCTGAACTCACCCACTATTACGCCCGGACAAATGATGGCGATGAGAGTATTCCTCTGCTCAAAACTGCTTCTATGAAAGGTTACTCCGGCTCCTTGCAAGCTCGGTTATTATTCCTCCTTAGCGAAAAATATGCCGACAAGCACATGCCTGACTCCGCTCGTATCTATGCTCTGCAAATCCCGCATTTATATCAGGACTCAGTCGACTATCTGCTCGGCAAGATACATTCCGATCTTCAACAAATCGATTCCGCTCGTTTTTACCTAAACCGAAGCAGTCAGAGCAACAACCCCTTCATCTGTCTGAAAGCCTATCGCCAGTTGACTGATCTGAATATACGTACCGGTTCTCTCAATGGTGTATCAGACTGCTTGGAAAGGCTGACGCACTATCAAGCACAGATAGACAGCGTCGCTTATAACAAGGACCTCGCTCAAATTGAGAATGTGGACAAACTTCGAAAAACGATCCGTGACTCCGAAGTCGCAGAGGCAGAATACTACCGATACAGGGTCTTCTATTGCTGGATTATTGTCATTGCTTTTACCGTCATCCTCATTCTAATGTCTATCTCCATTGTTCTGCAAAAGAAGAAAAAAAATCTGCAACTGAAACGTCAGCAATCACGTCTTGATGCACTGAAGATGCAGATAGACCCGCATTTTATATTCAATAATCTTAGCATCCTGCTCGACCTAGTAGAGACGGGAGATGCCACAGCTCCCATCTACATCAAATGTCTCTCCAAAGTTTACCGGCATATCGTAGCTAATGTCGATAAAAACCTTTCATCCGTTGCTGATGAATTATCCAGTTTGGAGGCTTATATCTTCCTACTCAAAATACGTTTTGAGGATGCCATACAGGTAGAAATACAAGTACAGGACGCTATCCGCGAGAGACAGATCCCTCCCATTGTATTGCAGATGTTACTGGAAAATGCCATCAAGCACAATCAAGTGTCGGAAGAAGCACCGCTATTCATCCGTGTATATTCCGACGGGGATAAATTGGTAGTGGAAAACAACTGTAAACCTCTTACTCCGAACTCTTCCACCCACCACATCGGGCTGCGAAATATCAAAGAGCGGTATCAGCTCACTGGTGCTCCCGCCCCTGAAATCTATCAGGATGAACACATCTATCGTGTCACCCTTTCAACGCTTTAAACGAAATGATAAATTCCATGAAAGTTCTAATAATAGAAGACGAAAACCACAGTGCCGAACGCCTGCAACGCTACATCCGCACACTGCACCCTGATTACGAAATTTCCGGCATCACCAAGAGTATTGTCCAAAGTATAGATTTCCTCCAACGGGAGCAGCCGGATCTGATATTCTCCGACATCCGCCTACAGGATGGATTAAGTTTCGACATTTTCCGCCAAATAAAGATAGTCTCGCCCATCATTTTCACCACTGCCTATGACCAGTATGCTATACAGGCATTTAAATTCAATAGTATCGACTATTTGCTGAAACCCATCGACTCGGATGAATTGGAAGCGGCTATACAAAAAGCGACAGAAAGAATATCCCGCTCATCTCCTGTGACCACTGCTCCAAAGCTGGAACAGCTATTGGAATACCTGGGTGGGGCTGTCCCTACCCCTCATTATCGGGAAAGATTTTTGGTGTCTCGCAAAGATGAATATATCACTATCGAAGTCCAGAACGTCTGTTTCATCCACTCTCAACAGAACATAACCCGCCTTTATCTGACGGATGGCACTTCTGCTACCATTCCTTACACATTGGACCAACTGGAAAAGGAAATGAACCCTGCTTCTTTCTTCCGTGCAAACCGTCAGCATATGATACAAGTGAGACATATTAAGAAAGTCAGCAACTGGTTCAACTATAAATTAAAGGTAGAAATGAATGGGTATCCGCAGGAGGAAATTTTGATAAGTCGGGAGAAAGCTGCTACATTCAAGAAATGGCTGGACAAATAACGACTGGCTTGCTCTAAATTTATTGATGACATCAATGATTTGCTGCAGTGTCCTACCCAAAACTTCATTCGCCTGAATTGGCTTCCGCTTGAGAAATAGTTTTTCTTGGTTACCCATAAAAAAATAGCTGAAAATCATACGATTAACAGCTATTTTAAGTACCCAGACCCGCATTTGAAATTTTAAACACCCACAAATGGAAACAAATCTAATTCATAGTTAAAAAACGACATATACAACTATATATCAATATATTATGCGAATCAGTATTTGATTTATTAGTTAAAAATTAGCGTAATTAGTGCGATG
>NZ_DAWCXD010000158.1:5620-10385 GCF_052357945.1 Bacteroides sp. | reverse complement strand
ATCGCACTAATTACGCTAATTTTTAACTAATAAATCAAATACTGATTCGCATAAAGTATTATTAGGAAGAAACAAATCAGAATAATAATAAGTTCAACAAAGATGCCATTTATTATCTATGTACAGAAAGCCCTAAACAAACTGATTATTTTGATAGTGGTATAATCCGTATCCTTGGAAGTATCTGGACCGGAAAATCTATTGCCAACGGAAGGAACAATACGGCGATGTCTTATGCCGGAGTTCTATGTAAGGCAGGAGTAGAGAAAGACAGAGCCAAATCATTCATCGAAGAGCTTATTTCAGATTATGATATAACAGAAATAATTGAATACGCCTACTCACATAATATCTTTGGCTGTGAACGTAGGAGATACAAGTCAAGAAAGAAATAGCCAATAAAAAGAGGAGGCTGAACAATATAAACGTTCGGTCTCCTATAGCTTTTTTACAGATTATGAATTAAGTCTTCCTTAATAGATTCACACAATGTATTGTAAAGAATCCGCTTATTTTCGGGAATATCTTCTGCTGAAATACTGAACAATAACAGATAGGATTCTGGAATTTCCAAAGCTTTACATATTCTGATAATTGTATTTTTTTCAGGGAATGATTCTCCTTGTTCTATACTACATAAAGCATTTGCTGATATATCACATAATTTTGCCAGCTCCTTTTGGGAAATTCGCTTATTTTTCCTAAGTATTTTTACAGCATTTCCTATGTTCATAATTCTAAGTATAAAAATTATTTCAACGAGAAATAGTCCAATATTTTAGGGCTTATTTCTATCAGTTTATATACTATCAGTAAAATGGTATTTGCATCAATTGTACTGTATTGTTTGATGATCTGGATTGTTTCCTCTTTACATTCTTCTGATAGATTACTATTTTTTATTTCAAAAATTATATTTTCTTTATTCATTTTCTACAGTTTTATCCTGCTATTGGTAGTGGATATGAACTGATTCCAATAGCATTCGGTTGATAAATAAAAGGATAATCACTCTTAATTACAGTACTATTGGAATCTTCATCTGATCCTGTAGAATAGATATGGTATCTTGCTGAGATATAAATATTCCTTATTTGGAAATCTATATGCCATTGGGGTTTACTATATGTGGACTTTGCTACATAATAATAACTATGTACAATATTGTCTAAAAGTTCATCTGTTCTTTGTATGCTCAGTTTTTGGATGATATTGTTATCAATGATGGTTCCCCTGTTATTATTCCTCAAGGTAGTAAATCTGTTACATTTGATTGGGAATTAGGTGCTAATTTTATGTTGGAGAATGGTGAAATAGCCGAGAAGTTTAACTTGAATCTACAATTTGAGATTAAAACTGAAGATTCAACGGTAAAATTAGACGACACAAGAGACCTTATGACAGTATATATAGAGAAGATGGTTAAGAATTTGGAACAGCCGGAAAAACCGATACCGGAAAGCTGGCACCAATTGAACAAAAAAGGTTGGGAAATATCTGAGATTGATTCTGATATTCTCAGTAGCCGTTTTCCTGATAACTTAATAAAATATGGCGAAAATAGCTTGGTAGACGGTAACGATAGTAACAAAGCTATAGAAATATTTGTTGCAGCTAAGAGGTTTGTACCAAGAAGCAATTTCCTTTTTACTGTAGATATGCAGAATGCTCAAACTTTCTCTGGTATCAGAGTTAAATATCTTGGTAGCAATCCAAGCAACTTCTATAAAGAAGTGACGATTTCTCTTTCTAGTAATAATTCCACTTGGACTAAAGTAGGAACGATTGAGAATGCTGTTGAAAAGAATGGTGCATCTGACTTTATCTTCTTAGTTCCTGTAAAAGCACAATATATTAAGATTGAGATGGATATCCCTATTAAAGAAGCAGACTACATCAATATTACTGAAGTTACTGTTTATCAGAAATAATTAATTATACTATTTAGTTAGAAATTGTATTTTATAAACCACTCATTTCTATAGATTTGGAACATGAGTGGTTTATTTGTATTTTTGCAAAATTTATTATTAAAACCTTATATAATAGATATGGAACGATTCAAAATTTTTATTCTTGTTCTTTCAATCGTCTCTTTATCAGTTTTTCTTGATGGATGCGATAAGGATGAACCTCTTGATGAAGTGATTATTCCTCCGCTGGAAGAAATAAATCCGGATAATGAAAAACCTGATCTGGAGAAACCTGATCCTGATCCCGAACCGGAGAAGCCTGATCCTGATCCCGAACCGGAGAAGCCTGATCCCGATCCTGAACCGGAGATTCCGCAAGAATGGGCGGAAAAGTGGTATGGACACATGGTCTCACAGGTATGCCGGATCCACAAATGTGGGAGTATGCGTACTTAACACCAAGCAAGGTGCGGGGGCTGAAATGGAATAAAGCATACGGTTGGTTTGATTGTAATAAAAAAGATGTATGGGGAGAGCAACCCAATAGTGATAATAACCTTTGTTGGGCTGCTTCTGTATCCAATATCATTTATTGGTGGTTGGAACAAAACAAGGAATATGTAAATAGGTTTGGATATGACGGGCCATCCCGCTATAATGGTTCGTTGGATTGTGAGGTGTTTGATTTTTACAAAAAAAATTTCTCGAATACTGGTAATAATGTGGCTGCTGCATTAAACTGGTTCTTCACCGGAAAGTTTCTTAACGGAGCTAAACAGGAAGCCGGTTTCTTTAAGGAAGTGCTTGGTGAAAATTGCTCGGTATGCGAAACGTGTCAATCTTTTCGCTATCGTTTTACGGAAATCATAAAAGAAGCTCTATCCGGACAAAAAGCCATAGGATGCGCCCATTCCTTTGGAAGGCAGACACACGCTATTAACATTTGGGGAGCAGAATTTGATTCTCAAGGAGAAATAACCTACTTATATATCACCGATAATAATGACACGGACTTGGAAAATAATCTAGATAATGGAACGCCGACTAAAGCTGGTATGATTCGTAAACCAATTCAGATACGAGACGGAATACCTTTCATGGAAAGCAGTGTGCCTGGTTATTTCACTATACAAATTCTGGAACTGAATTTTATGGGATTGAAAAAGGCAGAATGGAAGAAGTATTTCCAGTAATTTTTTTGCTAACATTAAGAAGTCGTCTTTAACTTCTCTGTTGTAAGTACTACTGGAGTATATTTTTGGAAGGTTATAGTCGGTTTTTGTGTGTTAAATTATATTCTATGGTGAAACTTTTTGACATAAGAGAGTGGTAATTTTATATTAGCTAGGTCCATCTGATGAAAAAGGTAAAGGAGATGATGCTGTAAAAGCATTCTCTCCTTTGTTACTCTATTCCCTGCAAATCACATCATAGACTGAGCATTCGTTCAGATAGTCTTCTATGTCGGGGCTAAACTTCTCCCACCATCTCCAGACTTTCAAGTTATACCAGCCGTCCCATTGCAGGTCTTCTACCTCTTTTTTCCACTGATAACCATATAGTGACTTCTGCAAACGGGGACAGACCAATACTCCCTGTGATTTAGGTATATCTCTGAGTAGCTGGGCTGTGAGTTGTTGCCCGTTTGTTGAGAACCATTGGAATCCGGGTATGATTTGTCCCATCCTTTCAGCAACCTCGTCACTGTCTACGATAACAACTTTCATTCCGGGTCTATAAACTGACATGAACTCCCAAAGATGACAACATGAAGAGTCCTGTTCTTTTTTAGAATCCGTGTCGGTTTTAACTTTTGAAAACAGCTCCTTCATCTCACCCAACGGCTCTTTTCTGTATAATTCCTTGCTGCATGGTTGTGTATGTTTATATGCACTTCTGACCGCCTTCTCTATCTCATCAACAGAGAACCCTGTTTCCGCATATTCTGCCAGAACCTCAAGCGCCTTATCTTCGGTCACTCCATATTCACACAGGTTGCAGGCGGCTTCATATACACACCTGTTCCTGCTCCCCTCTTTAAACTCATTTCTGGTCCATGAGAGTATAACCTGTATTTTCTCATCTTCATCCATAATCACACCTCCTTTATAATATTCAATTTTCCTTTCATTTCTTGCTCCGGTCTTTATCTGCTCCGGTTGTTGTGTATTTTCAGTCTCCATATTCCATATCAGAGAATCCGGATTGTAATAAAGTTCCTGGTCATAGGTCACATTGGTATATCGTGAAACATCCTGTGCCTGTGAGTCGCTTTCCACGTTGAGAAACTTTCCTATGGCATTATAGTATAGTTTATGTGTATGAGCGTCCAGCCCGTCGGGAACTTTCACCAATACTCTAAGGCCTGTATTCGAAATTGAGCGGAAAACGGAGAAGGTATACGGGTTTTGTTCCAGCCTTTCCTTCTCTTCTCCCACACGTTCATTCAGTCCGTCAATGTCAATAGCCACCAATCCGCTATGTTGAATCAGACTGTCACTCCTCCGTTCCTTGAAAGTGCCGGAGAAAGTAAATCCGGATGCCTCATATTTTGCCGCATCCTTTTCCTCCTGTGTTGTAGCCTTTCTGACCTTTTCAACTTCATTCCGATATGTACCATCCTGTATCTGCCTTAATATTTCCGTTATATCAAACTGGCGATATGGTCTCTTATATGTCTTTTTCTTGTAATAATCTATTTTCATGACTTTTTTATTAATTCTATTTATTGCAGGTGATTATTGAGTGATCACTTGTATTCATTACTGTCCAATAGTGTAAACTACTGTAAACTTGTGTCCATTACTATAAAATATGGACACTTACCATAATTCTTCTTTTCTTTTTGGTTA
>NZ_DAWCXD010000158.1:0-5520 GCF_052357945.1 Bacteroides sp. | reverse complement strand
TTGAGTGATCACCTGTGTCCATCACTGTCCAATAGTGTAAACCACTGTAAACTTGCGTCCATTACTATAAAATATGGACACTTACCATAATTCTTCTTTTCTTTTTGGTTATTCTATTTATTGCAGGTGATCCTTGAGTGATCACCTGTGTCCATCACTGTCCAATAGTGTAAACCACTGTAAACTTGTGTCCATTACTATAAAAAATGGACACTTATTATAATTCTTCTTTCTTTTTGGTTATTCTATAGATAATAATATAGTAAATAATAGAGTAATGACCAAAAAGAAGAGAAAATAGTGTCCAATTTATTATATAATGGACAGTTGTTTACATAGGTTTACAATAATGGACATCTTTTTTTCTTTTGGTCATTGACTTTAATTATCTGTATAGTCCTTATTTGTTATATAAGATGAACAGCCAAAAGAAGAGAGAAGTGTCCAATTATTTATATTATGGACAGTAATGAACACAAGTTTACACTATGGACAGAGGTGGACACTTAATGGACACCTGTGGACATCATTAAGCATCCTGATTATCTCCTTCTTCATTGGATGTTGCTTGTATCTGTCTTAGCTTATAACCAACAGTCGTAGGGGATATATTCAGTTCTTCGGCTATCTGCCTGTTGGAAAGTCCCTGTTCATGATATCTTCTGATTTCTTTCAGTAGTAAGTTGTTCGCGTTTTGTAACAGGTCGGATTCCCTTGCTGTCTGGACCGGATTGGGTGATGAAACATTCTGCTTTGATTTACCGGGTTGGATGAATTGTAGCATTGTAGGATCGACAGTCTTATCAATGGTGTAGGGTAAGACATGGCTTTCATCCCATACAATTTTTCCATTCCTGCTTTTAAGTTGTTTCACGTATCTTTCGGAAGACGGATTTTTACTCGATGTTCCGATGGCAAATACTGACTGAACAAAATTAGTTAACATACTTGATCCCAGGCAATGGTTCAGGTCAAGGGGTGTAAAGGGAGGGATTTTTGGCGTGTGGTTTATGACGAGAATTGAATACCCTTCTTTGGCCCATTCACATAATTTCGAGCAGATCAGTTTCACATCTTCCGGTTTCATTCCTCCGTTATTGACTAGAAATGTGAGGTTGTCGAGTATCAATATTTTAATAGATAATGTGTCAAGCATCTTTCTTAACAATTCCAGACACTTTTCAGGATTGTCCAATGCCCACTCAACTTTTTCCATTTCCGGTCGTTTGAGAAGCTCGGACCAGACATGCAACCTGCTGTCCTTTGAAGTATACCTCTGCTGAAACTGCTTCATTGACATCTCCAGGTCAATATACAGTACTCCTTTATTAAGATTTTTGGTTATATGTTCCGCTATCTGAACCGCATATATACTTTTTCCGGTATTCGTCCTTCCGAATAGCACGGCCAGTTCATTTTCATACCATAATCCGTTTCCATTACCATCATCTCCCCATAGAATTGTCGGGACTGGCTTGTTTTTCGCTTCTTTCATAGACTGATTAATACTTTTCCCTAAAATACTATCCAAATCGTCACATGGCTGTTCCTGTATCACTTTTCCTATCGGCTGTATTGTTTCACTCTCCTTTCCAGAAGCATTATTCCATGTGGAAGATATGATTTCTCCAACCTGAACAGGCGGGAACTCTTTTTGGGGGAGATTGTTCAATTCATTCCAGCACTCATCGATACTGTTGCCAAGCGCTTTGATCGTTTCCTCGCTTGGGCTTTTCCTGTTTTGTTTTTTGTCTGCTGCCATACTTTCATAATTTAAAAGGTTATTTCAAGCGGCTTTAAAGGATATGGCATATTCCTCCTCACCACTTACCATTTCATCACGTATAAGAATTTTCCTCTTTCTGATACCTCCTTTTTATATGAAGAAAGAATGGCAGGCGTAGCTATTCACCCACCATCCCCTCTTTCAGCAGATAACAAAAAAAACAAGAAATAACTTTTACGTTCATTAGTTAGGATTTGGGCTCTTGAAATGCGCGTTTTTTGCATGTGGGAATATGAATGAAAGAGGTTTGCTATAACACCTCTTGTTGTGATAGTTCTTTCTGAAACGACCATACCTAATGTTATAGAGTTGGTCATATTATTGTTTTTCCACCCTCTCTTGTAGCTCTCAATCAAAGTCCAGATTCCCAAGTCAGAGATTGATCCGAAATTGGTGGAAACATTTGCCTTCATTGAACTCCCGCAAATAACGAACTGAATATTGGTAAGTATGAGGCGATTGACTAAGCAACGGGGATTTACGGAGTTGGAGTTATCAAAAGGAATTAGAGAAGTATAAATTCCTAAAAACAAAGAACAAAATTTTCCTGATATTATCGGTAGGGTATCAACGATAAAGAAATAACCAATATGCGGGAGATGGTATCGTTTGAAATACTGTCTCCTTTTATTTTTGTCCGGTTCCCTTTTTTTACCAGTCTGTTCATTTCTTTTTGTCCGGGGATTTATTAATTGTAGCATTTCCATTATCTTTGCCTTACAAGGAGGATTGAAACCATGACCAATGTGAAAGAACGACGGAAGAATGTCTATGAACTGGTACAGGAAAGGCTAGATTTTATTTTTCGGGAATTTGACAATATCTATATTTCCTTTTCGGGCGGAAAGGACAGCGGTGTTCTTTTCAACCTGTGTATTGACTATATTCGCAGGCATAACCTGCATCGTAGTATAGGTGTTTTTTATATGGACTATGAGATCCAATACAGGATGACGGTTGACTATGTGGAGCGCACTTTCAAAAACAATTGTGATTTTATTGAAATTTACCATGTGTGTGTTCCTTTCCGTGTCACCACGTGCACTTCCATGTATCAGAATTATTGGCGTCCCTGGGATGAAAATAAGAAAACTATGTGGGTACGTCCCATGCCTTCCAATGCGCTGACAGCAGATGATTTTCCCTTTTATGATAGTCGGATGTGGGATTATGACTTTCAGACGGAATTCTCACGATGGATACATTCACGCAAGAAAGCTGTACGTACCTGTTGCCTGGTGGGACTCCGTACTCAGGAAAGCTATAACAGATGGCGTAGTATTTACCGGGGTGTGAAGGAGAAATACAAAGATTGTGAGTGGAGTACCCGTGTTGATGAGGGTATTTATAATTTTTATCCTCTTTATGACTGGAAAACGACTGACATTTGGGTGGCTAACGGCAAATTCCGCTGGGACTATAACCGTTTGTATGATCTTTATTATCAGGCTGGGGTGAGCCTTGACAGACAGCGTGTGGCCAGTCCTTTCATTAGTGAGGCTATGGAAAGCCTCTCCCTGTACAGGGCCATAGACCCTGATATGTGGGGACGGATGATAGGGCGTGTCAACGGTGTTAATTTTTCCGGTCTTTATGGAAATACGCATGCCATGGGCAGACAAAAAATCCTTCTTCCTGCCGGGTATACCTGGAAGTCATTTATGGAATTTCTTCTCTCTACCCTTCCCGAGCGTACAAGACAGAGGTATTTGGGCAAGCTTGCAACGAGTATCAGGTTCTGGAGGGAGAAAGGCGGTGTTCTCGGTGAGGAGGTGATACGTAAGCTGAAGGAACGCCATGTTACGATTCAGGTTGGCGGAAATACAAATTACAGGACGGTCAAGAAGCCTGTCAGGATGGAGTATCTGGATGATATTGATATCGCCGAGTTCAAGGAAATCCCCACTTACAAGAGAATGTGTATTTGCATATTGCGGAATGACCATGCTTGTAAATATATGGGATTTTCACTGACCAAAGAAGAGACGGATAGAAAGCGGAAGGCTTTGGAATACTACGGAAAGGCGTTTAAGGAAAGAAATAGCTAATATGAGAAAGTGTGATCTGATATAGCGGAGTTTAGCGCATAAACAGAAAGGGATATTATTGTAATTCATGTTAATCAATAGTCCGTTAAAAATTCAACATATCGGCTAAGCGTCTTCTGCCACTATGCCAAAGAGTTCTTTGATAAGTTTAGTATTAAAAGTTCTGTTCGGTTTCAGACCGGACTTGCTGAAAATTCTTTTGAGCATATAAATATTACTCAGACAGGCCTTTAGCAGTCCGATGGAAAGCGACGGATAGTATCGTTGGCGCATGACCTTCGCGATGTTTGCCGAGCCAGTGACGCATTGAAAGCGAAGTCAAGTCTCTTGCCTGACAATCATTGAGTCCGGTAAACTGCTTGGAGGAGTCCCGAAAGCAAAACTCAATCTGGAATCGCGTACGGTAGTATTCGATGATGTCTTTGGCTGACATGTCAAGATCGGTGGAGAAATAGATTTTATGTCCTCCTGATTCTGGGTAATGAACCACGACTTTGATGTTGCGTTTCATTGCCTTTGAATAGGCCTTGACTGAGTAAGCCCTTCCTCCTTCAATATCAAGGATCTCGCAACACTGAAGGTCGAGTTTCTCAAAATCAATCTTCTCGCCTTTGATACGCGGTCGTCCCCGTTTGCCTGTGCGGACACCGTCATGTGAATACCACAAGGTGGCATCATCACGCAGGCGGCTGATGACATGGAACCCCAGTAGACAGGCTTCATTGACGAACTTTGCCTTTGAGAACCGTGCATCCGCAACGACATGGCGTGTTATGCCGAGCAACTTGTCCTTGTATTTGCGGAGCACGTCAAGATACCAGTCCACAAGGTTGTAATCTTCGCCTTGCTTTTCCATATACGCCTTGTCCGGTGTCTGTTCCGCACATAGCATCATACAGTTCCGGATGTCAATGTCGATAATGCCGATGCCGAGAATTTCCAATCCCCGTTTCATTGCAGAAGCGCATCCCGACCAGAACTTGCCGATATAAGGAATCTTTTTTCCCGACTTTGAAATGTAGCTTGCGTCTATGGCAATGGCTTTTCTAACACTTTCCCCAAACCGCTGCCGCATAAGGAAGAGATTGAACTGCATCCAGTCAAACTCACGTTCAAACAACTGCTGGAAGCGTTGTTCCGAGCTGTCTGAGTAACGCCCCATTTGGGTGAAATTAATCTTTCTTGGTAGTACCATATACAAAATCATGAGTTGGATGAATGCTGTTTCAAAACTTTTGCATAACTTCGCTGAACAACTTTTCAAAGCATCGGTTACGATTTCCTCATATTGGTCAAGTGCTGTTTTGTTCATTGCTTTAATGTGTGGTGGAATATCATTAAAGATACTGAAAATCAGTCACTTGACCTGTTTGTTCTGCTAAACTTCATTAATTAACTTGTTTATTTTCAACGGATTAGTTACAAATTTAACGAAGTATTATATCCATAATTCTTTGAAATATTTAATTCCCCCAACAGGTATGGCTGATATAGAAAAAGAATTTTCATAATGTTTATTAGAAAAGTTTTATTTACCTTTGTAGTTGAAGTTTTTATCCGAAAACACTTCGGGTTAAATGTAGCCTGAATTTTATGCTATGTTTTAAGTAAATAAATGATAATAAATCTTCTAAAAATCAACAGTTTAATTATGTTTTATCACTAATATATAATAATATTATATGT
>NZ_DAWCXD010000157.1:0-10505 GCF_052357945.1 Bacteroides sp. | reverse complement strand
ATGGAAGACAGGGGATTTTCGAAAAAATGAAGAGAAAAAAAATTATATAAAGTGTTTTTTTTATTAACTTATAGGAAAGAACATCTTATGAAAGAGAATCAATTTATTTTTCAAATCATTCGTATTTGTTTGTGTCATAAAAAATCTTAAAACAAAGTTTATTTGAATATTAGATATTCATTATATCTTTGTGCCTTCAAACAAAGAGTACATTAAATCAGAACAAACAGCCGTTTGCACGAGCATTGAATTTAACTTTATAATAAATCTAGCTGTGTGGTGAGAGATGAGACTGCTAGCGAGATAACCTATTTATTAGAACTTAAGTGCCCCTATTGCATGAGCGAATGTTCAAGAGTATGGCCTGAATGACATCGAATGAGTACAGAAAGCGACTCGAAACGATATGGAAGATAGCTATATGATACCTTCTAAAAGTAAATCTATCAAGAGACGTCAGACGTTTATGACAATGTTTTTTTAACAATACGATGTCACAACACATAGCTTTAGTAGATGAGTTATTTTAAGATAATATTGGTGACAACAACCGACTTTTGTATGGTATCTCATTTCAATATCCTTAAGTTCGTCAGTATCCCCTGGGAAAACGTTTTGTCGTGGACTTGCGAGTACCTATCTCTTGCTGCTCAAGAAATCTTGTGCTATAGAAGATTTATTGTGTATGGTTTGAACACACGTTTTTGATCATCCACAATTATAGTTGAGTGATACCACCTTCAACTTGTAAAAAGAATGTTCCGTTTGTTGGATAAAATACTTTTTGAATTGGCCATCCTTTCTTGATTTTTATAGAATATGCTAAAAATACATTCAATTTTTACTTTGAATGGCTCATTCACTAATTAAGAATAATATTATAGGGAATATATGGTATTTGTGAAATATCATAAAAAGGGTCTTTTTCAAACACTGTTAGGGATACTGTAACAGTCGGTGTTATAATAGTGTATCACTCTATTATGAAGATTGACCATATAATCAGAATTAGCAATGTGAAACATATTTTTTTAAGTTTGATATTGGAATAATATTGATTTTTTTATGCTTTTCGAACATATGTTAGTTCGATGTGAGATAAAATAATTTTTCATAGTGCTAAGGTATTGATTGTTAGAGGTATATGGATTGAGGTGTTAGATTTTTAAAATCATTTTATAATTCAAATACAATTTCGCTTTATTATTTTTGCTGGCAAAGAAAAAGTAAGAAAAACCTGACTTTTTTATTTATGAGTACTCATTAGCATTTTATCTATTAATTTAAATTTATCAAAAATGAAAACTAAACCTTTTTTAAAATCGATGGCATTAGTGATTTGTTGCTTAACTTCTTTTGTATTGGTATCATGTGATAAGGATGATGATAAGCCCAATTTAAAAATCAGTCCTAATAAAGTAGAAGTTGCAGTTGGTAAAACGGTTACTGTGTCTGTTAGTAGTGGTACTGCACCATATACGACGAAATCAAGTGATGCAAAAATCGCAGTTGCGAAATCAGATAAAAATGCGATTGTAATTACCGGTGTAAAAGATGGTTCAGCAATGATAACTATTACGGACCGGAAGGGAGTTACAGGAAAAGTTGCTGTAACTGTAAGAACTGTAAAAGAGACCCCAAAAACTCCAAAAGGACTGGATTTTGATAAACAATCTATTACTGTGAGTGTTGGAAAAGATGGTATAGTAACAGTAAAAGGTGGTGCACAGCCATATTCTGCCGTTGCGAAAGATGTCAATATTGCTACGGTATCAGTCAAGGAAAATAAAGTCAACATAAGAGGAGTTAAGGCAGGAAAAACTACTATTACAGTTACAGATAAGGATAAGAAAACGGGAACTATAAATGTGACGGTTAAATAGTTTTCTTTTTTTCTAATTTTATTGTAATGCATAGCGAGTGAGACGAAGATAATTTCGTTATATACTGCTATGCATTTACAATAAGTCTTTGTATATAATGATCTTGCGAGTTATAATTAACCTCAAAATACATGTTAAATATTTTAAATTATGAAATTGATTAAATTGCATTTATTGGTAGCAGCCATGATAATAGTAACATCAGGCTGTGTTGGATCTGGGAAGAAATATAAACAACAAGAAAATAGTGCTGCCGGAGTAGTGGATAGCAGAAATAAAGATTGTTATGGCACCTATGAAGGCATATTACCTTGTGCCGACTGTGGTGGCATCAAAACGACATTGAAAATTAATAGTGATGCAACTTATGATTTGCGGAGTGAGTATCTGGGTGAGGAAAATGGTATTTTTGAAGAGAGCGGTGTATATAATATGATAGGCGAAAACATCATTGAACTGGTTACTCCTTCATCGGGTGCCAAAACATATTATAAAGTTCTCGACGACGCAGTGGTTTTGTCTGACAGTACGGAAATCTTCAACAATAGCGGGCGGCTCGCAGCACAATATATATTGAAAAGACAGTAATGTTTATGTGTGATAGGACATGTGATTTGTTTAAGGTAGGAAATTTTAACATAAAAAGGTGCTTATTATTTCTTGTCTGTATAATGTTATTAGTTGCTTGTGGTGAGAATGATCCGATTGAATCCCGGAATCGACATCCCAGGCAACAGGAAGAATCTCATAGTGAACAATCCGGATCAGTTCCCGCTGTGGCTAAAGAGGATGTTGCAGCTTATTTTAGATTTGATATGTCTAGAGATATAAATGTTGCGTTAGGACTTGTTGAAGCACAGAAAGAGACGCTGCAGATAAACGGGAAAATGATAAAAATAACTGAGGCTGTAGTGAAAAGGAAAGATTATCAAAAAGGTTCATTTGTGCTATATGTTACAGGCACGGTAAATGGTTCACCTTTTAAGAATGAATTCACTTTTACCGGCTTTGTGAGCAAACCTGACGATTATCAAATGGTTAATGGTGCACAAGCTGAGTGGAAAGCAAATGCTGACTATTATGCAAAGCTTGATTTTGATAGCTTTTACAGATTACATAAAGTGAACATGTTTACAATTGAGAATTTAGGCCGGTTAGTGGACTTTTACTCTATAAATGTAGGGGGAGAAAAATATCTTTTTACTCCGGAAGATCTTGAGAAGACGGTTCTTGAAGATATAAAATATGAGCAAAATCAGCTTTCTTTCTATCTTAGGTATAATAATAGTAGGTCTAAAAAAAGAATATCACTTCTGTTTGACAAGAATAAATATTATGAAGGAAAGGTTACTGTAAATACAGATTTTATAAAACAGAAGTATATGAGAGGGATATATGAAAATCCATCTCTATTTAATGGTCACATTTTTTCATATGATGAAAGTGCGTATGCTGTGGAAATCAGTACAACTCTGAAAGAAAAAAGCGACACAGGCAACATGCTTACACTACATTTAAGCATGTATGCAAAGGGTAATGGTGGCTTGTTGCTTGCAGAATTTGATAAAATATTCACCGGTTTTAAACCCTTAAGTGAATTGAAGAATGAGTTGATAGCCTACTCAACACCGGATTTGCATGAGTTTGTGAAAAATAAACTTAAGAATAGTAATTATGGTGATGTGAAAAATAAGTTTTCCAATTCTATAGATAGATGGATACAGTATGTGGAATTTGTAATTAAGGATCATGATTCATTGCAATGGGAAAAGAATAAATGGAGCAAGAACGTCTTGAATGGTCTCTTTTCTTCTGTAAAGGATATATATTTGGATAATGTAAGATTTGAACTTAACTCCGCCCAATTAAAGGAGATTGGCGGAAAGCGTTTTTTGTATATTGTTTTTCAAATGATTGGTGCTAATGATTTGGTATTGACGAGTGACGCTATTCTTTTTAATATGTCCATACACATACCTTCTTCGTTATAAAATGATTTGTGACAAATTGATCCGGTCCAATATTGTGTTTATATTTAAATTGAAATTCACAATGATATCTAAGACAAAAATATTCCTTTTTTTTCTTGCAAGAGCTTTATTTATTAATGCACAACAATAAGAAAAAAAGAGGAAGTAAAAAATGATTCCGTTTACTAACTTCAGGAGGGTAGTAGTAGCCTCTCTCGACCAATAAATATAAAAAAATCTTTCTATTGGAATGAAGACAAGATAAAAGCTGGCATATCTGTACAAGGAAATTGGCGTAACCAAAACTTTCCAGGTACACTTTCGCAAAGAAAGAATATGGTAACCGGAACATTTGAACGCGATTTCGACATCAATCCTTTCTCTTATGCTTTGGGAATGAGCCGTACTTTGCGTCCTCGAAATATCAACGTGAACTGGAGTATTATCGTAACAATTGGACACCGTTCAATTTTAAACGAATTTAAAAACAATTATATGAGAATCGAAGTACTTGATTTTAAAATAATAATGCTCATCGGTCAAAACTTATCAAGAGATCATTACTGAATATTTTCTGGGAGAAGAATCATTTTGGTTTTAGGGGGGCATCTTACACAGGCCCTCCAATATGAACAGGAATAAAAATAGGAAGATTTATTATAGCCTGTTATCATACAGCCGGTAACGATGTGTCGATTTATTTGATTCCCATATCAAAATAATCGGGACAATATATTTAATCGTACTTGATCGTAAAATCATCATTTATAGGTATTGCGTACAATTATGCAATCTGCTATCTTTACAACCTAATGGATAATGCAAGAAAAAAGCGGAAATACAGAGCCATAGTGGCATGCTTATTGTTGCTGACTATGATGCCTTTCTTCTTTGTGAAAGCCTTTCATGTTCACAAAGAAGATTTATGTATATCTCATGATGAGCAACAATCTTCCCATCATGATTCTGCCGATAAATGTGCTATCTGCCTGTTCACTTTATCTTCATTTACCGAAGCCGAGAGCTTTGAGTACAATTGCGTTCAGACAGAGAACCCCGTTGAATATCTTATCCAAAAGGAGAAGGACATTACTGTTACTTTTCCTCTATTGTCTCTCCGCGCTCCTCCTGTCCAACTATTACAATCCCTCTCATGGGTTGCATGCATTATAAGATGACATGTGAAAGAGGGATGCTGTGCCCTTTGGTTATCTTAAACAATTTATAACTTCATTACAATTTTCGTAAAGTATGACATTTCATGCATATTTCCAATATGTGTGTCTATTCATTGTCTGGCTGTGTGCAATATCTCCTACAAGGATGTATGCACAGAAATACCGACAGCAATCAGATACACATAGGACACTATTGGTTGTAGATAAGGAAACCGGACGTCCGATTGAAGGAGCTTACATCTTATTGGAGAATCAACCCCTTGCCAGTTCAACCGGAGGAAGAATCATTATCCCTTGGAAGACAAATTCCAAGGATACAGTTCTTGTACAGAGTTTGGGCTACAAATCTCAATATATATATTTGAGTGAGGCATTCAAAAAGGTGAATATTCAAACAGTATATCTTTATCCGGAGATAAAAATTCTGGAAGAAGTCATTATTACCGGTGAGTGCTCCGGAGTGACTCGGAATACGGTAAGCAACAACCTTACTTCCTTCGCAATCAATCGCGCATTGGGAACTTCTCTCACCTCTCTGCTTGAACAGGTCAGTGGCGTAAGTTCCATCAGTACGGGGACGACAGTTGCCAAACCTGTCATCCAAGGAATGTATGGCAACCGGATATTAATCATAAACAATGGTTCCCGCCAGACAGGCCAACAATGGGGAGTTGATCATGCTCCTGAAGTGGATATGAACGGAAACGCTTCCATTCGGGTGATAAAAGGTTCTGACGCGGTACGATATGGTTCAGAAGCTTTGGGAGGAATTATTGTCATGGAACAGGCTCCCTTACCCTTCCGGAAGAAGGCCTTGAAAGGAAAGACTTCCATACTTTATGGAAGTAATGGTCACCGTTATGTGCTGACCGGACAGTTGGAAGGCACTTTCCCTTTTCTCCGTGACCTTGCCTGGCGAGTACAGGGGACATATTCAAATTCCGGAGACCGTTCCACCGCAAACTATCTTCTAAATAACACTGGAGCCAGAGAACATCATACCTCCGCTTTACTCGGCTATGACCATGGACGTTTAAGAATAGAAGGATTCTACAGTCACTTTTACAACCGGACGGGAGTAATGTTCAGTGCCCAGATGGGAAGTGAAGATCTGCTGGCAGAACGTATCCGATTGGGACGTCCCCTGTACACAGATCCTTTCACGCGAAGTATCGCATACCCATATCAAAAAGTTACCCATCAGACAGCCATTGGTAAAATGAAGTTCAGTATGCGGAACGCAGGAAATCTTTACTGGCAAAGTTCCTGGCAGAAGGACGATCGACAGGAAAACCGCATCCGGCGTCTGGGTTCCGACATTCCAGCTGTTTCCCTGCACTTAAACTCATTACAAAACTCTCTCTGCTGGAAATTGAATTATAATTCATGGCAAACAGAGGTTGGGGGACAAATTATGTTCATTGATAATCACAGTCAGGCAGGAACAGGTATTGTTCCCGTTATTCCCAACTATACGGAGACGCAGATGGGAATATATGGTATCGGGAAGTATAATTACAGTAAAGGAGGAATTGAAGCAGGTATTCGTTTTGACGGACAGGAAACCCGTGCCAGTGGTTATGACTGGACAGGAAGTCTCTATGGAGGAACAAGAAAGTTCAATAACGTATCATACAGTCTGGGAGGTCATCATCATTTCTCTGACCAATGGAAGCTCACCACTAATTTCGGACTGGCCTGGAGAGCTCCTCACGTGTATGAATTATATAGCAACGGAAATGAACTCGGATCCGGAATGTTTGTCAAAGGAGATTCTACCATGCACTCCGAAAGGAGCTATAAATGGATATCTTCCATCAGTTACAGCAATAAGGTATTCAGTGCCCGAATGGACGGTTACCTGCAATGGATAAGCGGCTATATCTATGATGAACCGAAGAAAGAAACCATCACTGTTATTTCGGGGGTATACCCTGTATTCCAATACAAACAGACCCCGGCTTTCTTTCGCGGAATGGATTTTGACTTTCACTTCATGCCCATAAATTCATGGGATTATCACCTGATTGCTTCTTTTATACGGGCAAATGAACAGACGACAGGAAATTACCTTCCTTATATCCCCTCTTCCCGTTTCAGCCATGACCTCTCATGGCTTCACGAAACCAAATCGCATTCCAAATTACGTTTGAGTATCAGACATCGATTCGTGGCAAAACAGACCCGGTTTGACTCGAATACGGATCTTATTCCCTATACCCCTCCGGCATACCATCTCTTGGGGTTCGCTGCTAGCTTTGAGTGTCCTGTAAAATACGGATACAAACTACAATTCATGATAGCGGCAGACAATATCTTGAACAAAGAATATAAAGAATACACTAACCGTTCACGCTACTATGCACATGACATGGGATCTGATGTACGTTGTGTAGTGAACTGGAGTTTTTGATTTATAACAATTATTATTAACCAAATAAATAAAAAATGAAAACAAATGTATGTAAAATCGTATTGATGTTCCTGATAGGAACATCTCTTTTGTTGTTTAATTCATGCAGCAAAGATCTTGTAATTCCTGAAAACGAGCCGGAAAACAAATTGCATGAAGATCCTTCCAAAATGACTGTCCGTCTTGTGGAATGCCACTTGCATGCAGGCTGGGATGAAATACAGAAAGTCGGCGGACCTCACCAGAATCCGGAATCTCCGGCCAAGCACATGAAACGTATTCAGGAAATAACTTATGAGCTGAAAGCCGGCAAGGGTTGGAGGCTTGCCGAAGGCAGTCAGAGCAAGTTCTACGTGCAGAAAAATGGAGACTACTATACTTATGGGAAATACACCCCGGCTCCCGTTTATTTGATGTTCATCTATTACTATAACGCCAAAGGAGATTTGATGAACAGCCAATTTATAGAAAACGGGCAGGATAATATTCATCAACATTTCTTCACGCCTGAAAATGTAAAACCCACATTTGACGGTCAGCCGGAAGCCGATGACAATGAACCGCAGAAATTGGTGGATTATCTTTATGTGGACACTACCCCCTGGGACAAGACCAAACATAGCAAGGAAGCTGAAATAACAGGAGGCAGTAACCCGATAGGTTTGAAAGGAGTTATCCGTTTTTTGAAAGACCGTAAGGAATTCGACCTGAAAATTCGTCTTTATCACGGCTACAAATCCAAGGGCAATCCGGAAACAGGTACTTTTGATCCGTTCTATAAACCTTCCGGAATATTGATCCAGCGTGGTACATGGGATATCAACCTAAACATTCCGGTAGTGGTGTTCTGGAGCCGTGAAGAGACTGTGGGGGTAGACGAAGACACGAACCCCGAAGGGGTGGAAGAAGACGGGCTTGATGAAAAAAGTAATCGTGCCATACATTCAATTATGGGAACCTTCAATCTTACATGGAAAGAAGCGCTTGAAGAGTTTATAATTTACACTTATAAGTCAGGGGATGTGGAAGCCGGAGCGATTTGGCTTTGAAAATCGGTTTGGACTGCCATAAGTAACCATAAAACTGCCTGTTGTGACATTGGTGCCGGTATTGTTTCAACAGGCAGTTGTTCCTGTTAAACCGTTTCATCTTTTTTTGCAAGAATGAAACGGAAACAAGTGCCATTCGGCAGTGTCTCCAATGAGAACTGCCATAGGGCATTGAAAAGAAAATCATCTCGTGTTATAAACGATTAAATTCATGCTGTTTATTAGAATATTCAATATATTGTGAGATAATGAGTCATAATATTGTAAGATTATAAGAGGATTTGATTCTATGAATATCAGGAAATGGTTATTTACAATTCACATTTAAGATAAAATAGAGATTTTACAATGGAAGGCTATAATAAAAAAGTAATAATGAGTTATTGGACAATTTGCAGGATGAAAACAACGAAAAAAATCTACGTAAAGGTTAGCATTATCTTTTTATTGGGAGGAATTTTACTTTTTTCTTCATGCGAGAAGGAGGAAAATCAAAAGATCGAAGCCAACCGGAAAACATTATTCATGTATTTGCCATGGTCCTCAAATTTGACGAACTATTTTTATAATAACATATCTGACCTGGAAAAATGTATAACGAAAATAGGGCTGAACAATGAGAAAGTAATTGTTTTTATTTCTACCGGTAGTACGGAGGCCATGATGTTTGATATTGTGTCTTCTCACGGGAGATGTAAACGTGAAATACTTAAAAAATATAAGTCTCCGCCTTTTACGACAATCGATGGGATAACAGCAATTTTAAATGATGTAAAGGCATTTGCTCCGGCTTCTGTTTATACCATGATTATAGGATGTCACGGTATGGGATGGCTTCCTGTTTATGAGATGAAAGTGCGTTCCGCACCTCACATGAAAATGCATTGGGAATATCAGGGTGTTCCATTGACACGTTATTTTGGAGGACTGACCGCCGAATACCAAACAGATATAAAATCTCTAGCCTCCGGTATTGCTAATGCAGGCATGAAAATGGAATATATTCTATTTGATGACTGTTATATGTCATCTATAGAGGTTGCCTATGAATTAAAGGATGTTACAAAATATTTGATTGGTTCTACCAGTGAGATGATGGCATACGGAATGCCTTATGCCACTATTGGGGAATATTTACTGGGGAATCCCGATTATCAATCGGTATGTGAAGGATTTTACAATTTTTATTCAACCTATGAAATAATGCCTTGTGGGACATTAGCAGTAACGGACTGTTCAGAACTGGAGAATATGGCAGCCATCATAAAAAGTATCAATAGTAAATATTCTTTTGACAAATCCCTGAGGGGAACAATCCAACGTTTAGATGGTTATACTCCTGTAATATTTTATGATTTTGCAGATTATATAACCTCACTCTGTAACGATCCTATATTATTAAACCAATTTAGAGAGCAGCTAAATCATCTTGTTCCATATAAAACCCATACAAAAAATTTCTACTCTATGGCCAAAGGTATTATTCCTATCAATACATTTTCCGGTATAACAACATCCGATCCGAGTGACAATCCTATGACTGTGCTGAAAGAAAATACATTATGGTATAAAGCAACGCATAATTAAAGTTGATAATAAGATGAAGAATACTAAACTCCCAAGCCTGCATATTTTATAACTTTTTGGTTATTGTCTGTTTTTGGAAATGGTATATATAGGAATTGAGAACTATCATGCAGGGAATCATGCAAAAAAGTATTTATGGCTTCTGTTGAGATACAAAGAATGTAATAATAATTATATTTCTTCTAATAAAAGCTTTCCGCATCGAAATGTGTTTGTTACTCCTAATATTCGCAATATGAAATATAAAATTATAATTGGACTATCAGCTATTCTCTATTTTACAGGTTGTTATAACAGGGAACAGACCCCTCGCCTTAGTGAGGCTGAAAAGCTAATGCAGAACAACCCGGATAGTGCATTAGCAATACTACAAAAACTCAAACCGGAAGGCAACCGGGCTGAACAGGCCAGATATGCATTGCTCT
>NZ_DAWCXD010000156.1:0-10509 GCF_052357945.1 Bacteroides sp. | reverse complement strand
AATGATACAAATTATGCTGAACAGGGTCAAATGATAAATTCAAAACAGGTTCTAAATGATTGAAACAAACTCTTTGATTTTTGTAAAGCATCGCTTTAAGTAGGCTAAAGCTATGCTTTGCATACTCTAAAGCATAGCTTTACATTCACCAAACAAGTACACGGGGAAAGGGCGGTTGAATCAGCTATCCTTCACCTTGTATATACCTATTCATCAGCCTTTACAACAAAAGATGAAGGGGACAACATCATACTCTTTTTTGTATATCAGTAAATGAGTAAGGATATTCTGTATTCATCGTATTCATATATTCGACACTGAATTTTAAATATTGCACTTTTGCCTCATTTACCATATTCATTTTTGTCAGAGACTGAATTGCATAACAAAGAGCCTCATCATTTATAGGATCAATATAAAATAAACTCTCACAAAGTGCAACAACTATCTTATACGCTTCTTTTTTAAAACAATTTTCGATCTCAATCAATAATACTGGTTCTAATTTTTGCTCAAGATTTCCTTTGAAAGAATCGAACTCTAGCATATCAATTGACCGAAGAAACTTCCCGCGAGATACAATTCCAATTAGTTCTGTCGCATTTCCTCCAGTATTATTTATCATCAAAAGTTTGACGCAAGCAAGATAATCACAATAAAATTCATCCGTGTATTCAATCCTGAACAAACCTTTATCATATACAAGTTCAATTCCATCAATTTCTTTTAAGATTCCTCTTACATGATTAATGGCAACCCCACGTGAATTTTTCACCTTATCTTCAGATTTACCGGACCAAAACAATTCACTTAACCTTTGTGATGAGATACCTCCTTTAGGGCTATATTGAAGAATTGATAAGAATACCTGTTTTAATTTGGTACTAAACATATAGGTTATATCCTTATTTTGCCTGTCACGTACCATAAACTCCCCAAACAAATAAACGCTATTAGCTTTTACTGAATTTTGTTCCAAGGAAGTGGAACATTTTACATTTACTGGATTTATAACAGTTTTTTTATCATTTGCTCCTTGTTTCTCATGGGAACGACGTCTGATAAAAAAGATCAAAGCAGATATAATTACTATAACTAATAATATAAGTAATGCTATCAATATTTGGAAAGTAAATTCACTATTTCTACTGTGAGGTATGTATGCACTCAATGACGCATGACTTATCGGAGGAAAAGCCAATGAATACACACCCACACTGGAAGATATATCATCGTCGTCAAATTCCTGAACCACCGCAAAGAGTTTATTGAGTTTGTCACTATAATACAAATTAGCTTTCGTTTTTATCTTTTCGGAACGTATAGGTATAGAGTCACCCAATATTTGGAAAGTTCCGTCTTTGAATGCGAAACGATATAATTTGAGATAAGTATTAGAACAATGTTCCGGATAACAAAGCGTATAAAAATAAGAATCATCCTGAATAACCATTTCTCTTACAGGAACTATGTTTTCTCTATTCCATGGTATTTCCCACAGCTTGGAAACCGTGTTATTGTTCAAGTCTACTTTATGCAAATCATAATAATATTGACGTCCCACAATTTGCTCGCCCGATTCATTACCCATACCTCCATATATATAGAGAGAATTGTTATCCTTACGGTATCCCATTGATGAAAAATAGCGTGGTTCTATTCGGTCTCCTTCCAAAACTACCGAATCCAGTCTGTTTTTGTTATAATTATACACATACAGTTCTTTACTATAGTATATGTCTCCAAAACCACCGAATATGAAATGACGTTCATTCTCCCGATCATAAGCAACACTATGGTGATGAAGTTGCATGGGTAAGTTTTCATTGCTCACTACCATCCATTCTTTCGTCCGCAAGTCCAAAGTTGCAACTGTCGGTTCGCCAGCATCATCTACATGAACTTCATATACATAAAGTTTATTAGCTTCACTATTCCAAAAATTTGTTCCCAGAAAAATATCGATAGGACATTTATTTGCAAAACTACTATATATTACATCACCCGAATACAAATTATAAGTAATAAGAGTATCTTTATTAAATATGTAGATGTTATCCGTAAGATCATCAAAATTATAGCCTGCTACACTAGAAGATGCAAATTTATATTTTTGAATCCAATTATAAGACTCATTTATGAGCCATATCGGATTACTAACTTGTCCAAATATTTTTCCCTCAATAGTATGCACCTCCTCTCCTTCACTTTCATCTAAAGGAAAGTTGTACTGTTGTTTATCATCAGAAATTATAAGTTGTCTTATCGAGAAAATTGGCACATCAATCATATAATCACTCTTTCCAAAATAGATGTTTGGAGTCCATTTAGAAGGTAGTTCAAGGTTGTTCACAAAAAACTTTTGTTGCTTGATTGCAAGACATAAAGAATCTTTTAGTAAATCAAATTCTATTGATACTGGAAACCAACGAGATGCTACTAAATCTTTAGTCTCAAATTTGACAGCAATGAGACTATTCTTTCCTTCTTCGTTTAATTTAAACACAGAGAATACACCATCGTTATAATAAGATAAATTATAAATCTTATTATTTTCATTCTTTATCCTAATGATATAACCTAAACGAGAAGGACGAGTCAATGACATTTCAAAACTTATATTAAACTTATCCAAAAACTGAATAGGTATGTCATTAAAAACATTGTAAGATGTACGCTCATCAATGGAATAATCGTTCCCTTTAAATTCTAATCCTTGCCCATATAAGGTAGGTGATAAGAAAAATATACTTATTATAACTATAATATGGCAAGATGATAACTTCATAACATTTCATTTGTGTGTTTCTAATCAAAAAATTAAATACAAATTTAAAATAAAATATCAAATAACAATAAGCTTAGCTCCTTTAATATTCATTTTTTTTTCAAAATCATTCTCCAAGAAGAAATAATCATAACTAGTATCTCTCCTATTTCTAAATAAACTACTATTAAAGAAGCGTTTAGTTCCACAGTGATATATCCATGTATCATATTTATAGAAAAAAACTTCTGTATATGTTTACGTTAATGAAAAGCAATGAACTCTCAACATTATTGATATATCAAAATATTGACTTTAAATGGCAAAGATTAATGTATTTCCTAGATAAATAACCGCTTTTTAACCTATAAATTAACCATCATGGTCTTTTTTTGCCAAAAATTATACAACGAATTATAATGCATATAAAAATCAAAAAAAAGAAAAACACATTTGACAATTCCGGTAAACTTACAATACATAGATATTTAATTATGAAAAACAAAAAACTTTATTTTGAATTGCGTATGAAACTAATGAAAAACTTACGAACATTTACGTTCTTTATGTTAGTGGGAGTTATCGCTTTCACAACTAGTTCGTGTAGCGACGACGATGATTCGACCAAGTCCGACTATGGCACTGTAACAGGTATGGTAACTGACGAAAACAACGCATCTATCAGTGGTGTTGCAGTTACTATTTCTGATGTCGAAGGTTCTACAGCTACTGGTGCCGATGGAAAGTACTCTTTCTCCAATGTACCTATGGATAAACGTACCATTACATTTACCAAAAAAGATTATCTGACTACCAGCGCAACTGTTTTAGCCGGCAAGTTCGATGCTAATAAGGTAGCATCTATAAGTATTCAGATGCTAAGTGCAGCAGCAAAGGTTATGGGTACTGTAACTGATGCTAAGAACAACAATGCTCCTCTTGCAGGGGTAACAGTAAAACTGGGTTCATTGACTACAACTACCGCTAATGATGGTACATACTTATTTGAAAGTCTCATTATTGATGATTATTCTATTACATTTAGTAAAACCGGTTATGTAGCAGTTTCAAAGGATATCAAGAAAGCCCAGTTTATAGATAAGATAGCCACTCTCGATATTCGTCTGGGTGGAGTAGAAGTATTGCCAGGTTTAACAGCTGATGATTTGAAAGAGGCTGATAAATGGCTTTATAATGAATACAGAGGCGGAAAAAATGCTGATAGCTATCCTCATTGGGATTGGTCAACCGATTATATGTGTACTTTGAGTTTCTGGGGCAATATGGAAGAACAGCCTGAAGGAACCACTCTAAGAATTAGAAATACGGGGGATGAACAAAAAAATCCGGCCAATCTGGATGCATTTGATTCTTATACTTATGGCAGCAAGAAGATTACGGAAGACAACAAGATATTGTCATTAAGAATCCGTACTCATGGTGCAGATGACAAGGCTCCAGCGTATTTTGGAGTACAAGTAGTAGATCTTTCTACTGCAGAACCTGTAGCTGTGAAAGTGGAAGAAACCAAAACCTGTGGTTCGCAAAGTTATACTGATTATGATTTCGACTTAAGCGACTATGTTGGAAAAGAAGTTATTATAGCTATCGGAATCTATCGTACCGCAACAGGTGATTATTGGAAACAATTGGTTCTTCGCGCTATACGCTTCGCTCCACAAAAAGTCGAAGGATGGAACTGGTTGCCCGGCACCGCTATCACAGGTTTGGAAGAATGGAAGTTAACTGCAGAAATGGTCCGTTCAACAATGGTTCAAACAACTAAATTATTCACTGGAATAAGCCCCATTCGCGGTGGTAGCGGCGATTATTATGCAGCATACCGTGAGTGGCGAAATGTAAATCATATAGCCTATTGTTGGGCATTTATGCCGACAGTAAAAGACCCAGAAGTATTCCCCAGTGAAGGTTATCTGATAAAAACAACAGGGAACGGAGCCGCTAATACCAATAAACCTGAGGCCTACTTCTATGCTAAATTTGCAATTGCAGAAGGAAATAATAAATTAACGTTGAAAACCCGCACGTTTGGTGATCAATGGACATTCTTTAAACTTACTGTTATCAAAGAAGACGGAACATTCATCAATCTAAATCCAATATCTAATACGGCCAGAGAAGCAGCTGCTGCAGAAAATGGTTGTTGGAAGTTCAAACATGATGCAGGAGGTCCGGACAATCCGAATACCTATGCTACATTCGTATACGACCTGGCTCAATTTAACGGCAGTAATGTAGTGTTAGCCATAGGCGTATTTAATGGAGAAAAGAGCAGCAATGAAAATAAGCTGGTATTCCACAGCGTCGAATTAAACTAAAAAAAGACCCTGTTCTTACTCGAATCTTTTGCTTGTTTGCCTATTTATCAGGCTAAAGATTCGAGTAGCAACCAGTTCATACTGAATAAAAACATAACTAAATTTTAATAATTATCATTATGATGAAAACACAACGTGCAAAAAAAATGCAATATCTGTATTCTTGCATTCTTATGGTGTTTCTTCTGACTTTGAGCTCACCATCATGGGCGCAGAAAAGAACCATATCAGGTATTGTTACAGATGAAACCAATGAACCTGTAATCGGGGCCAATGTTGTAATCAAAAACACAACCGTAGGTACGATAACCGGTATAGATGGTCAATATCGTATTGAAGCTCCGGATAATGCTACTCTGGTATTCTCTTTTATTGGCTATAATTCTATAGAAGAAAAAGTGAATGGACGTACACAAATCAATGTTTCTATGAAATCCAACGACATCACTCTTAGTGATGTAGTAATTGTGGGATATGGTGTACAGAAAAAAGTAAGCCTTACCGGTGCAATAGCAGGAATAAGGAGCACTGACTTGATAAAAACAAAAAATGAGAATCCACAGAATATGCTTACCGGCAAAATTTCCGGCGTACGTGTATGGCAAAAAAGTGCCGAGCCCGGATCTTATAGTAATAACTTCGACATTCGTGGTTATGATGCTCCGCTGGTCATCATTGATGGCATTCCTCGTGACGTACAAGACTTTCAGCGTTTGAATGCTAATGATATCGATGATATTTCTGTACTGAAAGATGCTTCAGCTGCTATCTACGGTGTACGTTCTGCCAATGGTGTAGTATTAGTAACTACTAAAAAAGGGTCAAAAGAGGGGAAAACAAAAGTCTCATACAATGGATCGTTTACCATACAACAACCCTCTGACATGCCTAAGCTTGCCGATCCTTATGGAACAATGACCTTGTATAACGAAAAAGCGATGAATAAAGTAGAGGGTGGAAATATTGTATATGGTGAAGATCAATTCGAAGCTTTCCGCAATGGTTCGCGTCGTGCTACAGATTGGAATTCATTAATCTTCTCGGATCATTCTCCTCAGACTCAACATGATATAAGTATCTCCGGAGGAAATGATAAGACCCAATATTATGTTGGTATGGGATACTTCTATCAGGAGGGATTCTTTAAATCAGGAGATTTGAATTATGAAAAATATAATATTCGCTCCAATATCTCGACTAAGATTCTTAAAGGATTGACTTTCGAACTCAATCTTAGTGCTTTTCTTGATGAACGAAATTCTCCATATCACGGTTCCGCTGATATCATTCGCAACTATTGGTCGCAAGGAGTATTATTCCCCGCATATGCCGACCCTGAAAATACAATGTTAAATTATGAAGGATTGGCATTGGAAAATAATACAGTTGCCTTTATGACCTCCGACGTATCCGGATATAAGAAAAACAGACAGAAGAATATCCAATCGTCAGCATCACTCAATTACGACTTTGGCACGATAACGCCAGTTTTGCAAGGTTTATCGGCAAAAGCATTGTTTAGTTACGATTACCGAATGGACAATAATGAAAGCTACCGTAAGGAATATTATCAATATGCTTATGATGCATTGAATGATACTTACAATCAAAAATTATACAACAATAGCTCTCCGAGTAATCTCCTTCGAGAAATGTACGATAAACAGCAAACTCTTGCCCAGTTTATATTAAACTATAATCGCACATTCGGAGAACATTCTATAAGCGGATTAGTTGGCTGGGAAACTCAGAAACGCCAGGGAGATAATTTCTATGCACAACGCAACCTTGCCTTTAGCACTCCATATCTTTTTGTAGGTGAAGATACAGCCCAAAAAGGAGGAATGAAATCAGGTAATTCCGACTTGTACGAGGAAGCCAATTCAGCTCTGATAGGTAGATTGAATTATGCGTATGGAAGCCGTTATCTAGTTGAAGCCCAATTCCGTTATGACGGGTCATCCAAATTTGCAAAAGGAAACAAATGGGGATTCTTCCCTTCAATATCTGCCGGATGGCGCATCTCTGAAGAACCATTCTTCAAATCAATATCAGCCCTTTCTTTTGTAAATCAGCTAAAACTGCGCGCCAGCTACGGTGTATTAGGAGATGATTTAAGTAATAATTGGAATTATGAATGGGCACAAGGATATAACTATCCTGCTACCAGCGGAAATGCTGATAAAGGTTATTATAATCAATATGCTCCAGGATTTGTTTTTGGCGATAAATTCGTTAATGCCGCTTCGCCAAAGCCTATTCCTAATGAGGGTATCTCATGGTACGAGTCAAGAACATTCGACTTTGGTGTAGACTTTGAGGGATGGGATGGCTTATTCGGCTTTGTGATTGATTACTTCGATCGTCGCCGTAAAAACATGTTTGCCCGCAGTAGTGGAGGTTTACCTACAGTTGTAGGTGCTGAAGCCCCATTAGAGAACGTTAACAGTGACCGTCAATTTGGTATAGATCTGGAACTTACACATCGCAATACAATAGGAGATTTTTCTTATAAGGTAAAAGCGATAGGTACCATTACTCGTAGAAAACACATGACTGCAGTCGATAAAGGACCTTGGTCCAGTTCTTACGACAGATGGCGCAATGATAATTTGAATAACCGTTATCAAGGTGTACAATTCGGTTATAATTCAGCAGGACGCTACACTGACTGGAACGATATCTGGACATATCCTATTTATAAAGATCGAGATGTACTTCCCGGAGACTATAAATATACAGACTGGAATGGAGATGGTGAAATCAATGGACAGGATGAACATCCTTTTGCTTTCGACCAAACACCTTGGTTAAACTACAGTTTGAATTTGGATTTATCATATAAGAATTTTGACCTGAATATTTTATTTCAAGGTTCTGCCCTCGGTTCGATGGAATATAAAGAACCCTTGTACAGTATATGGGGCGAAAACGGTGGAGGCGCTTTAGAGCAATACCTAGATCGTTGGCATCCGACAGATCCTCAAGCTGACCCATATGATCCGAATACAAAATGGGTAAGCGGTTACTATGGATATACAGGGCACTCTCCAAAAGGGAACTCTGAATTCAATCGTGTCAGCACAGCTTATTTACGTCTTAAGAGTGTAGAAATTGGCTATACCCTGCCTCGAATAAAGGCATTATCAACAATGAACCTTCGTATATTTGCCAATGCTTACAATCTATTCACAATAACAGGTGTGAAATTTGTTGACCCGGAACATCCTGACGACGATCTGGGTAGAATGTATCCATTAAACAAAACCTATACAGTAGGAATGTCTCTTTCTTTTTAAGGTTTTGGATAAAAAAATAATTAAAAAATTATCTATATGAAAAAGATATTTATATTATCATTGTTTAGTCTCTTATTATTCAGTGGTTGCAACGATCTGGGTATTGCCCCTAAGAATCTCATTACCGATAAAGATTTACTATCGAGTGAATCGGGAATGGATATTTATATGGCACGAATGTACAGTAATATGCCTTTCGAAGATTTTAAATACACGGCAAAATGGGGATTTGATTTCAACTCCTGGTTAGGAGCTTTTGGTATTGAAGGAACAGGTGAAGCTGTTGGCAGAGACAACTGCCAAGCCTTTACAGGTGAAGAGACCCAATATTGGGAAAAATCATTTCCTATGTTACGTGATGCCAATTTTTTAATTGAAAATCTACCGAAATACGAAGCTAATTTTGCCGGTACTGTGTATAACCACTACATGGGTGAAGCTTATTTTGTCAGAGCTTTTGTGTTCTATACAATGGCAAAACGTTATGGTGGTGTGCCACTAGTAACAAAAGTTATACAATATCCGGCTGACGAAAGTACTCTGGAAGTTCCCCGTTCCTCGGAAGAAGATACATGGAATCAGGTGTTATCTGACTTTGACACAGCAATATCATTATTGAGTAATAAACCGCTAAAGGATGGTTTTTCAAGCAAATATATCGCATTAGCTTTCAAATCCGAAGCCATGCTATATGCTGGATCTGTTGCTAAATATAATGAAAAAGTTCAGGGACGCCTTACAGGTTTGGGACGCAAAACAGGCGTTCGTGTAATCGGATTTGATGAAAGTCGATGGGAAAGTGCATCAAAAAAATATTTCACGGAAGCTTATAAATCAGCCAATGAAGTAATAAAAGATGGCGGATACGACCTTTACAAGAAAAAATGGGCAGCAAATGATAAAGAAGCTCAATACCAGAATATGGTAAATATGTTTAGTGACTTGGATAGTCCTGAAAATATATATGTGAGAAAATATATCTATCCCACCATTACACACGGATATGATGCTTATAGTGCTCCATTAATATTCCGTGCTCCGCTATCATCCGCCACTTGTCCTACTCTTGATTTTGTAGAATTATTTGATGGCTTCGCCCGTTACGCTGATGGAACAATGAAGGTAACTGATGGTGCTTCTAACACTGATGGTAAATATCTACTGTTTGACACACCAATGGATTTTTTTAGAAATGCAGAACCCCGCTTACGTGCCTATGTGATTTTCCCCGGAGATATGTTTAAAGGTAGACAAATTGAAATTAGAGCGGGAATATATACTGGGGAAACTCCTATCAAACCTTTTTTCAATGATTACTCCTATGCTAATGCCGACACTCGCTATCAGGGTTTGACAGCATATACCGGAAATCCAAAAAAGCTGTACCTAAGCCCTGGTATGGAAAATCAGGAAGTGGTGGATTACAAGAACGAAAAGATGACTGCAGGTGGAGAAAACGGTCCGTTCTATAACCAAGAAGAAGCCGCATTGACCGGATTTTACGGACGTAAATGGCTAAACCCAGATCCGTCATTTGTGGCAGGAGAAGGAAAATCAGCCCAACCTTTCATATTAATGCGCTATGCTGAGGTTCTGCTCAATGCAGCCGAAGCAGCTGTAGAATTATCCCTGTCCGGAGTAGCATCTCCTGACGGAAGTAATCTTCTTCAAGTAGCAACTAGAGCCGTAAATGATATCCGTGAACGTGCAGGGGCAACTCTGCTGACTAGTGATATAACAGCAACAGAAGGAGGACGTGACATCGTACGGAAAGAACGTCGGAAAGAATTAGCCTTCGAGCATAAAACAAAATGGGACCTACGTCGCTGGCGCGTGCAGCATTATGAAAATAGAGCGGGATTCTGGGGAGAAACAAAAGATAAAGATAAGTTTAGCAGTAATTCACGGTATCGTTTCCGTGGATTATATCCATTCTTCTCAACCCAGGCTGGCAAATATTTCTTCGATGCTCGTTTCCAATGGACTGCTAACAGAACAGCCGATTACAGTACAATTGACTACTACTTTGGAATACCGGGTGGACAAGTGACTAAGAGTCCGGTAATCGATCAGCAGCCTAATCGATAAAAGATAAGTGATATAA
>NZ_DAWCXD010000155.1:0-10528 GCF_052357945.1 Bacteroides sp. | reverse complement strand
CTTCGTAGTTGGCAATCTGCTGTCCATCCATAGACAACGTTTGAGTAAAGTAGCCGTAACGATACAAGAAGCCTACCGCACACAAATCAACATTGCTGTCGGAAGCCTCTTTCAGATAGTCACCAGCCAATACACCCAGACCACCGGAATATATTTTCAGGACGCTGCTCAAGCCATATTCCATACTGAAATAAGCGATAGATGGGCGTTGCTCATCCGGCTTCACATCCATGTAATCTCTGAATTTCGTATAAACTTCATTCATTCTTCTTAGAATCACTTTGTCTTTTGCCAGCGCTTCCAGCTTTTCATAGCTCATACGTTCTAACAACAGTACTGGATTCTGTCCACATTCTTTCCAAAGTTCCGGATCTAGATCTCTAAACAGTTCAGTCGCTTCAAAATTCCATGCCCACCAAATGTTGCGTGCGATTTCAGACAACTTCTCCAACTCTTCCGGTATACGTGATTTTACAGTAACCTCTTTCCAGTTGGGAGTATTCACATTACTAACTTTGATTTTCATAATGTTTACGTTTACTTATTGATAAATAATTCTTTCTTAACTCAACTGACGCTTCATAGCATTGCGCAAGGCAATGTCATAAGCCTCATAGTAATATTGTATAAAGTGCTTCCATAAAGCCTGTTCTGCCACTTCGGCAGCACGCTTACGGATTTCCTTCACTTCTTTCTCCGTCTTATCCGCAAATAACGTAATCGTATCTTTAATACCATCCGCTACTTCCGAATAATTATAGTCCGAACGATGCAGCACTTCTACTCCATCATTAATGCCATGCTGGTTCTTCAGGCTGTTTACCCAAAGTCCGAATCCTGCCAGATCAGTAGTGATTGTCGGCACATGGAATGCTACACTTTCCAACGGAGTATATCCCCACGGTTCGTAATAAGAAGCATAGACACTCAAATCCTGTCCCAACAATATATCATAATATTCTTTATTCATGATGCCATCACGACCATTCAGATAACAAGGTACAAAAATCACTTTTACCTTATCTTCCGGACGATTGCCCATTCCCAGATATTTCAACATATCCAACACCTGGTCATGAGTCATATTATGCAACCAATGAGTGATAAATGGTACTTCGAGCGGAGTGTCAAACTTCTCCTTGCTCTTCAAACGTCCCTGCAAATCTTCACGGGGGTCTCCTACCCAACCGGGTACATTGATGAATGCCAAAACATTCTTATGCAAATTCTTATCCCTGTTCAAGCGGTTTAATGATTCCAAAAATACATCAATACCTTTATTCTTAAACTCATATCGTCCACTGGTTCCGACAATTAACGTATCATCACCCAGATTTGTTCCCAATAATTTATTCGCTACATTGAGCATCAAAGCACGCGCACGTTTACGTTTTCCGGTAAATGTGCTTCCTTTCGGTACAAAATCATCTTCAAAACCGTTCATCAGAACAACATCTGCCGGTTTATCCAGTAATTCCTTACACTCATTATTGGTTATTTCGCTCACTGTCGTAAAACAGTCTACATAATGTGCAGTCTGTTTTTCAATCGAGTGTTTCGATTGCATGTTCAGTTCTTGCGCCATCTGGTCGCCATTATAAGCAAACAGATAGTCGTACAACGGTTTATGATTACCGGCAATAGAACGACCGATAGAAGTAGCATGGGTCGTAAAAATAGTAGCCACCTCCGGCACAGCTTCCCGTACATAAAGTGCTCCCATTCCAGTCATCCATTCATGCGCCTGATATACCACCTTATCCGTTTCTGTCAGGTTGTAGCGATAGAAACTCTCCACCACTCTTCCCGCAGCGTATGAAAACATAGAAGCTTCGTCGTAATCGCCATAAGCGTGCAACGAATCTACTTGATAACGATTCCACATTTCTGTGTATATATCGTCTTTCTTTTCAAAAAAAGGTTGGAAATCAACAAGAATGACTATGGGTTCACCGGGGATATTCCATCGTCCTATACGGACAGAAAGTTCGTCTTTCTCAAGTGCATGCTTTTTCCAGGCAGCACATAGGTTATCCGACTCGATGAATAGAGAGTTCTCTTTTCCTTGCCACACATCAGGACCTATGAAGAAAATTCTGTCGCGGAACTTTTCCTGCAATGTATTTGCCCGTGTCGACAAGACGGTGTATATCCCTCCCACTTTATTACATACTTCCCAGCTGGACTCGAAGATATAATCGGGGGTTAATAAATCTTTTACCATATAATATATTAAAACTCTTTTTAGTATGCGAGTGCAAAAGTACACATTATTCTTTGAAAAATAATACTTTATGCGAAAAATATGAGTTAAGAAGAGGAAAGAAACGTTGCCCTATAATGAAAAAAGAATATCCCCTTGCACATGCAAAGCTGCATGTACAAGGGGATTGAAACTCCTTTATAGGAAATATTCTTGCTAAAAATTATGCAACGAGTGCACTACCGATCAAGAAGGTTGCAGCCAAAGCAACGATTGCATAAAGCTCGGGGAATACAGCAAGAATCAACGTATTACTAAATACATTGTGTCCCTGTCCGATAGCTGCAATACCGTTTGCACAAACCTGTCCCTGACGGATAGCGGAGAATAAGGCAACCAGTCCTAAAGCAATACCTGCACCAAGAACTGCTGATGCCTGGATAGCTGTAATTTCAGGAGTCAAAATGCCGAAGATAGTCTGAAACATGAAATAACCGGCAAAACCATAAAGACCCTGTGTACCCGGAAGGGCTGTCAATACCAGGAAGTTACCGAATGCACTATCATTCTTCTTCAATGCTCCGATGGCAGCATTACCTGCAATAGTTACTCCGTAAGCACTACCGATGCCAGACAAACCAACCATAATCGCGATGCCAATGTAGGCGATAAACAAATTCATTTCCATAATCTTATTCTATTTTTTATTGTTTAATTCTTAAAATATTAATTCTCTATTTCTAATTTTTAATCTTCAGTTTTTTTAATTTCTGAACGGTTTGTACTCTTTACCGCCTCCTTCATATCCGGAGTTCTTGAAGAACTCAACGAACGTCAGACGCATCGGGTGAACCATTGCACCCAGCACATTCATGAAAATATTGATTGCATGACCGATCACGAAAATCAGCACCATTACAATCGGACCTGCTATTACATTATCCGGACTCATACCTACTGCCAGACTGTTGAACACTCCCGCCAGAATACCTCCGGAAAGTCCGAGGGCAAACAGACGAACGTAAGACAAAACATCTCCGAGCAAACCGGTAACCATGTTGTATGAATCCCATAATCCCAGTCCGATATTCAGGAAAACATTCTTTCCCGGACTGTTATAAAGGAAAATCATAGCAGCCGAAACACCCAGGATTATCAAGTGCACCGTGCTTCCCATCGGCATTACGTCCGGTAACAAAGCTGAAACTGCCATTGAAACCAGCAGGATGATCCATCCGATAGTTGCCACAGCATATTTGAAACCAAACTGAATCGTCTGATTCACAGCCTTCAGCACCATACCGAATAGAATCTGGATAGCTCCCAATATCAACGATAATTGGAACATATCATTGTTATCCATCAGGACAGCATGTTTCAGGCGTTGAATAATCGGCCAATCCAAATCATAGATATTCGCTCCGAAGAACGTGCCAGTCAGCAAACCGCAGAAGAACGTTGATACCGCTAAAACCTGTATCAATGAGAGGATTGACTTCATTGACGGGGTTACTTTCTTCGCCATCAACCGATAGGCCGTAGCTCCCAGGAACAGGAACAAACCATATCCGGAATCTCCCAGACAAAGTCCGAAAAAGACCATAAAGAATGGGGCAAAGAACGGCGTCAAGTCCAACTCATTATACTTCGGAAGCATATACAGCTTACAGATCGGTTCGAACCAAGCAAAGAATCCCTTATTATTCAATCGAATAGGAACATTATCGCCCGGCATCGGATCGGTAATCTCATAATATACATGTGCGTCATTCAAGTAAGCCTCTATTTCCACTTGACTGAATGCAGGTGCCCATCCTTCAATTAACATCAGTTTGTCACCGGCAGTCTGTTCGGAACTTAACACCACCTTAGAGAACTCAATCTGGCTTTGCAACTCTTTCAGAGCAGCCTTCAAGGAAGGAATTTCCGTTTCGGAAAGCGTAACCAGCTTCTTTTCATTCTCTTCAACGGCCTGTTCGGTCGTATTGTAAAGCGTTTCAAGGTGCGCCAAAGAGTATGCAGGTAATTTCGCCTGTTCTACATCCAAATCCACTTCCTGCCCGCCTTTCGTCAGAGTCACGAAGAATACTTTAGAAGAAATGCGGTTCACAATCATTGCATTGTATTCCGTTTCCCACTCTTCCTTGTAATTTCCTTCCGAACAGCTATAAAAACCGATTACATAACCGGCATTTTTCAGCTTCTGAACATTATCCGGTTCAAAGTTACCCCAGGCTTCCAGCGCTTCTTTCTCTTTGGCATAGCTTTGCAACTGCTGCGACAGCTTTCCATGCTCTGTTTGCAGGGCATCCACTTCGTCCAGCACTTGCATACCACGGGCAGCCGTTCCACCTTCCGTAGCAATTACAGCATTCTTTTCATGCTTCTGATTCTGAAGCAACTTCAAGGTAGCCGCCAAGCGATTGGAAAGACGAATATTCTCCTGCAACTCCGTGTTATCAGCAGCCCCCTGTTGTTTCTCCACAATATGGACTACCCCAAGTTCACGCAGACTGTTCAGGAATTCTTCATACTCTTTGTGATAAACCAGGAATGTGAGTTTCTTCATTTTTGTAATCATGCCTCTACCTCCTTCCTTTTTTCTTGATGGGACTTCATGATCTTTTGCGAAGATTTCGACAGGTTTTCTTCATCTTCCATGAATCGTTTGATCTTTCGCAATGCATCCTGATAGCCCGGTATCTGCACCTTCTCAAAAAGGTTCACCTTTTGAGTGGTCTTTTTCCTTGCATGTTCTAACAAGTTCAGCTTGGCGAGCATAAATTCACGTTCAATTGCCGTATGAGCCAGCTCTTCCAATAGATGGATACCGTCGGCATACCATTTGGGAGCATTAAACATACTGTACGGACGTATCTCGAATTCTACATTTTCGAGCAACGGTACGCGCACACCCGCAATCTTTTTCACGCCAAGATGAACATCATTCACCTTTATTAATGAAGCGTCAAACTCATTCCAAAGGGCGAACATGGCTTCATAGGCTTGAATTTGTTGTTCGAGCCTATCCTCCAGATCGGCAGCTTCCGTTTTACAGCGTTTTACTTCCATGCGGAGGGCGCTTTCCTTATTCTTAATAATAGGAAGCGTACGCACCCGCACTTTCAGTTGCTTTTCGAGCTGCTGAAGAGAGGTTTTGTTATATTGAAACTTTATAGCCATTCGTTGATTTACTAATTTAACAATTTACGATCAGACGATTGAAATTACTTCTTATAAACATATATAATCTGTCCACTATCATCCTAATAGCAAATCGTCTAATTGTCTAATTATTTTGTTTCGGCCAGTATTGATCCACCAAGTCTTTCTTGATATTCACTTCTTCCGGACGGAAATATTTACCGAACAAGCCCCAGGCAACATCCAGCATTTCAGTAGTATCAAGATTGACATCAATAGCCAACAACTGATTGGAATAGTCCTTCGCAAAAGCCAACGTACGTTCGTCGTAGTTAGTCAGGTCGAAACCATTTTCCATCTTCGTCTTAGCATTAGCGGCATCGGCATACAGACGTACAGCGGCATTCATCACTTGCGGATGGTCCTTACGTGTCTTCTTACCGGTTACCAGCTGTTTCAAACGAGACAATGAACGGAACGGGTCAACAATTACCTTACCGATATCACTATCACGACGCAGGAACAACTGACCTTCAGTGATGTAACCTGTATTATCAGGCACAGCGTGCGTAATATCTCCACCAGACAAAGTAGTCACCGCAATAATAGTGATTGAACCGCCGGAAGGAAACTGCACCGCCTTTTCGTAAATCTTTGCCAAATCCGAGTAAAGCGATCCCGGCATAGAGTCTTTCGAAGGAATCTGGTCCATACGGTTAGATACAATTGCCAACGCATCCGCATAGCTCGTCATATCCGTCAATAGTACCAGCACTTTCTCATTATTATTTACTGCAAAATACTCTGCAGCAGTCAATGCCATATCCGGAATCAACAAACGTTCTACCGGAGGATTTTCGGTCGTATTCATGAAACTCACGATACGGTCCAGCGCACCTGCATTAGAGAACACATTCTTAAAGTACAGGTAGTCGTCATTTGTCATACCCATACCTCCGAGGATAATCTTATCCGTTTCAGCACGTAAGGCTACGTTTGCCATTACCTGATTAAAAGGCTGATCGGGGTCGGCAAAGAACGGAATCTTCTGACCCGATACCAGTGTATTGTTCAAGTCGATACCGGCAATACCCGTTGCAATCAGTTCCGACGGCTGTTTACGTCGAACCGGGTTCACAGACGGACCGCCAATTTCCACTTCCTGTCCCTCAATGTCCGGACCTCCATCAATCGGATCACCGAAAGCGTTGAAGAAACGTCCGGCCAGCTGCTCACTCACTTTCAATGTAGGCGATTTGCCGAGGAATACTACTTCGGCATTGGTCGGAATACCCTCCGTACCTTCAAATACCTGCAAAGTGACATCGTCACCGGCAATCTTTACCACCTGTGCCAGTTTACCGTCCACGGTGGCAAGCTCGTCATACCCAACTCCTGTCGCTTTCAGCGAACAAGTAGCCTTGGTAATTTGAGTAATCTTGGTATATATCTTTTGAAAAGCTTTTGTTGCCATCTTTGATAATTAAAATTATAAATTAAAGATTATGAATTGACACTTCTTTCGGCAATCAATTCCTTCAGTTGTTTCTGGAATCCTTCATACTGTTCCGATTTGAACTTCGAGTAGTTCATCTGCTTACAGACATTAATCATCTTCTTGAAGTAGTCCATTACTTCGTTGAAGTTGTCAAATTCAAATTCTGTATGACAGATGTCGATAATCATGTTCAGAATGTCTTCCTGACGTTCCATCGGAGTCACCGCGTCAATTTCATCAAAAGCATCCTGTTGCAGAATAACAAAGTCAATCAATTCTGATTTCCAGAAAATCACATGATATTCTACCGGTACACCATCATCACCGAGGATATTGATCTGTTCGGCAATTTCCTTACCGCGCTGTAAACGGGTTTTCAGTTCGTTTACCTTTCCAATCCATTCATCGTTGATATGATCTTTGATATACTCCTCAAATTCCGGATATTCGATATATTTTGAATAAGAATCAATCGGATTCACTGCCGGATAGCGTTTCTTATCCGCACGATCCTGTTCCAAAGCATAAAAACAACGAGCTACTTTCTTCGTATTTTCAGTCACCGGCTCCTTCAAGTTACCACCCGCAGGAGATACCGTACCGATAAACGTAATAGAACCCGTTTCGTCATTACTTAGTTTTACATATCCTGCACGACCGTAGAAGTTGGAGATAATAGCCGAAATATCCATCGGGAAAGCATCCGGCCCAGGCAATTCCTCCATACGGTTGGACATCTCACGCAAAGCCTGTGCCCAACGGGAAGTAGAATCCGCCATCAACAAGACTTTCAATCCCATGGAACGGTAATATTCCGCCAGTGTCATTGCTGTATATACAGATGCTTCACGGGCAGCTACCGGCATGTTGGAAGTATTCGCAATGATGATAGTGCGTTCCATCAACTTACGTCCCGTATGCGGGTCTACCAGTTCGGGGAACTCGGTAAAGATTTCCACCACCTCATTAGCACGTTCACCACAAGCCGCAATGATAACGATATCCGCTTCCGCCTGTTTAGAGATAGCGTGCTGAAGCACTGTTTTACCAGTACCGAACGGACCGGGGATAAATCCCGTACCACCTTCCACAATCGGATTCAGCGTATCAATCACACGTACACCAGTCTCCAACAATTTGAAAGGACGCGGTTTCTCCTTATAATTCGTCATCGCACGTTTCACAGGCCATCTCTGAATCATAGTCACAGGAATATCATTTCCTTCTTCGTCTGTCAGGATGGCAATTGTATCTTCTATCTTATAATCACCTTCCGGCATGATTGTTTTTACGGTAGCCGTTCCTTTCATAGTGAACGGAGCCATAATTTTCAACGGCTGGAAGTTTTCATCCACCTGTCCCAACCATGCAGAAGCCTGCACTTTGTCGCCTACATTCGCCAAGGGTACAAAGTGCCATACACGTTCTTTATCCAACGGATATGTATATTGTCCTCTTTTGAGGAAAACTCCATCCATCTTGTCGAGGTCATTTTGCAGACCATCATAGTTTTTCGATAGCATACCCGGGCCTAATGTCACCTCAAGCATGTGTCCTGTAAATTCGGCTTCGGCGCCCACTTTCAGTCCACGTGTGCTTTCAAACACCTGGACATATACATGTGAACCTACAACCTTAATCACCTCCGCCATCAACTTATCGCCACCGGTCGAGATATAACAAATCTCATTCTGAGCTACCGGTCCATCAACGACGAGGGTCACCATGTTGGCAATAACGCCACTAACAGTTCCTTTTGTTGCCATATATTTTTTTTATTTTATTATCTGAATTCTGCAGGAATCTGCACTTCGTTCTTCAGCGATTCGATAATGCTTCTGAACAACTGATTACCTCTTTCCTTATCCAGTGAAATCCACCGTTCAATCATTTCCAGCTTCAGCAGGAAAGCGAAAATACGTTCGATAGTGAAATAGTCGAAGAAAATAGCATCCTCCATCCAATTCCACCGCAAAGCATCCAACTTCTTCTCACGCTCCACCAGTTCTGTAATCTCACTGATTTTCACTAACGATTCAAACACATCCACCTCACCAGACAATCCGAAATCGCGGGCACTCGATGTACGCAATGCTTCGCATACTTCCGTATTTCCCACAACGTTGGAAGCAATATCCCATTTAAATTTACGGCTAGTAAATGCAACAAGAATATTATTGATGTTCAGGTTGAATTCAAACCAGGCAGAAACGAACTTATTCCCACAGTTCATCGCATACTCATAATATAGAGCAGCCAGATGATCTTCGTGCAAAACCGTACTTTCAGCCGGAGTATTCAGATAATCAGTAATAAAAGTGGATAGATAGACCGGAAATTCTTTAGGACTGATTTCTCCGCCTTCTCTCAGAATAGAAATATATTCAGAGAGTTCTTCAGCAGAGTAGTTTCCCCGTTTGTCGATTTCCGCTTCTTTATCTTTGAGAAGTTTCAGCACATTTGCATTATCAAACTTCAGATAAAACAAGTCAATCAACTTCTGGTCTGAAGCAGACAATCCATCGTAGATTTCAGTTTTAAAATCGGCTACTGTATAGCTCAGTTTGCTGTCTTCCAACGAAAGTTCCGGCAAACCTGCTACCAAGTAATAGTACTTACTACTCATAGTCGCTTCTTTTAAAATAGCATTTCTACTAATTGAGGACGCAAGAACGCTTTGAAGTAATTCATGAATTCTTCTTCTCCGAAGTTCACCTTATACGAACCGTCCGCCGGAGAAACAGTGAACAGAGTTTTGATACCATTTACTTGCTGAATGGTCACCCCCTTGTCTAATAAAGCTTTTGCATGAGCTGCAAAATACTTTTTCAGTGATTCCGCATCGGCTGTTGAGATGACGATAGGCTCGTCTACACTCCATTTGGATGCCAATGCTACGATAAACGCATTCAGATAATCTTTATCCTGAGCGAAATCTTTCACGGAAGCGGTTATCAACTTGTCAGTTACCATTGTAGCCACCTCAGATTTGAGTGCATTCACAGCCTGACCGGCAAATAGTTTTAACTCTGATTTAGTATTCTCTGCCAACTCATCAGCAGATTTACGAGAGGAGTTTACAATTGATTCTGCCTCCTTGCGGGCATCCTCAATGATTTTCTTAGCTTCTTCCTGAGCATTCGCGATAAGTCTCTGCGCTTCCTCGTTTCCTTTTTCCACGCCTTCACGATAAATCTTATCGGTCAACTCTTGAATTTTGTTTTCCATATTAACAGGAGAATTTAGTATTATTACTATATTAACTTAACTGTGTGTCCTTTATCTGATTCTCGCCAAATTTACAAAAATCAATTTGATAAAAAAGAGAAAGAAGAAAAGAAAAAGAACCGTTTGCGAAAAAATCACAGTCCTACACCTATTTTGTTCCGATTTAGTCCTTTTCCTATTACTAAATGACACATTTACCGGATTTTTCAAGCCGGTAAACAAATATAAGAAATCCAAAAGACATTTGGAAACATGTAGATACTTAAAACGGCAAATGGGATATTAATACAAGATTAAATAACAAAAGCTATCGGTATTTCACCAAATTCATAAAAAACAGGAAAACAAGCTGGCGGAAGTTGAATATTAATAAAAACAGAAGTGATAAAAAACAGAAAGCCCCCTTGACTCAAAATGAATCAAGGGGCTTCTTAAAAACGGCGGCTACCTACTCT
>NZ_DAWCXD010000154.1:0-10613 GCF_052357945.1 Bacteroides sp. | reverse complement strand
GCAATACGTTCATCCGGAAGAGGATAACTGTATTCACTGATATGGATATGTCTAGGATCTTCTTTCATTGTCTTTTAAAATAAAAAGAGGTTAGAACCCATTCGGCTTCTAACCTCTTTCACCAGTCGGGGTGACTGGATTCGAACCAGCGACCACACGCCCCCCAGACGCGTACTCTAACCGGGCTGAGCTACACCCCGAATTGCGGATGCAAAAGTACTGATTAATTTTTAAATAGCAAATAATCCGTTGAATTTTCTAGTATGATTTATGCTGATTTATGGCTATGATTCTGATTATTAGCCTTTCTTTGGGTTGTATAAATCCTTTTTTTCAATAGGTTTGTCAATTATTGGATCATCTTTTAATAACTTCTTGTGTGATATTAGAAGTAGATAATTAATAATTTTGCTTGAATTAGAAAACAATCTGCTTATTTTTCGTTTGAACGCACTAATTCTTTTCTTATCCTAAAAACACTATAAAAAGTAGGCCGATATATAATAAAACTAAATAGAGAAATGACAAATGAACTAACAATCAGTGAGTTTGTTTATGAATTAATGTAAATAAAAGGTGTTTGACTTCCCTAGTATGATACTGTATTTCCATTTTTGGTGCGTGGTAAATTAGGAAGTTATACATTTGTAAAAAGACTTAGTTTAGAAAGGTGTTAAATGTTAGACATTAAAAATAGAGAGACATTAGAGATATACGTCCTGGGTGACGATTTTAAATTTTATCAAAATCTGAAGTATCTTCCTCTGACTTCTTATCCTTCTAATAATCAATCAGCGTTGATTATATATTGTTTAAGTGGAAGGGCTAAAATTACAGTGCATGAAGATGTACACTGGATACAGCCGGAGGAATTGATTATATTACTACCCGGACAATTTATCTCATTTAGTGAGCCAAGTGAAGATTTCGCGACCATTACGATGGTCATATCTACTTCACTGTTTAGTGACGCGTTAAGTGGTGTGCCCAGATTTTCTCCGCATTTCTTTTTCTATATGCGGACCCATTATTGGTATCCTCAGTCAGAGCGTGATATTCCTCGGATATATAATTATCTGGGTATGATAAAAGATAAAGTTACTTCTCAAGATATGTATAGGCGGGAGCTGATTATTCATTTGTTGAGGTATCTTTATTTGGAACTGTTCAATGCTTATCAAAAGGAATCGACTTTGATGACTGCCCGTAGGGATACCCGTAAAGAAGAATTGGCTAATAAATTCTTTGGGCTTATCATGAAGCATTTTAAGGAGAATAAGGATGTAGCTTTTTATGCAGATAAACTGTGTATTACTTCCAAATATCTGACTATGGTAATCAAGGAAACAAGCGGGAAATCTGCTAAAGACTGGATCGTTGAATACATCATATTAGAAATCAAGGCTTTATTGAAAAATACAAGCTTGAATATTCAGGAAATAGCTATTAAAACGAATTTTGCGAATCAATCGTCGCTTGGACGTTTTTTTAGAAAGCATACAGGTATGTCGCTTTCACAGTATCGGATGAGTAACTTAGAATAATAGTGTGGGCAATTGTCGCACAATTGCCAATTATTTATAGGGATTGGGAAGAAAAAGGGAATGAAGTTTACTTCATTCCCTTTTATTATGTAATCTTTCCAGTGTCGGATTAAATTCCCATACATTCGCGATAGAAATCGAGCATCTCGAAAATAGTGTCCTTATCGGCAGTTTGATTGATGCAAATATCCCCGATATCCTTCAGTAGGGTGAAATTAATTGTACCTGAAGTATTCTTTTTGTCATGCGTCATGAATGCATATAGTTGGTCGTATTTTTTGCAATCGAAAGTAAATACGCCATAATTGTCCTTGATAAATTGGATCGTTTGTCTCATTTTCTCTTTCGGGAAATCTACTTTGAGATGAGAAAGATACAGTTCGCATACGATTCCCCAAGCTACTGCATATCCATGCAATACAGGGCGGTCTTCTGCCAGTGCCATGCTTTCGAATGCATGTCCCACAGTGTGTCCCAGGTTTAATGCCTTGCGGATTCCATGCTCAAAGGGGTCCTGTTCTACGATATCTTCTTTCACTTGTACCGATTGTCCTACTAATTGTTTGAGAGCTGTATAGTCAATATTAGAAGTATTGAAATTGAGTAATTCCACCCAGTGTGCCGTATTGCTAATCAAACCATGCTTCAGCATTTCAGCATATCCGGAGAAAAAATTGTGTGCATCCAGTGTACGCAGGAACTCTGTTTCAATCAGTACACTGTTTGCCGGAGCAAAGGCACCGATTTCATTTTTCAGACCGTTGAAGTTGATTCCTGTTTTACCACCCACTGATGCATCTACCATAGCCAGCAGAGTGGTCGGTATATTGATATAGGAAATTCCACGTTTGAATGTGGCTGCGGCAAAACCTCCGAGATCCGTCACCATCCCTCCTCCAAGATTGATAAGCAAAGAATGGCGGGTAGCTCCTTGAGTACTTAATGCCATCCAAACGGAGGCAAGCGTTTCCAGAGTTTTATGTACATCTTCGGCTCCGATACAGATTTCTACAGCATCTTTCAGTAGACCTGATGCCTTTAAGGAAGGAAGGCAAAGACGCTGGGTATGCTCGTCTGTGAGGACGAATAATTTGTCATGCGGGCATAACTCAATGGCACGACCGAGGCTCGTTTCCAAGCTTTCGCAGAGAATAACTTCTTGTTTACTCATGATTCTTTTGCTTTTTTACTCTGCAAATGTATATAAAATATTTTTTTTACTTACTTTTGTCTCATTAAAACGTTCAATCATGAAAGCATTATTACCTGCGTATTGTCGTCCTTTAGGATATGTGGTCTTGTTGGTAGCTCTGTTCATCCCTTTTATTCTAGTGATGCGGGGAGTGGTGACCGATCATAACTTGCTGTTTTATAAAGAATGCACAAAGTTGCTGATGATGGCAGGATGCTTGTTGATAATCTTTGCATTCAGTAAAAATGAGAGCCGTGAAACGGAGCAGATTCGTAATTCAGCTGTTCGTAATGCTATCTTTTTAACATTTTTGTTCGTCTTTGGTGGCATGTTGTGGCGTGTAATGCAAGGAGATGTGATTAATGTTGATACTTCCTCTTTCCTGACCTTTTTGGTTTTTAATGTGCTTTGTTTGGAATTTGGTCTTAAAAAAGCGCTTGTTGATCGATTCTTTAAAAGATAATTTTTTTTTCAATTAAACCTTTTGCGATTCGATTTGTCAAAAAGACATTGTTATTGCTACTAATATAATCGTAAATAAGGTAAATGAAAAGATTTTCAGCAGGGTTGGTGCTGATGTTGCTATGCACCTTCTCAATTTTTGCACAGAATAAGGTAATTACCGTTTCGGGACGTGTGGTGGAAGCCGACACAAAAGAGCCCGCAGCGCAGGCTACAGTTCAATTGTTATCATTGCCTGATAGCGCTTATGCCGCAGGTATAGCCAGTAGTAACCAGGGATGGTTCACTCTCCCCAAAGTAAAAGCCGGGAAATATGTATTGAAAGTTTCCTATATCGGGTTTCGTACCAAACTCGTACCAATACAGTTATCTGCTAATGCCACCGATAAAAAGATGGGAACTATTACATTGGACCCGGATGCTGTCATGCTGAAGGAAGCAGTGATTACTGCCGAAGCTCCGCAGGTGGTCGTAAAAGAAGATACGTTGGAATATAATTCGGCAGCTTACCGTACCCCCGAAGGGGCAATGCTTGAAGAATTAGTGAAGAAACTTCCGGGAGCAGAGATTGATGATGATGGTAATGTCAAAATCAATGGTAAAGAAGTAAAGAAGATTATGGTAGATGGTAAAGAGTTCTTTGGGGGTGATGTGAAAACCGGATTGAAGAACTTGCCGGTCAACATGATCGATAAACTGAAAACATACGATAAAAAATCCGACTTGGCACGTGTCACCGGAATAGATGATGGGGAAGAAGAAACTGTTCTCGACCTGAAAGTGAAGAAAGGAATGAATCAAGGCTGGTTTGGTAACGCAAGTGTTGCCGGTGGTACAGAAGACCGTTACGGAAGTAACTTGATGTTGAACCGTTTTGTCGATAATAGCCAATTTTCTTTAATCGGTTCGGCCAATAATGTGAACGATCAGGGATTCTCTGGTGGAGGTGGTGGCCCTCGTTTTCGGAATAGCAATGGTTTAACTGCTACCAAAATGCTTGGAGTTAATTTTGCTACTCAGACTGATAAGTTGGAACTGGGAGGTAGTGCCCGTTATAATTTCAGTGACCGGGATGCAACATCTACAAACTACTCGGAACGTTTCCTGCAAAATGGAAATTCGTACTCCAACTCAAACAGTAAAGGCCGTAATAAGAATACAAACTTCAATGCTGACTTCCGTTTGGAATGGAAACCGGATACATTGACTAATATTATTTTCCGTCCGAACGTTTCTTATGGAAAATCTAATAGCTATTCCATTTCCGAATCGGGTACTTTTAATGGAGATCCATTTAATCTGGTGTCCAATCCCAATGATTTCCTGAACAAGGTTTTCTGGGGAAGTACAGATGATCCATTAGAAGATGTTCGTGTCAATGCCAGCAATAGTGAGTCTAAATCTGAAGGTCAGGATCTCTCTGCAAACGCTTCTTTGCAAGTGAACCGAAGATTGAATAATCAGGGACGAAATATAACTTTCCGTGGTACATTTAGTTATGGAGATAATGACAGTGAACAGTTTAGTGAATCATTAACGCGTTATTTTGATAAGGCAGCAAACAAAGCGGATGATGAACGTAAACAGTATATCACTTCTCCCACCAAGAGTTACGATTATACAGCTGAACTGACTTATAGCGAGCCGATCGCAAAAGCTACTTTTTTGCAATTCCGTTATAAGTTTCAGTATAAATATAGTGAAAGCGATAGAAGTACATACAGTTTGATTCCTGATGCAGATAAAGGACAGGATTGGTTTTGGAATTTTGGTGATGGTCTACCTGAAGGGTATGAAGAGAATAAGGATAGAGATTTGAGTAAATATGCTCAATATAAATATTATAACCATGATATTAATGCAGGGTTGAATATTATCCGCGAGAAATATCGATTGAACTTTGGAGTGTCTCTGCAACCGCAGAATACTAGATTAGATTATAAGAAAGCTGAAGTAGATACTGTAGTAAAAAGAAATGTGTTCAATTTTGCTCCTAATGTTGATTTTCGTTACAGATTCTCTAAAGTCAGCCAGTTACGTTTTACTTATCGGGGACGTGCAAGTCAGCCGAGTATGGAAAATTTGCTGGATGTAACCGATGATTCTAATCCGTTGAACATTCGTAAGGGTAATCCGGGATTGAAGCCTTCTTTCTCTCATTCTATGCGTTTATTTTATAATACTTATAATGCAGATAGCCAACGTGGCATAATGGCTCATGCAAACTTGAATATGACTCAAAACAACATTACCAATGCCACTACTTACAATCAGAGTACCGGTGGAGTAACAGTTAAACCGGAGAATATCAACGGAAACTGGAATGCGATGGGGATGTTTGGATTCAATACGGCATTGAAAGATAAGCGTTTCACTATAAACTCTTTCTCTCGCGCCAACTATACCAATGCGGTTTCTTACCTTTTCAATGACGATACCAAGATAAATGACAAGAACACCAGTACAACATTGACTTTAGGAGAGAATCTGAATGGAACTTTCCGTAACGACTGGTTTGAATTTACCTTGAATGGTTCAATCAACTATAACTTTGAACGAAACAAACTGCGTCCGGAAAATAACCAGGAACCTTATACATTTGGTTATGGTGCAAGCACTAATATCTCTTTACCTTGGAGTATGACGTTGTCAACCAATATAACTAATAACGCGCGCCGTGGTTATCGTGATGCCAGTATGAATAAGAATGAACTTATCTGGAATGCGCAGATTGCTCAGAACTTCCTGAAAGGCAATGCTGCAACCATCAGTTTTGAAGTATATGATATTTTGCGGCAGCAATCCAATATCAGTCGTTCGTTGACAGCCGATATGCGTTCTGTTTCTGAGTATAATGGAATTAACAGTTATTGTATGCTCCGTTTCTCTTATCGCCTGAATATTTTTGGAAATAAAGAAGCCCGTGGTAATATGCGTCATGGTGGTTTTGATGGCGGTGGTCCGCATGGTCCACGTGGGTCACGTGGTGGCTATGGAGGTGGCAGACCATTCTAAAGTGACGTAATAGATTCAAATAAAACGAAGAAAGTCCCGGCACAACATTCAATGTTGTCACCGGGACTTCTTTGTTAATCCGATAATTTACTCTATATTTGTTGTTCAGTATCTGTATGAAAGGAGATTCCTATGATTGATTGGAACTATATGCTTAGCCAGATAGCAACAGTAGCTTTTGATATTCTTTATTTTGGAGCCATTATCGGTACGATTGTCATTATCATTCTTGACAACCGGAATCCGGTTAAAACTATGGCATGGATACTCATATTACTTTTCTTACCTATTGTCGGGCTTGTCTTTTATTTTTTCTTTGGCCGGAGCCAACGTCGTGAACGCATCATCGGGCAAAAAAGCTATGACCGCCTATTAAAGAAACCAATGGCCGAATATCTGGCGCAGGATTGTTCTGATGTTCCTTATGAATACTCCCGTCTTATTCATCTTTTCCAGCAAACGAATCAGGCATTTCCTTTTGAGGGAAATCGTGTGGCAATCTATACGGAAGGATATACCAAACTCCAATCATTATTGCGTGAGCTACAAAAAGCGAAGCAGCATATCCACATGGAATATTATATCTTTGAGGATGATGCTATTGGGCGTCTGGTCAGAGACGTACTGATCGAAAAGGCTTCTCAAGGAGTTGAAGTGCGGGTGATCTATGATGATGTAGGTTGCTGGCATGTGCCTAATCGCTTTTTCGAAGAAATGCGTAATGCCGGCATTGAGGTCAGAAGCTTTTTAAAGGTACGTTTTCCCTTATTTACCAGTAGAGTGAATTACCGGAACCATAGAAAGATTGTTGTCATTGATGGGCGTGTGGGGTTCGTTGGAGGAATGAATCTGGCAGAACGCTATATGCGTGGTTTCTCTTGGGGAATTTGGCGTGATACGCATATCATGCTGGAAGGTAAGGCTGTGCACGGTTTGCAAACGGCTTTCCTGCTCGATTGGTATTTTGTAGACCGCACCCTGATAACTGCTTCCCGTTATTTTCCAAAGATTGATTCTTGTGGAAACTCTTTAGCGCAAATTGTCACGAGTGAACCTATCGGACCATGGAAAGAAATCATGCAGGGCTTGACGGTTGCCATTACCAGTGCAAAGAAATATTTCTATATGCAAACCCCTTATTTCTTGCCTACAGAGCAAATATTAGCTGCTATGCAAACAGCTGCATTGTCTGGGGTAGATGTGCGCTTAATGCTGCCGGAACGTGCTGATAATTGGATTACTCATCTTGGATCACGTTCTTATTTGGCCGATGTGATGCAGGCAGGCGTTAAAGTTTTTTTTTATAAAAAGGGCTTTCTGCATTCTAAACTTATGGTTTCAGATGATATGCTTTCCACAGTAGGATCTACCAATGTCGACTTTCGTAGCTTTGAGCATAACTTTGAAGTGAATGCCTTTATGTATGACGTAGAAACAGCCCTTGAAATGAAAGAAATATTTCTTCAGGACCAGCGAGAAAGTACACAAATCTTTTTAAAGAATTGGGTCAGACGTTCGTGGAGACAAAAAGCTGCGGAGTCTATCGTGCGTTTATTGGCTCCGCTACTTTAATAGTGATGAGATTGATTGAAGAACTTATCTGAACAGTGAGAAGTTTACACTTCCATACACTCTTCTCTCTATGAAATGTGGATTTTCCTCGAAGTTATTATCTTTTCCGTGCTCCAGTACCAATAACCCTCCCTCTTTGAGAAGATCGTTCTGGAAGATTAGTTCGGGTATTGTTTCCAATTCTTTTAATGCATAAGGAGGATCGGCAAAGATGAAGTCAAACTGTTCGCGACCATTCTTGATAAATTTAAATACATCTCCGCGTATTGGTAGACACTTATCTGTTTGCACCTCTTTCATGATTTTGCAGATGAACGAGTGATGCGCAGGCTCTTTCTCAACGCTAATAACCCGATCACATCCGCGGGATACCAGTTCGATACTAATACTTCCGGTTCCGGCAAACAAGTCAAGAGCCGTGACTCCTTCTTCAAAGTCGATGTAGTTATTGAGTACATTGAACAGATTTTCTTTGGCGAAATCTGTTGTAGGACGTGCTTTAAATGTTCGGGGCACGTCGAATCTTCTTCGTTTGTAAATACCGCTGATTACTCGCATGTTAATAAGGCTTGCATGTCAATATTAGTTGCAGGATTCATGATGAATACCTGTAGGATAAACTTTTTTAGTTCGCTCATTAGAACTTCTTTCTCGGAAAGCGTTCCAGTTAGGTGTAGCTCATCCCGTTCCTGATCAAATTCCAGTTGCTTCCAAGCGTACAATAAATAGTAAATGCGGTCTTCTGTATGCGTACATTCAAAAGAATTGGCCAGAAGTAGATGACCTCGTTCAAAGCAATAGATGTCAATGCCGTCTTTGCGTACAGAAGCGTACATCTTCTTACTGTTTCCTAATCTGCTTTTTACAGAAAAATAATCGATGAACGGAGTGGCTTGAGAATAAAAACGAGCTTCGGGGTATTGTTCATTTAAAAAGTTCTGTGCACTTTTATCTATGCCGAAGATAACAGCTAGATTATTCTTTCTTAGAATATTATAGAGTACCGTTTCGTTTTCTCTTTTTTGATGATTATGATAAAACAGCAGTTCTGCCTGTTTTTCCTCATCCTCAAACAAATCTAATGGCGCGATTGTAAAACGCTTGCTTGCCATCATTATATTTACCCGCTTGTAAGGATGATTTAGGAAGTCCGATTCGTGAAAGGTAGCCTTTAGATTCGCTGTAAGGGATAGAGATATGTCTATCTCTTTCTCTATTATTGAAAGCGAATCGTCATGAATCGGGTTATAGATAGAAAAAGAAAATCCATCCGTACTAAGACGGATGGATAAAGTATATTGTTTTGATTTAGTAAAGTCAATCATTATTCCCAGTTACCAGCACCATTGTTTGGAGTATCAATAGAACCTACCATCAAACCGCTATATTTGCCTAGTTTAGAATCCAAGTCTTTCAGGTTGATGATTTCTTGTTTGTCAAGTCCGCCTAAGTATGTCTCGTATGGAGCTTTTACTTCGAACAAATATACTGGGGCACCAGACTTGGCAGTGTCATTTTTCACGTTCATTTCGAATTGAGCACCATTTCCGTGAGGAATATATTTCATAGAGTCGGCATTGAATCCTTTTGGATAGATAGTATCCAATACAGCTACCCACATAGTGTCACGTTTGAAGTTTTCAAGTCCCCATTTCTTAACTTCATCGTATCTGCCGGTTTTCTTCGCTTTTTGGATGATATCTACAGCTTTCTTCTCAGTCAGCCCATCTTCCAACTGCTTGTCTGTCAGCTGTCCGATTTTCATAACGAACGGCAATTTTTGATTTTTAACGAAATCAATCAATGTGTCTAATTTGGGAGCATACATTCCGCGATGTAGCATACGATACTCCTGCTGTGCTTTACGGATGTCAATTAGGCGGGCAATAACAGCTTTTTCCCTTTCCTTCTTTGCCTTTTCAAAATTGATAGGACCCATAATGCTGGTGTAGCAGATATAAACCAATGCGGCAGCACAGAGCACTAATACAATATTAAATACTGTTTTCATGATAAATTATGTTTTTAGTTGTTATATTCGCATCGCAAAAATAGAATAAATAAATTTAAATACGATAGTTCCTCGAACTTTTTTCTTGTACAAAAATGATAAATAACTATTTAGAAAGGCAAATTAAGGAAAATTTTCCTTATCAGCCAACTTTAGAGCAGGAAATTGCTGTAAAATCTCTTTCAGAGTTTCTGCTGTCCACACTAGCGGATGAAGTCTTTATCTTAAGAGGTTATGCCGGTACTGGTAAAACATCATTGGTAGGGGCATTGGTGAAAACGATGGATCAGTTGCAGCAGAAATCTGTATTGTTGGCTCCTACAGGACGTGCGGCAAAAGTTTTTTCAGCGTATGCAGGACATCCGGCTTTTACTATTCATAAAAAAATATATAGACAGCAGTCTTTTTCTAATGAGCTTAGTAACTTTTCGATCAATGACAATTTAGCTACAAATACATTGTTTATTGTCGACGAGGCTTCCATGATTTCAAACGAAGGCCTGTCGGGTAGTGTGTTTGGAACAGGGCGTTTATTGGATGATTTGGTGCAATTTGTGTATTCGGGACAAGGTTGCCGACTCTTGTTGATGGGAGATACAGCACAGCTTCCCCCGGTAGGTGAGGAGTTGAGTCCTGCGCTTTTTGCCGATGCATTGAAAGGTTATGGACTTGAAGTACGTGAGATTGATCTTATCCAAGTGGTTCGCCAGGTGCAAGAATCCGGAATCTTGTGGAATGCCACGCAGTTGAGGCAACTGATAGCGGAGGATGATTGTTATTCTTTACCTAAAATAAAAATAACAGGTTTTCCTGATAT
>NZ_DAWCXD010000153.1:0-10662 GCF_052357945.1 Bacteroides sp. | reverse complement strand
CATGTCTTTCTCCTCCTTCCTCAAAATAATGGTTATAAATATCAGACAATTCCTGCTTCTTATCTTTCAATTCTGCCATATCGATCAAAGCAAGTAATTGGCCATTACTGAACAAACCTACCCGGTCACACACTTTCTGTACTTGATCCAGATGATGGGAAGAGAAAAGCACTGTCAGTCCTTCTTCTTTACTCAACCAGCGAATCAGTTCGATAAATTCCTGAACACCTGCAGGGTCAATCCCTGAAGTCGGCTCATCGAGAATAATAATCTCCGGATTTTTAATAAGTACATCAGCCAATCCCAACCGCTGTCTCATACCACGAGAATATTTCCCGGTCTTTTTGGCTAACTGATCTTCAAGGCCTACCCGCTTCATCAGTTCCATAGCCTTAGTTTTTGCCTCTTTATCAGAAATACCATTTAATCGCGCTGTATAGATCAAATTCTCCGGTCCTGTCATATCATCATAGAATCCTACATCTTCTGGCAAATAACCTATTTTCCTTTTTACTTCAATAGGATGTGTAGTAGAATTGATTCCACAAATTTCAACTGTTCCCGAAGTAGGCTCTGTCAATCCCAACATCATTAAGATAGTAGTTGATTTTCCAGCGCCATTCGGCCCCAGTAATCCGAAGATTTCTCCTTTCCGGATATTCAGGCGAATATGATCTACAGCAGTGAAATTACCGTATTGTTTGGTCAAATCGGTAAGTACGATCACTTGTTCGCCCATAATTTACCTCCTTCCATATTTACGGAACAGATAGTAAACCACGCCGATGGTGGCAATAATGATAAGAACGCCTACCCATCCCCATATCATCGGAGTTTTTACTGCAACTCTGAACTGCGCATCTGCATTTACTTCAGGAGTTTTTGCCATGATGGTAGTCACATAGTCGCCTGGCAATGCTTTTTTAGAAGCTTTCAAAGTAGCCATAACCGTTGATGTCTCTCCGGCTTTTAGTGCATCGATTTTTGAAGGTTCGAAAGTTACTTCCCAGTCAGCAGGTTTATTAGCAGACAGCTGAATATCTTTCAGTAATGAAGAACCTGTATTTCTGACTTCCAGTTCTATTTTCTTTATATCACCTGCTGTGACATCTGTACTCAATAACCCACGGGGAGTAGTCAGTTCCATTTGATAAGAGCCAGTAACAACCACTTCCAGTTCCAATTCGGCAGAAGTGGTACCTGTAGCGGCGCGTACCGGAATTTTGTAACTGCCGGCTTCTACATTGGCAGGAGGAGTAATATCTATACTTACATTTTGAGTACTGTTGGCTTCCACTTGTGCAGAAGTGGCTTGCTTATAATTAGGTTTAAAAACTACATTCCAACCTCTGGGTGCATTAGCCATCAAAGCATATAGCTGCTGGTCGGCAGTCTGATTCTTTAAAGTGGCGCTGAAAGTGAAGGTTGATTTAGAATTTCCCTGCATGTTGGGTTGGTCGGTAGTAAATTCAGTCTGGTATGTTCCTTTTTGAGCAACCACCACATCCAATGGAAGTTTGGCGTTTCCGGCATATACCACAAAGTGATAATTACCTTTATTCACCTTTAATGGGACTTCGACTTTTAAATTGAAAGTCTTTTTCTCTTTGGGAAGTACCGATAGTTGGCTAAGGCTCCAGCCACCGGATTTCATTTCGTGTTTCCAACTGGCGGACAATCCACTGACAGAAAGATTCGCATTCGTCAACTGGTCTGTGTTGTTGATAAGATCAATACTGTAGTCAATTGACGCTCCGGGAGATACGGAGATTTTTGTGTAAGGTGTGTACAGAATCACGCTCTTAGGTATTGAATCATTGGCGTGCATGTAACTCATAGGGATCATCCCCAATAGAATAGCTAATAATAAAAAATAATTTGTTCTCATAGTCATACAAAAGTTCTTATGGTTGTTTAATATGAATATTGTCAAATTTGTGTGTGCAAAAATAAACGATGTATCTATTAGTAGTTTTAAAAGAATCCTAAAGAATCTAATTTCAGGAAGAAATTATAGTGACACTATCCCTATAGGATGGTGACGGTATCCTTTATGTATAGTGACGCTATGTTAACCGGATAGCGTCACTATATTTTTTCGATTTTTTTTCGGAATTTCTCAAAATTCCCAAATCTTTTCAGATTCTCCTCTCATCTTTGCATTATCAAATTAATAATAATAGTAAAAACCAATATTAAAAAACAACGATTATGAAAAAGTTAGTATTCTTATTAGTGTGTCTTTTCACTTTGCAAACAGTAGCTCGTGCAGATGACGACAAACCAATCCAGGTAACTCAAATGCCACAACCGGCACAGCAGTTTATCAAACAGCATTTTGCCGACAGCAAAGTAGCATTAGCCAAAATGGAGAGTGATTTCTTTTATAAAAGTTATGAAGTGATTTTCACGAATGGCGATAAAGTGGAGTTTGACAACAAAGGCAACTGGGAAGAAGTGAACTGCAAATATAGTTCTGTACCTACAGCAATTATTCCGGCAGCTATTCAGAAATACGTAACGACCAATTACCCTGATGCTAAAATTCTAAAAATTGAGAGAGATAAGAAAGATTATGAAGTAAAACTGTCCAACCGTACGGAACTGAAGTTTGACCTGAAATTTAATTTGATTGATATTGATTTCTAAACCTATTTAAATTGAACAAAGATGAAACTAAAGATTTATACACTTTTACTGGCACTAAGCGTCACATGGAGTCTGCAAAGTTGTGACAACGATGACGATGGTTCAATAGCTGTTCCTGCCGAACTTCAAAGTGCATTTTCATCCAAATTCCCTAATGCTGCAAATGTGAAGTGGGAAACTAAGTCTGGATATTATGTAGCAGATTTCTATGACGGATATGAAGCATCTGCATGGTTCACCCAAGATGGTAAATGGCAAATGACAGAAACGGACATTCCTTACAATGCATTACCACAAGCAGTAAAAATGTCTTTTGAGAACAGCGAATATGCCTCATGGAAGCGGGATGATATAGACAAACTGGAACGGACAGGCGTTGAAACTGTTTTCGTAATTGAAGTCGAAAAGCAGAATCAGGAGGTCGATTTGTATTATTCTGCTGATGGAACTCTGATTAAAAACATTGTAGACACTGATAATGATAACAGCGAACATCTTCCTGTACAATTGACTGAAGCTATGAAAAACTTCATCAATGAAAAGTATCCGAATGCAAGAATCATGGAAGTAGACGTTGAAGATGATAGAAATGATTGGGATTTTGGATCTACAGAGGTAGATATCATTCATAATGGAATCTCAAAAGATGTATTGTTCAACCAGACTGGAAATTGGTATTCTACTTCATGGGAAGTACGTCAGGACGAATTGCCTGAAGCGGTAAACAGTACTCTCAATAATCAATATAGAGAATATCGTTTTGACGAAGCGGAGTATATTGAAAAAGCAGATGGTACCATATATTATCGAATTGAACTTGAGAAGGGGGATGTAGATAAAGTAGTAAACATAGGCGAGAACGGTACTGTCCTTTCATAGGTCAAAGTGCATAATTCTGAAACATAATTCTCAAAAACAACAAACGATGACATAATTCCTGGTGGATATGTCATCGTTTATTATTTTTTACTGCTCCTGTACACGTTTTCTTTTCACTGCCGATTTAGCAGTTTTATCAGTGATACTGTCCGTTTGTTGCGGTTTCACCTTTTCAGCTTCTTCCCGTTTCCGCTTATTGCGTAACCGCCATTTATTCCAGAAATATAGATCACTCCATTTATTGAAATCCTTTTTATACATGATACCTACACCTTGTGTAGTCAAGTTTGTTTTTGTGTAATAACGGTCATTTGTCTCATTATAAGCCTTCAAACGAATATCTCCCGAACGGGTAATCAGCCATTCTGCTTCAAAGTCTCCTACAAAGTTAGTATTAGCCATCGGATTATCCCGATAACCGAAGTTTCCGTTTATCAATAAACGGTTATTCAATAATTGTCCCGACAAAATACCTTCTACTTCCATGTCTGTCCAACCCTTATCACCCGTACTCAAATTCGTACCGATATTCCAGTTATTCGTTTCAAAGACCTGTGAAAGTGCATTGTTCAACTGGCCGGAGAGAGTAGATGAGAGCACCGATGACATCACATTCGAATTCTGATTATTATTACGGGCATCTTCCGTATAGAACTTGCCAATACCCAGCAAATAAAGAATCTGCATATTCATTTGCTCTTCCGTACTGATATAATTACGTACCAATGTTTGTATTTCATCTCTTTCATTCGGAAGCTCAATACCCAGTTTGATAGTCGGTCGTACCAGCATACCACTTAGATTCATGATACAATTTACACGCACATTGGGTTGTTGTATAATAGCCGAAGCATCCGGTATCAAATCATTCAAAGAGGCAGAGTTCACTGTATATGAAGCTTGTATGTCCATGTTAGCATCCAAAGGTGCACCATTGAACGTTATTGTACTTCCATCTTTGATAATAAAGTCTTTACGAATCACTTCCTGCAAACTAAATTTATATACTCCTTGATTGATCCGGTAATTACCAAACATTTTCACATCGCCCTTATTATAAAATTCCGTCCGGATATTTCCCGTACCTTTTCCGCTGATATAATCTCCGGCAATAGGGTCCATAATGATTCGCATGGTGGCATCGGGAGTTGCATCCACGAGAATATTCAAACGGATATCTGTTTTCTGCTCTTCCTCCTCCTGACGTTTTTGCTGTATTTGTTCGTAATATGAAATTACTTGAACAGAATCCTGGATAGTACGACGAGGTGTTTTATCCACGAATTTGATAAACTGATTGCTAGTAGCCGATGCTACACTACCATTAATATAGGTAAAGGTAGTATTTCGATTTGTAGTCATGGCCACATTTACATCGAGCCCCTGTATGGCGTTTCCAGAGAGCAATACATTCCCGGTACCATATACCGTACCATAGAAAGGCATATCTGTCGATTCTTTTGTGTTCATCACAAGCATATTATTTGCCTGTATCTCGAAACGATAGTTTAGGTTCTTAAAATGCTGGAAATGCAAATATCCATTCATTCTCCCCGAATGCCCTTCCATATCAGAGATATGTATATTATTGAATGTCAATCCGGTAGGAGCCAAATGAATAGTATCTTTTACCGCAAAATGTGTGTTTAAAATATCAAAATTCATGGATGCATCTGTCATAACCGCACCATCCAGGTTCAATCCTTTAAATTTTCCATAGAAATGTACTTTTCCTGTTCCTCGCCCTTTAATATCATTGGCAATAGACTTCATATAATGTTCGAGGAATTTCAGATTCAATTCATTTGCTTCAATATTTAAATCAAGTCCGCTCTCGGGTTTTAATGGATAAATAATACCCGTGACACGCGACGGAGAAGGAGATATATCCTGAATGGATGCATCCAACCGGATACCTCTGTTTTCATTATCCCACTCACCATATATATCCAGTTCACCCAAACGACCGTGATTGAGTGAGAAATTCTTTATAAATAAACGGGTATTCATGATAGGCTTTTTAAACACTCCGCTTGCATAAGCCGTTCCTGTTGCATCGCCCTCAAAATTTACATCGTCGGATATACTTGCAATATCAAATACATATCCCATATTTATATCCTTTAGATCAACCTTTACAGTATCTTTAGGATTCTCGGAAAGCCGGCCGTTAATACGTACATACCTATCCTGATGACTAAAATAGAAATTATTCACATCCACTCGTCCGGAATCGACCACCACCTGCGAAGGATGTATCTTCCAGAGAGTATCATTTAAAATAACATCAGTAGGCTTCACATCCACCATCGCTTTCAACAATGACTTTTCTCCGCTTGTACGTAGAAATTTGGCAACAGCTGCTAATTTCCCGCTATATGTTGCTGCAGCATTATTTCCCCAATCCAAAGTCGTACTGACATTGTCATCTTTAGCTTGTGCATCCAGAGATAGATTGACTGCTCCTTTCTTTTTCAAATTAGTCAGACGAACCCGTGCACGAATATGATCTGCCGGATTCTCGCACAGAATCATACCTGACTCAATATAGTTGTTCTTATATTGCAGACGGGGAAAATATCCCTCTACACGCAAGCGTTGTAAAGCATCATTAAAATATCCCTTCAACGTAGAATGAGTATATACCGTTAACGGTATATCAAATATCGTAGATAAAATGTCCGTATTATATATATGTATATCAAACAAAAAGTTATTATGGGTTTCAATCGGCTTCTTGGGAGGTAATATCAAAGACGGCACATATTTCCGCATAATATTCAGAATACTGGCAGGCAATGTGTGATATTGGAATTTTCCCTCTATGCTTGCTTTCAGGAATTCGGAAGTCAATCTAAGCTGATTTTCTCCATTTTGTTTGGTTGCCCGGATATTCATATTCTGCATGAAATATGCTTTATCCGGAGCTGTAAATTCCAAGCTATCCACATTGATTTCTCCAATCATCTCATCCACTGATCCACCTGTAAAATTGGCTTTCAGTTTTAAAGAGAACTCTGCATCAGGATATTTGGTCGTAAGATTCAAATCATGTGGGCGTACTTTATTGACTACTGCAAGAAAATTAAAAGTAGGAACTTTGGATGCAACATTTACGTCTCCATTCAGATAAATAGAGCCATTAGGATCATCCAACGCAATCTTTCCATTAAATCCGCCTTGTTTGTATTCTCCGTCCAGTGTGATATTTTCATATCTATATCTGCTATAATCTATCGAAGCAATCAGTCCTTTCAATTCTACGGCAGGCAAGTGGTCAGCAATATGCCGGCCATGTACATCCAGATTGAAAGTAATTTCTCCCAATTCCTCATTATCCAATAATTTACCTAGTTGAAAATTCTCTGTTTTGACAGCTCCGGAATACGCAAACAATCCTTTTGTCTTATCAGAACTCAATTTTAAGTCGGTCTTTACATTTCCAAGACTCGTTTGTAATTGTCCATAAGTAACTAAGTCCGTGAAGTATCCCGAAATTTCTCCCTGGAAACTCACGTTGCCCAAACGTTCGAGAAGAGGAGGAACTCCATTATAATTAGGACTCAAATTACGCACTAAAAAACCGACTCCGCGGGTATTGGCCGAAAGTTCGGAAAGAGTTCCATATACATACGCATCTTGTGGACGCGATAAGTCCTGAAGCGATACATCTCCTCGCAGACGGAACTGACGGTCATCGGCTGTAATCTCCAGATGCGAACAAGTCAACTGATCCACAGTTCCCTTCACCTCCATATCCAACGTCACCGGTTCCTTGAAATGCGAGAGGATAGGGACAAAAGGAGAAATATCTTTTAAAGTAACTTGCGATGGCAAAGTACGGAAAGAGAAATGCACCTGTTCTGTAAAACGGTCAAAAGCTTTCAAACTATCATACTCCAAATGAATGGTATCAAGCTTGAGAGAGGTTTCGGGCAATTCTATTGTAAAATTATCAATGTTTGTCTGCTTGTTATTGGCAACCAGTTTCAAACTCATTTTTTTCAAAGAGAAGCCGGATGCTTTTTCATCAAGGCTCAATCGCTTGATCCCTAAATTCAAAGAGTCCTTACTTAATGCCTTCAGCGATATATTAGCGATGATATTTTGAAGCTGAATATGCTTAGCGTTAAATTTCCCCGGTGTTTCTTCTTCCGACAACACATGATAAGACATCCTTCCACGACGAATCAGGATGGAATTAATACGCAAATCAAGGGAGTTTTCTTTCTTCACGGTATCTTTGGAAGCAAAAGCATCCAAAACAAACTTAAAATTAGGAGGGGAATCCGGAGTCTCTTTCCGGAGATTGATATTAAATCCGAAAAGCTGGACACTGCTAATGGATATCTTTCCTTTAAAAAAGGGCATAATATCGAACTTGGCGGACAAACGTGTGACTTTGAACATTTCCTGACCACTCTGATCGTCAAGCAATACATCATCAATAATAATACGGTTCAATAGACCCATATTAATTCTACCAATCACTACCTTTGTATTTAAAACTTCAGAAAGTTCTTCAGCTACAAATACACTCATTGCTTGCTGAATGTTTGGTATATTCAGCAAAACAATAGTCCCGATATATACTCCCAGTACAATACCTACTACCCAGCGTACAGTCTTTTTCAGCGTTCTGATATGCGATAACTTTTATTTTGCGAACAAAAATATAAAATAGTTCGTTACGAATCGTAGTTTTATGATTACTTTTGCACCGTTTAATAGTTTAAATACTTATGAGTGCAATAATTTTAGGAATTGAATCCTCCTGTGACGATACGTCGGCAGCCGTAATCAAGGATGGTTATTTGCTGTCAAATGTGGTATCAAGTCAAGCCGTACATGAAGCATACGGTGGAGTAGTACCCGAGTTGGCTTCACGGGCACACCAACAAAACATCGTACCGGTAGTACATGAAGCATTAAAACGTGCCGGCGTCACCAAAGAAGAGTTGAGCGCGGTAGCTTTCACTCGCGGACCGGGATTGATGGGGTCTTTGCTTGTTGGAGTCTCCTTTGCAAAAGGATTCGCTCGTTCTTTAAACATCCCAATGATTGATGTTAATCATTTGACCGGACATGTTTTAGCTCATTTTATTAAAGCGGAAGGAGAAGAAGAGAGACAACCTGTTTACCCATTTCTCTGTTTGCTGGTATCTGGAGGAAATTCACAAATCATACTGGTCAAAGCCTATAATGATATGGAGATTCTTGGACAGACTATTGACGATGCCGCAGGTGAAGCTATTGATAAATGCTCTAAAGTGATGGGACTTGGTTATCCCGGCGGACCGATCATTGATAAACTGGCTCGTCAGGGAAATCCGAAAGCTTTTACATTCAGCAAACCGCATATTCCTGGTTTAGATTACAGCTTCAGCGGATTGAAAACTTCCTTTTTATATTCATTACGCGACTGGTTAAAGGAAGATCCTGATTTCATAGAACACCATAAAGTAGATCTTGCAGCATCATTGGAGGCTACTGTAGTGGATATTCTGATGGATAAATTACGAAAAGCCGCCAAAGAATATAAGATTAATGAAATAGCTGTGGCCGGAGGAGTTTCTGCAAATAATGGATTGCGTAATGCTTTCCGGGAACATGCCGAGAAATATGGCTGGAACATTTTTATCCCTAAATTTAGTTATACGACTGATAATGCAGCCATGATCGCCATTACCGGATATTTCAAATATCTGGATAAGGACTTTTGTTCTATTGATCTTCCGGCTTATTCTCGTGTGACGTTATAATTGGGTATACCTTATTATATATAATAGGATAAAAACTAAGAAGTATGTTTGCCGAAATAATAACCATTGGCGACGAACTGTTGATAGGACAGGTTGTCGACACTAATTCAGCCTGGATGGGGCAGGAATTAAATAAAATAGGCATTGAGGTTCTTCGTATTGTTTCAATCCGTGACCGGGAAAAGGAAATCTTGGAAGCAATTGATAATGCGATGGAAAGGGTGAATATTGTTTTAGTAACCGGAGGACTCGGACCTACCAAAGACGATATCACCAAACAAACTTTATGCAAATACTTTCATACAGAACTGGTTTTCAGCGAAGAAGTATTCGAAAATGTAAAACGGGTACTGGCAGGGAAAATACCAATGAATGCACTCAACAAAAGCCAGGCAATGGTTCCGAAAGATTGTACAGTGATAAATAATCCTGTAGGAAGTGCTTCTGTCAGCTGGTTCGAAAGAGATGGAAAGGTACTTGTTTCCATGCCGGGCGTTCCGCAAGAGATGACTGCCGTAATGACAGAAAGTGTATTACCTAAGCTGCACGAGAGGTTTCAAACGGATGTAATTATGCATCAAACATTTCTTGTACAACACTATCCGGAATCCGTATTGGCAGAAAAACTGGAACCGTGGGAGAGTGCTCTGCCAGAATGTATCAAATTGGCATATTTGCCTAAGCTGGGGATTATTCGTCTTAGACTGACAGGACGCGGACAAAACAGGGAAGAAGTAAAAGTTCTTCTTGAACGTGAAAAGGTAAAATTAGAGAAAATACTTGGTGAAGACATTTTCGGTGAAGAAGATACGCCATTGGAAGTTATAGTCGGTGAACTTTTAAAAAAGAAGAAATTGACCGTTTCCACCGCAGAAAGTTGTACCGGAGGCAGTATTGCCGCACGTTTGACCTCCATTGCCGGTAGTTCTGAATATTTTAACGGAAGCATAGTAGCCTATTCTAATGAAGTAAAAATGGGACTTTTACACGTTTCCTCCGAAACATTGGAGCAACATGGGGCCGTCAGCGAAGAAACTGTGATTGAAATGGTAAAAGGTGCGATGAAAGCACTAAAAACCGATTGCGCCGTTGCTACTTCAGGGATAGCAGGTCCTGGAGGGGGTACTCCCGAGAAGCCGGTGGGAACTGTTTGGATAGCCGCTGGTTATAAAAACGAAATTCGTACTTACAAACAGGAAACGAACCGCGGAAGAAGCATGAATATCGAAAGAGCAGGCAATAATGCACTATTAATGCTCCGTGATTTACTCAAATAAAGAAAAATAGGGGCCTGGAAGTGAATTATTTTAGGAAATTCTTGTTTTATACGGATAAAAGTGCTTACTTTGCGTCCTGTTTGAAATAAGTATAG
>NZ_DAWCXD010000152.1:0-10801 GCF_052357945.1 Bacteroides sp. | reverse complement strand
TTTATCAATGACGGGCAACTTACTATCTTTTAATTTTATGTCGAACTCACGTTAAATATTAAAATCAAGATAGTGAATTCTATAATGAATTTGATAAATCTTTCCTGAAACTATTCCCGAATTTTATTTCAGCTTTTAATGAATTGCTGGTAGAAGAAGGTCGGGTTTATCCGAAATCCGATGAGCTGTTGGCAACAGAACTTCGTAGCTTTGCCCTGATCCGTCTGGGGATAGACAGTAACAAGATTGCTCATTTTCTCGGATATTCTTTGGTCACTATTTATAATTACCGTAGCCGGATGCGTAATAAAGCTGCCGGAGACAAGGATCAGTTCGAGCAGAATGTAACGAATCTATCATGTTATTCATAGATAGCAATGTGTTATTGCTTTGTAATATGCGAGGCGGTAATGCCTGTATATAAAGCAAATATCCACTTTTAGTGTCTAGTAATCCGCTGTATATCTCTCTTTTTTTCTACCTTTGTAGACAACTAATCTAAAAATAAATATACTAGAGAATGAAAAAGTTAATCTACACATTGTTCTTTGTCCTTATCTCCGTTGTTGCAAACGGTCAGGCAAAGTACGTATTCTATTTCATCGGGGATGGGATGGGAGTGAACCAAGTAAATGGTACGGAGATGTATCAGGCGGAAATTCAAAATGGGCGTATTGGTGTTGAGCCTTTGTTATTTACTCAATTCCCGGTTGCTACTATGGCAACTACTTTCTCTGCTAAAAATTCAGTAACCGACTCTGCTGCTGCAGGTACTGCATTGGCAACAGGAAAGAAAACTTATAATGGTGCTATTTCTGTAGGAGAAGATAAAAATGCCATTCAGACTATCGCCGAAAAGGCAAAGAGAGCAGGGAAAAAGGTGGGCATAACGACTTCTGTCAGTGTAGATCATGCTACTCCTGCCGCATTTTATGCGCATCAACCCGACCGTAATATGAATTATGAAATTGCTCTTGACTTGCCGAAAGCAAATTTCGATTTCTATGCAGGCGGTGGTTTCTTGAAACCGACTACCACTTATGACAAGAAAGAGGCTCCAAGTATTTTCCCTATTTTTGAAGAAGCCGGATATACAGTAGCACGTGGTTACAATGACTATAAAGCAAAAGCCGCAAAAGCAGAAAAGATGATCCTGATTCAGGAAGAAGGAGCCAATCCTTCTTGTCTGCCTTATGCTATCGACCGCAAAGAGGGTGATTTGACATTGGCACAGATTACGGAAAGTGCCATTGATTTCCTTACTAAAGACAATAAGAAAGGTTTTTTCTTGATGGTAGAAGGTGGTAAGATTGACTGGGCATGTCACGCTAATGATGCCGCTACGGTGTTCAATGAGGTGAAGGATATGGATAAAGCCGTCAAAGTAGCTTATGAATTCTATAAGAAACACCCGAAAGAAACTCTTATTGTGATTACCGCAGATCATGAAACAGGTGGTATTGTGCTGGGTACAGGAAAATATGCGTTGAACCTGAAAGTATTGCAATACCAGAAACATTCTGCTGACGGACTTTCACAACGTATCAGTGAATTGAGGAAATCAAAAGGTAATAAAGTGACTTGGGAAGATATGAAAATATTCTTGGGCGAAGAAATGGGCTTCTGGAAACAATTCCCTATTTCTTGGGAACAGGAAAAGACCTTGCGTGATGAGTTTGAAAAATCATTCGTGAAGAATAAAGTCGTATTTGCTGAAAGTATGTACTCTAAGAGTGAACCGATGGCTGCACGTGCAAAGGAAGTGATGGATGAGATTGCTATGGTAAGCTGGGCAAGTGGCGGACATTCTGCTGGTTATGTACCTGTATTCGCTATCGGTGCAGGTTCTCAACTGTTTGGAGAAAAGATTGATAACACGGAAATTCCTAAAAGAATTGCAAAAGCAGCCGGATACAAATAAATATCGGTAAAGACATAAAAAAGCCGGGAGTCCAAAAACTTCCGGCTTTCTATATATGTTCTTGTCAATTATGCTTTTACACGTCCTACGTAAGAACCATCGCGAGTATCAATTTCAATTGTTTCACCTTCGTTGATGAACAACGGAACACGTACGGTTGCGCCTGATTCTACAGTGGCAGGTTTCAGGGTGTTGGTAGCTGTATCACCTTTCACGCCCGGTTCTGTATAAGTCACCTTCATTTGAACCTTGATCGGCATATCTGCATAAAGTACAGTTTCTGTAGAAGCGTCAGAAACAACGTCCAATACTGCACCTTCGAGCAGGAAGTCAACACCATTAATCAGGTCGTGAGCAATAGGGTGTTGGTCGAATGTTTCTTGGTTCATGAAGATATAGTCTTCTCCTTCTTTATACAAAAATTGGTATGGACGACGTTCTACGCGTACATCTTCCAATTTTTCACCGATGTTGAAACGGCGTTCGAGAACGTAACCGCTGACTACATCTTTCAGTTTAGTACGCATGAAAGTGTTACCTTTACCTGGTTTTACATGCAGGAATTCGATACAGAAATAGAGCTTTCCGTCCATACGGATACAAGTTCCGTTTTTGATGTCTTGAGCATTAATCATACTGCTATTCTTCTTAATCTATTATTGTTATTTAATTGTTTTCGCAGGAATTCGACTGCAAAAGTAATCTAAATCAGTAAAAAACACAAAAACTTTTGAGCAAAAATGAGTTATCTCTTGGTTAATTTAAAAAAAGTGCCTATTTTTGCAGCCCGATTACGTAGAATAATAACATAAAAAACAAGATACAGTAATGAAAAGAACATTTCAACCCTCTAACAGAAAGAGAAAGAACAAACACGGTTTCCGTGAGAGAATGGCATCGGCTAATGGTCGTAGAGTATTAGCTGCTCGTCGTGCGAAAGGCAGAAAGAAACTAACTGTTTCTGATGAGTACAACGGACAAAAATGATAATCACTTGTCATCAGGAAATAAAAAAGGCGGAGATTAAGTTCTCCGCCTTTTTTATTTCCTGATGACAAGTATGTTAAAAAGTGGTATTGTTTGCTCTCATTTATGACTTTTTGCTTTTCTTTGTAGAGTAGAATAAAACTCATAAACAAACATACACAATGGAAGAACAGATCCGGGACCTGAAAACCCGCATAATTATAATAAGGTTGTTGAAATCTATAGGAGTGGGGATTATAGTTGCAGCAATTCTGGCGATGATAAGCGTTCTTGCATAATGGGTAGGGACATTTTTCATCGCCTACTTTTTAAAAGTTCAACTATTTTGTCGTATCTTTGGCGCATATTAACAACAATGCGTATGACTATTAAAGAATTCTTTTCTTTTAAAACAAATAAATTCTTCTGGGTGAATATGATCGCCATGGTTGTTGTGGTGGTTGTGATGATATTCGGTGTACTGAAGTGGCTTGATATATATACACATCATGGTGAAAGCGTTGTAGTTCCTGATGTGAAGGGAATGACGGTGGACGAAGCGACGAAAATGTTCCGGAATCATGGTCTGGTATATATGATTTCTGATACTAAATATGTCAAGGATAAGGCAGCGGGTATCATTCTTGAACTGAAACCGGGAGCCGGTGAGAAAGTGAAGGAAGGACGTACGGTATACCTGACTGTCAATACGTTGGATGTACCTTTACGTGGAATTCCCGATGTGGCGGACAACAGCTCGCTCCGTCAGGCGCAGGCTAAATTGCTGAACGCCGGTTTCAAACTGAATCAGGTTCAACTGGTAAATGGTGAGAAAGATTGGGTATATGGCGTGAAGTATCAGGGACGTCTGTTGTCTGCCGGAGAAAAGATTCCTGTTGGATCTTCGCTGACATTAATGGTAGGAGATGGCTCCGGTGATATGTCGGAAGAAGATTCTGTCGATGTCTCTATAGATACAGCCCAGCCGGTTACGTCGGAATCATCATCTGTTCAAGATGACAGTTGGTTTTAATAGATAAATAATAGAAACGGACTCGCATGATAGAGGAAGAACTTCCGGATGAACTGGAGAATGATTTGGATGATATAGAACCTGTCGGTGACGAATCCCAGCTTTACGAACACTTCCGCGTGGTTGTAGATAAGGGACAAACGATGGTCAGAGTCGACAAATATCTGTTCGAACGTATTGTCAATGCTTCGCGCAACCGTATTCAGAAAGCTGCCGAAGACGGATTCGTTATGGCCAATGGCAAACCGGTGAAGAGTAGTTACAAAGTGAAACCGCTGGATGTCATAACGGTGATGATGGACCGCCCCCGTTATGAAAATGAAATTATTCCTGAAGATATTCCCCTTACTATCGTTTATGAAGATCCTTATCTGATGGTTGTGAATAAACCGGCGGGATTGGTCGTGCATCCGGGACACGGAAACTATCACGGCACGCTGGTCAATGCGCTGGCCTGGCACATGAAGGATATACCGGATTATGATGCCAATGACCCGCACGTGGGACTTGTTCATCGCATCGATAAAGATACTTCAGGCTTACTGGTGATTGCCAAGACACCGGATGCCAAAACAAATCTGGGAATTCAATTTTTTAATAAGACTACCAAACGCAAATATCGTGCTTTGGTGTGGGGTGTTGTGGAACAGGATGAAGGAACGATTGTCGGTAATATTGCCCGTAATCCGAGAGACCGGATGCAAATGGCGGTGATGTCCGACCCGACGGTGGGTAAACATGCCGTTACGCACTACCGTGTATTGGAAAGACTGGGCTACGTAACCCTTGTGGAATGTATACTTGAAACAGGACGTACCCATCAGATTCGTGTCCACATGAAGCATATCGGCCATGTATTGTTCAATGACGAACGCTATGGCGGTCATGAGATACTGAAAGGAACCCATTTTAGTAAATACAAACAGTTTGTAAATAATTGCTTTGACACTTGTCCCCGACAGGCTTTGCATGCTATGACGTTGGGGTTTGTGCATCCCGTCACAGGTGAAGAGATGTATTTTACTTCCGAACTTCCGGATGACATGACCCGGCTTATCGAGAAGTGGAGAGGCTATATAAGTAATAGAGAATTAGAATGAAACGCAACATCGCTATCGTAGCAGGAGGAGATACCTCTGAAATCGTAGTTTCCCTGCGTAGCGCACAGGGTATTTATTCCTTTATTGATAAGGAAAAGTATAATTTGTATATCGTGGAGATGGAAGGCCGTCGCTGGGAAGTGCAATTACCGGACGGAAACAAAGTGCCGGTGGATAGAAACGACTTTAGTTTTACGAACGGAACGGAAAAGATTGTGTTCGACTTTGCTTATATCACCATCCACGGTACGCCGGGTGAGGATGGCAGGCTGCAAGGCTATTTTGATATGATGCGTATTCCGTATTCCTGTTGTGGAGTGTTGGCGGCTGCCATTACTTATGACAAGTTTACCTGCAATCAATATCTGAAGGCTTTTGGAGTGCGCATTGCCGAATCATTATTGTTGCGCCAGGGACAATCAGTTTCTGACGAGGAAGTAGTGGAAAAGATTGGTCTGCCTTGTTTTATCAAGCCTAGTCTGGGAGGTTCGAGCTTTGGAGTTACGAAAGTGAAGACAAAAGAACAAATACAACCGGCCATTGTTAAAGCTTTCGGAGAAGCGGAAGAGGTGATTGTTGAAGCGTTTATGGACGGAACGGAACTGACTTGCGGCTGTTATAAGACAAAAGAGAAGTCGGTCATCTTTCCACCTACGGAAGTCGTGACGCACAATGAGTTCTTTGATTATGATGCTAAATATAATGGACAGGTAGATGAAATCACTCCTGCGCGTATCTCGGATGAATTGACCAAACGCGTACAGATGCTGACTTCAGCTATCTATGATATATTAGGTTGTTCCGGCATTATCCGTGTAGATTACATTATAACTGCCGGTGAAAAACTGAATCTTCTCGAAGTAAACACTACTCCGGGAATGACTACTACCAGTTTTATTCCCCAGCAAGTGCGTGCAGCCGGACTGGATATAAAGGATGTGATGAGCGATATTATTGAAAATAAATTTTAATCACATGATGGATCTGACAGAGTTTAATGAAATTCGTCCTTACAATGATGAGGAACTTCCTCAAATCTTTGAGGAACTGATTGCCGATCCGGCTTTTCAGAAAGCTGCTACCGGTGCTATACCGAACGTTCCATTTGAACTTCTGGCGCAAAAAATGCGTGCCTGTAAGACTAAGCTTGATTTTCAGGAGGCATTTTGCTATGGCATTTTGTGGAAGATAGCGGCAGATCATACTGCCGGACTGACACTGGATCATACCGCCATACCGGATAAAAGCAAAGCTTATACGTATATATCGAATCATAGAGACATTATTCTTGATTCGGGCTTTCTCTCTATTTTGTTGATTGACCAGGGAATGGATACGGTAGAAATTGCGATTGGCGACAATTTGCTTATTTATCCCTGGATTAAGAAACTGGTGCGTGTCAATAAATCATTTATTGTACAGCGGGCGTTGACCATGCGGCAAATGTTGGAATCTTCAGCGCGTATGTCCCGTTATATGCATTACACCATTTCAGAGAAGAATCAGTCTATTTGGATTGCGCAGCGTGAAGGACGTGCAAAAGATTCGAATGACCGTACACAAGACAGTGTATTGAAAATGTTGGCAATGGGAGGTGAAGGCGATTTGATAGACCGCCTGATGGAAATGAATATTGCTCCGCTTGCTATTTCATACGAATATGATCCGTGTGATTTTCTGAAAGCGCAAGAGTTTCAGTTGAAGAGAGACATCGAAGGATATAAAAAGACGACACAGGACGATTTGATTAATATGCAGACAGGTCTTTTCGGATATAAAGGCAGGGTACATTTTCAGGTTGCTCCTTGTTTGAATGATGACTTGCAAGGCTTGGACCGTTCGTTGCCGAAACCGGATTTGTTTGCCCGTATTTCTGCCTGTCTTGATCGCCGCATCCATCGTAATTACCGGATATATCCGGGAAATTATGTGGCGTATGATTGGCTGAATGGCACAACGGAATTCGTGTCCAATTACACGGAAGAAGAGAAACTGCAGTTTATGAACTATATTGAACAACAATTGGCAAAGATCAAGATTCCGAATAAGGATGAAGACTTTTTGCGTGAGAAGTTGTTATTAATGTATTCCAATCCGTTAGTTAATTATTTAGCAGCTTGCCGATGAAAAGAAGAAAATTACATATTGTTTGGTTGTGGGGATTGCTTTTCCTGATGACTGCCTGTGGAGATGATGACTATTATTATCCTTCGGTGAAACTGGAATTTGTGACTGTAGAGGCCGGAGAAGACGGTCGCATACAAATGCTTATTCCTGATAAGGGAGAAGTCTTGACTGTTTCGGAAGACCGTACGGGTTCTACTATCTCTCCAAACACTTCCAGACGTGTAATGAGTAACTATGAGGTGCTTTCCGGTGAGAACACCACTACTATATATTCTTTGCAATCGCTCATAACGCCGGTACCTAAACCGGAAGATGATCCGGTTTACAAGGACGGTATAAAGCTGGATCCGGTAGAGATGGTCAGTATCTGGCTCGGAAGGGATTATCTGAATATGATTTTGAATCTCAAGGTCAGTACGGGCAAGGGACATGTTTTCGGTATAGTGGAAGATGTGTCCGAACTTAAAACAAATGGCATTGTGAATATGTTGTTATACCATGATGCGAACAGTGATGGAGAATACTATAATCGGCGTGCTTACATTTCTGTTCCTTTGGCGCAATATATAGATGAAGAGAATCCGGGTCGGACGATAAAGGTTAAATTTAAATATTATACGTACGATAAGGATGGTTCTCCGATAGAATCTGATAAGTACTGTGATTCCGGGTTTGACTATACTCTGGGACAGAATTGAATAATGGAGTGTATATGTTTAAATTGAATCAATTAATCGTGGGAATATTTTTATTTCTCTCTTCCCTTTTCTCTTGTCAGCAGAAAGGGGATTTTCAATCAATGAATGTAGAGGAGTTTGATTCTCTTATTCAGAATGAGGATATACAACGTCTAGATGTTCGCACGCTTGCGGAATATTCGGAGGGGCATATCACGAAGACGATCAACATCAATGTGATGGATGACTCTTTTGCTTCAATGGCTGATTCTTTGTTGCAAAAAGACAAACCGGTGGCTGTATATTGTCGCAGTGGAAAACGAAGCAAGAAGGCTGCGGCAATTTTGAGTGAGAAGGGATATAAAGTCTTTGAGCTTGATAAGGGATTTAATTCCTGGGAGGAAGCAGATAAAGAAATAGAGAAATAAAGTGCTGATTTATCAGCACTTTATTTTTTGGGGCTTATTTCAGTCCTTCCAATAATCTTTTCAGAACGACAGTTGCCGAGATTTCACGGTTGGCAGCTTCCGGAATCACAATAGATTGCGGACTTTCAATGACATCGTCTGTCACAATCATATTTCTACGAACCGGAAGACAATGCATGAAATAAGCATTGTTGGTAACTGCCATTTGGCGGTCGCTGACAGTCCAATCACGATCTTTGCTTAATATCTGTCCATAGTTGTCACCAGAATAAGCAGCCCAGTTTTTGGCATATATGAAGTCGGCTCCTTCGAAAGCCTTCATCTGGTCATATTCTACTTTTGCATTACCTACAAATTGCGGATCAAGCTCATAACCTTCGGGATGAGTGATGACAAATTCGTAATCCGTTGCATTCATCCATTCGGCAAAGGAATTAGGAACAGCCTGTGGTAATGGACGTGGATGCGGAGCCCAGGTCATGACCACTTTGGGACGTGCTGTTTTCTTGTATTCCTCGATGGTAATCAGGTCTGCAAAGCTCTGCAATGGGTGGCGTGTTGCCGCTTCCATCGAAAAGACAGGACGTCCGGAGTATTGGATGAATTGATTGATAATAGTTTCCTGATAGTCAAAATCACGGTCTTCAAAACGAGCAAAAGAGCGTACTCCAATGATATCACAATAGCATCCCATAACCGGAATGGCTTCTAAGATATGTTCCGGTTTATCACCATCCATAATTACGCCACGTTCAGTTTCCAATTTCCATGCACCTTGATTGATATCCAGTACCATTACATTCATTCCCAAATTGATGGCAGCTTTCTGTGTGCTGAGGCGGGTACGTAAACTAGAGTTGAAGAAGATCATCATTAAAGTCTTGTTTCGTCCCAGTTCTACATATTTGAAGCGCTCTTTTTTGATTTCGAATGCTTCTGCAAGGGCTGATTTTAAATCGCCAATGTCCTGTACGCAAGTAAATTTCTTCATATCATTTATTTTTTAATTTTTAATTAGCTTCGCTCAAAACCTTGTTTGATTTTAACATATAGGTATAGTCTCAATTTCTTCTCGTTTGTCCATCTCCTTCAATGACCCATTTGTAAGAAGTGATTTCCTCCAGTCCCATCGGACCGCGTGCGTGTAGCTTTTGCGTACTGATTCCGATTTCGGCTCCTAATCCGAATTGTGCCCCGTCAGTGAAAGCGGTAGACACATTGGTGTATACGCAAGCTGCGTCCACGATTCTGGTGAATAAAGCTGCACGTTCCCCGTTCTCGGTAACGATACATTCGCTATGTTTAGAACTGTTTTCCTGAATATGTCCTAAGGCATCTTCGAAGCTCTTTACAGTCTTGACAGCCATTTTATAATCCAGAAACTCCGTGCCGAAGCTTTCTGCTTTTGCTCGCTCCAATAGCTCGGCAGGATAGTGGCCTTCCAATGCCTGGTAAGCTTGCGGATCAGCATAAATAATGACATGGCTGTCTTTTAGTTTCTTGCATAGCAGAGGGAGGTCGGCTAGTCTCTTCTCATGTATAATGGTGCAGTCCAATGCATTACATACGCTAACTCTACGTGTCTTTGCATTATGAATAATGTCTGCTCCCTTGTTTGTATCCCCAAATTCATCGAAGTAAGTGTGGCAGATACCTGCCCCTGTTTCAATGACAGGGATCCTTGCATTCTCGCGTACGAAATGAATAAGACTGCTGCTGCCTCTGGGGATAATCAAGTCTACGTAGCCCACAGCATTCAGTAATGCTGCCGTAGCCTCTCTATCAGCCGGAAGTAATTCTACAACGTGCGGATTGATTTTGAACTTCTTCAATACTTCGTGAATCACACTGATGATGGCTCGGTTGGAACAATCGGCGTCACTCCCTCCTTTCAATATGCAGGCATTTCCGCTCTTCAGACAAAGGGAGAAAACATCAAAGCTAACATTAGGGCGCGCTTCATAAATGATTCCTATTACTCCGAAAGGAACGCTGACTTTCGTCAACTTCATTCCATTGGGGCGAACACTCTCTTTCAATACTTTACCCAAAGGAGAGGGGAGTGTTGCTACATTGCGTGTATCTGCGGCAATACCTTTCAAACGTTCTTCCGTCAGTTTCAACCGGTCGTACTTCGGATCATTTTTGTCCATCCGTGCGAGATCTTTTTCGTTCTCTGAAAGAATGAAAGGTGTTTCTGCAATTGCTGCGTCAGCTACTGCATTTAAAATCTGATTGATGACATCATCATTCAGCAGGGCTAATTCCCGACTTGCTACTTGTGCAGCGGCAAAGGTCTCGTTTAAATTTGTAGTCATTTGCTCCTTTTTTGCATTAAATGGAAAGATAAACTATGCAAATATAGTGAATGATGTGAATAAAACTTGTTGAAAACAGAAATAAATGTTGTTATTGTGATGATATATAGGTTGTAGATACATATAGTTCTAATTTTGTATCTCTTTTTCTGATTAGTTGAAAATTCATTTCGGTGCGGAAATGAACTAAACAGTAGCTTCCAATAGTCAGTAAGGGATAACTTGTCTTAA
>NZ_DAWCXD010000151.1:0-10851 GCF_052357945.1 Bacteroides sp. | reverse complement strand
TTTTAACAACCATATCACTTAATTGGACTTTAGCCTCATTATAGAAATCAATAAGTTGTTGTTTTGTTATATCGGGCTTGTATTGCAGACTTTTCTCAATATTGGCAATAACCATACGATACTTCATCGCCTCATTTTGATAAGACTTCAAAGAAGCAGAAATACGATCAGCATCTTTTCTAATTTCATTATAATCTTCTGCTATTACGAAATTATCAATGTTGCATTGTAACTCATTTATCTTTTTTTGCTGTCCAACAATTTTTATTTCAACATTCTCTGATGCTTCATCTTTCATAAAGAAAGATTTCATTATTGGATCTTTTTGTATCTTATTGCCTAAATCTTTTATTCCATCAAGATCTTCCTTTAATTTATTTTTCTTTACAACCCTATCTATATCCAATCCTAATAGATAAGAATTGTTAAGAAGTTTAACATAATCTTGTTCTTCTTTTACAAAATCCCAATATAAATCATAGCTACTTCTTTTAGGACGAATGAATCTTGAAATAAGACTTCTAAAGGTTAGATAGTTAACAGGGGTTGTCAATCCAAACACCTCTTGTCCCATGAAACTTCTGAATTCAGCTAAAGACATCTTCTCATCATTCAAAAATATTACATCTTGTTGTTCTGTTGTCCGATAAGAAGTATATTCTTTACCATTTATCTCAAAATCAAGATAAAATATCCACCCTTGAAGCAATTCCTCAAATGCAGGTATTTTATTTGAAGCAAGACAAAAATGTATTAAAGCAATTGATAATGATTTACCAACGCTATTATATGTGTTTCTTTCGTTTTCAGTTCTCTTTTTTGCTACAATCAGAGAAATACCTTTTGAATTAAAAGGAATAGTATGAAAACTTTCTTTATTTGCTCTTAATTTAAGTAGTTTCATATTTTATAATTTCTCCGTTAGTATTTATATTAATTGTCCCTATCAAGTACAACAAGTTTATAGCCATTAAAACATTATCAAAACTATGATAAGCCGGAAAAACATCTCTTGTTTTGTTAACCTTTGAATACTCCTGCCATAGTTCGTCCAATGTATAAGGTCTTTTTGCCAAAAAAGTCAATAAAATTCCGGCAAGTCCCAATAAGGACTCAGATAAACTAATATGTTTAGAAGGCAAAATCATATTTCAGGAGCTTTAAAAATATCACAATACTCAAAATAATAAGACATTAAAGTAAAAATAGCAGCATCAATAGCAACAGTATGTTGAGGATAAGCCTTTTCATAAATATAAAAAAAGATTTCATCACTCTTATTTGTTGCGTCTGGAATTACCGTTAATGCCTCATTATATAAACCATTAAACACGTTCCGAAGTTCATTCTTAATGAAATTACTGTTATATTCAAAGAAATCATTAATTACACCTTCATTTATTCTATGACTTTTTAAATACACAGCAACCTGTTCACTCAGCTTATTAAAGATGATTTTTTCTTCAAAATTTGGATTTATGGGAATCACTTCTTTTTGAGGATTAGTTTTTACTTTTAGCATGTAATCAACAACATCTTTCATCACACCGTATTCAACTCCCACATTGTCTGGATTAGGAATAACACCAATAATATCATCTATTGCTACTTCATCCAAACTCAAGAAAACATCTTCCAAATCTTTACATAAGAAAGGATTAGCACAAACATCCTTATATTGAATTTCAATTTTACGTAATTCTGCAAATAAACTGGCATACGCACCTTTATACTTGTCGTTAACTACATAAAAGAAACTTTGTATGGGATAAAGAGATTGCCAGTATGCATATAATCCAGAAAAGTCCGTAACTAACTTCTCTATTGTTTCTTTCTCCTTTATCTTAATATCCTCAGGAGCATATACTTGATAATAAGTACCCGTTGTTTTATCAAAACCATCGTTCTTTCTATCACCGTATTGTCCTTGTGGTTTAACCTGTTGGAAATTACGGTTATGACGTTGCATGATCTGTGTGAAAAAAGACTCAAATGCTGCACCGTCACAAGAATATACTTTTGTTTGAAACATCAAACGTACTATGTATCTCGTGTTTCTATCCATGACTATTTAATCTAACTACAAAGATACGGATTTCATATGATTCTTGTATGCTTCTTTGAGAATATTTAAAATATTCCATAACACATATAGTCATACTAACGTTTGAAACATTCCAGTTTTTACGCCACAAAGCTGGAACATTTCAGTTCTCCACATAAAAAATGATACCCCTCCGAACCGCTGTCCTTTGGAGTATCACCATTCGAACAAGAAAAGAAACTTCATCCTGTTTCACAACTGTATGAAGCCATTGCTATGACAAACACCAATACGCAGTTTGGGATTTCCTGCCTCACGGCAGTAGTTTCACCGGTACAAAGCAAAAACATAGACTTATTCTTTCGGCAGCGGATAGCTCTCGGACAGCTTGTCCTCACGTGCCTGCCGTTTTATCTCGTTCTCGTCGAAGTTGTTGCGGATGAACTCGTGCAAGTCCGATTCCTTGTAATATGTCTTGTGATATATCGAATAGAACTTCAACACCCCGTTATTCCGGTATCGTTGCAGCGTGCGTTTGCTGATGCGCAACAACAGGCATACTTCCTGATTGTCGTACAGACGCTCTCCGTTCAGGTAGTTCAGGTGCTTTTCCCTCGTTTCCGCCTTGTCCAGCTTCCGTGAGATGCGGTACAGCTCACCCATGATACGTTCCATCCATGCTTCAAATTCCGTTTTATCTACTAACATACGCTTTCCTCCTTAAAAGTTCCCGATAACATAATAGCTCTGGTTATCGGATGATTTCAGAATGATTTCTTTCTCACGCATGAACTTGATGTAGCTTTTCGCCGTGCGCTCCTTCACCTCCAGTATCGACTGGATTTCTTCCGCAAGCTCCACGTAAGTAACAAAGCGCCTCTGGCTGAATACCTCTTTGGCCACCGCTACAAGCTCATCCTCTTTGCGCTTGTCCTTTTCCTCTTTCGGCTTTTCGCCCAGATAGACGTGCATGGCCTTTTCCTTATCCCACGAAAACTGCATGATAGGCACATCCAGCGGACTTCCATCCCTTACTTTCAGAGCCTTCACCACCGATATAGCCGGATCGCTGTCCTTCTCTATGGAAAGGATCGCCGCAGCCTTCCTCTGCAACTCACTTCCCAAGTGTCCCCTCAGCTTCAGCCCGTTGGGGATAAAATGCAGTACCGTTACGATACATGTCTTGTAGATACCGGCCAGCCGGTACAGTTCTTCCACAACGGCTATGCTCTCCGCTTCATCGTTGGCACATTTTATCAAATCCGCAATCCCGTCTATCACCACCAGATGAACACCGCCATATTGATAATGGTACTTGTCCAAGCTCTGGATAATGGAAAGCAGGCGTTCTTTCCGGCTCATTCCCGTAAGGCAATACGCCTTGAACCATTCCGGCATCGCCTCACGTCCGCATCGCCGCAGCAGGTTGCTGATATTCTTATACAGCTGTACTTCGCTCTGTTCCGTGTCATAGAACAGTACCGCCTTGTTCCTGCTGTTTTCGTGGAGCGCAACGCCCAGCGCATCCACATCCGTTCCGGTTGGACGGATAGCACCGGCAATCAGCGCCGCCACATAGTTACTTTTTCCCGTACCTTCTCCGCCAGTGACACAGAGCAGGTTGCCTTGAGTTCCGAGAGGCACGTCATTTACCGATACGATCATCTGTGCAATGGGAGGTGGGTTGTTGAAATCCACCTCGCAGGATTTCAATGCCGACATGGTTTCGCTGTATAAGGTTTCCAGATAGTCCAGAAAAAGCTTTATCAAATCCTCACGGCTGTTCCCTAGCATGAAGTAGTCCGATACATCCTTTTCCGTCTTTGTACCGGCAAGCGGGAGCAACAATCGTTTAACCCCGTATTCCTTCAGCTCCTCTTCACGCTTCGCCGAGCTTTTCAGCCCGGTACTGTCCACATCATAGAGGAGTATGATATGTTTGAACCGGAACGAAAGCCGGTGTATGACAGCCGTTTCCGAATTGAAACAGATCGCATGGAAGCCGTGTGCCGCCAGACTCATCACATCCTTTTCCCCGCCTGTGATAAAGAGCAGATCACCCTTTGCCGGCAGCTGCTCCAGCCCGAAACAGTAGTTGTCGCCAAAATCACCGGCATACAGGAACCGCATTTGTGAGCACGGACGGTAAACCTTGATATGCTGTTTCCCCATATATCCGAACATCGGTTCATCGACGCTTGTCATGCAGGAAAAAGGCTTCCTTTCCTGGTTCTCGCTGCTGAACTTCTTCAGCGATACCGTCCGGTACGCTTTCAGAACATTTTCCCCGATTCCCGATTTACCCCAAAAGGCAAGTTCCGCAGCCGTAAAGGGCTTTTGCACGACAGTATAAGGCCGGACGCTTTTCGCTTTCGGTTCTTCCGATACCACTTCACTCTTTTGGGGGACTTTGCTATGGCTCACATGATATTCCTCATGTGTGGACAGCCCCAAATGCAGATCACGGTTTATCATTTCCATGATCTCGACAAACTCTTTAGGCTCCTTGCAGCTAAGGCCGTTCAGCCTGCCCACCAGCTCAAAGCAGTCCCCCGAATAATCCTCGTTCCCGAAATCCTTCATTTTAAATACACCGGCCTTACGTTCGTAATAAATATTGCACGAAGCCTTCGTGTCCTTATAAAAAGGGTTCAGGAAGTTCTTTCCCACCTTGAAGTCCACCGGCAGGTAATAGCGGAATACGGAAATGCCCTTTTCCGTCATTTTCAGTATATCATCCTTTCTTATCATTGCCGGTTCTCGTTAGGTAGTTCTTGCGAAAATCCTCCAATGTTTGAGGCTTGCACCGAATGGTACGCTCTTCCAGACAGCGTTCGACCTCCGACAGCTTGTACATACACCGTCCACGCAGCATGGAGTAGCTGATCAGGTTTTCATCCCTCAGGCGTTGCAATGTACGTGTACTGATCCCTAAAGCTTCCGCCAGTTGGTTGCTGTCCAGCCAAGCCTCCTTTTTTTCTTCCGAAGGCAGCTGCGCTTCAGCTACATACCCGGCGATTTTTTCAATCTTCCCTACAAGCGCTTTATACGCTTCACTTTCAAATGTAATAACTTCCATAACAAACTTAATTTTTAATGTTTGCTGCAAAAGAATGACAATAAAAGGCAGCGCATGGGATACTATACGTGTACTACACCATGATTTTTTCGGTTCAGCGAAAAAGGAGGGGGAACCGCTTCACATAAACGGCGGTATCGAGGCGGACGGCAAGGCTGTAGGACTGATGCAACATCCGCCCGGTGCAAGGGGCAAACCTATCCATATATATAGGTTCGCCCCTTGCACTGGGGATCTTTTTTAAAGATTTAATAATCAAATGTTTGGAAAATAAAAAGTAATGCCCTATCTTTGCGGCATCAGAGAACGGCTGACAAACGAATGCCTCTCACTGACAACAAGCGTTCCTATAAATCGTTACTAATTCGTTACGGTACAATTTTTCAAGGTTTACAAGAACTTATAAATCAAAGATATAGACCGCTACGGTGAAAGCCCCAGGCGGATCACCAAAATAAAATTAAGCCTCTGATTTTCAGGGGCTTTTTTCTCACCTGACAGTCTTACTCCCCCATTCTACTCCCCACTAAGAAAGCACTATATTTATATTACTTTAACTCAACCTATCCTCTCCTCTCAACAAATTACATTAAAATTCCTCCCTTCATTCCCATCATCTCTATCCGAATAGTAATAAAAAAGGGAATACACAGTAAACCGTATATCCCCTCAATCAATAACATATTCAAGTTTACACTATAACTTTTCTATTTCTTCTCTAGACAATCCAGTAGCTTGTGAAATTATATCAATTGCTACTCCCAGCTTTTTCAGGTTACGAGCATTATTCAAATTGGCCTCTCTTACTCCTTCTTCTTTCCCTTTAGCCAATCCTTTATTTAATCCTTCTTCAATGCCTTCTTCCCTACCTTTCTTTTCTGCCGTAGATATAACACTATACCAGTCACGGAAATTTTTCAAGCTGTCCCAATATTCACTCAGTTCAGTCTTGGTAAACTTAGCAATTTCCGCAGTTTCAAAGAGGCGGTCAAAAACTCTGTTCTGTAATGCTCTAGGACGTTCAAGCAGAGAGGCAAGATTACGCAGGACAAAAAGCCACTTGTCAAACATACTCTCCAACTCATCCTCGGTCTTATTAAATTTAGGCATCTCAAGATAGACAAAGGTAAGTTTGTCATAGAATACCTTGTGCGTATAAAGGTCTACAAGCTTCACCTCATGATGGAAATACTCCTCATCAGAATTGTCAAAGGAGAAATTCAGGATACCTACCACATAGACAGCCTTCAATTCATAATCCCATTCCCCACGTTTGGCCTGCTCACGAATAGGAAAAGTGGAATAAAAGACACTGCGGTCCCTGAAGAACTGCTGCTCGCCACGCTGCATCTCAACCAGGAACTTCTCTCCCTTCTCATTCTCACAATATACATCAAATACGGCTCGACGGTCATATTCCTGCGTTCCAAGATGTTCAGCATTAAGATAAGTGACATCCTTGATTACCTCCTCCTTGAATAAGAGTGCATTCAAAAAGCTAATCAACAATTCCTTATTCATTGCCGTACCAAAAAGCAACTTGAATCCAAAATCGGTATATGGATTTACATATCTATCCTGTATTCCTTCCGTTCCCATGTCTTCTTCCATTTTTTATAGTTTGAAATTCCAATCCAGCCCCTTCATATAACCAATAATATGAGCCTTCCTTTGAAATGCCTCAATAGCCTTCCAGAGCATTATATACAAAAGTAGCAATAATCAGATAAAATCAAACGGAAAAAGATTATTTTAACAGAGGGGTGAAAATAACCGGGCAAAGATTATCCCCTACTCCGCTATTTGTTATTCATACGGTTATCTATCGCCATACAAACTATTTTTTAGGCTGTACGCCCCTTCTCATTCCCCGATATATCATGCAGATTTTTTCCCTCCTCAAAACCCTGAAACCCTTATATATGAGAAAAGCTTGAGGCATTAACGGCACTTGGAATAAAGAAGTGCGTCAGCTTCAAGCATTATAACAAAACAAATTACCGGGTTAACCCCAATTTCAGAAAATGATTGGGACAATTAATTCGAAGGCTAGGAAACCGGAAGTAATTATAGCAGCTTTAGTCTCTATACATGAAACCGGGCGGAATAGCGGAAAGTCAAGTCAGGGCGGGGAACCTTGATGACGGCTTTCCATTTTTTTCTTTTTTTTCTCCCTCCCATTTTCCCTCAAACCCTTATATATGAGAATTATATATAAGAGAACAATAAAATAGAATACTAACAATTTAAAATCAAAAGAACAATGGGAAAATTAATGAAAGGAATCAGAATCGCGGCCAATGTGGCTGAGATTATCGTGGCAAGTTCGGTTATCGTAGAGCTTGTAGAAAAGCATGGCGGCAAGAAGAAAAAGGGAAAAGAGAATGCCGCAAGTAAAGCCGGTACAGTCAATGTAGCGGCAGAAAACCAGTAGAACGTCTTATAAATGGAATACAATAAAGCACAGGACGTTATAATCACAATCCTTGAGGTTACGACAGCAGTACTCAAGGGAATAAAGAAGCTAAGAGGAATATTTGTAAAAGCAAAGAAATAAACCTCTTGGCTTTTTCTTTTATCGGATTTTATTAACCAATTAAAAATTATAGAAATATGGAAACTACAAGAGAACTGTCTGTCGTTCCACAACAAGGAATGATGACAAGAATGGGTATGATCAACCCAACCTTTATCGAAGATGCAGTAATCGTATCAGAAAAGGAACAGGAGAAGGAACATCCCAATTTTATTGAATCAAACACTTCAGGCATTACACTTGAAGAACTGGAAACGAACTGTATCGTACCCAGCTTTGGAGACAACCAGCTTACAATCAGCCACCAGACTTTTATACACCGTATCGAGGAGGCGGCAAGTATGTTTTTTGCAGGAGAAACTTTCGGTAATACGGAAATCAGAGTCTCACACAAGATTTTAGGCAGACATCCTTCCGCACTGACAAAGAGGAAGGAAGAACTCAAACCTGAAGACGAAACCATCTATTATCAGAGAATGGCATTCTGTTTTCATATCCGAACCATATGTCGGGAAATGAACGGTGAGGAAGTGCATCTTTGTATCGGTGGCGTAAGAAGCCTGAACGAAGAGAACCTGTACGGGAAAAAATCCCCTGAAAAATTTAAAATCTTTATAGGATGGAGAGTCAGGGTATGCAGCAATCTTATGCTGACATGTGACGGCTTGACAGGACGTCTGGAAGTGATGGGCGATACGGATATTTATATGGCCGCACTAAAACTGTTTCAGACATTTAATCCTGAACAAAATTTGAGACTTCTTGAAAACCTGGGAAGAACAATGATATCCTAGGAACAGTTCTGCCAGATAATCGGACGTTTACGACTTTACCAGGTATTATCGGCAACACAAATGAAAGAATTGCCGAAAGTTATCCTAGGTGATTCAAACATCAATGCAGCTACCAAAGGCTATATTGACAACCCCAACTTCGGCTTACGCGGAAGAGCAAAAATTTCATGCTGGGACCTGATGCAGCTTCTTAACGAGGCGGCCAAACAGTCCTATATCGACAAATTCCTGGAAAGGAATCAGAACGCCACAGATTTTGCGGTGGGCATTCAGAAAGCCCTGACCGGGGAAGACACTAAAAACTACGGATGGTTCCAGGGATAGGCCGGAACATCCAAAAATCCTACGAAGGGAGAAAGAACCAATAATTACAAACAAGGTCTTTCTCCCTTTTTTGTTGAATTAAAATCAGAAAGGAGAAAATATATGAGCGTAGCATGTATACAGGACATATACAAATGTGACACCTGTAAATCAGCATTAGACGAGCACGGAAGGAGTTGCAGGCACGGGATGTTATTTCCCCTGCTTCTTTTAATGGGAAATTTTAAGAGGTGCATGAATTATGAATTTGATGCGGAAAAGGTAAAACTTCAACTGCAAAAGAAAGAAGCTTCAAAGTATTCTCCGGACAAGGACGGGATATACAGAGGAAAAAATGCGGAAGGTGTGTTGTCATGCCTTCTTAAGAATGGAGACTATTCGATTTACGGATATGGAGGAACAAAAGGCTGTTTCTTTGACAGGGAGGCAGAAAAGTGGGTGGCATTTGACAATTCCACAAATGACTGTTGGGTGGAGGAGTTCAACAGCGAAGCGGAAGCGGCAGAGTGGCTGGGAGAAGATCACCCAATTCACGTAATAATTAACAAAAGAACATGAAAAAGAATATTGGCGTAGTTATCGGGGTTCGTGACACAGATCCGGACAGTCCAAAATATCTCCTTGATGAACGGGGAGAATATATGCATTTCGATTCCGTAGAGGAAGCCGATGAGTATATGGAAAACAACGGCATGAATGCAGGTGAACAGAAAAACTGTTATGTCCTGCAATACCACACATTCTGCCTGAATTGTGGAAAGGAATACTTTTTAAACCCGTCCGAGACTTTCGTGGATGAACCGGGACGCGGTTACTACTGTAATGAATGCGATTCGTCATTTGATGTAATTTAGCTTAATGGAATACAGAAGATGAATGAAACATTGGAACAACAAATAAGGAGGCTGGAGTTTTGCCGTGATTGTATCGTACTTGATTACGATGCCGGAAAAGAAGAATACAACCGCCTTGAGATGGTAATTGAAGAATTAAAAAAGAAAAAGGATATGAATAAAATCAAGAAAACAGGTATACCAAAAACCAGAAAAGTCCTGATGACCGTTGAGGAGTATCAGGCTGTCCTATTGGGATTATCTGAAATAGAAGCTACAACAGGCTATGGAAATTTGCCGGAAAAAGATATAAGCAGATACAAGGAGGCTGAAACATCACTCCGTAGCCTTATCAGTAAATTCACAACAACAGAAAAGAAGCGTTATGGAAACGATTAATCTGACAAAAAAAGAAAAAGAATGGATCAAGGAACTGAAGGCATTAATCCGAAAAAAGCCGAAGTCCCTGATTCTCTTTGCCGACGGTGATTTGAATATCCTGAAAGGGACCAAGGAAAATCCTTCATGTGAAACGGAAGACGGCCGAATGGATAAGGAAAGAGTCGCAGATTCCATTTTATTTGCTTGTGAGGGTGGAGGATTTTAATATAAAAACAATAATTATGGAGTTTAATACGGTAGTCTTCGGGCTACCATAATCAAGAATGAATAAAACAAGGTAAGTATGTTGACAATAGAAATTCCAGAATCAAACAGAAGAAAATCCGAGGAGGATGCACTTGCTGCTTTCATCCTCTCGGAACTTAAGGAGAAAGGCGAATGTGTCTACTTCCACTATGGAGTAGGCTGGGGAAACAACTGGCCTCACAGTTGGGCAAAAAATACTGGAAGTGATGCCAGGGACAGACATCCAATTTCGGAGCTGGCACACGATAACGTCATAAGGGCGTTTATAACCAAAGGCTATTCTATCGAGTATAGAAACGAGATAGCCGCCGGAAGATACGTGATTATTAGAGGATAGAAAGGAGGTATTATGGCATGGCTGGCAACAGACAAAACCGGGAGAGAGACAATATCACCCGGCAGACCTGAATTTGATGGTTTTGAGTGGTATTATACCGAAGAAACCTCTATAGAAGGCGAATATGGGAATATAGGATATTCCATGGACCTGCCTGATGGAACAATTGAAAAGATATTGGGCAGAAAGTTAACATATGAGGTAAGCGTCTCCGCGATTCTATATAGTGTATTAAAATAAAAAGGCTAATGATCCC
>NZ_DAWCXD010000150.1:0-11014 GCF_052357945.1 Bacteroides sp. | reverse complement strand
TCTTTGTCACTTGGAGGAAATTCACCATTTACGAAAGAATGATTCAAACTGTTAGAATTCATACTCTATATATAGACTTCACCTTCAACTATTCCCCCTCAAGATATAAATAATTACGAGTTTATATTTTGAGTTTATGAATGTACAACTATGAGATCATAGTTACAGTGAATTTCCTCTTTTATACCCAACAAAGGAAATTGGTGTATCTCATCTAAGTGGCGCTATTAAAAACAAATTCATATGAAATATTCAATAACAACGTCGCCCCTCGTTCCTGTCATCATGGCTATAACTCTTATTTATCAATTAAACTTTATCCCACTGTTCATTGTAGGAGGATTTTCTATTTATTGTATTTACTTCTATATCATTCTTATACAAAAAGAAAAAAATCTTTCAAAAGGATACACACATAAAAGTATATCCAAATACACTCCCATACAAATCATAGCCAATCAGGAAGAAACAAAAATAGACTCTTTATTCTGTAAAAAGTCTCATAAAAGAAAGTCTGTTAAACCCACTGTACTACTTGCTGACAGCAATATCGATTTCAGATCTTACCTGGAAACGCGTTTATCTGATCATTTTATTGTAAAAAGCTTCGGAAACGGTCTGGAAGCCTTAACATACATAAAAGAAGAATATCCAGACATTGTGGTCTGTGACACCATGCTACATGGTATGTACGGCAGTGAGCTTTCATCAAGATTGAAAACGTCCTGTGAAACTTCAATCATTCCCATTATCCTCTACGGCTCATATCTGAATGGAAGACAACGCAATACCAGAGAAACTTCTTTGGCCGATGTCTTTATAAATACGCCTTTTCATATAGAAGACTTAAAAATAGAGATGAATGTCCTGATTAAAAACAGCCGTTTTCTCCGAAAATCATTCCTGCAAAAAGTATTCGGAGAACAATTTCTAAAAATAGAAGAGGAGGAGGATACTTTGAGTGAAAAAAATTACATATTTATCAACCTTGTAAAGGATTTCATTCTAAAAAATATAGATCAGGAAAGTTTGACTATAGATGAAGTCGCATCCGAATTATGCATGAGCAGAACCACATTCTTTAATAAATGGAAATCGCTGACAGGAGAAGCGCCTAAATATTTTATATACCGAGTTCGCATGGAAAAAGCCCGTGAACTGCTGGAAAGTGGAAAATATTCTGTAAATGTGGTTCCGGAACTGATCGGGTTGAGGAATCTGAAAAACTTCCGCAACAAATACAAAGAATATTTTGGAATAACGCCCAGTGAATCTATTACGAAAAAACAATAATATACAAAGTTGGCTATTTGCTTAAAGGTCACATTCATCGAAACCTTTGCAACAGCATTCTTGCAAAAAAAAATATTCTGTTTTTTATTTCCTTGTGCAGTATTTTACAATTACCGGCATTTACCCTATGTACGTACACCTTAATTTTGAAAATTAATAATCTAATTTTAAACAGTATGAAAACTTTAACTGAAATAAAAAAAGTTCGTTGTTTTAATCGCTTAGTTTTATTTGTAGTGGCGTTGGGCCTGATAACCACTTTTACAGCATGTAGCAATGATGATGATTCAGACATTCCCGTATATTCTCTTAAAGATGTGGATGGAAATTATTCCGGTACCATGTTGACAGAGTCTGATCCGCCCGTTAACCCACAAACTAATTCCCCAAAAGAAGAACAGCCGGAAGGAGCCACCGTTACCGCTGAAGTAAAAGACAATCAGGTCATGATTAAAAAACTCCCGGTAGACGATCTCATCAAAAGTATCGTCGATGAAGAAACTGCCGGAATTATCATCGAAAATCTGGACGATATCAATTACAACATTCCTTATACCGCTGCCTTTAATGATGACAGTAAAGGCTCTATTCTACTTCAATTAAAACCTGAACCTTTGGAAATAAAATATACTATCCCGACTCAAGCACAAGCAGACGGAGAAGAAGCTCCTCAAATTACGATAAAAGTAACCATAGAAGCGGAAGAAAAGGGCCAATATACATATAAAGACCAAAAGCTTACATTTGAAATCAAAGCAACCAAAGTGGAAGTAGAAGGACAGCCGTTTGAAGAATTCTCGCCTACTACATTCAGTTTCGACATGGCCAAGAAGTGACTAACCGTATAAACTTTCCCAAAGTATTTTCATTATGATGGGAATTATCTCCCAAAAGAGTATGCCGTCACATGATGCGCATGCTCTTTTTTTTATACCTTTGTGAAATAACCAACTATATCAAAATGACTACAACTGAAAACATACGGAAAGAGTTACAAGCATTAGTAGATGCCAAATATAAGGAATTTCACTCTTCCCTCCTTCCGGGAGCGAACAATATTCTCGGTGTACGTATCCCCCAACTGCGAATCATGGCCAAAGAAATTATAAAAAAAGAGGACTGGCGTACGTTTGTAGAGTCAACCGATACGAACTATTATGAAGAAACAATGCTTCAGGGAATGATTATCGGACTGGCAAAAATGGAACTTGAAGAACGAATGAACTATGTAACGATGTTCATTCCCCGTATAGATAATTGGGCTGTATGCGACATTTTCTGCAGTGAACTGAAAACTGCCGTAAAAAAAGGAAAAGAAACCGTATGGCAATTTATCCAACCTTATCTGAAATCCTCTAAAGAATTTGAAATACGCTTCGGGATTGTGATGCTTTTCCACTATGTGGATGACGAACATATCGATTCGTTACTGGAATATGCCAATTTATTCAATCATGATGCTTATTATGCACGTATGGGTATGGCATGGATGCTATCATTGTGTTTCATCAAATTTCCCCAAAAGACAATGGAATATCTGAAACATAGTACATTGGATAACTGGACTTACAACAAAGCACTGCAAAAAACAATCGAGTCTTTCCGGGTAGACAAGGATACCAAAGATATACTTCGGAATATGAAAAGACGATAAAAACAAAACACGGTGAACATCCCGCCATTAGCATTCCGTTCACCGTGCTTCTTATTCTTTCTATAGATACCACTTCTATCTTCGCACCTATTTATTTTTTGTTTGTAATCCGGAGAAATACTAATTCCTCCTCACCTTTTTCCTTCTGCTTCTGCGCCTCTGTTGTTTCTGGCGGTTGTAACGCTGCCATCTTTTATAAATCATCCAGCCACTCATCAATGCAACAACGACAAAGATAAGAATAGTTATGCCAACCCCCAAATTATCGCCCTTAATACGCGACCAAATATCAAGAACTTCTTTTGTCTGATCGCCAAAGTCACGAATCATGGCACATCGTTCTACCACTTTGCGATCCGGGTATTGTATCTTATCAATTTGTATGCTGTCTGCACCCGGTCCGAAAAAGTAACTTAAATCGGCATAATAATGGAGGGTCGTGTCTGTTTTCTCTTCCAGTATTTCGGGCGTAGCTACGGAACTTACATATCCGCAAAAATCCATATTCCGCAAAGCAATGTCCGGACGGCACATAAAATTGATGAAATAACTGGCTGCTTCCGGATTTCTAGCGTATTTCGGGATTACCCAACCGTCATACCAGATATTGCTCCCTTCCTCGGGAACTTCATAATCCAAGTCCACTCCTACCGCATTTGCCTCTTCAATCGCCCAAATCGCGTCACCGCTCCAAGTCATATTCAGCCAGGCTTTATTCTTCGTCATCATCTCCTTGCCGAAATCCGCCTCCCAACCGGCAATATTCGGTTTCAAGGCTTTCAGGTATTTTTCGGCCAGTTCCATCGCACGTGGAGAGTAGTCGTTCATCAGCTCTTCCACTGTCACCGTTCCTTCTTTCAGTTCCTTCGCATGCGCATAAATGACAGCTGTTCCGTAAGCATCACGATAACTATCCTTCATCAGAATTTTTCCGGCGTACTTTTTATTCCAAAGACAATCCCAGGACAGCGCTACCGAATCGGGTACATAAGCCCGGTTATATAGAATTCCAGCCGTTCCCCACATATAACATACAGCATAGCGGCTCGCCTGCTCACCCGGTTGGCTCAATTTATTGATTTGTTCGCGGATAAACGGAGCTACATTATTCATGTAGTTGGGAGAATGTGCAAAATTCGTATCGATGGGCAGCAGCAAATGTTTCTTCAGCATACGCTCGATGATGTATTCCGAAGGACAGACCACATCAAAATCCTCATGCCCCTTTTCAATCTTCGTCAGCATGATCTCGTTGATGTCGAATGTCTGGTAAACGATACGGATATTCTCACCGGTCTGTTCTTTATAATATGCCTGGAAATCCTCGAGTACACCTTCGCCGATGTAATCTGCCCAGTTATAGATTTTAAGGACCCGCTCACGAGGTTCACCGGAATTATAGCATCCGGTCAAGGTCAGTAAGAGCAGGATTACGGGAATTATTCTTTTCATATTATTTATGTAGTAGCACATTTGATGGTCTATTAATCTTTTTTCTTCGCTTTTCCTGCCCGATAATTGATGCCAATCAGCAACGCCAGCACCACGACAAAAATGATAGCCGAAAGCGGACGAAGTTCAGGGGTCAGCCCTCCCTTGCGGGCATCGGCATAGATATAAGTAGAGAGCGTCTCCAGACCTTGATTACCGATGGTAAAGACAGTTACGGCAAAATCATCAATGGATAGGGTCAATGCAAGCATAAAACCACTAATCATTCCCGGACGAATCTCCGGAACAATAACTTTCCACAAAGCTTGCATGGGAGTCGCTCCCAAGTCAAGAGCGGCCTCATAAATATTCGGATTCATCTGCTTCAAACGAGGCAGAACGCTCAAAACAACGTATGGCGTACAAAAAGTAATATGAGCAAGCACTACGGTTGTGTATCCTTGTGTGATTCCTAAAGAAACAAACAAAAGGAAAAGTGAAATACCCGTGATGATATCTCCGTTCAGAATAGGAATACTATTCACAAAACTAATCGCTTTACGCGAACGGGATTTCAGATTAAAGATGCCGATAGCAGCCACACTACCCAGCAAGGTAGATGCCGTTGCAGCCAGCAGAGCAATAGTAATCGTGTTAATCAATGCATTCATCAAAGAATGATGCGTGCCTGTAGTGAAAAGCGAAGTATAAAGTTTTGTGGAGAAACCAGTCCAGTTGCCCAGCACTTTCGCTTCGGTGAAAGAATAGATGACGATAATCACGATAGGAGAATAAAGCAACAACAGCAATATCCACAAGTAAGCCTGCGCGAATATTTTCTTTACCATAACCCGCCTCCTTCGTTTGAATTGTCCTTATCGTCTGTGCTAAACAAAGAAGTAGCAGCAATCAGCAGCAACATAATAAGCGAAAGTGCCGCTCCATAGTTCCACATGCTGTTATTGATATTTTCCTGAATCGTTGTACCAAAGAGTTTGATGTTATTCATCGTCAGCAACTCGGCAATGGCAAATGTCGATATAGTCGGCATGAACACCATCATAATTCCACTCATCACACCCGGCATAGAAAGCGGAAGGACTGCTTTCAGAAAGACTTGCAGCGGATTGGCTCCCAAATCTTGTGCAGCTTCAATATAACTATGATCCATCTTCTGCAACGTGTTGTAAATAGGATAAATCATAAAGGGGATAAAGTTGTATACCATACCGAATATCAATGCTCCCTCGCCCAACGGTACACTAAAAAAGTCGAACAAGGCAACCGTAGCAAGGGTACGCACAAGAATATTTACCCACATCGGCAGGATAAACAGTACGACCATCGTCTTGGAACGGTTCAGCTTACTGTTACTCAATATCCATGCTGCAGGATAACCCAGCAAAATACAAACAAGGGTGGTAATGATAGCAATACCGATAGAATATACAAAGGTATTGATTGCTTCGGGATGTTCGAAGAACTTCTGAAAATTGGCGAGTGTCAAATGACCGCTATCATCGGTAAAGGCATATACGACAATTAAAAACAGCGGTATAATCACAAAGATCGCCGAAAAAATAATGTAAGGGAGAGTCCAACTCTTACGTGATGACAAAAAGACTATAAACTTCTTATTCACTTCCTTTCCTGTTAATCGGTTATTTTAATTATACGAATGGCATCTGGAGGGATGGTAATACCTACACGGTCTCCGTCATCCCATACATCGTTCGTATCTACAAATACATTCTCGTCCCAGTCTGACAATACGGTCAGATGATAATGGTCGCCCTTGTAAAGGATGAATTTCACCTCACCTGTGAGCGTTCCGTCTTCTTCATTATCCTGAAGAATCACTTTTTCAAAGTCTACCTCCACTTTGACATTCGTATCGGCAGCTATATCTTCCACCGGAGTACATTCAAAGTTACAGCCCAGGAATTCCACATGAGTGGCATCCAGCAATTTTCCTTCAAACGTATTGCAGATACGCTCTTTCTTCATGATGTGAATATCAAACGGTTTCACCAGCAGTCCGACTTCCGCTCCTACTTCAAAATGATGGTAATCCTGCACCAGGAATTCATATCCGCCGCACATCACCGTCATTTCATAATGCACACCTTTGAAAATAGAAGTCTCTACCACGCCTACCAACTGCGCCATATCCGAAACGGGGAAAATATAAAGATCTTCCGGACGGATGACTACGTCTACCGGAACATTTTCACCAAATCCTTCATCCACACATTCAAACTCCGTGCCGCAGAAGCGTACCAGCTTATCATGAATCATGGTACCATTGAGGATATTGCTTTCTCCGATAAAGTCGGCAACAAAAGCGTTGATGGGTTCATTATAAATATCAATCGGTGTACCGATCTGCTGAATCTTTCCTTCACTCATCACAACAATCGTATCGCTCAACGTCAATGCCTCTTCCTGATCGTGAGTGACGTAAACAAACGTTATACCCAAAGATTTATGCATTTCTTTGAGCTCCATTTGCATATCCTTACGCATTTTCAGGTCGAGCGCTGCCAGCGGCTCATCCAATAGCAACACTTCCGGCTCATTCACAATGGCACGGGCAATGGCTACACGTTGTTGCTGACCACCGGAAAGAGAATCCACATCGCGGTATTCATAATCTGTCATACCTACCATCTTTAAAGCAGCTTTCACTTTTTTCTCAATGGTTTGTTTCGGTGTCTTTTTCAGTTTCAGGCCGAAAGCAATATTATCATATACATTCAAGTGCGGGAATAAGGCATATTTCTGAAATACCGTATTCACGGGACGCTTGTGGGGAGGGGTTTGTGTTATTTCCATCCCCGAAATTCGGATCTCGCCTTCCGAAGCCGTCTGAAAACCGGCAATGAGACGCAACAACGTGGTTTTACCGCAACCGGAAGGACCAAGTATAGTGACAAACTCGCCCTTTTTCACGTTTAGAGTCACATCATCCAATGCTGTTTTATCGCCAAAATACTTCGATACATGGCTCACCTCAATGATGGATTTATCTTCTTGCATATTCATACTAAAGTTTGGGCTGCAAAGGTACACATTTCTGCGGTTTTCACCTAGGTGTTAATCTAATATAACAGTGTTTTTCGATGCCCGACAGAAAAAAAATCTATCTTTGCATAAATATTTATTCACTAATTTTACAAAAGCATGAAAAAGTTAACTTATTTAGTTATTGCAACGGCAGCGTTAGGCATGGTAGCTTGTACGGGCGGAAACAAAGCCGGATACGTTGTCACAGGTACGGTAGAAGGTGCAAGCGATGGTGACACCGTTTATCTTCAGGAAGCTACTGGCAGAAATTTAACCAAACTAGATACAGCCGTTATCACCAAAGGTACTTTTACCTTTGAAGGTACACAAGATTCTGTGGTTAGCCGCTATGTCACTTGCGAAGTGAACGGAGAGCCATTGATGATTGATTTCTTCCTCGAAAACGGAAAAATCAACGTTGCCCTGACCAAGGATAACGACGCTGTGACCGGTACTCCTAACAATGATGCATACCAGGAAATCAGAGCTCAAATCAATGACATCAGCAAGAAAATGAATACCATTTATGAAGCAATGGGCGACACTTCTTTAAGTGATGAGCAGAAAGAAGCCAAACAAAAAGAGGGTGCCCAGCTGGAAGAACAGTATGACAAAGTAATCAAAGAAGGTGTTAAGAAGAACATCACCAATCCGGTCGGAGTTTTCTTGTTTAAACAAACGTTCTACAATAACTCTACTGACGAAAATGAAGCTTTGTTGCAACAAATTCCTGCGAATTTCCAGAATGACGAAACAATCGTAAGAATCAAAGAGATGACCGACAAGCAGAAAAAGACTGCCGTAGGTACTCAATTTGTTGATTTCGAAATGCAGACTCCGGAAGGAAAGACTGTGAAGTTGTCTGACTACGTTGGTAAAGGTAAAGTGGTATTGGTTGACTTCTGGGCTAGCTGGTGCGGTCCTTGCCGTCGCGAAATGCCTAATCTGGTAGAAACTTACGCTAAGTATAAAGGTAAGAACTTCGAAATTGTAGGCGTATCTCTCGACCAGGATGGAGCTGCATGGAAAGAAGCAATCAAGAAGATGAATATGACTTGGCCACAAATGTCCGACCTGAAATTCTGGCAAAGTGAAGGTGCACAGCTTTATGCAGTAAACAGTATTCCTCACACTGTATTGATCGATGGCAGTGGTAAAATTATCGCTCGCGGTTTGCATGGAGAAGAACTTCAGACTAAAATTGCAGAAGCTGTAAAATAACAGATCGAAAGAGAAGGTTTTTCAAAGGCTTTAAAGTTCAAACAAGGGGCTAAATCACGCTTACTACGACATGTTGCAGTAAGCGTGATTTTTCTTTTTAGAGACTTTTCAGATGGCTTCTTGCTTATTAAAAACTTCACAAGTCAACAACCAAACAGATAAAATTCAGCCCCTGTAATTCTCGAAAGAACACAGGGGCTGAATCTATATATGAAAGTAAGGGAGAAGGACTCCCCTACTTCTATTTCAAACAAATTAGATAAACCAACGTACGTAGCAGAAGTCTTGACGGTGTGGAAGCTCCGGATTCTTCGGGAACATACGGTAAGACACCTTGAAGCTACCTGCATTTGACAAGCTGTGTTTAACTTGGAATGTATACAAGTTACCTTCTTTCTTGATAACGCTAAACGGTTCTACAGAGTAAACATGTTGTTTGCCGTCTGCAGTTGTGTAAGTAGTAACCAATTCAAGTCCCACTGCATCATTCAAACCTTTTTCATCGATAACGTAAGTTATAGTATATTCTTTTCCGCTTTCGATATCCCCATTCTTCAGCTCTTCTACCTTGTCACAAGATACGATTTCAATAGCATCCCACTTAGCAACCACATCTTCTTTCCAAGCTGCGATTTCTTTTGCTTTCGCATTATCATTAGCAGCCAAAGTCTGGAAACGTTTCGCCAGTTTGCAATAGAATTTGCTATAGTAATCATCCAGCTGACGCTTCATTGTATAATGAGGAGCAATCTGTGCGATAGAATTCTTCACCACTTTGATCCAACCTTCAGAATATCCTTTCTTATTACGTGCATAATACAATGGCAAAATTTCAGTTTCAAGAATACTGTAAATAGTAGCAGCATCCAACTGATCCTGATGTTCCTGGTTCTGATAGGTACGTTTTTCTGTCAACGCCCAGCCTGCACCTTCACGGTAACCTTCCAGCCACCATCCATCTAATACAGAGAAGTTAACAACACCGTTCATCAAAGCCTTTTCACCCGATGTACCGGATGCTTCCAACGGACGAGTCGGAGTATTCAACCAAATATCAACGCCTGAAACCAAACGACGAGCCAATTGCATATCGTAATTTTCGAGGAAGATAATCTTACCCAGGAATTCAGGACGGCGAGAGATCTCGATAATACGCTTAATCAAACCTTGCCCTGCTCCATCGTGCGGATGAGCTTTACCTGTAAACAGGAATTGTACCGGGTAATCAGGATTATTCACAATCTTAGAAAGACGATCCAAGTCGGTGAACAACAAGTGTGCACGTTTGTAAGTAGCAAAACGACGGCCGAAACCAATCAGCAATGCATTCGGATTGATCTTATCCATCAGTGAAACGATACGGGAAGGGTCTCCCTGGTTCTTCAACCATGTATCGCGGAATGACTTACGGATATAGTCAACCAACTTATTCTTCATAGTCATACGAGTCTTCCAAATCTCTTCATCGGGCACATTGTAGATAGCTTCCCAAATCTTAGGATTAGATTGATCGAACCAGAAGTTTTCGTTGAAATATTTAAAGTACAGTTCTTTCCATTCAGTTGCACTCCAAGTCGGGAAGTGAACACCATTCGTTACGTATCCTACATGGCTTTCTTCCGGGAAATAACCTTTCCAGATAGAAGAGAACATTTCTTGAGAAACCTTTCCGTGCAGCCAGCTCACACCGTTCACTTCCTGTGAAGTGTTACAAGCAAAAACAGACATACAGAAACGTTCGCCCTTATCACCCGGATTGTTACGTCCAAGATCCATCAAATCATCCCAAGTGATACCCATTCTGGAAGGATAACCACCCATATATTTGCCGAACAGGCCTTCATCAAAATAGTCGTGACCTGCAGGAACCGGAGTATGAACAGTGTAAAGAGAAGAAGCACGAACCAACTCGATAGCTTGATCGAAAGTCAATCCTGTAGCTACATAGTCGCAGATACGCTGAACATTGATTAATGCAGCATGTCCTTCATTACAGTGATAAACATCTTTCTTGATGCCCAGTGCTTTCAAAGTCAGGATACCACCGATACCCAACAAGATTTCTTGTTTCAAACGGTTTTCCCAGTCGCCACCATAAAGCTGGTGAGTGATAGGACGGTCGAATTCACTGTTCATTTCATTATCCGTATCAAGCAGATACAAAGAAATACGTCCAACGTTTACACGCCATACGTTTGCATGAACAAAATAATCAAGATAAGGAACGTCAACTATCAACGGCTGACCATTGGCATCCATTACACGTTCAATAGGAAGTTGGCCGAAGTTTTGTGCTTCGTAGTTGGCAATCTGCTGTCCATCCATAGACAACGTTTGAGTAAAGTAGCC
>NZ_DAWCXD010000149.1:0-11399 GCF_052357945.1 Bacteroides sp. | reverse complement strand
TCTTTTTCAGGTAGAGCAGCACCTTGAATTTTTCCACTTTCATAACGCTCTTTTTAGGTTGTAAAAATACTCCTTTGAAAAGCGTCCTTTGGCATGCAAAACATTGATAAACAGTGAATACAAATCCGCTTTGTTCCTGTCGGTAAAAACTTGGTTACCTGCCGTTGTTTCCGAAACAGGCGGCTAACAGTCTGGTAACTGAAACGCTGCAATATTTTGTTTTCTTTTGCAGGTCTGTCTATTATGCAATTCTTGCAAAATGCTTAATTATAAACGATTTACGTTTAATTCTCGTCATTCTGTTTTTTATTGCATTTCTAAATATTACTTACGTAGCCCGTCATACATGGGCTACAACAGCGTATTATTGTGAAATTCATCCGGGCATCATTTCCGAAGCGATGGGGCACTCGTCCATTACGGTGACGGAGACTTATCTGAAACCTTTTCAGAATAAGAAAATAGATGAAGCAAATAAACGGGTTATTGATTTTATCCGGTATTCGGTTCGGAATGCAATTTGCTGAAAGTAAGCCTGTTACTTTGTAGGTAACGGGAATAAATACCGGTGCAAATATGAGCATATTTCTTAAAACAACCAAACGAAATCGCACATTTTTTCCATTAAAGCACTCAAAAGAAGAACATAAATAGATAAAACACGTGGATTCTTTGTACTAGGGTATGTTAACCTCTAAATTTTGCATAAGATTTCCCTCCCCTCTACCTCTTTCTCGAAGTAGGGGTTAAAAAGTTTCATTGTATATTATATCATTTTCTAGTATTGACTACTCAAAAAGAGCAGGGACAAAGGTTTTCCCGTTACCTACAAAGTAACAGGTATGCTATTATTGAAACTTAGTGTTTAATAATATATTATTAATGTAATTTTTAAGTAGTTATGAAGAAAAAGTTTGTAAAAGTGATGCTCTTCGGGGCGCTGGCGCTTTCTGCTATCAGCTACGTAGGATGCAAAGACTACGATGATGATATAGATGGTTTGCAACAGCAGGTCGACGCCAATAAGAGTAAAATTGAAGAGGTGGAAGCTGCAATGAAAGCCGGTAAATTTATTGTCAGCTATACTCCTGTAGCAAATGGTTATGAATTGTCTCTTTCTGATGGTTCTAAATTGACTATCACCAATGGTAAAGATGGAGAGAACGGACAGCCGGGATTAAATGGTGAAACGGTCATTCCTAAATTTAAAGTATCAAGTGACAACTATTGGCAGGTAAGTACTGATGATGGTAAAACCTATGAGTATGTTTTAGATGCAGATGGAAATAAGGTTAATGCTACTGGGAAGAAGGGAGAACAAGGTGAACCTGGTCAGCCTGGCGAACCAGGGCAGGATGCATCAGCTAACGTGTCCATTAATAAAGATGGGTATATCGTTATCGGTGATGTGGTAACAAGCTTGAAAACTGATACTAAAGTTCCTTCTATCGTTATAAATGAAGTGGATGGTTTGTATGTCATCACTCTTGACGGTAAAGAATATAAAATGTTGGCAGAAGGTTCTGCTTATAATGGTTTGCAAAGCATTATTTACAGAAGACAAGCTGCTGATGATCGGGAGGATTTTGTAAGATCAATTGGTTTGATGTCGTCCAATGATCCTGAAGCGGAATTATTGGCAACCAGTGCTTCAGTTGCTACTTTCAAAGTATGGCCTACTACACTGGATCTGGGTAAAGCTGTATTTGCATTTACCGATACATATAAAACCAGAGCACTTGTTCCTGCACTGAAATATGTAGAAGGTAGTGCAAAATGGGTGGATAACCGACAAGGTATCTTGAGTGTAAATATGATTTCCGAAAACATTGAAGTTGATAAACCTTACGCTTCTTCTTTGGATGTAACAATTAACGGTTATACAACAGCCTCTGATTATTTCAACTTCAAAGCTGAAAAATGGACTCCGGCTGATTTGAGTTTTGTGCATACAAAAGATGCAGTTGAAGTTCCTACTGATGTTTTGGCTGATGCAACTACCGAATCCGATTTTTCATCTTATGTTGAATATACGTTTGTTTATAACAAATCTTATAATTTGAATGATTCTGTAGCATTAGGACATGATGTGGAAGAGGATTTCATTTCAATGGCTGATTTAGGATTTAGTGGTATCACTGTTGAATTCAAACAAACAGCTGATAAGGCAAAAGGTATCTTTGAAATTAAAGACGGTGTTATTACAGCTAAATCTAGTGAGCAAGCTTCTGCTATCAATGAATTATGCTATGTGACAGCAACTTATAAGAATGAAAAAGGTACGGAAATCATTTCTTATGACTTTGCAGTGAAAGCTGTTCGCGAGCAGCAAGTGGCTCCGGCATTGGTTGATATTGATGTAGAAACGAAAGATGCAGCTGCAGCTGATAAGTTAGCTAAATTGCAGTATAGCACAAGTGAACAAACTATTGACTTGAATGTGCGTGCATTCTTGAATTCACTGGGTGGACGTGACTATATGTCTGACAATGAAAACGTAACTCCTGTTAAATATGGTTTGTATTACTTGACTAATGAAGATGGTAAGACTTATGCTAACAAGGTTGATGCATATATTGAATTCACACCGGGTACAAGCACAGATTTGGATAATCTTAAATTGATATTCCCTGCCGGAACTGTTATCAATGGAGATCAGCAATTGTATTCATTCGAAACATGGCCAGGTGGTGGAAACTCAAAATATGAAATTACAAATTCTGAAGAATATGCATGGCGTAAATCTACAACAACTCATCGCGTTAACGGCTCTAACAAACAGTATACTTTGAAATTGAAGGATCTTGTTAAGTGCGAACGTAAAGTAATCATCAAGCAAAATAGCGCGTTTGTTGTAGATGGTAAGACAACTATTACTGGTGCATGGACTGAAGCTGATAAGTCATTCAGTATGACAGCTGATTTGACAGTTCTTTATGCTGCATATAATACAGATAACAGTTCTTCTAGTGAAGTTATTGAATATTATCTGGCTCCGCAAGCAAAACAGTCTGATGCTGTTAAAGCTGTTTATAGTCAGATAAGCATTGCTGGTAATGTTATTACTGTAACTCCGGCTGTAGATGTGAAGACTTTAGGTGCTATCAAGATCGGAGCTAAAATACAAGGAACTGATATTGAAGCTACTATTCTTGATATAAATGGAAAAGAAGTGACTTATTGTGAGCCTGTATTGCGTTCTCCGCTTGATGTCTTGTCTTACAAGTCTTCTATTGATTGGAATATAGATGGTGATCAGAATAAGACTATCAATGTAGGAACGAAAGCAGAAATCAAGATGTCTGACAAAGATATCAATGTAACCAAGAAGAATGTAGTTATTGAAAATGGAGTAGCAAAAGCTCCTTGGGCTGCAGCTTATGGCATTGATGCTGCTGGTGCCATTACTTATGCAATTGATGGATATAGTGCTACTGTAAATGAGGGTACCTATACTATTAATCCGTCAACAGGTGTGATTACATGTAACAATACAGCGATTGTTCAGTCATTGGACATCTATGTGAAAGTAACTGTAAATCATAACTGGGGTACAGAAACTATTAATAAGATCACTGTGAAAGCTTCTTTGAAATAGTCCTATTTTAAATAAGAAAGAAAGGGTAACTCTTTTCCTCTGTGTAGGGTTACCCTTTTATTGATAATATAATTGTCCGATATGGTGGTATCGGATATTATTTGTCGAATTATTCATCTTTGTGAAAAGATGGATATATTATTTCCCACTAAGGATTTTTGACATCCTTAATTTTATTAGATGAAAAAAGGTAAAGACTGCACTTGTGAAAGACCGGTCTAATAATAAACCTTTATTTCGAAGGGCGTTCCAATTTTCCCTTATTTCCCAGGAACGCCCTTTTTTATTCTGTCTTATATGGACTTATGATGTCATTTTTAGAGATAGAGGCTTAAAGGGACTTTTCCAGTGCCCTCCTCCGAGTTCGAGTCCATCTTTTTTATGAAACCGTCTGAATATAGTCTTCTGAATGTAACTTTTGACAGATTATCCTGTAGGTAATATGGCTGCTTTAGACAATGATAAGCTCAATACCCATTTCTTCAATCGCTTGCGCCATTGACTGGGAAATGCCGGAGTCTGTGATTATCACATCGATGCAGTCTAAACTACAGATTTTACCGAATCCACGTCGCCCGAATTTGGAAGAATCTGCCAAGATGATAGTACGTAATGACGCCTCTATCATTTTCTTGTTGAGGACAGCTTCTTCAATATTAGAGTTTGTGATTCCGTACTCCAAGTCGATACCGTCTACTCCTAAAAAGAGTTTTGAACAAGTGATTTGTTCAAAAAACAAAGAAGTGTAGTCGCCAATGACGGAAAAAGAATTCTTCCGTACGATTCCCCCGAGCTGGATTACTTCGATATTATTAATCGTATTTAATAATAAGGAGGTTTTCAGAGAAGCTGTAACTACAGTTAAGTGGTTGATGGGAGTGATATGCTCGGCAAACGTATGTACGGTAGAACCGGAAGCGATGATAATAGAATCGTTTTCTTCTATTAATTTAGCTGCGGCAGTAGCGATTCTTTTCTTTTCTTCTTTTCGAAGCTTTTCTTTTTCGTGCACATCAATATCTGATGTTAATGGGTTGACCGGACTTGCACTTCCATGAGTACGATAGAGAAGTTTTTTTTCTTCCAGATGTTTTAAATCTTTTCGGATCGTTACAGGAGTAACTTCCAGTTCTTTAGCGATTTCGTTTACTTTGATGAAACCGTTTTTCGCTAAACTTTCAAGAATATACTTATGTCTTTCAGCAATACTTGTCATAATTCCCAATTTTTATCACAAAGATAAACTAAATATTAATATGTGGCAAATAAAAAGATGAAAAGTTTCATTCTATGATATAAAGCTTCCGTTTTATATATAAAATGGTCTGCTAACGAAAAATAATTTGCTTTTTATATTGGATGATATTTCTTTTTGTGTATTTTTGCAGTGTTGATTTATAAATAAAGAAAGAAAACGAAATATTCATAAGGAATGAAACGAAGTGATTTGCTTGAGAGGATGCTCAATTGGAAATGTGAATGTGATATCCTGGTGATCGGTGGTGGGGCTACCGGATTAGGGGCTGCAGTGGACGCAGCCTCCAGAGGGTACAGAGTTATTCTATTGGAACAGCATGATTTTGCTAAGGGTACTTCTTGCCGCAGTACGAAGCTGGTACATGGAGGAGTTCGGTATCTGGCGCAGGGAGATGTCTCTATGGTAGTTGAAGCATTACATGAACGTGGGCGTATGAGACTCAATGCTCCTCATTTGGTAAAAGATATGCGTTTTATAATCGGTAATTACCGCTGGTGGGAAAAGCCTTTTTATGCGGTGGGGCTGACTTGTTATGATTTACTGGCCGGACGCAAAGCATTGGGACGTTCGTTACCGATGTTAAAACGTTCTGTATTAAAAGAAATACCTTCTTTAAAGCATGAAGGATTGAGAGGTGGAGTGGTATATCATGACGGACAGTTTGATGATTCGCGCATGGCTATAACGCTGGCACTGACCGCTATTGATAAAGGTGGAGTGTGCTTGAATTATATGAAGGTGAATTGTTTGCTGAAAGATGCCGCCGGGAAAATAAATGGGGTGCATGCTGTCGACACACTTGACGGGAAAGAATATCAGATCAAATCGAAAGTAGTAGTGAATGCTACCGGAGTCTTTGTGGACGATGTGATGAAGATGGATGAATGTGATACGCGAAGGAAGGTACGTCCCAGCCAGGGAGTGCATTTGGTGGTTGATAGTAAATTCTTAGGTGGTCGTTCGGCACTAATGATACCTAAAACGAAAGATGGACGTGTCCTTTTTGGAGTGCCCTGGCACGGCAAGGTGGTGCTTGGCACCACGGATACTCCTCTGAATGAGGCTTCTTTGGAACCGAGGGCATTGGAAGAAGAGGTTGATTTCATTTTAGATCAGGCCGGACAGTATCTCGACCGCAAACCGACCCGTGCCGATGTGCTTTCGATTTTTGCCGGTTTGCGTCCTTTGGCTGCGCCAACGCATGCTGATTCGAAGAAAACGAAAGAGATTTCACGGAATCATAAAATCTATCGTTCGAAATCGGGGCTTTTGACAATTACCGGAGGGAAGTGGACTACTTATCGTGCAATGGCTGAAGATGTCATCAATCAGGCCATCGTAATAGGAGGGTTGTCTCCTGCGGAATGTGTGACGAAGAATTTGAGGGTTCATGGATATACAAAAGAGCAATTTGATGAGAATGATTGGAATTATGTGTATGGCAGCGACGCGGGCAAAATACAAAAGATGATAGAAAAAGAGCCTTCTTTTGCTGAAAAGTTGTATGAAGGTTATACTTTTACAGCGGCGCATGTTGTGTGGGCGGCTCGTGAGGAGTTTGCGCAGAATATAGAAGATGTGTTGGCCCGCCGGGTGAGGATGCTATTTCTGGATGCCCGTGCTGCTCTTAAAATAGCTCCGAAAGTGGCATCGGTATTAGCGGCGGAACTGGGAAAGGACAAAACCTGGGAGCAGGCGCAGATAGCCGACTTTAATCGGTTGGCAAGAGGATATATCTTGAATTAGAAGAAAAAATTACTTTAATTGTTGTTTGTAAATAAATGCTTATGAAAAGTTGTATGGTTTTGCGGAGAGGACTCGTAGCCTCATTGATGTTTCTTCTGTTGTCAGGGATACAGTCTGTGTCGGCGCAGGGAAAACTACATCTGTTAAAGTTTGACGATGTCACACAATTGAGAGACTTCTTTAAATATACGGGAAATGGCTCAATCATTGTAAGCGGACATCGCGGTGGGTACGAAGAAGGATATTCGGAAAATTGCATCGAAGGTTTGGAAAATGTGCTGAAGCAGATGCCGGCTTTCTTTGAAATCGATCCTCGTCTGACAAAAGATAGCGTGATTGTATTGATGCATGATGCTACTTTGGATCGTACAACAACAGGAACGGGAAAAGTTTGCGATCATACCTGGGAAGAGTTGCAGAAGCTTCGTCTGAAAGACCATTCGGGAAAAGTGACCAACTGCAAGATTCCTACTTTGGAGGAAGTAATCAAATGGAGCAGAGGTAAAACGATTATCAACCTGGATAAGAAAGATGTGCCGATGGCTATGATTGCGGCTTTAATCAAAAAGCATAAGGCGGAGGGACATGTGATGCTGACTGTGCATACCGGTGCTCAAGCCAGATATTATTATGACCGTTTCCCGACGATTATGATGTCCGCTTTCGCCCGTAATATGAAAGAGTTTGAGGACTTGTCGATATCAGGTGTGCCATGGGAAAATATGATCGCTTATGTAGGGCATAGTATAACACCCGAAAATAAGAAAATCGTTGAAATGCTGCATGCTCGTGGCGTACGTTGTATGATTAGTGTGGCACCTACGCACGACAAATTGCCTTCGAAAGAAGAACGGGCTTTGAAATATAAAGAAGAGATAGATAAGAGACCGGATATTATAGAATCTGATATACCGACAGAAGTATGGACAGTTTTGCAATCTCGATAGATTGTTGCCCTGATATGGTGCAACGTCTGTTTACTATCGTAAAGGAAAATCCGGTTAGTGAACTAACAATTAATACTGTGAAAATGTCAAAAGTAGAACAAGCATTGAAAGCTGCGAATGAGACACGTGCTCTTCGTATAGGAAGCGGAATATTAAATGAAGTAGCCGGACTGTTTAAGGAACAGTTTGCAGGAAGAAAGGCTGTAGTGGTAGCTGACGTAACTACCTATCGTGTTGCCGGCGAAAGAGTAGAGAAAGAGTTGCGTAATGCGAATATAGAATTATTGCCATCTTTTATTTTCACTGATTCCGACCTGTATGCGGAATATTCGTATGTTGACCGTCTGGTCGAATCGTTGAAAGTGCATGATGCTATTCCGGTAGCTGTCGGCTCCGGTACGATTAATGATTTAACGAAGTTAGCTTCTCATCTGGTCGGAAGAAGATATATGTGTGTGGCCACTGCCGCTTCCATGGATGGATATACTGCATTCGGCGCTTCCATTACTGCAAATGGCGCTAAACAGACTTTTAGCTGTCCGGCACCGCAAGCTGTATTGGCTGATATTGAAATCATAAAGAAAGCTCCCAAGCCGATGACGGCATCAGGATATGCCGACTTGTTTGCCAAAGTGACGGCTGGTGCCGATTGGATTCTGGCCGATTGGATGGGCGTGGAAGATATTGATGAAAAGGCATGGTCGATTGTGCAGGATGGATTGCATGATGCGCTTTCGAATCCTGAAGGTGCGGTGGCTGGAGACGAAAAAGCGGTGTCACAACTTATTGAAGGATTGATGCTGGGCGGTTTTGCCATGCAATGGTCTAAATCGAGTCGTCCGGCTTCGGGAGCGGAACATCAGTTCAGCCATCTTTGGAATATGGAACATCATTTAAATCAAGGTGAGCATGTTTCCCATGGCTTTCAGGTGAGTATAGGTATGTTGGCTGTAACGGCATTTTATGAACAAGTGTTGAACACCCCATTAGAGAAACTGGACGTGGAAGCGTGCTGTGCGGCATGGCCCGAACCGGAAATAGCCGATAAGGTAGCTCTTGATATGTTTGTCGGTACTGATTTTCCTACTATCGGTCTGCAGGAGACGAAAGCGAAGTATGTGACACGGGAGCAATTGGCTATTCAGTTGCGGCAGTTGAAAGAATACTGGCCTGAAATTCGTGAACGTTTGTCCAAACAGTTGATTCCTTACAAAGAAGTGAAACAATCCCTGCGGCAGGTAGGTGCTCCTGTAGAACCGGAACAAATCGGTATTACACGGAAACGTCTGCGTGAAACGTTTGTTCGTGCACAATTTATTCGCCGTCGTTTTACTGTCCTCGATTTAGCTGTACGGACAGGATATATGGAACAGTGGCTGGATGGATTGTTTGGTAAAGGTAAAATATGGGAAATAACAGATTAATCACGATAGGAATGGAACTACAAGGAATGGCGCCCGAAGTGGCAAAGAAATTTAAATACTGGCAGACACGGACGATCATAGCAAGTATGATAGGCTATGCTCTATTCTATTTTGTTCGTAAAAACTTGAGTATTGCAATGCCTGCCATGCAGGATGATTTGGGAATAACCAAGGGAGACTTGGGATTATTTCTGACCTTACACGGATTACTGTACGGAGTTTCCAAGTTTGCCAACGGTTTTGTTGGCGACCGGGTGAATGCCCGCTATTTTATGGTGACAGGTTTGGTGCTCTCTGCAGCATGTAATATTTGGTTTGGGTTTAGTTCTGCTGTGGTGATGTTTGGCATTGTGTGGATGTTGAACGGATGGTTTCAGGGAATGGGATTTCCCCCTTGTGCCCGTTTATTGACGCATTGGATACCTCCTACACAGTTGGCTACAAAGATGTCGGTGTGGAATACCTCACATTCTGTTGGCGCAGGTTTAGTGGTGATTGTTTGTGGATATATTGTCAGTCTCGGATGGCGCTGGTGTTTCTGGTTTCCTTCTATTATAGCCTTGGTGGGTGCAGTCGGTTTGTGGTTTGCTTTGCGCGATACGCCTCGCTCGGTAGGTCTTCCGGAGCTCAACTCAAAAACGGGCGCAGAAGAAAAAGAAGATACTTCTGCCGAATTTAAGCAGTTTGTGCGTAAGAATGTCTTTGGAAATCCGGCGATTTGGGTACTGGCTATTGCCAACTTTTTTGTGTATATCGTGCGCTATGCTGTACTTGACTGGGGACCGACTCTTTTGGGAGAATGGAAGGGAGTTTCTATTCATCATGCAGGTTGGATGGTGGCAGCCTTTGAAATATCCGGAATTGTAGGTATGCTGGTAGCCGGTTGGGCAACCGATCGTTTCTTTGGTGGACGTGGTCCACGCGTTTGTGTGATTTGCATGGCACTGGCTACGGTGTTCGTTGCTTTATTCTGGGGAATATCCCAACCTCCCATGTGGCTTGCTACGCTTTTATTGGGAGCCGCAGGATTCTGTATTTATGGTCCGCAAGCTTTGGTAGGTATTGCTGCGGCTAATATAGCCACAAAGAAAGCAGCCGCTACGGCAGTCGGATTCACAGGATTGTTCGGATATGCCAGTACGTTGGTCTCCGGTTGGGGATTAGGATTGTTAGCTCAACATTATGGTTGGAATATTGCAGTGGGTGCATTAATCCTGATTGCTATAATGGGAACTTTGATATTTATGGCCGCATGGTCGGCAAAAGCGAATGGGTATGATAATGATTAATGAGGTAGAACATAAACTGAACGCGGAACTTATGGATCGTATTCGTCGGATCAAGCATATTGCTTTGGATATGGATGGAACGATTTATAACGGAAACACGTTATTTCCTTTTACGATTGCTTTCCTGGATAAAATGAAAGAATTGGGAATTGGTTACTCGTTTCTGACGAATAATCCTTCCAAAAGCACGAATGATTATCTTCGACACCTATCCGGCATGGGGATTAAAGCAGTGAAAGATGAATTTTATACATCGGCCCAGGCGACCATAGATTACATACGTGTACATCATCCGGAGTGTAAACGGCTTTTCTTGTTGGGCACTCCCAGCATGATAAAAGAGTTTGAGGAAGCCGGATTCGAGTCTACTGACGACAATGCTGATGATGAACCGGACGCAGTGGTTGTCAGTTTTGACATGTCACTTGTTTACTCGCGTTTATGTCGTGCTGCGTGGTGGATTAATCAGAAGAAACTCTATATTGCCACTAATCCGGATCGTGTGTGTCCTACGGATAAGCCTTTAGTATTGGTGGATTGTGGCTCTATTTGCTCCAGTTTGGAGTATGCTACGGGGCGGGAGCCGGATGTTGTGATTGGAAAGCCCGATCCGCGAATGTTGAACGGAATAATGGAACGTCATAACTTGCGTGCGGATCAGGTAGCTATGGTGGGTGATCGTATTTATACCGATATATTGATGGCGCAGAAAGCAAATGCTTTGGGAGTGCTGGTACTTTCCGGCGAAACAACGTATGAAACAGCTATTGCTGTCCATCCTAATCCGGACTTGATCCTGCGTGACTTGGCAGAGCTTCAGCAAATGCTTTTATTAGCTCATGAAATAGATTAGATTGGTGCATGAAAATGCAATAGTATATTTATTTTTAGTGTTTTTGATAGGTATGATGTTACGGACAGTTCTACTGTCCGTAACATTTTTTTGTCTACTATAAAGTTGAAAAACATAAAAACATCTGCCACCTGCAACCAAACGCGTGTAATGCACTAGCTGATAAATAGTTGGAACGTGGCAGATACCTGCGGCAGATAGGTTGCAGATAAAGTATCTGCAACGCGTTATATAATCAAAGAAAAAACCTTGATTCCTTGATGCAAAGCTATGGGATAATTGGG
>NZ_DAWCXD010000148.1:0-11553 GCF_052357945.1 Bacteroides sp. | reverse complement strand
AGATCTATAAAGAAAAAGAGGAAATGTAGTTAAACTGCATTTCCTCTTTTTCTTTATAGGTAGGTACATTAATGGGATAGCACGATAATAATTCAAGATGAATATTTGCATTAAATTTGCATTTTTCTTTTGAAAATACTTCTTTATAACGCCTAAAAACGATACTTTGATATAGATATAGGGCAATAAAAAAGCCTCTTACTTGCTAGTAAGAGGCTGATAATCAGATAGTAGTGGGTACGAGAATCGAACTCGTATTACATGCGTGAGAGGCATGTGTCCTAACCGTTAGACGAACCCACCGACTGAAAATTAGATTCAAAAAAGAGCCAAGCAATAAACTCGGCTCTTCCCTTGTCATCTTAAAGTTGAGATTTGGTGCGGAAGCTGGGGGATTCGAACCCCCGGTACGGTTACCCGTACGTCAGTTTAGCAAACTGGTGGTTTCAGCCACTCACCCAAACTTCCTTGAACCCGCATTCTCTCTCAAATGCGGTGCAAATATAGGGGGAACTTTTGGACTACGCAAATCTTTTAGCAAGATTTTTTTTACCTGTTTTTTGTGAAATGAGATAACCTGCTATGTTTCAAATGTTAAACGGAAGAAATTTTTTTCGAAAGCTTTTAATTTTTATCGATGGAATGGGAACTTGAAACATATTGACGCTATCCGCTTATTATAGTGACGGTATCTTCATGGGATAGGGTAAACATCCGGATGGGATAGTGACGGTATATTTGACGTGAGAAAAGGACATAAAAAAAGGCTATCTATCCCAGACAGCCAATCTTTTGTTAACCTTAAATCTAATACTATGAAAAACACAGTACAAATATACGGACTTCTGTCGAATTTGCAAATAAAACAAGAAAAAAGAGATGTTTTATAACATTGATTAAATATTTGATTCTTCAATTCTATTTTTATTAAGACTTTCAGCGTTTTGAACACTATATTCCCAATATTTATCACATAATTTCAGATAACTGGTCTCGGCACTTTTGCCTCCTAAAGAAATGGCATACATCTTTGTCTGTTTTGCTTTTGCATGTTCTATGGACTGGGATAGCAGTTTATCGACTGGACGCATCTCAAAATCCGATACGGTGATGATGTCTGCTTCCATATATCCTTCTTCGCTGATCTTTCGCAAAGCATGTGTGATGACTGGTTCCATATCTGTGCCACCATGAAAAGATTGGCTTAGAAAATCGACAAGGCGATCGAAACTACTCCCTAAATCGGTTATTTCAATACACTCGATATCATCGGAGAAGAGGATGACGTAACATTTCCGATGTTGTACTTCTGTCAATTCGGCAATGGCAAGTAGAGTAGATTTCGCGATTCTTTCCCGTTCGCCTGCCATAGAACCGGAAGTGTCCAGGCAAACGATGAAAGGGCCTTCAGCTTCTTCGGAAACTTCATTTCCTACTGTTTTCTTATCATTGATGGTTTGTTTCTCGTGCGATTGATAATCGATGACTTGTAGTCTCTTCTCTATGAAACGCTCGAAAAATATGGGTTGCAGGTTCTTTTCCGCCAGATAACAATATTCCAGAGGGAGAAGACTATTCAAATCGTTTCCTTCACAAATGCCTGCAATATCACTTCGGGTGGCATGAGATATAATTTGTTCCCGGTGAATACCTGCGGTCATTTTGAAACGTTTCCGGCTACTTTGGTGTTTTTTGCCTAAGATTTCTACCAGTTCGCGGATAACGGGATTTCGTTTGATCGTTTCTTCGTATTCTAAAATCTGTTCCGCTATCTGTTTATGATTGCGAAGTAGCCAGACGAGGCGTGAGCCACCGCGTACCGGAAGATTTTTGGCTAATGCCAGTTGAATACGGTAGAAATCCTCACAGAGTTGCTCGATATGTTCCATCTGATAGTTGAACTTATTGTTCGAGAGTAGCGTATGCCACTTGTCGAAAAAGAGAGTCCGTAGCGCTTTCCATTCTTTGGAACGTGGGCTGATTGCATCAAAACGTTGGAGATAGTATTTTACGTTGAGGTCTACCAGGTGATATTTCATGGAGAAGGGGTATGCGCTGTTTTTCAGGAATTGAAGAAACTTTGCGTCCGATGCTTCATTCATTTCATGAAAGTATTCCCATTGTGATGCATAACGGGAGTAGAAATCTTGCAGGGAGGGTTGTGTGTGACGAAAATACAGGTGAATGTCCGCATCCAGTTCTTCGGGACGGATAATCAGATTGTGTAGTTGTTCGTCGTACACATCATAGGCTATTCCCTGCAATTTTTCGTAATAAATGTCTTGCAGGTGTTTGAGCCTAATACTCTCTGTTCTCTTGTTCATGGGCATGAGCGATGATGCGAAGTTCGTTCCGGTAGTTCTCTATGATATGTGCAGTTTCCCCTAAGATTCGCTTAATTTTGCTTTTTTGCGATGAGCTTAAGAAAAGATGTTCCTTTGTATATGCTGTTTCCCGCTCGGAGATTGTTTTATATTCTACCTCCATTTGATGAAGTAAATCTATCACTTCCTGCAATGTAAATTCGAACGGAGTACTGCCGTCCTGCTGTGCTGGCAAAGGTTCGCAATTATCATAACATAGTAGTGGATACTCCTGATTGTTGACGAAAACGGATCGTTTCCCTTTTCGGAGGGAATAAATATTCTTTTGTGCGATATTTCTGTTCTTTACGAAATCGTAGGCTTTCAGGATTTTGTTGACCGGACGGAATTTATCCTGTTGGATATAAAACAACCGGTTGCTGTCTTTCCTCAAAGACTGGTAATCCGAAGCAAAGATGAGTAAATTTCCGGCAATATGGTAATCTTCTATGCGATGATAGAAGGTATCTACGACCTGGATTCCCGGATCGCTAAGTTCCCGTAGGCTGTGTTCGGACTTCATGTTTTCTTTCAATGTATCCAGTTTCTGTTCCAGTCGTTTTTCTCCCAATAAATATGTATTGATTCCCCGTGCAATCGACTGTTCCACTATGTTTTCGATGATGGGGAGCTGCGAAACTTCATCCCACAGACAGGCACTCATCAGCAAGCAGTCGGAGAAGTGAATTCCCGGAGATTCGTTCAGATAGGCCGAGGTGCGGAGCAGACCTACTATTTTTTTCCAACGGCGGTCGGATATATAGATCGGAGGGGTGTTTTCATCCCGCCCTGTATTATATTGCTCGATTTCTCGTTTGATATTGTGAATCAGCTCGAAGATGGTATAGTGGATACCTACTTTCTCACTTTCAGCTTGTATTTGATTGTATAATTCATCGTCTACCTGGAGTTTTGCCGGGATTTCAGGTTCTACTTCCCGTGTAGAAGAAATCATCTGGTCGAAAGCATATTCCTGTTCAATGCATCCGACAAACTGGCGGATCAGGAAACGGTCGTATAAGGCTTCCAGTCCTTCACCTTTTGCGGGTAGTTCGTTGGACGCGGCAATCAGTGCTTTCAGAGGAACACGCACCGTAAATTGTCCGTTGCGATATATCTTTTCATTGATTACTGTCAAAAGAGAATTTTGGATAGCAGGACCGGCTTTCCATATTTCATCCAGGAAGACAATCGATGCTGTCGGCAAGTATCCTTTTGTAATACGTTCGTATGTATCTTCATCTTTCAATTTTGAGATGGAGACGGGGCCGAATATTTCATCCGGTGTACTGAAACGAGACATCAGATATTCAAAAGCATCCGCATCTTTAAAAGCCAGTTTGAGCCTGCGCGCCACTAAGCTCTTGGCTACTCCCGGAGGGCCCAATAGAAAGATACTTTCACCTGCCATGGCAGATAATAGGGAGAGTGCGATGGTATGTTCTTTTTCGAATACTCCCTCATTGAGGGATTTCAGCAGTTGGGTGATATGGGATTTGATTGACTTCATGCGACAGATGATTTCATGTGTTGTTAGCAGGAGGCAAAGATACAAGAATTCTTTGAAATAGACTTCATTGGGGAGATTTACCCCTAGATTTAGGCAATTTCCTCCCGATAAGTAGGAGTTTTCAGTTTCATAAGGAAAATTCATTCTCTACTTTTGTTCTATCGAAAGATAAATGATAGATAATAATTAGAGAACCGTTAAAAATAAAGGAATATGAAAACGAACACATTTAAATACTTCGGTTTGGCTTTGATGGCTATATTGATGGTAAGTTTTACCTCTTGCGAAGTGGAAATAGACAGTTTCTATGATGATGATAATAATGGTGCAGGGTACTATAATCGTTCGGCTGATTTGTGTAGCCGTACCTGGGTTAGTTTCTACCGGGACATGGACGGTAACTATTGTCGTCAGGAACTGGATTTCTTTTTAGATCGTACGGGAATTGACTATATACGGGTGGAATATCCTAACGGAGCAGTAGAGCAGTATGAATATAATTTCCGTTGGAGCTGGGAGAATTATGCGCAGACTTCCATTCGTATGTCATACGGACCGAATGATGTTTCATATCTGGATGATGTGTACATCGGTGGAAACAGGCTAAGCGGTTATTTGGACGGACGAAATAACTTTGTAGAGTTTCAGGGGAAATGATGAAAGATAAAACGGAAAGAAACAGAGGGGAAAAATCGTTTGATGGATAACAAGATGCAGGTGAAAAGAGAAGGATAAGATAGTTAAGATAGAAATAGGATAGTTATTAGGAACAAAATAATAGGTAACGAAGTAAAAGGGTAATCAATAAGATTTCAGGATATATGATTCAGGGTATAAATAGGGCGCGAAATGAAAGCTTAAAAGTTTTGAACCGGACTAAATAGTTTTTATCTTTGCGCCCTATTAGTTTTTATATACATGGAGTGGTTATATAGTCTATTTCTCGAACATTCTGCCTTACAGGCTGTTGTGGTACTTTCATTGATTTCTGCCATTGGTCTGGGCTTGGGAAGAGTGCATTTCTGGGGAGTTTCCCTGGGAGTCACTTTTGTTTTTTTTGCAGGCATCCTCGCCGGCCATCTCGGGCTTTCGGTCGATCCGCAGATGTTGAACTACGCAGAAAGTTTCGGACTGGTCATTTTCGTTTATTCTCTCGGTTTGCAAGTCGGTCCCGGTTTCTTTAGCTCTTTCCGCAAAGGAGGGGTAACACTGAATATGCTGGCATTAGGAGTTGTTCTGTTGGGAACGTTGTTGACGGTGGTGGCCAGTTATGCGACAGGTGTCTCTCTTCCTGATATGGTTGGTATCCTTTGTGGAGCAACGACGAATACTCCGGCGTTGGGAGCCGCACAACAAACATTGAAACAGATGGGAATGGACAGCAGTACTCCTGCTTTAGGATGTGCGGTAGCCTATCCGATGGGGGTAGTTGGTGTAATCCTTGCCGTTTTATTAATTCGCAAAGTGCTGGTTCGCAAAGAAGACTTGGAGATAAAAGAGAAAGACGATGCGAACAAAACCTACATTGCAGCGTTTCAAGTACACAATCCTGCTATTTTCAATAAAAGCATCAAGGATATAGCTCGCATGAGTTACCCGAAGTTTGTCATCTCCCGCTTATGGCGTGACGGACATGTAAGTATTCCGACTTCTGACAAGATATTGAAGGAAGGTGACCGTTTGCTGGTGGTAACTGCGGAGAAAGATGCTTTGGCCTTGACCGTGCTTTTTGGTGAACAGGAAAATACGGATTGGAATAAAGAGGACATTGACTGGAATGCGATTGATAGTGAATTGATTTCTCAACGTATTGTCGTTACCCGCCCCGAACTGAATGGTAAGAAACTCGGTTCACTCCGGTTGAGAAATCATTATGGGATTAACATCAGCCGTGTTTATCGGTCGGGTGTGCAGTTGCTTGCTACTCCGGGATTGGTACTTCAATTAGGAGACCGTCTGACGGTAGTGGGAGAGGCTGCTGCTATTCAGAATGTGGAGAAAGTACTTGGAAATGCTGTAAAAAGTTTGAAAGAACCCAATCTGGTTGTTGTGTTTATCGGCATCGTACTCGGTTTGGCATTGGGGGCGATTCCTTTCTCTTTTCCGGGTGTCAGTACTCCTGTGAAGCTGGGATTAGCGGGTGGACCGATTATCGTTGGTATCCTTCTGGGAACTTTTGGACCGCGGATACACATGATTACTTATACCACCCGTAGCGCGAATCTGATGCTGCGTGCCTTAGGACTTTCCATGTACCTTGCTTGTCTGGGACTGGATGCCGGAGCTCATTTTTTCGACACCGTATTCCGTCCGGAAGGTTTGTTATGGATCGCTTTAGGAGCCGGATTGACTATTATTCCAACCGTACTGGTGGGGGTTGTGGCTTTCAAGATGATGAAGATTGATTTCGGCACTGTATCTGGTATGTTGTGCGGAAGTATGGCAAATCCGATGGCACTGAACTATGTAAACGATACAATTCCCGGCGACAACCCATCCGTAGCCTACGCGACTGTTTATCCGCTGTGTATGTTCCTGCGGGTAATTATCGCTCAAGTGTTGTTAATGTTCTTGTTAAATTGAGAATTGAGAATTGAAGATTGAGAAATGATGGATTTGTAAATAAAAAGTAGTCATTTCTTAATCAGGAATCGTTTAAAATAGATAAATTTGTGACAATAAAAGGAGAGGAATTAATAAATTCCTTTTTTGAGTTACTAAATGGTAAGTTGTCAACTAATAATAAGTTGCCAATTAATAAATTGTAAATAGTAAAATAGTAAATAGAATGACTGCTCAAAGTAACATAACTCCTGAAAGCATTGTGAGTGATCTCCGTTACCTGCAACTGCTTTCCCGAAGTTTTCCTACCATTGCCGATGCCAGTACGGAAATAATCAACCTAGAGGCTATCTTAAATCTACCTAAAGGGACAGAACATTTCCTGACTGATATTCATGGAGAATATGAAGCTTTTCAGCATGTACTGAAAAATGCTTCCGGTGCGGTAAAACGTAAAGTAAATGAAATATTCGGCAACACTCTTCGTGAAGCTGAAAAGAAAGAAATCTGCACGTTGATTTACTATCCCGAAGAGAAACTCCAATTGGTGAAGACCCGTGAAAAGGATCTGGATGATTGGTATCTGATTACGCTGAACCAACTGGTGAAAGTCTGTCAGAACGTGTCTTCCAAATATACCCGTTCGAAGGTTCGTAAATCACTACCTGCCGAATTCTCTTATATCATTCAGGAGTTATTGCACGAATCGTCTATCGAACCGAATAAGCATGCTTATATTAATGTAATTATCAGCACAATAATCACTACGAAGCGTGCCGATGATTTCATTATCGCTATGTGTAATCTGATTCAGCGCTTGACTATTGATTCTCTTCATATCGTAGGTGATATTTACGACCGTGGTCCCGGTGCACATATCATTATGGATACATTGTGTAATTACCACAACTTCGATATTCAATGGGGAAATCATGATATTCTTTGGATGGGAGCAGCTTCCGGTAATGATAGTTGTATCGCTAACGTGATACGTATGTCCATGCGCTATGGTAATCTGGGTACACTTGAAGACGGATACGGAATCAATTTGCTTCCATTGGCTACTTTTGCAATGGATACGTATGCCGATGATCCTTGCGCAATCTTCATGCCGAAAATGAACTTTGCCGATGCTCATTATAATGAGAAGACTTTGCGTTTGATTACTCAAATGCATAAAGCCATTACCATTATCCAGTTTAAGCTGGAAGCTGAAATCATCGACCGCCGTCCGGAATTCGGAATGGCTAATCGTAAACTTCTGGAGAAGATTGATTTTGAACGCGGCGTCTTTGTATATGAAGGAAAAGAATATGCTTTGCGTGATACCAACTTCCCGACTGTAGACCCGGCAGATCCTTACCGACTGACTGAAGAAGAACGCGAATTGGTAGAAAAGATTCATTATTCATTTATGAATAGTGAGAAATTGAAGAAGCACATGCGTTGTCTGTTTACCTATGGCGGTATGTATCTGGTTTCAAACTCGAATCTTCTTTATCATGCTTCTGTTCCTCTGAATGAGGATGGCAGCTTTAAACATGTCAAAATACGTGGTAAGGAATACTGGGGACATAAATTGCTGGATAAAGCCGATCAATTGATCCGTACCGCTTATTTCGATGAAGAAGGAGAGGAGGATAAGGAATTTGCTATGGATTATATCTGGTATATGTGGTGTGGTCCGGAAGCTCCTTTGTTCGATAAAGATAAGATGGCGACTTTTGAGCGCTATTTTGTAGAAGATAAAGAGTTACATAAAGAAAAGAAAGGCTATTATTACACATTGCGTAACCGGGAAGATATTTGTGACCAGATTTTGACAGAGTTTGGAGCTTCAGGGCCTCATTCGCATATAATCAACGGTCATGTGCCTGTGAAGACGATTCAGGGAGAACAACCTATGAAAGCCAATGGCAAGCTTTTCGTTATTGATGGTGGTTTTTCAAAAGCTTATCAGCCGGAAACGGGAATTGCGGGATATACGCTTGTTTATCATTCTCATGGTATGCAACTCGTACAGCACGAACCGTTCCAGTCTCGTCAGAAAGCCATTGAAGAGGGGCTTGATATCAAATCGACCAACTTCGTTCTCGAATTTAATTCGCAACGAATGATGGTGAAAGATACCGATAAGGGAAAAGAACTAGTGACTCAAATACAGGATTTGAAGAAACTGCTTGTTGCTTATCGTACTGGTCTGATAAAAGAAAAAGTGTGATAGATTGAAATGATAAGGGCTTAAAACCATCATTTATCATTTGATAGTTTTAGTAATGCTTAAAATATAGTGTCTTTATTTACTTGATACATAAGGAAAAGTGCAATTCATTATTAATATTGAATTGCACTTTTATTATTAATGCCCGTTATATTCCATACTATACATATCAAAGCCTTTGGCCCAATAGTCTCTTTGGATTTCTTTCAGTGTGAATCCTTGCTTTTCGTAGAATTTATAGGCTAATTGTGAAGTTCTAACGGTTATTTTTTGAATACCATCAATGGACTTTAATATTTCAATTCTATATTTTAATAATTGTGCTCCTAACGATTTGCCTTGGTACTGGGGATGTATGATATCCCAACTTATTTTTCCGCTGGCTTTATCCTTTGTAAAATTTATTCCGCCACAGCCTACAACCTTCTTGTTGAGTAATAGAACAAAATAAAGTTCACGTTCGCTATCCAGATAGTTGCTAAAATCAGCTTCTTCTTTCGGTGCAAAATATGCAGGCGTGTTCTGTCTGATTAAATCTATTACAGCATTCTTATCTGTTGGCTGGTATTCTCTAATTGTAGTTATGTTCATCTCAACGTTCATTGTAATTTTATTTAGAAAAGAACAATGCCTGCTTCTATAATCGCTCCTTTATCGTAATTGCTTGATTTATTATAGAATCTGGTTAGCCCATAACCGCCTGTTGCAAAGATACCGAACTTCCTGGTAAATTGATATTCCAGATTGGCACGTGCCTGCAATGCATATAAACGTTTCGGAATCACCTCGTCTTTGTTATCGAAAGCCTCGATATGCTGGTAGCCAAGGTCTCCGCTGATGGATAAGCCTTTGTAAAGAGTGAAGGACAAGCCAGCACGATAGGATGCACTTGCCGAAAACTTATCATTCAATCCCTGATACATGGAGCCGATTCCCAGAATGGTATAAAACAATTGGTTCTTGAAGCGTACACCTATATTGGCAGGCGTAGCATTTCCACCATACACCATCATTTGCACTCTTGTATCAGGATTCGCATTAACCAATCCGAGTTGGAATCCCTTCATATCTTCCTTGTAATAATTGACAAGGCCAATTTGAAGCCCGCGGGCCTGCGTTGCATAATTACATAATGCTATTTGCACCCCATTCAGTTTCGATGCGGTTATATTGGCAATTCCTGCCATCTGCAAGCCGTTCATGTGTTCGCCTACTACATTCAAAAGTCCGGAAGCCATCAAGCCGCCGAAACTCTGCCCTGTAATATTTGCCGCTCCGGAAAAGTGTAGCCCCGAAGCCATATTGCCCGTCACATTCATGAAACCGCTAATCATTAACCCCGAGGTATTATCTCCTCCGATACTGGTTAAACCGGATATGATTACTCCTTGTGTTCTGTCGCCAGTGATATTTACTAGTCCGGCAGCAGAAAGCCCTACGGTGTTGTTGCCGCTGATATTACTGATACCGGCTAGCTGGACACCCCTCATTGTTCCACCTGCCAGATTGGCTAATCCGGTGATCTGTACTCCGTTCATGTCACCATGTACCACACTTCCCAATGCATTGATACCCCCACCGTTCAAGCGATTCATTGTAGACAGGAGACCGATGTTCACATAAGTCGTCTGTGTACTGTCATGCGGTTGCGTACAAATATCTTTCCAGATAGATATATTAATACCTGCACTCTTGTTCTGTGCCGGTAAACAAACGGCAGCCATTAGTATAGCTGCCGTGAATATTGTTTTCTTTATCTTCATTCCTTTCTCTTTTCGGTTTAAGTAATATCTCTATGCAGCTAACTTTATATTAGCCTTTTGCTTCCTGGTATAAATAACGTTTGATACTCTTCTTCGGTGTCTTTTCGAATTCTTCCGGATAGATTTTCATCTTGGATATTTGGCTGTAAGCCGGTAGCGTATCATTCAGTGCCACACGGTTTTCTTCCATTATTTGCTCGATGTCTTCATTCTTCAAACCATGAGCGAAAGCGTCGTCAAAATCAGGATAAACAAGTCCGACAAGTTTTTCGTTTTGCTGAACGATAATACTTTCAGCCACGTATGGCAGGTTGTTCAATTTATCTTCAATTTCTTCCGGGTAGATATTCTGTCCGCTAGCACTCAATAACAGGTTCTTGCTGCGTCCTTTGATCGTAACATTTCCTTCAGCATCCATCAAAGCCAGGTCACCTGTATGCAGCCATCCGTCTTTGTCGATAACTTCCTGGGTGGCTTCTTCGTTTTTGTAATATCCCAACATCACATTCGGACCCTTACATACGATTTCGCCAACAATGTTCTCGGGATCAGATGACAACACTTTCACATCCATACGTGGTACAGCTTTTCCGCATGAACCCGGTTTGAATCTTCTCCAATCTTCGTAACAGATAATCGGACCACATTCCGTCATTCCATATCCTACTGTATAAGGGAAATCAATCATTTTCAAGAACTGTTCTACTTCCTGATTGAAAGCAGCACCTCCTACAATAACAGCTTTGAAGTTTCCGCCAAATGCTTTAATCATTTCTTCGCGTACCGTTGCTTTTATCTTGTCATTGATGATAGGTACTTTTAGTAAGATCTTCATTGCAGGAGTTTCCAGTTTCGGAAGTACGCTCTTCTTGATGATTTTTTCGATGATAAGCGGTACGGCAACAATCAGATTAGGTTTCACCTCTTCGAAAGCCTGGAAAATGATTTTCGGACTCGGCATGCGAGTAAGGAAGTAGATGTGGCAACCCACGGAGAACTCATAAAGGAATTCGAAAGCCAGTCCGTACATGTGTGCCATAGGGAGCATGGATACGATCTTATCTCCGGCTTGCAGGTCTAACACTTCAAAAGCAAATTTGGTATTCGACCACAGACTGCGATAGGGGAGCATTA
>NZ_DAWCXD010000147.1:0-11802 GCF_052357945.1 Bacteroides sp. | reverse complement strand
GTGAATAAGTTTAAGTAATTACATAAACCGAGATGATATGAAAAAGATTGTTTATTTCTTGCTATTTGCCTTGTGCCTTCCGATAGGTATCTTTGCACAAAGCGTTGATGACGACCTTTACTTCGTACCTTCCAAAGACAAACAGGAGAAGAAAGAAACTCCGGTTAAGAAGGAACCGAAGAAACAGGTGACGACTAACATCTATACTTCACCGGGTACTACAGTGGTTGTTCAGGACCGTAAGGGAAGAACACGGGATGTGGATGAATATAACCGCCGTTACGATGCACGTGAAAATGAATTCGTAATGGATAATGATACCTTATATATAAAAGAAAAATCTAATCCGGATTTGGACGGAGAGTGGGTGACGGGCGAATTCAATGGTACGGAAGACGACTATGAATACGCTGAACGTATCATCCGTTTCCGCAATCCGCGTTTTGCTATCAGTATCAGCAGTCCGTTGTACTGGGATGTAGTTTACGGTCCGAATTCATGGGACTGGAACGTATATACCGATGGTATGTATGCTTATGCATTCCCGACGTTCAGTAACCCGCTTTGGTGGGATTGGCGTTATGGCTCTTACGGCTGGGGATGGAACTATGGCTGGGGATGGAATCGTCCTTACTACTCTTGGGGATATTACCCCGGTTATTGGGGCGGCGGCTACTGGGGTGGCTGGTATGGCGGCGGATATTGGGGACATCATCACCACTGGCATGGTGGTCCTAGCTGGGGCTGGGGCGGAGGTGGAAGCGGTCGTTGGACAGGTCCTACCTATACAAACCGTCGTTCTTCTGGACAAAGCAGTTACAGAAACTCGTCCACTGTTCGTCGTTATGGTTCGAGTGCCGTTCGCTCCAGTGGCTCTTCAGTTCGTGGAGGTTCTGCAGTTCGTTCTGAAGGCAGTTCTGTTCGTTCTTCTGGTTCTACTTATAGTAGGGGAACTACTTCCAGACGTGTAGTGGGAACACGAACTTCAGGTGAACGTAGTAGCTCAAGTAGTCGTAGCAGTGCTACTTATTCTCGTCCAAGCAGTACTAGAAGTAGCGGAAGCTCTTCATTTTCCCGTTCGACTGGTTCTTCAGGTTATTCGCGTTCGTCTGGAACCACAACAAGGAGCAGTAGTGCAAGATCAACTTATAGTCGTGGTAGTTCAGAAGCACCGCGTACTTATTCTCCAGCAAGTAATAGTAACACCCGTTCTTCTTCCTATGGTACTTCTCGTTCTTCTTCACGTAGTTATTCTCCAGCTTCGTCTGGTGGTAGTAGTTCTCGGGGCAGTTATTCGAGCGGTGGTTCTTCTAGGTCATCATCAGGTGGGGGCTCCTCTCGTAGCGGCAGTGCCAGAAGATAAGTATTAATTAAACGGTTTTACAAGAATGAAAAAGATAAGTGTTTTAATTGCTCTAGGGATGTTGATGATAGCACCTTGGGGAATGGCACAAACGATATATGATGGTGCCAAATTAACAGGAAAAGATTTAAATGGAACTGCTCGATTTGTGGGTATGGGTGGAGCTATGGGAGCTCTTGGAGGAGACATATCTACAATGGGGACTAATCCGGCAGGTATTGGTCTTTATCGTAGTAGTGATGTAATGACTTCATTTGGATTTTCTCTTTATGGGAATGAAAGTCAGTATTTGGGGAAAAAGTTTAATTCCGATTTAACTAAAGGAGATTTTAATAACATCGGGTTTGTGTTTTCTTCGAAGATTGGTAATGAAACTCCGCTGCGTTTTGTGAATTTCGGTTTTAACTATCATAAAGCGAAATCATTTAATAATAACATGCGCATGGAAGGGAATTTGGGACTTTACTCCCAAACTTATCTAATGGCATCTCAAGCAGCTGGCATTGAAAAATGGGGAGATTCGCCTTATACGGATAATGGTATTGGTTGGCTATCTATTTTAGGAGCTGATGCTGGGCTGATTAGAGATATTACAATACATGACAAAACAGGAGGGGTGAACAATATTCCTTATACCTATAAGGATGAACAAGGGAAGGAGGTACAGTATAAGGATATAAATGGTAATCCTCTTTATATCTCTCCTGGACATTTTGAAGGAATGTTAGATAATGGATATGCAAATTTTCGTTCGGAAGAACGCGGGGGAATTGATCAATATGATTTTAATGTATCGTTTAATTTTAATGATCGGGTATATTTGGGGTTGACGCTGGGTGCTTATTCTGTAGATTATAATAAGTATACTTTTTATGATGAGGATTATGGAAACGATGAAGGATATAATTTGCAGAGTTGGAATAGAATAAAGGGGTCTGGCTTTGACGTGAAGTTGGGGGCTATTATTCGTCCTTTTGAATATTCGCCTTTTCGAGTTGGATTAGCTATACATACGCCAATATTCTATAGTTTGGATTATAAAACGAGTGCACAAGTTATATCGGATGTGATGGATGTTGTAACTGGAGAAATAAAGGGATATGACGTGAGATCATGGGATAATCTTCCGGGAAAAGGGGACATGATCCTTCCTTTCGATTTTCAGGCTCCTTGGACTTATAATGTAAGTTTGGGATATACGGTAGGCAAGAGTTTGGCTTTAGGAGCAGAGTATGAGTATCAAGATTATTCTTCCATGAAGTTTAAAGATACTGAAGGTAATTCTTCTGCTTATGAATTTGAGAATAGTACGACGTCTATGTTGAAAGGGGTTAGTACAGTCCGTCTTGGCCTAGAGTATAAGGTGATTCCACAGTTTGCTTTTAGGGCAGGATATAATTATAGTACTGCGGCTTTCCATCAGGATGCTTTCAAAGATTTGGCTATTAACTCTATTCAGACAGATACAGATTTTGCCAATTCTAAATCAATGAGTAATTATACATTGGGTATTGGTTATCGCGGATCAATGTTTTATGCTGATTTAGCTTATAAATACTCTACATATAAAGAAAATTTCTATCCGTTTGTGAATGGATTTGTAGATGGTGGTGATACAGTCATTGGTTCACCGGAAGCAACGAAAGTTACGAATACACGCAGTCAAGTGTTATTTACCGTAGGTATGCGTTTCTAACCTAAAAAAGACAGTTTTCAATTTCAATAATAACTTTTGTGTGTAAAAAATCCCTGGAATGCTGAGTGTCTACAGCGGTTCCGGGGATTTTTATTAGTATCACTTTTTATTCTTTAGTCTTATCTGAATAGTGGAGTTCGTTCGTCAATGATTCCGCGTCTTGCGTACATTTTTACCGCAACAGGAGTTCCGGCTTCTATGGTAATGTCCTCCTCTGCGATGATAGGTTCTTCTTTACCGTCCTCCAGGATAACCGTTCCTATTTTCTCGCCGGCTTTGATGATCTGCGGAATCAAGTTAGTCAAGATACCTTCAGATACTTTCCGGATATCAATGTATTCCGGTTTTGCATTGGGGTCAGCTTCGATTTTACCGCTGAACAGGTCCTGTACACCTTTGTTCTTCAAGAACAGTTTAACGATTGCTCTACCTTCGTAAGGCTGGTTGTTCTCGTCAAGCAGAACGACGGGCGTTGTCATTCTCTTGAATGCAAGAGCAACATTCTTAGAACCTTTGTTGGTTTGGGCTGTACCGAACAAATATTCTAAGCCGCCCTTGATTTCACGATAGCGGCTGCTCAATGATCTGGTAGTAGCAGCTTCGTCGGTCAATTCAGGATAATGAGCATAGAAAGTAACCGTTTCCGAATCGGTGCTTGCTTCGTTCCAGGTCTGGCTATCCATGCCTATGGCAAACGGATGATAATCCTGCTCGGCAACGGACATGGAGATAACATCTCCGGCAGCGAAATTGCTTTTTAACGGAAGTGTCAGACTACTGCTGTTACGAGTAAGAGCATTGTTGATACTTTGGTCAATAGAAGTAGAAAAGTCGATCACTCCTTTACTGGGATCTTGCAGTTCTTCTTGCTGTTGACAACTGAACAGGCATACTGATGCCATGACAAATAAAAGGCTTTTTCTTTTCATTTGAGGGTAATTAATAGGTTAATAATAGTGAGAGGTTTCTAATATTCTACTCTGTCTTCTTTGGCCACCCAGGCTTTGAAGGCAGTAAGGGCTTCATTATGTAGTAGGATTTCGGAAGGCAGCTTTCTGTCTTCAGGTTTCAGTTGCAGTTCGTCATAGATAAAAGAGTCGTCGAAGCCGATGTTCTTGGCATCGGTCTTGTTGTTTCCATAGTACATCTTATCCAGGCGTGCCCAATAAATAGCACCCAGGCACATGGGGCAAGGTTCGCAGGAAGTATAGATTTCGTATCCGCTAAGATTAAACGTTCCGAGTTTGGCTGCTGCGGCACGTATGGCACTTACCTCGGCGTGGGCCGTAGGATCACAAGACGCGGTGACACGATTAACTCCTGTTGCAACTATTTCTCCGTCTTTCGTGGCAATCACAGCACCGAAAGGACCTCCACCATTTTCAACATTCTTTTTTGAAAGCTCGATTGCTTTTCTCATTAAAGCTTCTTTAGTCATGGCACAAAAAATATATTGTTAGTTTTATTTCTTCTTTGCTTCTTTCTACAAAGATAGAAAAAACTAACAATATACAATGGGATGTCCCTATTTATTTTTTAACAATACCGGCAGAATCCAGAAAAAGAAGGAACTTTTTTTGCTTTTTTTAGGGTTATAGCTTACCTAAGATCTTGTCCATTACCCAGTTAGTCAACGTTGCGCTTTCGCCGTCGCAAGAGCAAACCGACTTACCCAATAAGTGATCTACTACTGCTTGGATAAGAGGCTGTTGCACGTGTTCCGGGTTGCCGATACAGATTTCTTCCCGTCCTTTCTCGGTATGTAGTCCGATAGGTTCGTATGTGAAGACGGAAAAGCAAATCATTCCTTTGTCACCGATAATCTCTATGCGGTCTTCGCGGGCAGAATCATGGGCTACGAAGCACCAGGAACCACTACCCACCAGTCCGTTGTCAAATTGGAAACAGGCGCTTAATGTATCTTCAGCAGGATAAAGCCCGCCGCGATTACTCTTGTAACCGCTTGCTTCGAGGATGCAACCGAACATATCCTGCAACAAATCAATCTGATGCGGAGCAAGGTCGTAGAAGTAGCCGCCTCCGGCAATATCAGCCTGCACACGCCAGGGAAGATTATCACGGTTGTAATCCAGATCGCGTGGTGGCTGGGCAAAACGAATCTGTACATTGATAACGTTGCCGATCGTCCCGTTCTCTACTAATTCCTTTACTTTCTGGAAATAGGGAAGATAACGGCGATAGTATGCTACGAAACAGGGAACTCCCGTTTCATTGGATATGCGGTTGATTCGGGTACATTCTTCATACGTCACCGCCATTGGCTTCTCAATATAGGCCGGTTTGCCCGCTTTCATGGACATAATGGCATACGTAGCGTGTGAAGAAGGAGGAGTGGCGATATAGATAGCGTTTACTTCCGGATCATCTATCAGCTCCTGTGCATCGTCATACCATTTCTTGATTCCTCTCTCTTTGGCATACGCTTTCGCTTTCGCGCCGTCACGACTCATCACGGCTACGACTTCCGAATGTTCTACTTTCTGGAAAGCGGGACCGCTTTTCGTCTTGGTTACTTCTCCGCAACCAATGAAGCCCCATTTGATAATCTTTTCACTCATAATATACCTATTGTGTCTGTTCTAACAACCCCCAAAGATAAAGCTATTTTTTGTCAAGAGCAACTTTATTGATTATTAACTTAGCGGGAACAGTTGGAAAACAGACATTGGGTTTTGTTTCAACAGAAGCTCCGTTTTATCGGAACAAAGGCTTTGTTTCAGGCAAACAGGACGTCTGTTTGAGGCGGATATATACTTCATTTCGGTAAGAAGTAAGGTGAACACTGCTGATCCTCCGGCTGAAGAACCATAACCACCGGGCAAAGCGCAAGGAAAAGCCGGGGCGGGGAGAGGTTTTTCCCGGCTGGATAAAAAGAAAGGAGAGAATCGCGATTCCCTCCTTTGCATGTAGTTTAATTGAAACTACTTTATCATTAACTCTGTAAAGATACGACATCCGAAAGCGAAAGTCAAGTCTTTGGGAGTTTATTTCTGGAAATAGACATGAATATATCTATCTTACATTCTGTTTTTGATTGTTTTCTTCTGAACTGTAAAATGATAAGGTTATTCTTTATCATAGTACTTTTTATAAATCTTCTGGTATTCTTTCTCCTTTTGGAATTTATCCAGCCATGTATTCAAACTATCGAGTAAAGCGGGTGATTGTTTGCTGACTGCCCATGAGTAGAATTGTGTAAAGCTGATGGCTGTATTTATATCTATCTGTGGGATGGAATCGGCGGCCGCGCGTGCGATGCTTTCGTCACAAACGGCATAGTCGATATCTCCATGAGCTACCATTGAGATTAATTGTTCGGAACCGTATTTATCTATTTCTTTGATATAAATGGTATCTCCGATTTCATTTCCCAGGTTTTGGATACGCAGGATGGAGGGAGAGCCTTTTACTACGTGAAGTGTCCGCCCGGCCAAGTCCAGTTGGTTACGGATATAGAGTGAGTTGTTTTCTCCGTTTTCTTTCCGTTGCACGAGCACTTGTTTGTTGAGCGTGATGGGAGAGGTGAGGAGCAGAGAATCTTTCAGTTCGCTGGTAGCTAATATGCCGCAGGCAATTACATCGTAACGTCCTTCGCTTAATCCTTCCAGCCGTTCTTCAAAACTCATCAGGGGTGTTATTTCGGTTTTCAATCTCTTGTCATGGGCAAAAGCCTGTATCAGTTCGTAATGGAAACCGGAAACGGTATCACCGTCCACGTAGAAACTGATCGAGTTATATTCAGTCGCTACACGCAATATACCTTCTTTGGCAATGGCTGCATAATCACGCGGGTGTCCTGACGGCTTTTCCTGATTACCGCATTGGCGGATAGAAAAGATGATTGCCAATACAATGATTACGGGCACTAAATATCGGGACAGTCTCAATTTGGGGCGTGTTACCATAAGCCATATAGATTTTGTTAATCATAGAAATTCCATGAAAGACCGAATTTCAGTACACGTGGGTTGATAGGGTAGTGAGGAGACAAGAAGTAATTCGGGCTGCTCATACCTTGATTCACGTGATACATCATTACATAGAAACGTGTACGCTTTAGATGTAAGTTTGCGTATACATTCACGATCGGATAACCTCCTATCTCTACCTGGTCATTCTCCGGTTGTAAATAGAAGTTTTGGATAGCCGGCATATAAGCAGGGGCATTGTATTTACTGAAATAACGCACATCGGCACCCAATTGTACACTAAGCACTTTCTTTGCCAGCTTGAACTGCATATAGAAATTGTGATACAGCGAAAGATCAGGCAAAGGCAATACGGTCTGGTCGCTGGACTTTTGCCAGGTTACTTCATTATCTAAATGGAAGATTCCCAATTTGAAGTCCTGATTAAGACTTGCTGACAACACCTGTATACTGCCGCTTTTCTGTTCCGGCACCGCTTGTTGGTTGAAATAAGTGTAATTCTTTATGTTTTCAACTCCTGCTTTCAAACGTGTTCTCCAACGTGCAATGCTTAATTCTCCTTCAATACGGGTACGAAATTCTTTGTCCATATCATTGTCCCACATGAAATGTTTGGAATGATAATGACGCATATAGAAAGGTGCAAGCTTATTGCTGACTTCACCACGGGCTATAAGGCTCACAGTGTCTTTCCATAACGGAAAGTTAAGGTCGATATCTCCTTTCACATTGAATTGTCCGATTGCTTTTCCGGCAAGTCCCACTTCACCAATGGCATGGTAATGAAGTACATTTCCTTCACGTTTGGATAATTCGCCTCCAACAAATATTTCATTTTCATTGTATTTGTCGGGCAACGGATTCCCCTCCATATTCATAAGAGTATACTTGCTGATTTTATAGGAAGCAAATGCCGTGAGTCCGGCTTTGGCATATTTATTGAATCCTTCGAGTAGAGCTATACCTATGGTATTCTTGATACCCATGTAGGTAGTACTGTCTCTGGCAATCGGATTATCCGGCTCCAAATAGGTGTTTTGATAATAGTTTTTTTCACGCATGTCATCATCCGAGTTGAAACTATGACGTGCACGCTCTACCTGAATGGTATGTATAAAACTAGTGACCGGCACAAATTCTTGTTTGGCGGGAGTAGTGTCATTTTCGGCCTGTGGTATGTCGCGGCTGAATCCCAGATTGTAACGTTGGGTCAGGAATACGTAAAAGTCATGATTACGGTTGGTTGTGGCGCTTAGTACGGTCGGGATATTGGTTGATTCATATTCCCTTTGCCCTTGTGCCATCTCTTCAGGCGCAGTGATGTATCGGTCGTCCTCAATACCTCCGTTTTCATTTGTCTTGAGGTAATTGTTGCTGTATATTGCCTGCATCTGATAACGGTCGCCGATATAACTACCGAAAATTGCCGCATTGAAATAAGCCGTATTCTGGTTATTATAATATCCTCGTCCGTACAAGTAATCTATGTTAAAACCGAAAGCCAGCTTCTTGTTTACATTGACAGAGAAATAAGACTTAAAGCGTTCTTCTCCGTTTATTTTATTACCGGCTTTATGATACGTCAGATTGGTATAAGGTACATTACTATTGGTGAAATTGAACTCCGTAGGACGAATAAAGAAACTGGAGAAAGGCTCCATAAAGATAGTAGGTTCCGGATCACGACGTTCAAAGAAGATGCGTGACATACGGGGAGAACCCATATTGGCCAGATAATTATAATGTCCGGTAAGTCCTTCGGTAAGATTTGAATTCTGGAAGTGGTGATAAGCAGTATCCGCCGGGATGATAGTCCGGTCGCCCAACTGATTATTAATACGCCACATATATAATTTCGGAGGTAACCCCTGTACTTCTACATTTGCACTATCCAGTCTGTCCGGAATCATGGCAGGGTCCACCTGGTTACCGTATTGGTCGTATCCGTTTTCGTCCACTCTCTGGCGACCATTATCGAACTGTGCATGGACAGTTGTCAAACCTATAACGGAAAAGATTATATATAATAGTAAGATTCGTCTCATAATTGGAGGCAAAGATACTTACTTTAATTGATTTAATGATAATGGATAATTGAAAATTATGTTGCATACGTATTATACGTAGCTAATAATTATCAATTATCCATTGTACATTATCTGTTAATTAAACCTCACGGATTAACTCCATACCTTTCTTGATAGCTTCCTCGTTCATAGGAATCAGGTGATGGTGGCGTTCCGGCAGGGTTTTCTTAAGTCCTTTGGTAACATTCTCCAACGTTACGATGGGGCGAAGCTTCAATAATCCGCCAAGTACGATCATGTTGAATGCTTTGGCATTATTCATCTCGTTGGCTGCATCCATTGCGTCGATACGATATACCTTAATATCCTTACGGGTAGGAGGGTTGATAATTCCGTAACCGTCATAAATCAGGATACCGCCGGGTTTCACTTTGCTTTCAAACTTTTCGAGTGAAGGCTGATTCAGAATGATGGCAGCGTCGTATTTACTAAGAATCGGTGAGGATATTTTGTCATCGCTTACAATAACTGTAACGTTGGCTGTTCCACCTCGTTGTTCGGGACCATAAGCGGGCATCCAGGTCACTTCTTTGCCTTCCATCAAACCGGAATATGCCAGAATCTTACCCATAGACAATACGCCTTGTCCACCGAATCCTGCTATAATTATTTCTTCTTTCATTGTTCTGTTGACTTTTAGCGTTATTCTTTATCTTTTAAATCACCCAGCGGATAGAATGGGAACATGTGTTCTTCCATCCATTTGTTCGCCTTCTCCGGAGTCATCTTCCAGCCTGAACTACAAGTGGAAACGATTTCTACCAGGTTGGAACCTTTACCGTTCATGGAGTTCTCAAAAGCCTTGCGGATTGCCTTCTTGGCCTTACGGATAGCCGGCACAGATTGTACGGACTGACGGGTTACGTAAGCAGTTCCTTCCAGTTGGGCTGCGATTTCAGTAATCTTCAATGGATAGCCGTGAAGTTCAACGTCACGTCCGTAAGGACAAGTCGAGCTCTTCATACCTACCAGTGTAGTCGGAGCCATCTGGCCGCCTGTCATACCATAGATCGCATTATTGATAAAGATAATCGTGATATTTTCACCACGGTTCAAAGCGTGGATTGTTTCGGCTGTACCGATGCAAGCCAAGTCACCGTCGCCCTGATAAGTGAAAACAAGACGGTCCGGCCACAGGCGTTTCACAGCAGTTGCCACAGCAGGAGCACGTCCGTGTGCTGCTTCTTGCCAGTCAATATCGAGATAGTTGTAGGCAAACACTGCACATCCCACCGGAGAGATTCCCACAGTTTTATCTTCCATACCCATTTCCTCAATGACTTCGGCAATGAGTTTGTGTACCACACCGTGACTGCAACCCGGGCAGTAGTGCATGGCGTTATCGTTCATCAGAGTCGGTTTTTTGTAAACCAGATTCTCGGGTTTGATTATTTCTTCTTTAGTCATAACTTCATCTCCTTATCTGTTGGTGAACCGTATAAAAAACTCCATCAGCTTGACAAAGATTGCCGCGCCGCATACGTAGATAAACATTTTGAAATCATCTTTTGCTACAAAGTAGGTGATGATGGCTGCAACAGCCAATATCATAAATAGGATGTTCAGTACGTTTCTTATTTTATCGGGATTCATTGTTTCGTTATTTGATTATTTTTTCTTTCAAGGCAGTTACAATTTCATCCGGATCGGGAACGATGCCACCTAGACGTCCGAAATGTTCTACCTTTACTTTACCGTTAACAGCGAGACGGACATCTTCAATCATCTGTCCGGCATTTAGTTCCGTAACGAGCATACCTTTTACTTTATCAGCGTATGCAGCAATTGCTTTGGTTGGGAACGGCCACAGTGTAATCGGGCGAAGGATACCTACTTTAATTCCTTTTTCACGAGCTAGTTCCATTGCTTTCTGGCCAATACGTGCCATTGAACCGAAAGCGATAATCAAATACTCTGCATCTTCGCAGTTGATCTCTTCGAAGCGTACTTCATTTTCTTCAATTTCACGATATTTAGCTTGAAAACGGAGGTTGTTGATTTCCATTGCTTCCGGTTTCAATTCAAGGGAAGTGATAATATTCGGTTTGCGGTCTTTTGCTTTTCCGGTAGCAGCCCATGGACATTGTTCAATTACTTCTGCTTCCGTGCGGCGTGGCTTTTGTGCAGGAAGAACAACCTTTTCCATCATCTGACCGATCACACCGTCAGCAAGGATAATAGCCGGATTACGGTATTTGAAGGCCAGTTCGAATCCTAATGCTACGAAATCCGCCATTTCCTGTACGGATGCCGGAGCGAGGGCAATCAGTTTGTAGTCTCCATGACCACCACCTTTTACTGTCTGGAAGTAGTCAGCCTGGCTAGGTTGGATAGTTCCCAATCCGGGACCGCCACGCATTACATTCACAATCAGACAAGGAAGTTCGGCACCGGCTAAATAAGAGATTCCTTCTTGTTTCAAGCTCACACCCGGACTTGAAGATGAGGTCATTACCTTCTTTCCGCTACCTGCACCTCCATATACCATATTGATAGCTGCCACTTCACTTTCCGCCTGGAGTACTACCATGCCGGTTGTTTCCCACGGTTTCAGTTCGGCAAGCGTTTCCAACACTTCCGATTGGGGAGTAATAGGATAACCGAAGTAACCGTCGGCACCGCAACGGATAGCTGCGTGGGCGATGGCTTCGTTTCCTTTCATTAATACAACTTCTTCTGCCATATTCTTTTCTTTTATTCTACTTT
>NZ_DAWCXD010000146.1:0-11826 GCF_052357945.1 Bacteroides sp. | reverse complement strand
TTCTAAAGATAAATATGCTTATAGAAAGTTTGCTTTATTAAAATCATTGATATTTGATTATAATTTAAAATTTCTATATGATTCATTTGCTGATTTAGAAAAAGATTTATCTAAATTAAAAGAAAAAGGATGTGATAAATCAGCTGTTGAAAAGAGTATACAAACCGATTTTAGAAAATTGAATGAACGCTTTGTTAATTTTCTGGAGGCTATAGATGGGACATTATATCATTCTATGTTGGATGCTTGTGATCAATGTCGGGATAAGATTGTAAGTAACATAGGTGATGACGGAGTTAATTTATGGGTAGATGAAAAATATAAAGATTTAATAATGAAGCCTTTGGATGATACAAAGAAAAAAATGTTAAGTCAACTTTTTAACTATAGAGGAGAGTAATTTTATACAGTTTATAATAATAAGCTGTCACTTTATTGGAAGGGATAGTTTTTATATTATGGTAAAAAAGAAGGGGTGCATCTACCCCTTCTTTTGTAATTCCTTCTTATCAACAACACACGAATCAACAAACTCTCAAGAAGGGTTACATAAGATAGTACTAATATATAAGTGAAAAGTTCGATCGTGGATATAAAAAAAGTGAGGGGAACCACCCCCTCACCAAAGTCAAACCAAAATAATCCGAATTATGTCCGTATTATCTTGATGTTGCAAAGATACAATTATTTTTCGATTAGACAATAAAAATCCCTGCATCGGCTCAATGCAGGGATGGTGTCAAATAAGAGCTTAACTGATTTTTAATGATGTCTGATGAATCATTTCGCTAACATCGTTCAAAGCGTTCAGGAACGTTTTGAGTTCATTGTCAGTAAAGCGAGCCTTTTTCCCGTTGACTATATTCCCGTTAATACGCTGATATAGCCAGTTTCTACTTTTACCAAAATATTTCTTTGCAATATAACTGAATGAGATTGCTTCGGGCAATTCTCCAAGTTTATCACGTAATATGGCTTCTTCCGCTCTTTCTATATAATCATTGCAGGCGTTTACCGTTGCTTTTAGCCCAGCTTCAGATACTTTTTTGTAGGCTTCCTTTTGGGCTTCCGGTAGTTTATTATATTTATCCTGCATTTCCTTTTTGAAAGCTTCTTTTTCTTCTGTGGTTTTTAGTTCTTTGAATCTTTCAAAGTCAGCCTGCATTTCTTTTGTTGGCAGGCAATCATTCCAATCTATCATAGCTTTTAATGTTTGTCCCTCCCCGAAGGGAGGGATGTTAATTACAACTTTTTTAATTTCTCTTGGATTTCGTTCATCCGATCGAGTATGTCATTTATAAGCGCTTCCCGTTCTTTGGCATTTTCAGGAACCCCATAGGCCTCGTGAAATGAAGCGAGAAGTTTTAAATTCTCATACTCTTGTTCTAATTCTTTTTTTTCTTCATCTTTCATCAGTTAAACATTAAAATTAAGAACTCTTATTTGACACTACAAAGATAATAAGCATTTGGTTATTATGCAAATTCTTAGTGATTTATTTTATATGTGATTATTCATTTTTCAAGTTGTCAAGTATTTCCCTGATTGCTTTATCAGCGTGTTTTCTCATTATTGTGACATAGTTGAAGATTGGTCTATCTTCTTTCATTGATTGCCCGATACAGTATTCCAGTGTACTAAGAGGAATTCCCAGGTCATATCCATGTTGGACGAAAGATTTGCGGGCTGAATATAGGGTGAATTTATGCCTGATTCCTGCCACCTTGCCTAATTGACTGATTTTCCTGGCTAGCAGGTTATAGCAGGAGGTATAGTTCTTGTATTTCCCGAATATGATTTTCCCTGTATTCTTTTTCATATACTTTTTTATAATGGGCTTTGCTTCTTCGGGAATGGAAAAGGAAATCAGGGAGTCCCCCTCTTTGGTGTTTTTGGTCTTTTTTCGGATGTAGTTTATTTCATCCGTCCGGAAATCGTATGCTAGTATGTCTACTAGGTTCATGCCGGCAAGATAATAAGTAAGCATGAAAATGTCCCGTGTGACGTTGAGATTGTAATGCTCTAAATTGGCGTCCCTGATTGTCTTGAGTTCTTCGACGGTGATTTGCGTTTCCCTCTTTTGGGCTGATGGAATTCTGGCTGTGATGAAAGGGTCGATATCGTAGGTGACGTATCTCATCTTTATAGCATAGTTAATGATAACCTTTAGCAGGGTTATGTAGATGTTGATTGTGGTGCTTGACAGCTTTGTCTTTTTGAGCCATGATATGTACTGGTTCATTCTGATAGGGGTAATATGTTCCATGAGAGAACCGTTCCCGATGAATTGCATAAACTTGTTTGTGGCCAGCCGATAGAGTTTGTATGTCTTGGTACGTTCTTCTTCATCTATTTGGGACAGATATTCATCCACGATATCCTCGAACTTACGATGCTTTTCTCCGTTTAACGGGGTAGTTATCATTTTGACTAATTGCGTGCACGTGAGCGAATCAGGGTAGTCCAGTTCCATGTATCGCTTGAAATAAAGGTTGTATAGCTGTTGTAATTTTGTATTGAGAAAATCCTTGTCTGGACGGTGTACTATTTTCCCGTTCTTAAACTCGTTTTCTCTTACCACTATATCCGTGGTGATGAATCTCGTTTCAGAGTTGTGTGCGACTCGAATTCTTATTTTGTGTGTCCCGTCTGATAACTTCTTTGCGGGAACTATTACCAATGTTAATGTAGCCATAATTTGTGTTTTTAGGGTAAAAATGGCGTTTTCGACCATTATTTTTTTAACATCCTATTGTAATTTACTTATAATCAGATTCTAATCGGGGAATTTTCCGACCATAATCCGACCATTTTATAGCGTCAAAAGTGACGTTTTTGCTCTCTATTATAGACTACTAATTGATAAGAAAAATAGTTCGATTGTGCTTTTAACATGCTGTATATCAATAAAATAAAAATCGGAAGCTCATGCTCGCTCGCAGGCTTCCGATCAACACAAAAACTAAACTAGACTTAACTAAACTATTCTATTCTTGGAATTTCACAATCCCTTTCTGTTCGTTGCAAAGGTAGATATAAAACGGGTTTTGACAAACTATAATCGACAAAATTCACTTTTTTACCGATAAATTCATGAATAATTAGCTCCTTTCGTCAAGAAAAGTCTGAAAAACTTGCTTGTAACTATCGCTGATAGGAATATATGTCTTGTCAAAAACAATACGGCCGCGGTCGATCACACGTATCTTATCTTTTTGTACGATGAATGAGCGATGCACGCGTATGAAACGGCTGGAAGGTAAAAGTTCCTCCATTGCTTTCATACTCATCAGTGATAGAATAGGTTTGGAAGCATCTTCCGTATATATTTTAATATAATCTTTCAGTCCTTCGATATACATGATTTTCTTCAAGTCCACTTGCACCAGTTTGTAGTCACTTTTCACAAAAATACTGTCTATCTCTTCCGGTTTCTGCACAAGTTCGAACCATTGAAGGGCTTTGTTGGCAGCTTGCAGGAAATCGACGTAGGAGATTGGTTTCAGCAGGTAATCGAGTGCATTGACACGATAACCGTCGATGGCATACTGTCCGAAAGCGGTAGTAAACACAATGCGGGTGTGCGGATCTACCATCTTCGAAAACTCCAAACCATTAAGCTCCGGCATCTGGATGTCCAGAAACAGGAGATCGACTTCTTCGCCAGGCAATTCTTTCATTGCCTGAACCGCACTGGAATACTTTCCTACGAGTTGCAGGAACGGGGTTTTATTCACGTAACTCTCTAACAAGCTAAGAGCTAACGGCTCATCGTCAACAATTGCACAACGTAACATCATACTATTTTATATCTAAAGTTTTTATATCCAATGTTTTGAAATCTATTCTCTGATCTTGATACTTAATCTCGATTCATATACTTTTTCATCTTTTGAGATGCCTTTCGACCAGGTATAAGCCCCGGGATAAAGAATCTCCAACCGGCGGCTGACTTGCTCCAGTCCCACACCCGAGCCACTTTTATCCTCCACTGTCTTTGGATGATTACTGTTGCGGATTTCGCAAATCACTTCCTTATCATTCTCCGAAAGATGAATACTGATGAAACTCGATTCAGTAGGGGAGATGCCATGCTTGAAAGCATTCTCTATCAATGAGATAAAGATAAGCGGAGCAATAAGCGTCTGACTGTCAGGCTGAATATCAAATTTAGTAATCATCTGTACATTGGCCGACAGGCGGATGCGCATCAGTTCAATGTAATTCCGGATAAAATCAACCTCCTTACAGAGAGGAACGTACGTCTGTTGGTTATCATATAACACATAACGAAGCAGTTTGCTCAACTCCTGAACTGCTTGTTGCGCTTTGTCCGAATCAAATGCAATCAGTGCATAGATATTATTCAGGGTATTCAGCAGAAAGTGAGGGTTCAGTTGGTTTCGCAGATTTTTCAGTTCCGCTTCCGCACGGTTTCGTTCCGCTTCTTTGCGGGCAGCTTCATTTTGCGTCCATCGCGCACTCATACGGATAGCGGCACTTAGGCCGATAGTAAATACGAGGCTCAACATATCTCTAAGGAAGAATAGCCATCCCGGAGGCATACCCGGTCTTTTGGCTTTGGGTGCAAATGACGGATCGAATGTCAGGCTTTGCCAGAGATGTAACAAAATGCCGATGACACATAAAAAGATAATGTTGTAGACGATATATCTTTTGGCCTGACTCTGAAACAGATAACGGGGAACAAGAATGAAATAATTCACGTAGAACGCAATCATAAAAGAGAGTGGTACAGCAAGATGGCGTATATAGGCCATCCAGTTAATGTTCCCGTTTCCACGTTCAACGAAGAAGAACGGGAAACCGAACATAATCCCCCAGCTGATAATGTGTATCAGTATCTCCAGGGGACGACGTGCGGATGTAAAGGTTTGTTTCATAAAGACAAAGATAATTTTTTTAATTGACAACCGACGGTTGTCAATCAATTATTCGTATCTGATGGCTTCTATCGGGTCTAAATCTGCTGCTTTCTTAGCCGGATACCATCCGAAGAAGACGCCCGTAACGGTACATACTGCGAAGGAAAGGAATACACTCCACGGCTGGATATAGATAGGCCAATGCGCTACGCTCTTGACAATCCAGCTGGCCCCGCAACCGATAATCACTCCGATGATACCTCCTGTGATACTAATCATGATGGCCTCGATAAGGAATTGGCTTAGAATATCGACTCCACGTGCACCGACAGACATACGCAGACCGATTTCACGGGTACGTTCCGTAACGGATACATACATGATATTCATAATTCCGATACCACCTACTACCAATGAAATACCTGCGATACAAGCCAGTAGGGTTGTCATCAAATCGGTGGTTGAGTTGAGCATTGTACTCAATTCCTGTTGGGTACGGATAGTAAAATCATCGTCATCCGAAGCTTTCAGCTTATGGTTGCGACGGAGGATCGTACTGATTTCGTCAGTAGCATAATCCGTCATATCTTCGGTAAGGGCAGAGGCAAACACTCCCTGCAAATACGTAACGGCAAGCAGACGTTTCATCACTGTGGTGTATGGTGCAAGTACTACTGCATCCTGGTCTTGTCCCATGGAGTTGTAGCCTTTGGCTTTGAGCACACCTACCACACGAAGCGGTATTTTACTAAAACGAATAATCTTACCTACCGGATCACTTCCGTCCGGAAAAAGATTGTCTACTATAGTCTTTCCAATTACACATACTTTGGCCGAACTCTGTATGTCGGCTTCAGTGAACATCTCTCCGTTTTCAACAGTCAGCTGGCGGATGTCGAGGTATTCTGTTCCGACACCGTTCACGGAAGCTGGGTAATTGTTGTTTCCGGCAATGAGTTGCCCCGATGATGAAACATTGGGACTGATGGCGGACAGGAAACTTGTCTCATCACGCAAGGCTTCGTAGTCGGCAAGCTTCAAAGTCTGCATAGCAGACGGGTCTTGCCGGACACCTCCACGCATATCGGCTCCCGGATGAATCATAATCATGTTCGATCCCATCTCGGAAATCTGCTGCTGGATGCTTTTCTTCGAACCTTGTCCGATAGCCAGCATCGTGATGACAGAAGCAACACCGATAATGATACCGAGCATGGTGAGAAAAGCACGCAGCTTATTGTTCGCCAATGCCCGGAGAGCTATCTTAAATAAATTAGTTCCATTCATAATGAATAATTTGCTAATTTGTCCATATACTAATGGGGCAATTTTCTGAAGGTATAGTCACTCAACCTGTTTGTTGTTCAGCAATCGGCACATTAGTATATCGGCACATTGAATAATTATTAATCCTCGTCGTTTTTCGGCAATGCGGCCAGCGCTTCGGCAGCAGACAGAATTTTCGGATTGGTTGTATCTTCTATAACCTGACCGTCACGCAGACGGATATTCCGGCTACTATATTGCGAAAGTTCGGGATTATGTGTTACAAAGATAATCGTACGTCCCTCTGCATGAAGCTTTTGAAACAGTACAAGTATCTCGAAAGAGGTACGGCTATCGAGGTTTCCGGTCGCTTCGTCGGCAAGAATCACTGCCGGATTGTTGACCAATGCGCGTGCGATGGCAACGCGTTGCATCTGTCCACCGGACATCTGGTTGGATTTATGTTCCAGACGGTCTCCCAATCCTACAGCCTGTAGGGATTCGATGGCGCGGTGACGGCGTTCGGAAGCGCTCACAGCAGAGTTGTACATAAGCGGTAGTTCCACATTTTCTACAGCCGTCGTTTTAGGTAACAAGTTGTAGCTTTGGAACACGAAGCCAATCTTCCGGTTTCTTAGTACTGCACGTTGAGGCTTGCTCATCGTACGTACAGGAATATCGTCGAGCAGATATTCTCCACTGGTCGGGGTGTCCAGGCAGCCTAATATATTAAGCAGCGTGGATTTTCCCGAACCGGAAGTACCCATGATGGTAACAAACTCTCCTTCATTGATATTGAACGAAACGCCCCGCAATGCGTGGACGGTTTCGTCGCCTACCTGAAAGTTACGTTTGATATTTTGTATTTCAATTACTTTTTTCATCGTAAATAATGTGTAAAGAGAGTGTGTCAAAACGCAGATTAACGCAAATTATCGCAGATTATTTCAATTATATTGATATATAAATCAACGACTTGTAGAATTATTTTTGCGATAATTCGCGTTAATCTGCGTTTTATTATTCATTATGACACCCTCTTGAATAATTATTTTTTCTTCTTACTTCCCGGAGGGCCAGGCATGAACGGACTTCTTTCTCCGCCACTTTCCTGATTTCCTTCAGCAGCCACATTTTCACCGGGCATTGCTCCTATGGTAGCTTCGGTCACTACTTTTGTTCCTTCGGAAATGCCACTGATAATTTCTGTAGATATACCGTTGCTGATTCCTACTTCTACCGGATGAGCGGTGAATGTGGTTCCTTCACGAGTCCAGAGTTTATGTTCGCCTTCGCAATCTTTTACGATGTCATTATTACCGATTAACGGTTTTTCAGGTGTGAATCGCAGTGCTTTGTTCGGAACAGACAACACATCCTTTTTATCAAGAATATAGATCGTGACATTAGCTGTCAAACGAGGTTTCAGTTTCAGATCAGGATTGGGAGCAGAGATTACAACTTCATAAGTAACTACTGTAGTAGTGGTACTTGTACTGCTCGTACTGCTTGCATCTCCCAGACGAATTTGTGTAACTACGCCTTCGAATACATCATTCGGATAAGCATCTACCGTGAAGCTGGCACGCTGGCCTTCTACTACACCGCCTATATCAGCTTCATCCACATCGGCCACTACCTGCATCTGTGTCAGGTCGGCAGCAATGGTGAACAGTGTCGGAGTTTCGAATCCGGAAGCAACGGTTTGTCCTGCTTCCACATCACGGCTGATGACTACTCCGTCAATCGGTGAGGTGATAGTAGCATAAGCCAGATTACGTTCCGCTTTTGCGAGCGATGCCTTACTGCTATCATAGCTACTTTCCGCTTTCTGATAGTTGTAGAGGGCCTGTTCGAAATCCGTATCACTAATCAGTGACTTTTCATGTAAGCCTTTGCTACGTTCATAATTCTTCTTCTGATATTCATATTCGGCTTTTGCACCATCGTACGTTGCCTGTTGTGATGCCAGTTCACTTTGCAATGTGGCACGGTCCATTTCGGCAATCAACTGTCCTTTGGTTACTACCGAGTTGTAATCTACGTAAATCTTGTCGATGATACCAGAAACCTGCGTACCGACTTCTACTTCCGTCACCGGTTCGATGGTTCCGGTAGCAGTGACCGAATTTGAAATATCGCCTTTGCTCACGTTGGCAGTGGCGTAGGTGACTTTGTGCTTGGCCGGTGAACCTGCAAAGAACCAAATTCCTGCACCTGCTACCACAACGACTGCCACAGCGATTAAGATAATCTTTTTTGTTTTCATTCGTTTATTATGCTTTTATTTATAATGCTAATTGATCTCCCTGATAGAACTTCAGCAACTGTGTATTCAGTATGGCCATATATTTGGCTTGAAGTTGTTCCTGCTGTGCTTGCAGCAAGTTGTTCTTTTCAGTAAGAAGTTCTATGGTATTCTTCATTCCCAGATTAAACTGTTCGCTAATCAACTCATAGCTGATTTGTGTACTCTTCAACTTCTCATTTGCTGCTGCATAGCGTTGTTGTGCACTGTTAGCATCCAGCCAGAGTCCTTCGATGGTTTTGTACAGAGCCTTTTGTTCGTCAAGCAAGGATAACATGCTCGTCTCGTATTGCAATTTTGCTTTCTGTACGGCACTTTTAGTTTGACGGTTATTAAAGATCGGCACACTGACAGACAATCCGATCGAATTGTTCCATCCGTTTTTCACTTGCTCTCCGAACGTGAAGTCGCTGCCGTTGGTGTGGTTGGTTCCGATTCCTGCGCTAAGGCTGATTGTGGGCAAATAACTTGATTTGGCAATACCGATACCCAGTTCGGAAGCCTCTACATTAAGTTTGCTAGCTTTAATCTCCGGGCGAAGACTCAATGCACTAATGTACACATCTTTTTTGGTAGGCAACGGAGCCAGTACATTTTCGTCGGACAGGGCAGGGAGGTAGATATTCATTTCATTCTCCCCATCCAGTTCGAGCAGTTGTTTCAGTTGTAATTTGTAATCTTCAAGAGTGGCTTGCGCTGTGACAAGTTGGTATCGGTCTGTGCTCACCTGTGCTTCCAGTTGGGCGAAGTCGCTTTTGGCAATACTTCCGGCGTTCAGAAGTTCCTGTCCGCGGTCACGCTGCGCAATGGAAACTTGCAGGGTACTTTCGTTTACTTTGACAGACTCAGCTGCATAAAGAATCTGGATATACACTTGGGCGATAGATTCCTGAATGTTATTTTCGGAAGTCGCTACGTCCAGTTCGGCTACCTGATTGTTCAACTTTTCCTGCTGGATGGTTTTCAGTCTTTTATTACCATTATATAGAGTCCACGACGCATTCAGTCCATAATTGCCATTATAGCTCGTTTTACTATTGCTACTGATAATTTCGCTGCCGCTTACCCGACTACTCGTCTCCTGATACGGACGATTCACCACCTGCTGGCTGGTAGAGAACGAAAGACTGGGAAACAAGGCAGCCTTAGCTGTCTTCACATCAATCTGCGTGCTGGCCGCAGTGATCCGGTTCTTGCGAATCGTGATGTTCTGCTCTTTTGCGTAGTCGATGCATGACTGCAAATCCCATTGAGCCGGAATTTTCGTTTCTTTCAGCGTATCGACTTGCAGCGGAGAAACTTGGGCAGATATGCCGGACAGCATACCTGCTCCAAAAAATGTCATCACTGTCAATCTTCTTACATTTATCATATTCATACTTCTATTGATTTACTGTTAGCGAAGGTACGTACATATTATATATGCCGCAAAAACGATAGACGGATGACGTAATTTCGCCGTTAAATGTTTTTTTTCTGTCGATAGGCAGGTTTTTGAATAAAAACACAACAAATCACACAACTTTTTTGACTAGTTGTTTGTTTTAATTATAAAAAATGTATATTTGTACTCATTACAAATTATAACGTCAACATATGAAGAATACACTGCTTACGATCTGGAACTTCTATTTGGAGGGCTTCCGTAGTATGACCTTGGGGCGTACCCTGTGGGTTATCATTCTGCTGAAATTATTCGTTATGTTCTTCATCCTTAAAATGTTCTTTTTCCCTGATTTCCTCCGTGACCATCCTACGGATGACGACAAGGGAACATACGTGGGAAACGAACTGATAGAACGTGCCATCCCCGGTAAATCTACTGATTTTTAACTCTTAAACTACATAGGATTATGATTGAAAGTATTGACACCTCGCTGATCGATTGGTCGAGAGCCCAATTTGCGATGACAGCCATGTACCACTGGATTTTTGTTCCTCTCACACTCGGACTGGCAGTGGTGATGGGAATCATGGAGACGCTGTATTATAAAACAGGCAATGAATTTTGGAAAAAGACTGCCCAGTTTTGGATGAAACTTTTCGGTATAAACTTTGCCATTGGTGTGGCAACCGGTTTGATTCTGGAGTTTGAGTTCGGTACGAACTGGAGCAATTATTCATGGTTTGTAGGAGATATCTTCGGTGCTCCGTTGGCTATTGAAGGTATTTTGGCATTCTTTATGGAAGCCACATTTATCGCCGTCATGTTCTTTGGATGGGGCAAAGTAAGTAAACGTTTCCACTTGGCTTCTACCTGGCTTACAGGCTTGGGGGCTACGATTTCTGCCTGGTGGATTCTCGTTGCCAACGCATGGATGCAGCATCCGGTAGGTATGGAATTCAATCCTGATACAGTTCGTAATGAGATGGTAGATTTCTGGGCAGTGGCTACGTCACCTGTAGCGGTCAATAAATTCTTCCATACGGTATTGTCCGGCTGGGTGCTGGGCGCTGTTTTTGTAGTCGGCATCAGTTGTTGGTATCTGTTGAAGAAACGTAATCGTGAGTTTGCGCTTGCCAGCATTAAGATTGGGGCGATTTTTGGATTAGTAGCATCGTTGCTTTCTGTTTGGACGGGTGATGGTTCCGGTTATCAGATTGCCCAGACGCAACCGATGAAACTGGCTGCCGTGGAAGGTCTGTATGAAGGCGGCACTAATGTAGGTCTGGTTGGAATAGGAGTGTTGAACCCGGAAAAGAAGACTTACAACGATGGGAAAGATCCTTTTCTCTTCCGTTTTGAAATCCCCAGCATGCTTTCTTTCCTTGCAGAACGTAATGTAGACGGCTACGTTCCTGGTATTACAAATATCATCGAGGGTGGTTATCAACAGAAAGACGGATCGACAGCTCTTTCTGCTGCCGAGAAGATAGAACGTGGAAAAACGGCTATCGGTGCATTGGCTGCCTATCGTGCAGCAAAGAGTGCAGGACATGAGGAAGATGCTCAAATTGCATATAAAGTATTACAGGAAAATATTCCATATTTCGGTTACGGATATATCAAAGATGTGAACCAACTGGTTCCGAATGTTCCTCTGAACTTTTATGCATTCCGTGTAATGGTAATCTTGGGCGGATACTTTATCCTGTTCTTTATTGTCGTTCTCTTCTTTATCTATAAGAAAGATTTAAGCCAGATGCGTTGGATGCACTGGATTGCTCTGCTGACAATTCCTTTGGGATACATCGCCGGACAAGCCGGATGGGTGGTTGCCGAATGTGGGCGTCAACCGTGGGCTATCCGTGATATGCTGCCGACAATGGCTGCCATCTCCAAACTGGATGTAAGCTCTGTACAAACGACTTTCTTTATCTTCCTGCTCCTGTTTACAGTGATGCTGATTGCAGGTGTCGGAATTA
>NZ_DAWCXD010000145.1:0-11856 GCF_052357945.1 Bacteroides sp. | reverse complement strand
CTTTGTCCATTACGACGACTTCACCGTTACCTGTTACCTCTTTTTTACCTTGATTAGTTTCCCTACTGTCATTGAATGCGTATACAATTACGCTTGCCATGACGAGGGCTACCATTACTAATACTTTCTTCATTCGTTATTATTATCTTTTTATGTATAATGCTTCTCGATAACCCCTTGTAGTTCGCTACTATGGATTACGCCGGAATGTCTCCAGACAGCCTCTCCATTCTTGAACAGTATAAAGGTTGGTACAGCTTGTATGCGATATTTAGTAGCCAGGTCTTCATGCTGGTCAACGTCTATCTTTGCAATACGTGCTTTATCTCCCACAATAAGTTTTAGTTTTTCTAAAACCGGTTTCATTGCTTTGCAAGGTCCACACCATTCTGCAAAGAAATCAACTAAAACGGGCACTGGTGACTGTATTAAATCTTCAAATTTTTCCATAATCTTTTCTTTCTTAGAGTTAAAAAGCAGTCTTTGAAGACCGCAAATATAATTTCTATTTTATTATATAACGAGAAAAAGCTGATTTTGTTCATGAAATAGTAATCATAGAGTCATCATCTTGTAATGTGAAAGAGGGAATTTTGCGTATCTAAAAATAATGGAACTATGAAATTTTTATTTATTGTTCAAGGTGAGGGGAGAGGGAATTTTACACAGGCAATCACTCTCGAAGAAATGTTATTGCGCAATGGGCATGAAGTAGTGGAAGTCTTAGTCGGGAAAAGCTCGACATGTACTTTGCCGGGATTTTTCAATCGGAGTATTCATGCACCGGTGAAGCGATTCATTAGTCCGAACTTTCTGCCTACGGCAGATAATAAACGGGCGAACCTGACGAAAAGCTTTGCATACAATTTATTAAGATTACCGGAGTATCTTCGCAGCATGTATTATATAAATCAGCGGATCAGGGAGACAGGGGCGGAAGTTGTCATCAACTTCTACGAGCTTTTAACCGGACTTACCTATGCACTCTTCCGTCCCTCCGTTCCGTATATTTGTGTTGGACATCAGTATCTGTTTTTACATCGTGATTTCGAGTTTCCGGATAAAAATTCGTGCCAGTTATGGATGTTGCGTCTCTTTACCCGGATGACCGCTCTAAGATCTTCGAAGAAACTGGCTTTGTCTTTCCTGGAAATGGAACAGGATGATATGAATCAAATAGTGACCGTTCCTCCATTGATTCGTCAGGAAGTGACCGCTATCCGTCCGGAAAAGGGTGATTATATTCATGGATATATGGTTAATTCTGGGTTTGCTGATAGCGTGGAGAGTTTTCATGCGAAACATCCGGAAGTTCCTTTAACTTTTTTCTGGGATAGATCGGATGCTGAAGAGGTGACACGGATTGACGAAACATTGAGTTTCCATCAAATAGATGATGTGAAGTTTCTTAATGCTATGGCGGGTTGTAAGGCTTATGCCAGTACGGCAGGCTTCGAGTCTATTTGCGAAGCAATGTATCTTGGAAAACCTGTATTAATGGTTCCGGCACATATTGAACAAGACTGCAATGCCTATGATGCAATGAAAGCGGGGGCAGGAATAATCAGTGATTCCTTTGATTTGCAGCCGTTGCTTCGTTTTGCAGGAGAATATACTCCGAACCGTCATTTCGTTTATTGGGTTCGTAGCTGTGAACGTCGGATGATTCGTGAACTGGAGAAACTGGCAGCTTCACATTCAGAAATAACTTCAATACCAACATTCACTAATTATTTACCAATATGAAACTAAACAGAACGGATTATGTGCTTGAACGCGCATCAGATGGTGGCTATTATGCCTAGTTGACTGTAAATATGCAATGTAATGCTTATGGGGAATCTCCTGAAGAAGCAGTTCAGAATTTACAGAATATAATGAATGAGATGATTGACGAGATGTATATGGTGGAAGAGTTTATATAAATTGAAAATTGAGAATTAAAAATTGAGGAATAAAAGTTATGCCATCTAGCATTATATTTCTCAATTTTTAATTCTCAACTCTCAATTTACTCAATGCTAAGTTCGTCGATAATATGAGAGGCTCCTGCGTATTTATCGATGATAAACAAGGTATAGCGGATGTCAACACAAGCGGCTCGCTGCGATGAAGGACGGAAAGCGATGTCTCCTGTTAAGCCTTCAAAGTTGCGGTCGAAAGCAGTTCCAACCAGCTGACCTTTGCTGTTAAATACCGGGCTGCCGGAGTTTCCTCCTGTATTATCGGTGTTTACGATAAAGCAGACAGGCATTTCACCGTTTTTGCCATAACGTCCATAATCCTGGGAGTTATATAGCTCTTTTAGTTTTTGAGGCACTACGAATTCCCAGTTTCCCTGATCTTCTTTTTCCATCACACCTTTGAGGGTGGTATGAGCATCATATACCACACCGTCAGCCGGTTCATAAGAAAGCACCTGGCCGTATGTCAATCGTAAAGTAGAGTTCGCATCCGGATAAATCGGCGTTCCTTTTTCCTGTCTCATGTCCATCATGCCTTTCACCCATACTTTATGAGCTGCGTCATAGTTCTGATTGGCTTCTTTCATGGCAATAGCTGTTTTCAGAATTCCGTCGGTAACAGAATATTTGAATAATACCATCCAGTCATATCCTATTTTATATAAATTTGGTTTCTTGATAAACTTCTCAAAGTTTTTAGGATTGCCGAAAATGGAATGTTCGAAACAGGCATCAACGAAGGCGTCAATACTTCCCTTGAAACGGGAATTGATGATTTCGAAGATGTTGATTCGTTGTTCTGCCGGAATGTAGTTGGCATAAGTTTTCAACATTTCTTTGGCAACCATCCGTTCTACGTCCGGGAAGGGAACAGATGCAAAATACTTATCTCCTTCTTTCTTCAGTTTTAGTTTTGCTTCTTTTATTTGCTCTTTATCTTTCGATTTCAGAGCGGTAACCAATTCTGTCGTGGAAGGGATACGCATAAAATCAAGGGCGGTGACCAATGCTTCATTGATAGCCTGCTGATGATATAGCGCATCGCGTCGGTGAGATACAATAGAGCGAATCTCATCAAAGGCTTTCTGATACGAATCATCTCCCTTTTCACGGCCGCGGGCTAATAGTTCTTCTTGCTGTGCACGTTTGGTATCCAGTACATTGAGGCGTATCAGTCCTTCATTCATGCCGATTGCATTTTTCCAATAATTGGCCGAAGAAGCATATTTGCTTGCATAATGAATACGCACTGCCGGATCTTTCAGCATTTGCTCCATAAGTACTTTCTGACGGGCTCCGCGTACATGCTGGCGCATGAAATTGGTCGTTTGCATCCGTTCTTCCACTTCGTCGGCAATCATATACCGCCAGTTACGTCCGGGGAATCCCATGACAAAGGTGAAATCTCCTTCCTGAACTCCGGCGAGGCTGATCTTCAGATGTTTTTTCACTTGCAGAGGAACGTTGTTTTTAGAATATTTTGCCGGTTTTCCATTTTTGTCCGCGTAAATACGGAAGAGAGAAAAGTCGCCTGTGTGACGAGGCCACATCCAGTTGTCGGTATCAGCTCCGAATTTACCGATGGAAGAAGGAGGAGCCCCTACCATACGAATATCACTGTATACTGTTTTGATAAACAGATAATATTTGTTTCCTCCATAAAAAGCTTTGAGCTCCAGTTTTGTTGCAGGAGTTATTTCTATATTCTCCGCTTTGGCAAAACGTTCTGCTACGTTACCAAGATAACTTGGAGATAGATAATTGACACCATCCGGGTCCGGATCTTTTTTCAGTTGTTCGTTGACGTAATCGGTCACATCGAGAATCCGGTCGATAAGAGTGACGGTTAATCCCGGAGTAGGGAGTTCCGCATCACGGTTCATAGCCCAGAAACCATCTGTCAGATAGTCATGTTCTACATTACTATGTTGCTGGATAGCTCCATAACCACAGTGATGGTTAGTCAGTACCAGTCCTTCGGAAGAGATAACTTCTCCCGTACATCCTCCTCCGAAGTGTACAACAGCGTCTTTTAGAGAAAGACCATTTGAGTTGTATACTTCCTCTATCGGAATTTCGAGGCCAAGTTCGCGCATGGCAACAGCGTTCTGTGCTTTCAGATCGGTTAGCATCCACATGCCTTCGTCGGCGTGGATGCTAAGAGTTGCCAGTGAAAATAGGACAAATAGGATTTGTTTTCTCATTTATTCTACGATTGTCATTTCATTGATTAGGTGTCCGCAGTTTCCTAACTTTTCCAGAATGAACAGGACATAACGGATATCCAGGTTAATACAACGTTGCAGGTTGTTGTCGAAGTTGATGTCACCGCTTAATGATTCCCAGTTGCCATCAAAAGCGCAACCGATCAGTTCTCCGTTTTCATTCAGTACCGGGCTGCCGGAGTTACCACCGGTGATGTCGTTGGTCGACAGGAAGCAGACAGGCATATCACCATTTGGCAAAGCATAACGGCCATAATCTTTCTTTTCGATCAGTTCTTTCAGTTTGGCAGGTACAACGAATTCACGGTCTTCCGGATTTTCTTTTTCAAGAATACCTTTGGTGGTCGTATAGTAGTTGTAGTGTACGCCGTCTTTCGGATCATAAGGTTTCACGTTACCATAGGTCAGACGAATGGTAAAGTTTGCATCCGGATAAGAAGGTACAGGTAACTTCATTTCCCTCAGACCACGAATATAAGTTTTGTGCAACAAAGCCAGTTCCCGATCCATATCCTTGAGCTGGGAAGTCAGTGTATCCATCAAGTCGTATTTAGACTGGCAGTATTGCAGTGCCAGATCATTGTCAATCGCTTTCACTGAAGGCTTCTTTGTAAACTTCTCGAAGTTTGCCCGGTTGGCAAAAATAGAGTTGTCATACATATCATCAACGAATTTGTTATAATCGCCTTTATATTTCTGTTCAATAACCTTATAAATAGAAGGACGTTGGTTTGCCGGAATCATTTCAGCATATAAGGGGAACAAGGCTTTCGCTACCTTGCGGTCTACTTCATGATCGTAATCTTTGTTATGGATGCTTTCGTAAGTGCTTTCCAAGGCTTTCATGCGTGCTTCGATTACAGAATCGTTTTTCTCAAGCAATGCTTCGCGTGTTTTAGTCAACATCACATTGCCAAATTCGATAGCTCCGAAGAAAGTCTCTCTCAAACAGGTGTACTGATAGTTGAGAGGAGTTGTCTTAGCTACCAGGTCATCAATGTTCTTCACTACTGCTGCATATTCAGCATTGTTTTGTGCTTTTGCAAACTCTGCGAATTTGGCTTCTTGTGCAGCTTTTGTTCCCAATACATCATTATCGATGATGGCCTTATTCATGCCGATGGAGTTTTTCCAATAGTTACTGGAACCCGCATATTTGTTAGCATACTGAATACGGATTTTGTCACTGGCATTCATTACTTCTTTCAGGACAGCCAAACGTGCACCACGAATACGGATACGTGGATCGTTTTCCGATTCCATACGTTCTTTTACTTCTGATACAGTCAGGTAGCGGCTCGTACTTCCGGGGAATCCCATAATCATTGCATAATCTCCTTCTTTCAATCCTTTGATAGAGATAGACAAATGTTTCTTGGTTTTCAGTGGGACGTTGCTCTCGCTGTATTCTGCAGGTTCACCATTTGCATCTGCATAAATACGGAACATGGAAAAGTCACCGGTATGACGCGGCCACATCCAGTTGTCTGTTTCACCACCAAACTTACCGATAGAAGAGGGTGGAGCGGCTACCATACGTACATCCGGATATATTTTCTTATAGAAAAGATAGAATTTATTTCCGGCATAGAACGGAAGAGCTTGCGGAACAATTCCTTTTTTGTCTGCCAGATCACTTTTAAAGTAAAGATCATGAGCCAGCTTTTGAAGGAATATATTGCTGAATGATTCGGATTCGGTGATTTCTTTCGCCGCAATCTTGGCATTGACAATATCCGTAATATCTTCGATACGTTCGATAAATGTAAATTTCAGTCCCGGAGTAGGGAGCTCTTTGTCTCTGGAAGTAGCCCAGAAACCATCAGTCAGATAATCGTGCTCAACACTACTATGTTGCTGGATGGAGGCATAGCCACAATGGTGATTGGTCAGAATCAAACCTTCGGGTGAGATAATTTCTCCGGTACATCCGCCTCCGAATATACCTACGGCATCTTTAAGAGAAATTCCATTTGGATTATATAGGTCCTGTGCTTCCAGTTTTAATCCTTGTTTTTTCATCATGTCTATGGAGTGTTGCTGTTGCATCAGTTGCAATAGCCACATACCCTCATCCGCTTTAACGGAACATACAAAAAGCGCAGCCAGCGCTAATAGATAAAGTCTTAGTCTGTTCATTATTTAATGATAAAATTAAAATATATGATTGGTTAGTATTCAATTTTCAAATCTCCGTTCTTCAGTGCTTCCATGATATTAGCAGGCGGACGTTGATTCATCAGTTCGTTTTTCATAAAGTCCATATAAGGAGCTACATGCTTAAAGAACTGGTAATAGCCTTTGCATAAGTAATTCAATCCCGGTTCGCCTTCTGCCGTTTGGCTGAAACGATTTTTCGGGCATTCTCCGTTGCAGGCAAACAGGAACTCACATTCCTTGCATTGAGTAGGGAGAGACTGATATTTCATGTTCCCGAAATTGTGCTGACGCTCGCTATGCATCATTTCCAGCAGAGTTTTACTATAAATATTACCTAATTTATATTCGGGAAATACAAAATGGTCGCACGAATAAACATCTCCGTTGAATTCCATCACACCGGCATGACCGCAGGTTTTTGCCATTGTGCATATACCAGGCTGTTCGCCCATCCAATTCGCCAAAGTCGAATCGAATATTTGTACATAGTACTTGCCTACATCTTCTTTCACCCATTCGTCGAAAAGAGCACAAAGGAAGTTGCCCCATTGTTCCGGAGTGATTGAAAAATCGGCAAGAGTTCCGGCTTTATTTTCTGCAAGAGAAGCGAGGTGACGACCGTCCTCATGTGAGAGAATACGTTCAACGATAGGAGCGAACTGGATATACTGACAACCGATTTCTTTGAAGAAACGATAAAAGTCTAGTGGATAGTCGGCATTAAAGTCATTAATAACTGCCATCGCATTCCATTCCACCCCATGTTTTTTCAAAAGATTGATGCCTTGCATCACTTTCACAAAAGAGGGTTTTCCCATTTTATTTTTGCGATACTCGTCATGAAACTCCTGGGGACCATCGATAGAGACTCCTACCAGCCAATTATTTTCACGGAAGAACTCGCACCATTCGTCGGTGAGCATGGTTCCGTTGGTTTGGATGCAGTTGTCGATCGTTCGTCCGCGGGCATACTTTTTTTGTAGTTCCATCGCCTTTTTGTAGAAGGAGAGCGGTCGCATCAGCGTTTCTCCTCCGTGCCAGGTGAAAAGCACCTGCGGCATGGTTTGTGAGTTAATGTACTCGTCGATAAACTTTTCCAGAAGTTCATCGCTCATTACGTGTTTCAGATTGTCTTTGTATAGGTTGGCCTTTTCTAAATAATAGCAATAATCGCATGCTAGATTACATACGGCACCTACAGGCTTTACCATTACATAAAGCGGTTTGGCAAAAGGGGCAAATGTTGATGTTTTCATGACTGCAAAATTAGATAAACTAAATGAAAAAAATAGCCTTACACCTATGTTTATAAGGATTATTAAAGAAAAGAGTCTTACAAGATTTAAATATTGATAAAATGTTTCTTTGAATTCTGAATCAGTTGTACCTTTGTACCCAGAATTTAATGAATAGATGAACGTGAATAAAATTTTACCTTTTTTGCTTTTGCTTCCGTTTTTGGCTTCCTGCACCAGTAAGTACAAGATTGAAGGAACCTCTTCAGTGAATAGTCTGGATGGAAAGATGTTGTATCTTAAGTCCCTTCGTGATGGAGAGTGGGTGAAGCTGGATTCAGCTGAAGTAGTGCATGGTCTGTTCTCAATGAAAGGGAAAATAGATTCCGTACAGATGGTGACACTTTATATGGATGAAGAAAGCATTATGCCGATTGTGTTGGAAAATGGGAAGATAACAGTTACCATTAGCAATACAGACCTCAAGGCAGTCGGAACATCTTTAAATAATGCACTGTATGAGTTTATCAGCAAAAGAAACCAATTGGAAGAAAGCATTGGTGAACTGGAGCAGAAGGAAACCCGTATGGTACTGGATGGAGGCGATCTGGATGAAATTCACGGTCAGTTGGTGGTGGAAGGAGACTCACTGATGAAAGCAATGAATCAGTATGTGAAAACGTTCATCTCCGATAATTACGAAAATGTGCTGGGACCCAGTGTGTTTATGATGCTCTGCAGCTCTTTGCCCTATCCTATTATGACTCCGCAGATTGATGATATAATCAAGGATGCTCCTTATTCTTTTAAAGATAATAAGCTGGTTAGAGAGTTCCTGTCTAAAGCAAGAGAAAACATGAAGTTGATAGAAGAACATCAACGATTGGAACAAAATGCTTCAACAAATAAGTAATACTTGAGTTTTTTGTGTATTTTTGCACAAAACTCAAGTAAAGTGAAAACGACTACTGTTTCGGTATACGCCGCTTTCTTTTTTATTTTAGTCTTATCGGTTTCTTGTCATAGAGATTCGGAGGCCCCCGATGCGGCATTCCAGAGGATTGAAATGTGCATGGAATCTCTTCCGGATACAGCTCTGTATCTATTAAAGTCAATACCTCATATTGAAAAATTGCGTGGAAAGTTGCAGGCAGATTATGCACTTTTATTGACGCAGGCGATGGATCAGAACTATGTGAAGTTTACTTCTGACTCATTGATTGCACTGGCGCTGAATTACTATACTGTAGAGCATGGTGACTCAGTTACGCGTGCTAAAGCACAGTATTATTATGGAAGAGTGCTGCGTGAATTGGGCAAAGATGAAGAGGCTTTGACGTTTTTGTCTTCGGCAAAAGAAATGTTCGGGAAGATTCAATGTTGTAAGATGTTTGCAATGGCTACTGATGAGATAGGGATGATTAACCGGAAAAAGAGATTGTATCAGGAGTCATTGAAGAATTTTTGGGAGTCATATACGATCTATGAAGAGTTGAAAGATTCTTTGAGTCTTGTCAGAGCCGGGCAAAATATAGGCCGGGCTTATTTGTTTCAGAATAAATGGGATAGCTGTTATTTCTATTATACTTACGCTTTAGAACTAGCCAGGAAAAAGCAATATCCGTCTGAAGTTTCCATTTTACATGAGTTGGGGATACTGTACCGTTCTATGGGAGAACTAAAAAAGTCAGAACGCTATTTTCTTGCTGCTTATGAAAAAGAAACGGATGAAGAAAGGAAATACGTAGAGTGTATGTCTCTCGGCTATTTGTATATACAGATGGGTGATGTAGAGAATGCCCGGAAATATTTTAAGATGAGTATCAATTCTTCTAAAGAATATACCCGTATTGACGCATATAACAATTTATACTTTCTTGAAAAAGATATTGATAATTTTGAAGAAGCGATTATCTACCATGAAAAAGCGGACTCTATCGTGAATGTATTGGATGAAGTCGATTCGCAGGAGTTGATAACAGAACTGCAAAAGCAGTACGAGAACGAGAAACTCCGGAATGATAATCTACAACTGAAAGTGGACCGTACAGTTTTTATATTTTGCGGTACGGTTATTTTCCTGATTGTGGCCTTCTATATGTGTTATTACTACTACAAAAGTAAAAATCACAGGAAGAAGATTGCCGAAATCGAATCCCAGATTAGAGATAATGAAGAGGAGATAAAGCGATACCAGCAGGAGATGGAAGAAATCCAGGAGTTGAAAGATCAAGTACTGGAAGAGAACCGCATACTGGAAGAAAATCGAATGAAGGTAGGCGAGTTGAATGGAAAGATTGTACTTCTAAGTATGCAGAACAAAAACTTATCGGGACTATTGAAAGAACTGGGAGGAGAATTAACTGTCGGACCCTCTTCTGAACAGTACATATCCGCTTTTCGTCTGCTGCTTGCTATCAAAGAGGGAACATTAAGAGGTAAATTGTCTAATGGAGAACGCTATAAATTGTTTAGTCTGTTTGATTTACTCTATTCTAATTACGTTACCCGGTTGCTTGACAAAACTCCTTTATTAACTAAACATGATCTTGAGATCTGTTGCTTTCTTAAATTTGGACTGACCAATGAAGAACTGGCGCGTATTTTTCAGACCTCTTCCGATTCTGTTACCAAAGCAAAAGGAAGGCTGAAAGGTCGATTAGGCATTTCTCCACAAGAAGATTTGAATGTGTTTTTAAGGGATTTTTGATAAATAAAAAATGAATTGTCCGGGTCATTAATAGAACGCTAATCTGTATTTGATTGAAATGTAGGTGTTTACGAAAAAATCAGGCGCACTGATTTTGTCCGGGTGACTTTTTTTGTGTTTTCGGATGCATGCTGTACTTTTGACACAACAAAAACCAAATAGCTATATGAAAAATCCTAATGAATTATCTGCCGCCTCTTCTTTAAGAGGTGACGAATTGCAGTTAATAGAACAAAAAGCCAGCATTGTTGTCGGAATAGCAAATTCTCGCACCAGGTTACGGATAGGAATTCTATTAAGTAAATATTCAGAGTATCAGGTGGATTATATATCCTCCGAGAGTGAGATCGGTAAACTGATTGAAGAAGCCGACTTGATTATTGGTGCGGGGATTACCGCTTACGAAGGGGTATTGCGCCGAAAGCCGGTGATTGTAGTGGGTGATTATGGCTTGGGAGGTCTGGTTACTCCGGATACATTCCGCAAGCATTATAACAATCGGTTTAGAGGGAAGATTAATGGTGTCAGAAATGAATCTTTCTCATTAGAGAATTTAGAAAAGGAAATTTATAAAAGTTTTAATTTGACTTTTCAAGAATTACAAATGATGTCAAACCAAACCATAACCTTGCAAAACATCTAAATATCTGAATTTCTTAATTTAATAGTTTGATGCATAAAACTGGTTAGGAATATGGGGGTGCGTGAGCATCCCCATATTTATATAAGATTATGTACTGACTATCGGTCTTGATCTTCGTTTTTCACCATTCCCTTGTATTGTTCCGGCAGGGCGCTTTCAACCGCAGCGTAGGCCTCTGCCATGGTTGCCTTGATATTTTCCATTCCTTTCCCTTTGGGAGGAATAGGCTCGTGAATAGTCAGAATCATGCGATGACGGTGTATCCATTTGCCTGTGCGTGGCAGAATCTCGAATGAGCCGTCAATGGTGACGGGTACAACCGCCAACTGTAAATCATCAGCCAACTGGAAAGCGCCTTTCTTAAAGTATCCCATGTGTCCTGTAAATGTACGCGCTCCTTCAGGAAAGACTACGAGAGAAACCCCGTCTTTCAATGAGTCTTTTGCCTGCCGGATTGTTTCCAATACTTTTTTAGGACCAGATCTGTCTACAAAGATATGTCCTGCACTTTCACAGGCTTTTCCTACAAACGGCAGTTTGCGCAGGCTTTTTTTCATCATCCACTTAAAGTTTCTTCCGATGAAGCCGTAAATAAGGAAAATATCAAATGAACCCTGATGGTTAGGTACGAAAATATAGGAAGTTTTGTCATGCAACTTTTCACGTCCCTCAATCTTCACGGGAATCAATAGAAACAGACAAATTAATTGTGACCAAATCTTCCCCGGATAATATCCCCAGATGTGGGCTCCTCCCAAGAGAGAACCTACAATAGTGACGATTGCCGTGAGGATGGTCAACACTAATAAAATAGGCAAAGCGATGCAAATCTGATAAATATAATACAGTATCTTCATAGGGTTGGATTTTTATCCTGCAAATATACATGATTATTGGTAAAAAAGAGAGGCAGATGTGA
>NZ_DAWCXD010000144.1:0-12042 GCF_052357945.1 Bacteroides sp. | reverse complement strand
ATTCTATGTTTTATTTTTTTATATTTGATTAATTTTGGCATTTATTTATTCCTCTCTTCTTTATTTTCTTCTTGCTTCAGATATTCTCAAAGCATCTTCATATGTTTTGATGTCATAATTACCACCATTTAATGACTGTGTAGACTCATTCCAAGTAGTCCATACAGCCCATGGTTCACCACCTATAGATGCCTTGAGTTCTGGATAATTTTTGTGTCTTGCAATGACCATATATAAATATGAATCTAACGGACTTTTGTAACGGATCACGTCCTGCAGGTCGTATTTATCATTCAGATGTTCTTTGAAATATTTCTGTACATTATTCCATACGGACATAGGCACTGTTGCGCTCATATTATTTCACCTCCATTTAATTTTCTTCTTCCTCAAACTGTGCTATTTTTTCTCTGTTAAATCTCATTGCCGGATAAACACAATATCCACTTCTTTTTGTTTTCCCTGTCTTCTCTGCCAAACCATTTTCCTCAAGGAAAGCTACCGCCCAAGGGCAATTATTTGTGTCCACATATGCCATATCTTCCGGTAATGTAGGATCACATAAGCAAGTCGTCAGTCTTGCAATTTCTCCATCCTGTCTGTTGTAAATCTCAACAGCTAGACTTCCATCTGTCATATATCTTCCTAAACGTAGCATACAATTCTTGTATGTTGAATAATTTGTTTTAACATTTAAAAAACCCATACTTATCTCTCCTTATTTTCATGTGATATTATCTTCATTTAATTTCGCTTTGTATCATAATGATTCATCAAGAACTCAGCATATCTTGTGACCGGATTCTTGTCACCACAATAGAATCCGGTAATAAACTTCTCGATAAGCTTGTCTCTAATATCCTCATGAGTCTCCAAATCATCCAGATAATCACGATAATCGCGATCCATAACCTCTAACATAGATTTATCATCTATTTTCGCTTCGAATTTTATATTTTTAATATCTTCCGGCAGATCATCCGGCAAGCGTAAGCGCGCAGCGTCAGCGGAGTTAGGAGCGGAAGCGACAATATTTGGAGCGTCAGCGACCTCTACGAGCGAGCCGGTTACCAGACCATCCAAGCGGTCACGCTGGTGGTCACGGTACCGGTCGGTACTATTATTATTATTATTATAATTATTATTAATATTATAATTAGTACCAGTACCGGAACCAGATGGCCATATTACCTGACCAGTGGGGTCATATTCAATCTTATTTATGGTCAAGTTAAAGTCAACCAAATCTGCGTATTCGCCATCCCTGTACTTTGTAAGCACTTTATTAACTTTGCCTTTGCTTGTTTTCAGCTCCTGCGCGAGCTGATTCTGTGAGTACTCCGGATGGTCACGCTTCAGTTCTAGTATAGATAAAGTGACGGTCATGTTCTCACCGAATGCTCGTGACCGCTTCTCTTGGGATGAATCAATCGTCTCAAGCAAGGTATCTCCTATATATAATAGAAGTTCTTTGTCTATTGGTTTGGCGTATAAACCGTAGTCTATGACCGCCTCATAATATTCCAGAGCTTTCTCCGACCCAAGAATTTCTTTTATTCTTTCGCCCTGTTTCCTATACGAAGCAAAGAAGGTAAAACATTTCCCTCGGTCAAATTCTTTTTCACTCATGATTTTTCCTCCGATTTGCTTTCGTTAATCTCTTCTGTTGTCTTTATTTTGGATATGAGTATCCAGTGAAGCACATAACTCTGGTGTTGCTTCAAATATATAAACATCCAGATTTGGACGTCTTCTATTTGGCGTGATGCCAAGAATTTTAAATCCCTCTTTCCTCAACAGCCATGCGATTCTCTGGCTGCGGACTGCTTTTGTCTTCATTACGTTATTTCTCCTTATATATAGTTAATTTAGCTTGTTATAATCAATATATCATTCTTCTCTCGTATTGTAAAGTTAATTATTGCAGTTATTCAGTCTTGATAATGCCGCGTCAACACAATTTTTTCCGTTCAAAATGTATTCAAGTAAATCCCAGCCAGTGTTTCCCAGTTGGTTCCATACCTGGTCAAGGCCGTGACCGCGAGTATCGTTCATTGGATTTAAGACTGTTGTAATTATGTTTAGCATTTCGTTTGCTTTAGACCAGTCTGTAATATGATAAAAGTAATCATACCATTTATTACCGTTCTCATCCGGCGAAACATCATCATCTGAATAATCTAAATATTCTTCTCCTATATACGGAAGAATACCTGAATCTGCTGCATCTTCGAAGAACCAGTCTTTATTATTATCTTCTGAAAGACCTTTTAATGATTCTGATTCCCAGTATTTACGTAATGGACACATATATAAGCGGAAACAAATTGTCTTCTGATCTGATCCAAATGCCTGCAGATCCATTGCTTTAATAATATAGCGATATTCAAAGGCAGGCATATCCTCATCCGCTTCTGCCTGATAGATTTCTTTTGACAGTAATGTTAACTGGCCTCCGTCGCTACATTCTTCATCGAATTTCTCTTTCCACGGGATGATTTGATCCGGATTGCCTGGTCTCCATCCGGCGAATGATAATACTTCACTCATCTTCACTTGCCTCCTCTTCAATAATCGTGAACGGGTGGCCGATAATTTTTTCAATTTCCTTTATGGTCATTGTTGTAGGTTCTTCCCAATCAGGATCCATGTATGTTGGAGCATTGTTTTTTATATAGAATTCATTAATTAAAGCATATTGCCTTTCACAATTTGATTTCCATACTTTGATAATGTCAAGGTTGTGATCATTATTATGTCTGTTTGACTCATAATTACTTAAATAGTCTTCACAAGATACACACATAGTATTGTTAGTATAAATGGCAAGATGGTTATTAGAATTCTTATTTCCTAACACAATCCCGATCTTACCGTTTCTTAATTTTACAATATCTGTAGCTGCCAGCTCCGGCATTTTATTACTTGTAATCATGCGATTTCCCTCTTTTCTCTTCTTCCTGTGAACAGGTTGATTAATTTAATTTTTTCGGTTCTACGTCGTTCACGCTCACGTTCTTCTTCCTGGCGTTTACAGTCGGCCATGATTTTGTCAAATTCGGTTTCTTCATAGGACTCAGACACAACGATATCAACTAGGATACCGTTATGCGCTACGATTGTTTCCATATGAAATTTTGCATATTCTTTTGTTTTTACTGCATTTTTAATTTTTTCCATTACAGTTCACCTCTCTCTTTCATTTTTGTTTTCAACTGTTCCACATAATCTCTGGCTTCTACCAGTGTGCATTTATTAGATTCTGTATTGTGCATGTGATAATACAGTCTGATTGCTTTCACTTTTTCGTGATGTTTCAAGAAATTTGGTACTGTGATTTCTGTCGGAGACATTTCCCTTACAATGTTTCCAAAGAATGTACGAATATAGAACTCAAGATCCGGATCCCATTCATTGATTTTCTCATCTCCTGTCATGAGATAGATTGCATTGATGATGTCTGTGACCGGGATAATACTTCCGTTCTTATGAAGAAAATATCTTCCCTTCATTGGAATTGTTACTACTGCTTTTGCTTCTGCTTTATTCATTTGCTTTCTCTCCTATTCTTATGCTCAATAGCATAATTCAGCTACGATTTAGAAGGAGAGCGGCTCTAAATTTCACGCCGCATATGCCGAAGCTGAATTATGATATCGAACATCCGTTTGTCTTTGAGCAGAGTATAGCACTTACGGTACTAAAATGCAAGTGCTATACTATGCTTAATTTAATTTGTTTTATTTGTTTTCTGTTCCGGTTGCTTTATAGTGGCGCTGACTATTAATTGCAGAAGTAACTTTTCTTAAGTCACCGCCGGTATACATAGGCTGGATTCCTAATCTCTTGGCGACCTCTTCTTCCAGATACATAGTGAGACGTTCTTTTTCTTTGCGACCAGGATATTTTGCATATGCTTTGGCAAAGAATGTATCTGGTTCAATTGGACGGAATAAAGATACAATTGCCTTGACAACCTGTGGATCATTGTCATGCAGGTTTAAAACACTTTTAACCGGCCAGATAACATTGGCTCCATATCCATTAGCAGCTGTATGCCAACCTGCATCTTCAATGATATTAAATACATTATTAAGAATTTCTTCTCCATTAACAAGTGATGCAGCCTGCAATGCTGCTGAATATCCACTTAATACTCTATAATCAGCTGCTTTTAAGGAATCCTGCTTTTCCTTTGAAAGATTCTTTAATTCATGGATATTTAATAATAGTCTCCTTTCCTTAATACAGTTATCCAATACACAGTATTTCTTAATCCCTCTAGTTACATAAGCTCTGTGTTTATGGGAAGGACTCAGATGATCAACATCTTCTCCCTGTTCTGAGAATAATTCTGCCTCTTCAATTTTCCTTACAGCAGGATCTTCTGATAATCCTTCAGTAAGTACCGCAAGAAGATATTTTTCTTTCCTGATTCCGGCAGCAAGCATACGATGTGAACCATCAATTACTGCAAATGTTGCTGTTTCTGGATGTGGGGATACCAGAACTGGCTCACATTTGTTGAAGTCCCATTTGCGTACCAAAGAATATACTTTTTCCATATTAATACAGTATACTCTCTGATAATCTTCGTCGATTTCTAACAATTCAAGCGGGATACAGCAAAATCTTTTTCCACCAATTCGCTGACAGTTACTCATCACCGTGTTGTATGCTGTCTGGTCTTTGAAAAGTTTAGTAATTACTTTGCTTTCTGTTGCTCCGTTTGTAAGTGCTCTTTCAATTTCGTTATAGTTTAACATTGTTTTCTACCTCTTTCTCTTGTTTAATTTAATTTTTATTTAGTTTTTAACCGATCAATGTCCAGAATTTTCTCCAAGCATGATCGTACTTCATGTCTGCATTTTCATGTGGACATTCGATTTCCGTTGTCCGAATAACAGATTTTATTATATCTTTTGGAAAACTAAAATCTCTCATTAAGGTTCTAATTTCCATCTTCCAATTAATTCGAGATTTGTATGTTGTATTAATTTTTCTACATGGGTTTACACATCCATATAAAGGAAGATTTCCCATAGTTGTAATGGAACCAATACTTCCGTTTCCTTTTGTCATTGTATACACCTCGTTTCTGTTTGATTAAATTGCATAGAGCTTGCGACCGTTGATATTTGCACAACTTATGCGGCTGACATGTTGAACATTCTCAGCCATTCTTCATTTACTTTTTCCCATGCTGTGGGATTTAGCGAATATTCTCTTGGCTTAAACAATTCTCTGTATCTCTGCTGCATGGATTCTTTGGTTGAAAAGAACTCTTCTCTTTTTAAGTTTCCCTTCTGAGAACCGGACTTGTAGTAAATCCGAAGTTTATATTTGTGTTCCATGTGATCACCTCGTTTCTAAATAAGTGATTGCTTTTTAGCTGAGAAGTAACCATCTCCGCATATAATAAAATCCATTAAGGGAAGTGACAATAATTCACCTACGGATTTAATTCTTTCCATAGCGTTCATGTCTACCTGAGACGGGGAAACATCTCCGCTGGGATGGTTATGGACCATAACTATATTGGCAGCACCACATAATAGAGCTTTCATATATATTTCCCTTGGGGATAATACTGCCGAATTCACAGTCCCATGGCTAATTTCAAATAAGCCTAATGGGTGTGATTTTGTGTCAAAACACATTAGGTACACATATTCCTCAGTCCGGTTCCCTAGCCGAAGATATTTATTTAAGAAATTAAATATTAGTTCGGGATTATTGAGTGTTACTTTCTCTTCGCATATTTTTGTTTTCTCAATAACCGGAAGTCTATCATCATCAAGATAAGTTTCCATTGAATACATATAATCACCTTGCCTTTCTTGCATATGTGACAAAATTTCTAGCTACAAGCGTATCTACAAGACATACCGGAACATATGTCCAGTCATTATCTAATGATTCTACGAATGCCTTTACTGCGGAAGGTTCTCCGTTGAACCATGATACAGATACGATTGCTGTCCCTTCCTGGTCCGAATTGACAGCTTTCTGTTTGATTTCGATAGTCTGCTTTGCCATGCTGATATTGAATGTGTGACACAGCTCTTCAAACAGAGATACCTCATCATCAGAGAATCTTCCGTCCGGCAACTGTTTTGCCTTGATGAGGTTCAGGATATCTTTAATCTGTCCGAAATAATAACGGGCTTCTTTATCTGGTTCTCTTGAAGCAATGTATTCTGCTTCTCTTTCGATTTTCTTCATGGCTGTTCTCCTTATTCTTTTATTATTTAGTTGTAATTGACAGGATGTTTCCTTCCTTGTCTAATTTCACTGTTACGTCTGCTCCGTTCTGGAATCCGGTCACATCATAGGTATGACCGTTTTCATCAAGGATATAATTCCCGAATGCAGACACGGTTCCCTTGACAGAATGGATTCCGGCATATGCATCGGAATCAATATGTCCGACAATACTTGCGAATATTAAAAAAGCAGCTATTCCTAAGCTGCCTTTGATAAGAGTTGATCGTTTTTTGCGCACGATCACACGCTGATTGTATTCTGCTCTGGTCATTTTTATCTCCCTTCTGTTTAATTTAATTTTTATACTGTTCGAAATGTTTCAGTCCACCGGCATAGTGTGCCAGCAGCACCTCATCATCATATACAATTGCAGTTTCCTTGCTATCCATGATACAGGATGCAAGGTCATTTATTTCCCAGCAGTCGCTAGAATCTGCGTACCATGAGAATCGGTTTCCATTCGCGCAAGTGATTGTTACTTCATCAACTTCCGATTCTACGTCATATTCGATTTCTGTAACAATTCCGGTAAGTGGATACAGACCATTTACATTTGAAAGTTCCGGAATTTCATTTTCTTCATGATAGTATCCGGTTCCGTCTGTAAATGTATAGAGTGCACCGGTTTCCGTAGTTTCAATTGATGTGATTTCGGATCCATCAGTAAAGATTTTTTCTGTTTCGCTTGCCGGAATCGGCTGGCAAGATGTAAGTGTGATTGTTGCAAGTGTGATAATTGCTGTGAATAATTTTTTCTTCATGGTTTTATTCTCCTTTTTATTTCCCTGTACATGGGGGTACCCCGTCCAGAAAAATTGATTCTAAATTTGTTTCCGTTTTTCAAATCCGCCAGTCAAGGAAAATCATATAGACCGACGGATAATTTAACTGTTATTTACTGAGCGGCAGATACAATCAACTTGAACTCGTCTAGGCTGATTACTCTGTCGATATAGAGGTCAAGTGCCTCGTCAATTAATACTGCAAGGCGCTCATATTCCTGAGTAGCCATACAGTACTCAATCCAATCACGAGCTGCAAGAGCACGATCAAGGAGAGATAGATCATGATGGATAATACATGCTACTCTGCGAGCAATATCAATATCTTCAGGTGTGCTCTGGTCAATGAATGCATGCCAGATATTGACATACACCCACTGGGATGCTACTTCTGCCGGATATGAATGGCAGAGTTCCTGGTACAGCGTATGGGCGCTGTATCCGAAAAAGTTATGAGATACAAAATGATCGAATGATTTAATTGTATTATTTTTCATGATTAATTCCTCCTTATTTTATCTAACCAACATAATATGATTAGTATCATCTTTGTAATTAAGCATAAAACTAATTACGGTTTGAATCATTTTTGTAGATGAGATTATTTTTGCACTACCACAAGAATAACCGATGAATGTATCGTCATCATATTCTTCATGATTTCCAAAGTGTCCACATATAGGACAATACTCCATATCTGCGGATGTTTCGTATTGTAGTGTCCACAAATCTGAATCTTTATTGTAGTAGTAATGTTTACTGAATCTATAACAACCACCATTAGAGGATTTATCAGGTTCATATTCTGACCAGTCTTGAAATTCAATGTCTGTATATACACTAGACCCACATATGTTGATAAGGAAATCTAAAACACGTTTTTGGAAGTTTTCATCCTGTTGACATATTTTTGTTATAGTTTCATGATCGAGAGGACGAATTGCTCGACTGATAAGTATGTATGTACATGGGAAAACATTAATTGTTTCATTTGTTTTAATTTCTGTCATGATTTTCTCCTTCTCTGCCTTTTGGTTTAGGCATAACCTCATATTTAGTTTTCGTTGGTAAAATCTATACTCTTCATAGGCATTATAGAAGGGCATAGAGAAATCCCTTATCAAGGTTCGACCTTGCAATTTCCGTTGGGAAATAGCCTGTTCCTCACAGGAATAAGGGATAGCAAGTTTAATGGTTGATTAGTTACTTATTACTTATGTGCTGTTATGCACACATGTAATCTTTAATATTACCGTGTTCATCTGTCTCGCGGTAATGGCAGTCGTACTCAGACTGGATAAACGCGTCTGGATATGGCAGATTTTGTAATATTTTAGTCGCCTGTTCATGCGTGTAGTTATTCGCATGATTACGACTAAAATACGTCGCACCTGTACGTGGTGATGTGTACAAGTGATGTAATATTGTACCGGATCTGCCCGACTGTGTGATCAGGCAGATTTGGTACTTTGGGAATGTGTGATGTTTGATGATGTCTGATAACATGATGTTTATTCCTCCGAAATTTTTGCAATAAAAAAGAGAGTATATGGATACTCTCTTTGATGCAGTGTATTATTTTGTTGTAAGAGCGCACTATTACTAGAAACGCTCTTTTTTGATAGTGAATACATCACTATCTGAAGCGGTTGTTAAATAGAACGCAAACAACGCATTGATAAAAGCTGTATCGTCTGCCGCAATCTTTAACACCTCTTCATCAGACTTGTTGCCAATACCATGATTTTCCCAGAAAAAATAGTCTGGTCCATCAACATTGACAATCTTCCTAATGTACTGATCCATATGGTCTAACGCTCTTGCGCGCCTGTTTACAGACCAGTCTTTAAATTCAAAATTATTATTCATATTAATTCACCTCCAATGCATCACCTCCTTATCATATCACCGGATGAATTAACAATCAATGGTTATACCATTAATTTTAATCACAATTTTTTTGGTATTCTTTTCTTTCTCAGGACGGATTTTAGTCTGATTAACTTTCATACCGTCCCTACGTGTTGCTTGTTCGGTATCAGTAACACCCTCAAAAGATGTAAAACTAGCGGCTTTTTTGCCGTTCGGATACTGTACAGGCAAACCATTGTATCCCTCTTCTGGCGTTGCCTGAATCTCAGCTTCCCAGTCAATAGAGTAACCTTTACCGTCAACCATTGACTGTTTATAGCATCGAGCCTGTGGCTCTTGTGCTTTACGTACTTTACACGCGGAATGTGCTACTTGGCTATACATTTCAGCCTCTTTTACAGCCTCTTTACGTGGGTCTGTAAAGGTTGTTACTTTAGGGTAACCGCCTATTTCAGCGCATTTTTCACGTACTGCGGTAAATATAGGATGATTAACACCTACTTTAGCATCGTGCCATGTAATGCGTTTTATGGCGCATGTAGCGTTGTTATTCCATTCACGTTTCATAATATGAACGTATAACATGCGCGTTTTTAATGTTTTTGGTTTATCACAAACAAAGAAAACATAATCGTTTGTTACGCCGTCGATATCTGTATACGGAACTAAAATACGTCCATAAATCGCGCCTTTTGGAACTGCGAAACCTTCAAATAATGTATTATACTTTGTGCACACTTTTGTATACACTTTCAAACCTTTTTTACCCATGATATAAACCCTCTTTTCTAATTTTATTTTTGCGCAATAAAAAAGATGGTTCACACCCTCTTTTTTATTACTTTGTTTCTTCTGGTTTGATTGTCTCACAATTTCCAGACTCAAAAATTACCGCAAATAAATCTGTTAGCGCGTTTAATACACGTTTTTCTGAATAGTCAGTTACCCATGTATAAACACCCTTTTTATCTTTTCCAGAACGTCCTGCATTACCCGTGAACGCCCCGAAAAACTGCCTGATATCGGTTTCTGGAATGTCGCCACCTTTAACCTTGACCGGATAGAATAAATCACCCTCTTCTCCCACAATATTAGAAAACACTTTTGAAAGTGACTTTTTAATATTTGACAGTCCCTGACCGCTTTTTACCCACTTTTCAATAAGTGGTGAGAAATCGTAGTTTGTACCGTCCTCTTTTGCAAGAATAGACTTGTCAAGCTTAATGGCTTTTACTGCTGTGTGTGCCTGAAGTGTCAGGAAGATTTTATCAGTATTGTTAAGGTCAGAAAAGGTTATTTTATTGCAACCCTTTTCGTTAAGGCTTGTAAGAATAGCTTTTACACTTACAAGCTCTTTACGGGTGTCAATAAATTTCTGAACATCCAGACCATCAACGAGAATCAATTTGGAAACATCTTCAATTGTGTTTACGTCTTCGGTTGGAAAGGTGGACTCAATCATAGCTCTCATTTTTGAGAATGCACCTGATAATTTCTCATGTTCACTTGACCAGCAAAGATAGTGGACGAAATTAGAAATTTTATCCATGGTTTCTGGTTTCTGGTTAGATACACGAATAACGATATTTTCTGATTTAAGCATAGTATTTACCTCTCATTTTTCATATTTTAGTGTGACTGTTTTCGCGCCCATGGCGTTACTAACACGCCTGCTGATATTCTTTTTACCCGTTTTATGATAGGGAATGCCGTACATAATACGATATTCAATATACCGAATAAAAATCCGATATACCACTTTTACGGGAGTCTGCGTCACGTTGGAATTGTCACGCTTTTCCCATGTGCCTACTTCGGTACTTTGAAACCGGTTCGTGCCTATTTAGCCGGCTACGTGCTGTCATCCTTTTGCATATGACCGAACTACTACTTTATTCATTCGTATATACCGCCCACCTACGGTACTCTGACGCTTTTCCGCGCCCCCTTGTTAGGGTTATTGCCTACCATGCTTTTCAGCGACTTTCAAAACTTTTTTCCTGCCTATATTAGCGCAAGCCGTCCGTTTGTCCACCACTTAGATTGAACATACCGCATTCACATAGAAATTTCCATGGGAACGCCTTTTCGACAAATGGTAACATTGATATAGGGTTGTTATTCCCTGTCGCATTTTCATTTCTTGATAGCGACTATCACGAACCACACTTTAGCCCTGTATGATAAAGGGGGATGGACTGCTGAAAAATCAGCGTCATAATTGCGATACTACGGAATACTTTGAAAATGCTTTTACTTATGATACGCGCCCCATATGGGCATTGAACATATCACATGCATTTGCATGTTCGCGATATTCAATTGAACCGCTCAAGTGTTTACCGTCACTTCGGACAACTATATAATACCAAAACCATTTGTCTAAAAATGAAAATGTATAAAAAAGTTATAGAATATTTATTCATATAAATACATAATTCGTGCATAAAACATGTATATATGCATAAAATTAGCTATATTATGCATAAAATTAGCAGTAATTGGAATTACTGGAAATGGGGGTACTTTTAACGCCAAAATGGGCTAAAATTACCCAGAAAGACCTAAGCCGGTTAACTTCCACACTGACCTGAAAAATACGCCCTCTCTTCCTATTAAAATGTAACGCTCCCCACATCGCCAAACTCCTATAATCACCGCCCATATTGTTCCACGCTCCCCAAATCTCACCTCACACTACCCTCCAAACCCCATCTACCGTCCATATTTTCAATCGTATAATCTCAAATATTTCAGTTAATTTAACTTCTTTTCTTGACAAATCCATCTTCCTATGCTATTATCTCATTATCAAAACAAGCTAAATTAACTCAGTATGCAAAGAAAATCTACAAAATCCAAATATCCACAACTTGTTTTGATCATTCAACAACATTAAATAACACATCAATAACTCGTAAACCTTAGCAATAAATAACAGGAGGACAAACCAAAATGTCACATCAAACAGAATACGATCTCAGAATGAGATCCTACAAATCAATTACAGATACTCACCTAATCCCTCGTACACCAGAGCTGGTCCAGAGTCGATGGTCTTAATTATATGCAAGAGTTGATTAGATTTATCATAAAAATGTTAAAATCCGAATGAAAAATT
>NZ_DAWCXD010000143.1:0-12286 GCF_052357945.1 Bacteroides sp. | reverse complement strand
ATCAATGACGGGCAACTTACTATCTTTTGATTTTATGTCGAACTCACGTTATTTACTAAAGTACTAATAGATAACTTCCGTTATATTAGGGATAAACTTACATTCCCCTACTGCCAAACTTCTTTTTGACCGAGAGAAAACTATAATTGCAAGCTTCATTTATAAAACTGCAAGTTTCGGTTATATAAATGCAACTTGCAATTATACAATCAAAACTTGCGTTTATAGTTTCTTCTTAGTCAAAGACAACTTATCCAATAAGGGAAAGGAAGTTTGCAATAAGAGCATAGCAACTTATCTACTGATAGATTGGAGAAAAGTAAAGCATTAATTCTGCTGATAAGGTAAGGTAAACCAGAAAGTAGATCCTTTGTTTTCTTTCGACTCCACTCCTATTTTCCCTCCCAAGCGGTCTACAATCGTATGGCAGATAGAAAGTCCCAGTCCGGTACCTTGCACAAAGGAATTGTACTTCACAAACCGTTCGAAGACATGGATACACTGTTCAGAAGACATTCCACAGCCAGTATCCGACACATAAAAATAAATCGTTTCGGAGTCCATCAGACGATACCCCATACGAATGGTACCCACTTCTGTAAATTTGATGGCATTAACAATGAAATTGGCAAGTAACTGAATCAAACGGTTCTTATCCGTATACAATGTACATTGGGACAGTCTCTCCGCAAATGTGAAAGTCACATTATTGTGCCGAAGACGTAGCTGCATACTTTGCTCGATTTCTTCAAGCGTCTGGTTCACATCAATCAAGGCAGGATAGAAATCGAATGTACCGGCTTCAATCTTCGACAAATCCAGAATATCATTAATCAACTGGAGCAATAAATCCGTATTTGTTCCAATGAGTTCTACATATTCGGACATTTCTTCACGGTTTTCGACATGAGGAAGCATATTCGAAAACCCTACAATAGCATTCAAGGGGGTACGTATCTCATGACTCATATTAGCCAGAAAGGCGGATTTCAGTTGATTGGCCTGTTCCGCTTTTTCCATTGCTTCATGCAGGCGACTATATGCTTTCCGAAGAATGCTGATATAATATATGATAGCAACAATCAAAATCAACAAAAAGAATAAACAGGAAAGTATTTGAACGTAATACTGTTGAAAAAAAGTTTTGGGCTCATTGACATAAACCGCATCGTCTGGATAGCGGGAAGAAGGTATATTGTAGGATTTCAACACTTGATAGCAGAGATTGGCACTTCCTTCTCCTCCCGCCCCACCGGGAATATCACGTGCCTGCTCTCCATCCAAGACACGATCAAGTATTTCCAGCAAAGATTTACAGAACGATTCCGTCGAAACGTAATATCCTCCTGCAAAAGTATTATTCGACAAGTCTTCGGGAGAAAGTAAAAACAATGGAGATGGGGTAAAATTGACAATCACTTCCTGAATATGATCAAAAAGATAGTTGTTATCATTCTCGTTATGCGACTCGAACCACGAGTAATAGATAATCCCCATATTAGATTTATAGCTGCGCAACGTATCGAGTAGCATTTCCGTGGATAATTGAGTGGTGGAAAGAAGCTCCAGACGCAAATCAGGAAAGTTTTCCTCTACGGCTTCTTTCACATCTCCACGGGTTTCTTCACTGATATACCGATCGTCTGAAATAAAAGCCAGACGTTCCATGTCAGGTATCAGTTTATAAATTAAATCTACGGTCTCCTTGACGTAATAATGCTGCTTCAAGGAAGTGATATTATATTCCCGTCTCCATTCTTCCGCAGAAACACTGTTACTTTCTGTGAGTGGAGCATGAGACAGCAAGATATCCAGAGAAGCAGGCAGGCGATCGCGGGCATTTGTCACAACCACTGGGACATCTTTCCATACATCATCAAACAATTCACGGCAAACAATCCATCTCGGATCTCCAATCATCACAATAGCAGTGGGAGGCTCCGGATACTTCTGACGCAAATGGATGACTACGGCATTCGCCTCCATCTCATTGACCAGAGCAGGTACGGAAAGCGATTCCGCTTTCACAGAAATTCCTTGTTTCTGAAGAGCATCATGAAGACACCAATAAAAGTTTTTAGCCCAAGGCAGATTGAAATTAATCGAGTTTAAAACCAGTACTTCTTTATTTGTATTTTCGGTTCGGGCTAACACAGGTGATAAGAATCCTTCAATAAAAAGGAATAATCCAAGGAAGAATGGAATGATCCGTAACGATTGTTTCATTTGTGGTATTCTATAAATAGCGGAAGCAAAGATAGTATTAATTTCTTTAGTGCAAAAAAAAGGCATCCCAAAACGAATTGAGATGCCCTTTATTATATAAAATTAAGTATCAAAGGATTATGATTTCTTCAAAGCCGCAATACTTTCTTTCAAAGAATTAATGATGCTCTCTGCATCGGCTTGCTTCTTACGTTCCAGTTCAAGAACGGCAGCCGGAGCATTATTGACGAATTTCTCGTTGCTAAGTTTCTTCATCACTCCCTGCAAGAATCCTTCTTTATGCTTCAATTCGGCTTCCATACGAGCGATTTCGGCTTCCACGTCAATCATATTACCCAATGGCACGGCAAATTCGGTCGTTCCTATCATGAAAGAAGAAGCACCTTCCGATTTGCTTTCTACCACTGTTACGGAAGACAAATTACACATCTTGATAATCACCGGATTCAATTTCTCTACCGGATGAGTGCCTACAACCTGCAATTCGAGTTCTTCTTTCAGAGCAATGTTCTTCTGCAAACGAATGCTACGGACATTACTGATGATTTCCTTAGCTACTTCAAAATCTGCCAAGAACTGTTCATTCGCTCCAACCGGTTTAAACAGTTGAGTAACCATCAGGCTTTCACCCGGTTCACGCTCACGCAGTTGTTGCCACAACTCTTCTGTGATAAATGGCATAAAAGGATGCAGCAATTCAAGCAGACGCTCGAAAGAGCTAAGAACCATACTATAAATAAAGCCATTAACTGGCTGTCCATAAGCAGGTTTCACGATTTCCAACAGCCAAGAAGAGAATTCATCCCAGAACAGTTTGTAAACCAGCATCAACGCTTCGCTCAAACGATATTTGGAGAAGAGATCGGCCACTTCAACAGCTGCCACATCCAGTCTTTGGTCAAACCACTGAACTGCCAGATGCGCATCGGTAGGGATCTCAATAGTACCTTTGGCATTTGTCCAGCCCTTAATCAGACGGAAAGCATTCCATATCTTGTTGCAGAAGTTACGTCCCTGTTCGCAAAGTGCGTCATCGAAAAGAATATCATTTCCGGCAGGAGCAGAAAGCATCATACCCATACGTACTCCATCGGCTCCGTATTTCTCGATCAACTCCAACGGGTCGGGAGAATTACCGAGTGACTTGGACATTTTACGTCCCAGTTTATCACGAACGATCCCTGTGAAGTAAACGTTCTTAAACGGCATCTGTCCTTCGTACTCGTAGCCTGCCATAATCATACGGGCTACCCAGAAGAAGATAATATCGGGTCCTGTCACAAGATCGCTGGTCGGATAGTAATAGTTGATTTCTTCGTTACCCGGATTATTGATTCCATCGAACAAAGAGATAGGCCACAACCAGGAAGAGAACCAGGTATCCAGACAATCTTCGTCCTGACGGAGATCTTCGATTGTCAAGGCGGCATTGCCGGTTTTCTCCTTCGCTTTTGCCAATGCTTCTTCTGCTGTAACAGCTACCACATAACCGCCCTCCGGAAGGAAGTAAGCAGGAATGCGATGTCCCCACCACAACTGACGGCTGATACACCAGTCTTTGATGTTCTCCATCCAGTGACGGTAGGTATTCTTGTATTTTGCAGGATAGAACTTCAATTCATCGTTCATTACCGGAGGCAATGCCATGTCTGCAAAATGCTGCATCTTGAGGAACCATTGCATGGACAGTTTCGGTTCGATCACTACGTTGGTACGTTCCGAATAACCTACCTTATTTGTATAAGCTTCTGTCTTGTCCAGCAGTCCGGCAGCTTCGAGGTCTTTCTCTATCTGTTTACGAACGTCGAAACGATCCATGCCGATATACATACCGGCAGCTTCGTTCAATGTACCGTTATCGTTGAAGATATCAATGCTAGGCAGGTTGTACTTTTCACCCAGCATATAGTCGTTTACGTCATGAGCAGGAGTCACTTTCAGGCAACCTGTACCAAATTCGATGTCTACATACTCATCTTCAATCACAGGGATGGCGCGGTTTACCAGCGGAACGATCACTTTCTTGCCTTTCAGCCATTCGTTTTTCGGGTCGTTCGGGTTGATACACATCGCTGTGTCACCCATGATTGTTTCAGGGCGGGTAGTTGCCACTACGGCATAGCGTCCTTCCGGATCACCTTCTACTTTATAGCGGAGGTAATATAGTTTTCCGTGCTCTTCTTTGTAGATCACTTCCTCGTCAGAAAGAGCTGTCAACGCTTTCGGGTCCCAGTTTACCATACGGACACCGCGGTAGATCAATCCTTTATTGAACAGGTCTACGAAAACTTTCAGTACACTTTCACTGCGTTTCTCGTCCATAGTGAAAGCAGTACGATCCCAGTCGCAGGATGCACCGAGTTTACGAAGTTGTTTCAGGATGATACCTCCGTGTTCGTCTGTCCAATCCCAAGCATGTTTCAGGAATTCGTCACGAGTCAGGTCGGTTTTCTTGATACCTTGAGCAGCGAGTTTGTTTACTACTTTAGCTTCAGTAGCAATAGAAGCATGGTCAGTTCCCGGTACCCAACAGGCATTCTTGCCTTCCATACGGGCACGACGAACTAAAATATCCTGAATGGTATTATTAAGCATGTGTCCCATGTGCAACACACCGGTGACGTTTGGGGGCGGAATGACGATGGTGTAAGGTTCACGACCATCGGGTTTCGAACTGAATAAATGATGGTCCAGCCAATACTGGTACCATTTTCCCTCCACGTCAGCGGGATTGTACTTACTTGCTAATTCCATATTGTTTTATGTATATATGATAATGTATATTCTAAAATAACGGGTGCAAAATTAATAATTTAAATTCAAATCTTACCACCCTCGGGGTGTTTCTGTGCACGGAAAGAGAATTTATACCCCTCATAAAGAGCGAATCCGTAGAATAAAGCAGTCATTGACACCACATTTTCCAGCATAATAGAGAATATTTCTCCATAGTCTACGCTTACCAGAACGTCAAAATAAGACATTTTATAATCTTGGGAAATATATCCGATAATGGAAAAGAAATCACCCAGGACACAACTAATCAGGGATAATGCCGCACCGATAATTCCGAAAATGGGACGTATTCCTTTCCCTTTCCGCATGGCAAAGCCAACCATAAACCCGATAGCAATGGGCATAAATCCAATCTGACGACCCGTAGAAACAGATATCAGTCCCCATGCCACCGCACCCACAATACAGGCAGCGACTGCGTACAGTACTCCTTTGGAGAGATTCTCTTCGGCAAGCATTTCTTCTTCTGTCATAGATACCGGGAAGTCTTCCGGCTTGGGAGGGGCTAATCTTTCCAGCTCTTCATCTTTCTCAAAACTTTCACATTCTTCTTCAAAAGCAGGAAGTTCTCTGGTGCGCTTACAAACAAGACCTTTACCATTCACGAAATCACGTGATACGCAATTCCGGCAATACTTTTCAATTTCTTCTGATGTAGCCATCTTTTATCCGGTTTATGTTGAATGACTTTCCCTATTATACAAGTTATAAAGCCATTGTTAACAGATTTTTTGCAAATATAGAGGTATTTTTTCGCGCGACGTCTATTTAATGCATATTTTTGTTGACTGATATTAGACAAATGATGAAAAAGAAGCCAAATGTAAGATATTTAGCCTTAGGAGCAATCTTAATCCTGGTGTGGCTAACGCAATGGATTCCTGCTCTGGCAACAATCTATTCGCAAACAATCTACCCTTTTATCTCTTACGTTTTGTCTTTTTTTTCCAATTTATTTCCTTTTGCGATAGGAGACTTATTTATCTTCCTTAGTATCGCGGGCGTGATTATTTATCCTATTTATGCCCGTCTCCGCAAAAAGTTGCCTTGGAAGAAAGTTTTATTGCGCGACGGCGAATATCTGTTGTGGATTTATGTATGGTTCTATCTGGCTTGGGGACTGAATTATTCTCAAAAGAACTTTTACCAACGAACCGAAATCCCATATACAGCCTACACTCCCGAAAATTTTCAGGAGTTCGTTGACGACTATATCACCCAATTAAATCGTTCGTACACCCCTGTAAATAGTATCAACCAGGATTTGATACGGGAAGAAACCGTACGAATCTATAATCAGTTAAGTGATAGCTTGGGCGTGCACCGACCTCCGCACGATCATCCGAGAGTAAAGACCATGTTGTTTACTCCGTTCATTTCCATGGTAGGAGTAACCGGTAGCATGGGGCCTTTCTTCTGCGAATTCACCCTTAACGGAGATTTACTTCCCGCCAACTATCCTGCCACTTATGCTCATGAACTAGCCCACTTGTTAGGTATCACCAGCGAAGCGGAAGCCAATTTCTATGCCTATCAGGTTTGCACCCGTTCACAGGCGATGGGTATCCGTTTCTCCGGATATTTCTCTGTACTGGGGCATGTATTGGGGAATGCAAAAAGATTACTTTCAGAAGAAGAATATGCAAAACTCTTTCAACGCATCCGACCGGAAATTATTGAATTAGCCAAGAATAATCAAGCCTATTGGGCTGCCAAGTATAGCCCGGTAGTGGGAGCCGTACAGGATTGGATATACGATCTTTACCTGAAAGGAAACAAGATAGAAAGTGGCCGCCAGAACTACTCGGAAGTAGTAGGGTTATTGATTTCTTACCAGGAATGGAAAAAAATGAATTAAATAGATAGATTTATGTCACATACCAGACAAGAACAGATGGAAGCCTTCGGACGCTTCCTGGACATTCTCGACGAACTGCGTGTTAAATGTCCCTGGGACCGTAAACAGACGAATGAAAGTCTGCGTCCCAACACCATAGAAGAGACTTACGAACTTTGCGATGCCCTGATGAAGGATGACAAGAAAGAAATCTGCAAAGAATTGGGAGACGTATTATTGCACGTCGCTTTCTATGCCAAGATAGGCTCGGAAACAGGAGATTTTGATATCAAAGATGTTTGCGACAAGTTGTGCGATAAGCTGATTTTCCGCCATCCGCATGTGTTCGGAGAGGTGAAAGCAGAGACAGCCGGACAAGTTTCCGAGAATTGGGAACAGTTGAAACTTAAAGAGAAAGATGGAAACAAGAGTGTATTAAGCGGTGTGCCCGCTGCCCTGCCCTCGCTTATCAAGGCTTACCGTATTCAGGACAAAGCCCGCAATGTAGGCTTCGACTGGGAAGAACGGGAACAGGTTTGGGATAAAGTGAAAGAAGAAATAGGTGAATTTCAGGAGGAAGTGGCCAACATGGATAAAGAGAAAGCGGAAGCTGAATTCGGCGACGTGATGTTCAGCCTTATCAATGCGGCACGCCTTTATAAAATCAATCCCGATAATGCACTGGAACTTACCAACCAGAAGTTTATCCGCCGCTTCAACTATCTGGAAGAGCACACCATCAAGGAAGGAAAAAGTCTGAAAGATATGACTCTCGAAGAGATGGATGCCATTTGGAATGAAGCAAAGAAAAAAGGACTGTAACTTCCTTACCGGCATAAAAAAACAGAGGCTCTATTCCCAGCGGACAGAGCCTCCATTTTACTCAAACAGAGCGTCTGTTCATACGAATCAGACGCTCTGTTTTTCTTTATTTCTTCTTTGAATCGTCTCCCTTATCTTTGCTACGATTCATACCTTTTATCATTTCGCGGTGAAAACGCATCTCTGCACGTTGCACGAGAAAAATCTTCTTGCTTGAAAGAATCTTTTTAAACTTACCCAAATAAGTTTTATCAAGCTGGTCGGCAGCAATACGGTTGTTGGCTACTTTCTCGTTGATTTCTGCATATTGAGCTTCCGTGATTTTATCATCCTTGCCTTTGCGCATCAAATCCCATGACTCATCATTCAGTTTCTTCTTTTTATCCTGGAGTTCAAAATAAACGGGAAAGAACTTGGCTGCTTCTTCTTTATTCAATCCAGCCTGTTCGATAATGAAAGCTTTTTGTTTTGCCCTGAACTCCTCCCGGGATAAATGCTGATCACATCCATCAGCAGCCCAAAGAACAGGCATAAAGCCACATAACAAAACGACCAATGCGATAAGTTTTCTCATTTTCTGTATTCAATCAGTTTTTATAAATCATTCTACACTTGCGTCACTCAAATAAACATATAACGAATAATCATCCAGCATGGCACGATCCACTGCTACATCAATCATTTCGTCAGATACGACTACTTCAGTATCCACTTCTGTCACCGCTACATCATCTGCTGCAGCAGGTTTATGATCTGTTGACGCTACCCGGATAATCAAGGCCGCCCCTACGAACATAGCTGCCATATAGAGCAATGGTTTCAGTCTTGTCCATGTGCTGACAGGTTCTTCCTTAAAAGCAACTTTCTCTTTTTCAGGAAGTTTATTCATTACCTCCGAAGTCAGGTTCTCAAAGTAACCATCGGGCACTTTGAAGGAATTTTCCTTTCCAAGCTTCTTCAATAAAATATCTTCTTCTTTCATACGTTTTTCTCCTCTCTTTTCATTAGACAGTGTCTCATTTAAAAGGTTTAATCTATTTCTTCTAAAAACTTCTCAATTTTCTTCACCGCATGATGATAAGATGCTTTCAGTGCACCGACCGACGTGCCGAAGATTTCCGACATCTCTTCGTACTTCATTTCCTGATAGTATTTCAGGTTGAACACCATACGCTGCTTTTCGGGCAAAGTCTGCAAGGCTTTTTGCAAGCACATCTGTATCTTGTCGCCCGAGAAGTAGACGTCACTTTCCAGCTTTTGCACAACTACTGCTTCGGGATCGTCAATATCCACGGTAGTCATGGCACGCTGCTTGTTCAGAAAGGTAAGACACTCATTCAGCGCGATGCGATAGAGCCAGGTCGACAGCTTCGCCTCGGCACGGAAATAATCGATATTCGTCCATGCCTTGATAAAAGTGTTTTGCAGGAGATCGTTCGCATCCTCATGCGACAGTACCATCCGGCGGATTTGCCAATACAATTGCTCGCTATACTGCCCCACAATCATCTCAAATCCTTTCCGCTGTGTACTCTCCTCCTGAAGGAGTTTCAGAACTTCGCGTTCGTTATAAGGGGTCATAATCTCTCGTATCTGTATGTTTATTTATGGTTTCAAATTCAGGTTATTCATCGCCTCTAGTAAGGACGGATCATATTTATAAATGTCCTCACAATACCTCAAATTATTATCGATAGACAGATAAACCGTCTGATAATCTATAAATAAAGGTATATATTGTTCCAAACTATAATGTTTCAATTCACGATAAGCCGCACTGATGGGCAGCTTCTTTCCCTCTTCACTCACCGGCTTGATATCCATTGCAATACGAATACGGTCTTCCAACAATTCATCCGGCTCTTTCAACAGGAAGAACGCGAAGTCGAGTGCTTTTTGAAGACGGACGCAACCGTGGCTCACCGCACGATTATTCCGTGTAAAAGCCCACCGTGACGGAGTATCATGCAGATATACGGAATGAGGATTGGGAAAACGGAAGATGATACGTCCCAAGGAATTCCCTGTTTTATTGTCCTGCTTCACCGTATAAGGTACGCCACTTCCTGCATACTTCGCCCATTTAATACTGTGGGGATCTACCTGGAGTCCATTCTTATCGTATACCTTCATGCGGTTACGGGTAAAATACGTCGTATCTCTGCGGTAAGTAGGAATGATCTCTTTCCGAATTATGCTTTGAGGCACATTCCAGTAAGGATTCAGTTCCATATAATAAATCCTGCTTGACAATAGAGGAGTTTTATTCTTCACAGTCCCTACACAAATACGCATCTCCAGGATAGAGTCTGTTTCTTCGTTGACGGCCTGCAACATAAATGCCGCCACATTAGCTATCACATATTTTCGTCCTTTATCCAATGCATATTGCCAACGTGCCCGCTCCATGTTTACCAATAGGCGGTCGCGATAATAATCCGTAGTATCTGTCACTCCCCAGCCATTCACACGAACCAGCTCTTCCTGCATCTTATGATAAAGCGGGGAAGCGGGTTGCGCCCGGTGAAAAGCGGCGTTAGGATTTGCACGCAAAGAGTCGAGAGCGGCCATTGCAAACTTCACGTCACATTGTTTTAAAGGAATGTGGTCGATCGAATCATTCCATCTGCGCTCTGAAGGCAGGAACCCAAATTTCAATTGACACACATACGAAAGATAGGCGGCTGTTAACTGATACTCCACGTCTGCCAGCAGGCGGTTCATTGTCTTCCCTTCGCGCAGCTTCAAGGTTCGTATCTGTTGCAATTCCTCACGGATGCTATCGACAGGATACAGATTCGGATTAACTCCATGTTGTGAAATGTTTCCTAACCAGAATAACATCGAGTCTGCCACCTGTACGGCAGGTTTATCGGATATGAGAGAATCGTTCAGCCAAAAGAATTCATCCTTTTCCTGGTAATGTGCCAGCAAAACCGAATCCCAGGGAGTTACCGGATTTTCGTTCAGGCAAAAACGAATCATCTGATGAATGCTGTCTGCATTTATTTGATAAGCAGGATGGAACAGTTCCTGGAGGGAAGACAAAGAATCCGGTATCGGAGATTGAGGTTTCTCTTTTTTACAGGCTGCCAAGCAACCGAAGAGCAGGATGATTACTCCCCAGAACAGTCGACTACTTTTCATAGACAGTCCCTCCATCAACGTCAATACACAAATTTTCTTTCGCTAAAATGGTTTGTGGAAAAATGGCGGACGCTTCATGAAGTAAGACAGATTCATCTTCATAACGGGCGGAAAAATGTCCGATCACCAGTTGTCTCACATTGGCATCCAAAGCAAGCTGCGCAGCTTGTGCAGCAGTGGTATGATAAGTTTCCTTGGCGCGTGCCTGCTCGGTCTGTGCAAAGGTGGCCTCATGGAAAAGCAAATCTACATTTTTAATTTGTTCAGCAAGGGACGGACGATAGATTGTATCGGAACAATAAGCATATTTACGCACCGGAGCCGAAGGGCGGGTTAAACGTAAATTGGGTATTACTTCTCCATCGGGAGTTACAAAATCCGCTCCGTTCTTGATGCGGTTCAGTTCATAGACCGGGACTTTATAAAAGTCTACCATGTCTCTGATGATATGATTAGGACGCTGTTTTTCTTCAAAAAGGAAACCACAACAGGGAATACGGTGTTTCAAGGGAATCGTCGTCACAGTCACCGAACGGTCATCGTAAATGAGCATCGGCTCCTTCGTTTCGAATTCGTGAAAGAATACTTTGTAGGTCAGAGTCTTGCAAAAGAAAGCAAGCATCGGTGCAAACAACTCTTCTAATCCCCGTGGAGAATGGATATGCAAATCGGCAGTTCTCCCCAATAATCCGAATGTAGAGATCAATCCCGGTAATCCGAAACAGTGGTCACCATGTAAATGAGAGATAAAGATATGGTTCAACCGGGAAAATTTCAGCCGGGAACGGCGTAACTGCATCTGTGCCCCTTCACCACAATCAATCATAAAAAGCTTTTCACGCAAATTCACGACTTGAGAGGTCGCAAAATGTCGCGTGGTAGGCAAAGCGGAGCCGCATCCCAATATATGTAACTCGAATTTTTCCATGGTATGCAAAGATAAAGTATTTCATATTCAATCTTGCAAAGGAAACGAAAATATTTCACCATAGATTATATAGATGTACGCAGACAGGCGTAGATAAACAAAAAAAGCGCCCCCAAACGGGAGCGCCTTTCATTGGAAAATATTCTATTCAGATTATTTCTTTCCTTCCAACTGTTCTTTCAATGCAGCAAGAGCGTCGATATCGCCCAGCGTAGTTGAAGCAGCCTGGTTCTGGATCATCGGAGAATCTTCTCTCTTGTTGCTAGAAGATGACTTCTTAGCACCAGAAGCAGCTTTCTTTTCTGCTCTTTCTTCAGCCTTAGCTACATCTTCGAAGATACGGCTGTGAGACAGGATGATTCTCTTAGCGTCTTTGTTGAACTCGATCACTTTGAATTCAAGTTTCTCATCCAACTGTGCTTGTGAACCGTCTTCTTTTACAAGGTGTTTCGGAGTTGCGAAACCTTCTACACCGTAAGGAAGAGCTACAACAGCACCCTTATCCAACATTTCGATGATAGTACCTTCGT
>NZ_DAWCXD010000142.1:0-12370 GCF_052357945.1 Bacteroides sp. | reverse complement strand
TGATTTCTGATTTTGTGAATGATAATTTGTCCAACTGGTATGTTCGCCTGAATCGTAAACGTTTCTGGGGTGGTGAATTTACACAGGATAAATTGTCTGCTTATCAGACATTGTATACTTGTCTCGAAACAGTTGCCAAATTGATGGCTCCTATATCTCCGTTCTATGCAGACCGGTTGTATACGGACTTGATTACAGCAACAGGACGCGACAGTGTCGTTTCTGTCCACCTTGCCGAATTCCCGAAATATCAGGAAGAAATGATAGACAAGGAATTGGAAGCCCGCATGCAAATGGCACAGGATGTTACATCTATGGTGTTGGCATTGCGTCGTAAGGTGAATATCAAGGTACGCCAACCGCTGCAGTGTATCATGGTTCCGGTAGTAGATGAAGAGCAGAAAGCTCATATCGAAGCTGTGAAGAACCTGATTATGAACGAAGTGAACGTGAAAGAAGTCAGATTCGTTGATGGCGCGGCCGGTGTATTGGTGAAGAAAGTGAAATGTGACTTTAAGAAACTGGGTCCGAAGTTCGGCAAGCAAATGAAAGCGGTAGCCGCCGCGGTTGCAGAAATGTCACAGGAAGCAATCGGTGAATTGGAGAAGAACGGAAAGTATACATTAAATCTGGATGGTGCGGAAGCTGTTATCGAAGCATCAGACGTCGAAATCTTTAGTGAGGATATTCCGGGATGGTTGGTTGCCAACGAAGGTAAACTGACTGTAGCACTTGAAGTTACTGTTACCGAGGAATTGCGTCGTGAGGGTATTGCCCGTGAATTGGTGAACCGTATTCAGAATATACGTAAGTCAAGCGGCTTCGAGATTACAGACAAAATAAAAATAACAATCTCGAAAAATACGCAAACAGATGATGCGGTAAATGAATATAATACTTATATTTGTAACCAGGTTTTAGGCACATCTCTGGAACTTGTAGATGAAGTGAAAGACGGAACAATGCTGGAGTTTGATGACTTCTCACTGTTTGTAAACGTGATAAAAGACTAATACTATATTGATTAACCTTTTTAAAATTGTAAAATTATGGCAGAAAAGACTAGATATTCGGATGCGGAACTCGAGGAATTCCGTGCCATTATTATGGAGAAATTGGAATTGGCACAACGTGACTATGAACAGTTGAAAAAAAGTTTGATGGGACTGGACGGTAATGATACCGACGATACATCTCCTACGTATAAAGTATTGGAAGAAGGAGCTAACACGCTCTCCAAGGAAGAAACAACCCGCCTGGCACAACGTCAGCTGAAGTTTATCCAAGGATTACAAGCTGCTTTGGTACGTATTGAGAACAAAACGTACGGCATTTGCCGTGAAACCGGAAAATTGATTCCGGTAGAGCGTCTGCGTGCTGTTCCTCATGCTACATTAAGTATTGAAGCAAAGAACAGTGGTAAAAAATAACAGATAGCAAGTAGGCTACAGGTAACGAGCTACAAGTAGCTGCGCAAAGTTTACGCACGGCACTTGTAGCTCGTTATGTTTAATTTATAATAAACACATGAAGAAACTATTCACGAAGGGGAGAATTGCCCTTCTCGTTATCTTTTCCGTATTGATTATTGACCAGATCATCAAAATCTGGATTAAAACTCACATGTACTGGCATGAAAGTATACGTGTGACAGATTGGTTTTATATCTATTTCACCGAAAATAACGGAATGGCTTTCGGTATGGAGATTTTCGGCAAGCTGTTCCTGACAACATTCCGTATTGTTGCAGTGGCATTGATAGGATGGTATCTTTATAAAATAATAAAGAAAGGGTTCAAAACAGGCTACATTGTCTGTGTGGCTCTTATTCTGACCGGTGCTTTAGGAAATATCATAGACAGTGTGTTCTATGGAGTTTTCTTCAATGAAAGCACTCATTCGCAGATTGCCAGCTTTATGCCCGAAGGCGGTGGATATTCTACCTGGTTTTATGGAAAAGTGGTGGATATGTTTTATTTTCCGATTATAGATACAAACTGGCCTACATGGATGCCGTTTGTGGGCGGAGAGCATTTTATATTCTTTAGTCCGATCTTTAATTTTGCAGATGCCGCTATCAGTTGTGGTATCATTGCCCTGTTACTTTTTTATAGTAAATATTTGAATGAGTCATATCATTCGCTGGATAAAGATAAAAAGGAAGCTACGGATCATGAAAAGTAAATTTCGGTTTCATCTGTGTCTCATCTGCATGTTCGCTTTTGCAGTAGCCGGGTGTAAAGTGAAAAGGCCCAGTGATGTAATCTCGGAATCGAAGATGGAGAATTTGCTGTATGATTATCATGTGGCAAAGTCTATGGGAGATAATTTGCCTTATAGTGAGAACTATAAGAAGGCATTGTATATCGACGCCGTTTTTAAGAAATACGGGACTACGCAGGCTGCATTTGACTCATCCATGGTTTGGTATACACGTAACACAGAGATTTTATCGAAAATTTATGATAAGGTGAAGAAGCGTTTGAAAGACGAACAGGAACTTGTGGGTGACCTGATAGCCAAACGTGATAAGAAACCGAAAATGACTAAGCAGGGTGACAGTATTGATGTCTGGCCTTGGCAGCGTATGATTCGTTTGACCGGTGAAATGATGAATAATCAATATGTATTTACTTTGCCGACCGACTCTAACTACAAAGACCGCGATACGCTGGTGTGGGAAGTACGCTATCGATTCCTCGAACCGATGCTTGCCGACTCTTTAAGAGGCGTTACGATGGCCATGCAGGTGATTTATGAGAAAGATACGATCAATCATTGGAAAACGGTGACTGAACCGGGTGTGCAACAGATTCGTTTGTTTGCAGATACATTAGGTCCAATGAAAGAGATAAAAGGCTTCATTTATTATCCGGCAGATAGTCTGGAAAGGGGAGGAGCATTACTGGCTGACCGTTTCATGATGACTCGTTATCATTGTACGGACACAGTTTCGTTTGCTGTCCGCGATTCTTTGAACAAGATAAAAGCTTTGAAGGCGGATTCTTTGAAGAAGATATCTGCTAAAGAAAATGCCGACTCTTTGCATAAGATGATAGACAAGGAGAAAGATGATATGCAGCGTCTGACACCGGAAGAAATGAACCGTCGTCGTACGGGAACTCATCGCGAGAAGAAACCGGAACAGATTGAAGTGGAACAACATATCCAGAAGGAAAGAATGGAGCAAAGAAAGGAACGTCAGATGAATCAACGCAGGCAGCAACAACAAAGACGCCAAAATCGCTGATCGTAATGAAACGTTTTGCTTCTCATTATTTGCTGATACCTGCTGTAGGATTTATGAAGCAGCAGGTGGTGGAGATTACCGGTGAGGGAATTGTCCGAGATGTATTTCCACTGACTGAAGAGATTGAATCGGTCGAATGGATGCCGGGAGTGATTGCACTGCTTTCTGAAAATCAAATGGAAGAAATAAAAAACACTGGGATGATTTTTAAAAACATCCCAGTGTTTTCATCCAATCTTCCCAATGTTCCGAATCAATCTTCCCAATGTTTGATGGAGTATCTGCATGAAGCGGAAAGGAAGGGGGAAGCCCTATTTCCTTATTTATTTTATCCTTTTGATTTTACTTCCATGCAGCCTGTCGACGGAACTCGGCACAGATTACTGCGGTAGCGATGGCTACATTAAGAGACTCGGATGTCTCCTGACCTTCCGGATAATTAGGAATATATAATTTTTTGTTAATCAATGTAGCGACTTCTTTTCCTATACCATTTCCTTCATTTCCCATTACTATCAGGCCATTGGCAGATAATGGTTGCTCATACATATTTTTTCCGTCCAGGAAAGTTCCGAATATAGGAGTGTCTCCGAGTGAACGGATAAAATCGGGGAGGGAAGTATAATGCACTTTCACCCGGGCAATTCCTCCCATTGTGGCTTGTATGGTTTTAGGGTTATATACGTCTACCGTATTCTGTGAGCAGATAATATGCTCGATGCCAAACCAATCGGCCAAGCGGATGATAGTACCGAGGTTTCCGGGATCTTGCACATCATCCAATGCAAGGCAAAGTGATTGGTGCACGACTTCCGGATTCACCGTATAGGATGGTTGTTCGAAAATGGCAAGTACCTGTTGGGGAGTTTTCAATAAACTGGCCCGTGAAAGATCTTCCTGTGAAACTTCTACCAGTTCACTTGCATCTATATCGGGATGTTCCTGAAGCCAGGAAGAAGTGGCTGCTAAAAAACGACAAGGAAAATGTCCGAGTAAATCACCTACCAATTTAGGACCTTCAGCCAGAAATACTCCTTCTTCTTTGCGTATTTTCTTCAGTTCCAGCGAGTGGATATACTTTATTTTGTTTTTACTTAGTGATGCCATAAATTTGATATTCTTTTGCAAAGCTATAAAGATATTTCCAATCTATCCTTACTTTCCTCTCTTTTTCTTAATTTATTTTTCCCGTCGGAAAATATAATTTATCTTTGTAAGCGCATTTTCTATGCTATCGATGTAAAACCGTATGAGGAGAAATTTTCTTTATTTACTTGCTTCTGCTGCTGTCTTGTCACTTGCTTCGTGTACTACCACTAAGTTTGTGCCGGATGGTTCTTATTTGCTGGATGAAGTTAAAATTCGTACGGACCAGAAAAACATACGGCCTTCTTCCTTACGTATGTATGTTCGTCAAAATCCTAATGCCAAGTGGTTCAGCCTGATAAAGACTCAACTTTATGTCTACAATCTGTCGGGACGTGATTCAACCAAATGGGGAAACAAATTTTTAAGAAGGATAGGGGATGCTCCTGTAATATATAGCGAGGACGAAGCGAAACGCTCTGAAGAAGAGATCACTAAGGCTGTGCATAATATGGGATATATGGCGGCAACCGTGAAGCGTTCGACTAAAATAAAAAAGAAAAAGATTAAGCTGTATTATGATGTAACGGCCGGCAAACCCTACGTTGTTCAATCTATCAAATATGATATTTATGATCCTAAAATAGCCTCTCTTCTCAAACAGGATTCTGCCAGAAGCTTGTTGAAGGAAGGAATGTATTTGGATGTGAATGTATTGGATGCGGACAGACAACGTATCACGAATAAGTTGCTTCGGAATGGCTACTATAAATTTAATAAGGATTATATCGGATATACAGCCGATACGGTTCGTAATACTTATAATGTAGATCTGACTCAACATTTGCAGATGTATAAAGCGCATGCGAGTGATTCGGCAAGGGCACATCAGCAATATTGGATCAATAAGATTAATTTTATTACAGATTATGACGTTTTGCAGTCTTCTGCCTTGAGTAGTGTGGATATTAATGATTCGGTTCATTATAAGGGATGTCCGATTTACTATAAGGATAAGCTCTATTTACGTCCTAAAGTGCTTACGGATAACCTTCGGTTTGCTTCCGGTGATTTGTTTAATGAGCGTGATATGCAGCAAACTTATTCCAGTTTCGGGCGTTTGTCTGCATTGAAATATACAAATATCCGTTTTATCGAGACTCAAGTTGGAGATTCAACAATGCTCGATTGTTACGTGATGTTGACTAAGAGCAAACATAAATCTGTATCTTTCGAGGTAGAGGGAACCAATTCTGCCGGTGACTTGGGAGCGGCAGCTTCCGTTTCTTTCCAGAATAGGAATCTCTTTCGCGGATCGGAAACGTTTATGATAAAATTCCGTGGAGCGTATGAGGTTATTTCCGGGCTTCAGGCCGGCTATTCAAATAATAACTATACGGAGTATGGAGTGGAAACGAGTATCAACTTTCCTAATTTCCTGTTCCCATTCATTTCTTCTGATTTTAAACGGAAAATCAGGGCTACAACCGAGTTTGGTTTACAGTATAATTATCAGTTGCGACCGGAGTTCTTGCGTACGATGGCTTCTGCTAACTGGAGTTACAAGTGGACACAGCGTCAGAAGATACAACACCGTATTGATTTGATAAATATTGCTTTCCTTTATTTGCCCCGTATCTCTGAAAGGTTTAAAGAAGACTATATAAATAAAGGACAGAACCATATATTCCAGTATAATTATCAGGATCGACTGATTATAAATATGGGATATAGCTATAATTATAATAGCGTGGGAGGATCGATTATCAATAATACGATTGCTTCTAATTCATACTCCATCCGTTTTAATTTCGAATCGGCGGGAAATGTAATGTATGCTCTGTCAAAGGCTGCAAACATTCGGAAGAACAGTAATGGTGAATACGCTATTCTGGGAATTCCTTATGCTCAATATCTGAAAGGGGAGTTTGATTTTGCTAAGAATATCAGAATCGATTATCGTAACTCTTTTGCGTTTCATGCCGGTGTGGGAATAGCTGTACCTTATGGAAATGCGAAGACTATTCCGTTTGAGAAACAATATTTCTCCGGTGGAGCCAATAGTGTCCGCGGATGGAGTGTTCGCGATTTGGGACCGGGCTCTTTTGCAGGAAATGGGAATTTGCTCGATCAATCCGGAGATATTAAACTGGATGCCAGTATTGAATACCGAAGCAAGTTATTCTGGAAGTTTCAGGGGGCGGTATTTATTGATGCTGGTAATATCTGGACCATCCGGAGTTATGCCAATCAACCGGGAGGAGTTTTCAAGTTTGATAAGTTTTATAAGCAAATAGCAGTGGCCTACGGATTAGGTCTCCGCCTGGATTTGGATTTCTTTATTCTGCGTTTTGATGGAGGTATGAAAGCTGTCAATCCTGCCTATGAAACGAGGAAAGAGCATTTCCCCATCATTCATCCTAAATTCAGTCGTGACTTTGCTTTCCATTTTGCTGTGGGATATCCTTTCTAATCAGCCATTTATTATTTACTCTTACTAACTCGAGCGTATCTTGCAGGGAACTTACGTATTCCATTTTTCCTCCGATAGGATGAATGACGAATGCATTTTTGATTTGGCAGACAACCGATGCTTCTTCTAAATTAGCATCTATCTCACTTAAAATAACAGAAACTTTTGCAGCGCCTCGTGTTTTGAGTTGCTCCAGATGGGTTTGACCGACATTGGATGCCAAGAAACTAAGATAAGATTGGGAAGAAGGCGTGCTCCATTCTTTGGCGACCGGATAATTGAAATTATAAAAGGCTTCGCAGAAATCAATGGCTGTCTGTTCTATTTGAGTTTGAGGAGTTTGTTGCTGACAAGATAGACAGGTGAAGATTAGAACAGAATAGATAAGTGTATGTAGTTTATTCATAGTACAAAAGATTCTTGATAGAAGAAGATAAGGTTGAAAAAGGAGATGAAACTCCTATATGATGTTTCATCTCCTTCGTATTTGTTTTCATTTTTAGCGGGCGGCAAACATAAAATTGCTCATTGTAGCCTGGCGTGCTGCCAGCATGCCTTGAGCATCCAGCGTTACATTCATCTTTTCGCCATTTGGCAAGAACAAATCAGCAGTGCCATCATTGTTCATTTTTACTAATTCAGCGCTTTCACCGTTTGCAACGACATTCCATGTGTTGGCTTCTTTGTTGTAGATCAAGTCCATTGAAGCAGTTTCGCCCTCTTTAGTAATGGAATATCCATTCTCAAGAGTTTTTACCATGTAGTTGCCGTTTTCTCCTTTTACTTTCTTTACGTCACCTACATTAGCCATCGGATTGGAGCCACTCCAGAATTCGATTGAGTTGATAACTAAAGCATCAGCCAGGTAAGCTACACCATAAACCGGAACAATGTTGAAAGCAAGGAATACGAGTTCGTTTACAAACTTGTTTCCAACTGATTGATTCCAGGAAGACAGGCGGTTGAATAAACCAAATGATCCTACACAAGAACTGAATAATAAGCTACCACTAAGTACTACTGCGACTAAAGTCAGTTTCCCTCTTTTCATGTTAAAATGTTTTTGATTAATAAAAAATATTGATAATTTCTCTCTTATGTGTATGCAAATATAATATTTTTTAATTAATCGGGGCCATTATTTCTAATTTTTGTATGCTCTTGACTTCCGCCGTGACAATTCGTTTCCTATGATATGGTCTATTGAAAATTTACCGGGACCGGCAATATACATCAATATAAATACAACTAAATAAATGAAAGCTAGCTCTTTAACTGCAAATACGTCATTTGCATGAACTACAAAGAAGGCTACTATCATTGTGAAAATCATCGGGATCATTGCTAAGCGATACAGGAATCCGATGATAAATGCCATCGAACATACAAGTTCGCCAAAAATTGCTAATCCGAGAGATAGGGGACTTCCTATTCCAAGCGGATCAGGAAATACTGCTGACATCTCCTGGAAGTTACTCCATTTCTGGATACCGTGGTTCATTAATAATATACCGAAGATGATCCGGACAGCCAATAGCAACAAAGATACTTTCGTTGTATTCGATTTTGTGGGAAATAAAAAACTATAAATCATAAGTTGTTCTATTTTTAAGTTTATATCTATTTATATAAACATAAAAAATCTTGATTTTGTTCTCTATTGATAGCAAAATTTGTTTAGACCTTATTCTTTATTTAAAACATAATGGTCTGCAAGTTCTCCGGTTATTTCTTGTTTATCCATTGTTAGTTTGCGTAAATGATTTTCTCCTACTTTATAATAAGAAAGTTCTCCGCCTTCTTCTTTAAGAGTCAACAGGTTGTCTTTTAAAGTATATGTACCTTTTTCGTCAAATGAGCTGTCTCTATCGATATATACGGAATGGAGGCTGAATGTTTTGTCCGGATTTAATGTCAGGGTTGTTTCAATACCCGGACAATCGGCAGCGGGGAAAACTCCTTTATAAGTTCCTTCGTAATCAAGTGAATTTTCCGCATTATGGATATCAGTTACTTCGATTGAGGTACTGTCTGCACCGGTACTCTTGTTTGTTTTCGCGCTATTGTTGCATGCTGCCAAAAGAGCACATGAACATACTAAAATGAAAATTTTCTTCATAATTATTGCTTCTATTAGTTAGTCTAATTGAGTATATTGGACGTAAAGGTATAAATTTAAAATGGAATCTTTATAGTAAAAAGAAACGAACAACTTTATTTATGAATAAATAAACTTTGTATCTTTGCGGAAAATTCTAAAGATATGGCACAACATACTTATGACAATGAAGCTGTTCAGGAATTATTGAACTGGGCAAAAAAGATGATTGAGACAAAGAATTATCCTACAGAAAGATATCAGGTCAATAAATGTACTACCATTATTGATGGTAAATCGTATTTGGAATCTTTGATTGCAATGATTTCCAGAAACTGGGAGAATCCGACTTTTCATCCTACTATTGAGCAATTATGGGAGTTTAGGGAAAAGTGGGAAAATAAAGAAGCGTAGTAAATTGTGATTTAATGTTGAATGATAAATCATTTATGAATATAGAAATGCACTCTAATCATGTCAGATAAGAGTGCATTTTTATTTATTAGTTTGATATTTATCGGCTTCCTAGAAAGGCAACCATCTTTTCTTCTTTTTCAGGGATGTTTTTTCTTCTTCTCCGCTTTGGCTATAGATATCTGCAAACGTCTTTTTCTCTTTAATCATTTCGTAAATGACTCCCCAGTCTGGTAAACCACCCAGATTTCGATCGTCAATGAACATATCGGCTTTCAACTTTCGAGAGAATCCCTGATGGCCTTTCTGCTCTTCAGGATAATCCTTATTAACGGCATAAAATTCTAAACCTCTGGCTTTACACCATTCGACTGCTTCGTCCAGAAGTGCTCCTTCACGCACACTCCACAGTATTAAACGATGCTTTTCTTGTTGCAATAACTTCAATGTGTCAACAGCGAATGGAATCTCTTCACCAATGCGTGGATAACGATGTTCTACAATCGTTCCGTCAAAATCAACAGCTATAATCATAGTTTTTAATTACCTAATTTGGAACAAAGATACGGACAGTAAGCCAAAAAAACGTATCTTTGTCTCAAATTAACATTTTAATAAAAATATAAATACATGAACAATTCCCCTCAGCGTGCTGCTAAAGGCTTTACGAGAGCATTTTGGGTCAGCAACACAGTCGAACTGTTTGAGCGTATGGCATATTATGCCGTTTTTATCGTTCTCACTATTTATTTATCTTCCATTTTAGGTTTTAATGATTTCGAAGCAAGTATGATTTCCGGGCTTTTTTCCGGTGGATTGTATCTGCTTCCTATTTTTTCCGGTGCTTATGCTGACAAGATCGGTTTCCGGAAATCAATGATTATAGCATTTTCCTTATTATCCATCGGATATTTAGGGTTGGGTGTACTGCCCACTTTACTGGAAGCTGCCGGTTTGGTTAGTTATGGTGCCACTACTCAATTTAATGGTTTGCCTGATAGCTATACCCGGTGGATCATCGTGCCGGTTTTGTTTGTGCTTATGGTGGGAGGTTCTTTCATTAAGTCCATTATCTCCGCTTCTGTGGCTAAAGAAACAACGGAAGCAACCCGTGCCCGTGGTTATTCCATATTTTATATGATGGTAAATGTGGGTGCTTTTACCGGTAAAACGATTATCGATCCTTTGCGTAATGTCATTGGTGAACAAGCGTATATCTATATTAATTATTTCTCCGGTGCGATGACAATAGTTGCTTTACTTGCTGTTATTCTTCTTTATAAATCGACGCATACGGCAGGTGAAGGAAAAAGTCTCCATGAGATTGGACAGGGATTTATGCGAATCATCACAAACTGGCGTTTATTGATTCTTATTTTGATTGTTACTGGTTTCTGGATGGTGCAGCAGCAGCTTTATGCCACTATGCCTAAATATGTGATTCGTATGGCTGGCGAGACGGCAAAACCGGGTTGGATTGCCAATGTGAATCCGTTTGTGGTGGTTTGCTGCGTTAGTTTTATCACCCGCTTGATGGCCAAACGCAGTGCGATTACTTCGATGAATGTGGGAATGTTTTTGATTCCTATTTCGGCATTACTGATGGCATGTGGAAATTTGTTGGGTAATGATCTTATTACAGGTATGAGTAATATTACTCTGATGATGATTGCGGGTATAGTTGTACAGGCGCTTGCCGAATGTTTCATTTCACCGCGTTATCTGGAATATTTCTCTTTACAGGCTCCTAAAGGAGAAGAAGGAATGTATTTAGGATTCAGTCATTTGCATTCATTCCTTTCTTCCATTTTCGGTTTTGGTCTGGCGGGAATTCTGCTCACTAAATATTGTCCGGATCCGGCTTTGTTCGAGACGCGGGAAGCATGGGAGGCAGCTAGTGGAAATGCCCATTATATATGGTATTACTTTGCTGCTATAGGCCTGATTGCCGCTGTAGCGCTACTATTATTTGCAAAAATCACCGAATCCATCGACAAAAAGAAGGAGGCTTCTCGGTAATTCTCTGCTTTTTTATGTATATTTGCCGTCACTTTGCTGTAAAAGTTGACGGCATTTTGCATTTTAATAAAGAGGATAAAACATGAAAGTAAAATTTATAAGCCTGGCGAGTGGCAGTAGTGGGAACTGTTATTATCTGGGCACTGAAACCTATGGGATACTGATAGATGCCGGAATCGGCATACGTACTATCAAAAAATCACTGAAAGATTATAATATCTTGATGGATAGTATTCGTGCGGTATTTATAACGCACGATCATGCTGACCATATTAAAGCAGTGGGTAATCTGGGAGAAAAAATGAATATTCCTGTTTATACAACCGCACGTATTCATGCTGGAATCAATCGTAGCTATTGTATGACGGAGAAACTTAGCTCGTCAGTTCGTTATCTGGAAAAGCAAGAGCCTATGACGCTGGAAGATTTTCACATCGAATCTTTTGAAGTGCCACACGATGGAACGGACAATGTGGGGTATTGCATTGAAATTGATGGCAAAGTCTTCTCTTTCTTAACCGACCTTGGAGAGATTACTCCTACAGCTGCTCATTATATCAGTAAAGCCCATTATCTGATACTTGAAGCCAATTACGATGAGGAAATGCTCAAAATGGGGCCTTATCCTCAATATCTGAAAGAACGGATTGCAAGTAAAACCGGCCACATGAGTAACTCTGATACTGCAGAGTTTCTAGCGGAAAATATTACTGAACATTTGCGATATATCTGGTTATGCCATTTAAGTAAAGACAATAATCACCCGGAGCTGGCTTATAAAACGGTGGAATGGAAATTAAAGAACAAAGGTGTTATTGTAGGCAAAGATGTGCAACTACTTGCTTTAAAGCGAAATACGCCTTCCGAGCTTTATGTGTTCGAATAAAGACGAAAAAAAGATAGTAAAAAAGCTGCATGATTGTTTGGCCAAATAAAATAAAAGACCTACTTTTGCAACCGCAAACGAGGAATTAAGCACTCTTAGCTCAGTTGGTAGAGCAACTGACTCTTAATCAGTGGGTCCAGGGTT
>NZ_DAWCXD010000141.1:0-12421 GCF_052357945.1 Bacteroides sp. | reverse complement strand
TATGACCTCGGAGTACTTGACGGAGTGACTACCAACCCTTCGCTGATGGCGAAAGAAGGTATCAAAGGAACGCAGAATCAGCGTGAACATTATATCAAGATATGCAAGATTGTCAACGGAGATGTCAGTGCCGAAGTGATAGCAACCGATTATGAAGGAATGATTCGTGAAGGTGAAGAACTTGCCGCGCTCAATCCGCATATTGTAGTAAAAGTCCCCTGCATTGCCGATGGCATTAAAGCGATCAAACATTTCACGGAAAAGGGAATCCGTACTAACTGTACATTAGTCTTTTCAGTAGGACAGGCATTACTGGCAGCTAAAGCCGGAGCTACCTATGTTTCGCCTTTTGTCGGTCGTCTGGACGATATTTGTGAAGATGGAGTAGGGCTTGTGGGAGATATTGTACGTATGTATCGTACCTATGATTACAAGACACAAGTGCTCGCTGCTTCTATCCGCAATACGAAACATATTATCGAATGTGTGGAAGTGGGAGCGGACGTTGCTACTTGTCCGTTGAGTGCTATCAAGGGTTTATTGAATCATCCATTGACGGATTCGGGATTGAAGAAGTTTCTGGAAGACTATAAAAAAGTCAATGGTTGAGTAAGTAATGAAACTTGCAATATATTAAAATTTTTAGGCACGGATTACACGGATTTCACGGTCTTTTGAATAATGGTATCATAAAACAACTGTGAAATCTGTGAAATCCGTGTTATTTACTCAGGTCTTAGAATTCCGTGCCTAAAGAATATTTGTTTTTTCGGGTAGCTGCTCATTACTCTTTTTTCCGTTCCTGTTTTCTCTTCTCCTTATATTGAGTTGGCGTTTCTCCTGTATATTGTTTGAAAGCCGTACTGAAATAGCGTGAAGTAGTGAAGCCGACCTTCTCGGCAATTTCCGTGAACGACATGTCCGTACTGGTGATTAATGTGATCGCTTTCTCCATCCGGAATTTATTAATGTAATCATTGGCTCCCATATCGGTCAGAGCTTTTAGCTTATTGTAAAGGGAAGCCCGGCTCATACCTATCTCCTTGCAGATAAAAGTGACGTCCAGATTGCTGCTATCCAGATGTTCCTGAATAATTTTATTCAGTTTCAGCAGAAATGTTTCATCTGCCTGGCTGAAAGTGCTCTCTTCCGGCGCAGGGACTAATCCTGTATTCAAATATCTTTTCTTGATAGATTCGCGGTTTTTCAATCGGTTGCGAATGATTTCCATTAGCATTTCTATCTCAAAGGGCTTAGTCAGATAAGCGTCCGCCCCATTCTTGTAGCCACTCAACTGACTTTGTTTATCATCTCTTGCTGTCAGCAGAATGATAGGAATGTGACTGATCGTAATATCTTCCTTTATATTTTTGCAAAGTTCATATCCATTCATTCTCGGCATCATCACGTCACTGACGATAATATCCGGAGCATGATTTCTAGTCAGTTGAAGGGCTTCCACACCATCGGAAGCAATCACTACCCGTTTGAAATATTCTCCCAGTGACTTTTTCAGAAAATCCGTCAAATCCGGATTGTCATCCACCACTAGAATACTGTAAGGACTCGTATCGAACGTATTTTCCTCCGGTAACAGTTCTTTGCTATCATCGTTCATCAATTCGTTTAGATATGCTTTCGGCTGACAGACGATCTCTTCCGATTGTTGTCTTAAGGGTAGTTCAAAGAAGAATGTTGCACCAGCTTCCTGATTATCCCGTGCACCGATGGAGCCTCCGTGTAGTTCTACCAGAATCCTGGAATAAGATAATCCGATACCTGTACCGCTTTGCTCTCCTGTACCTTGATAGAAGCGGGTGAAGAGCTTCTTTGTATTTACTTGTTTCAATCCGTTTCCCTGATCTATGATGGAGATACGCACGCTGTTTTTTTCGGAAAGAAACTCCGATGTAATTGTTATTTCTGCATCTTGTGGACTGTGTTTTAAGGCATTGATAAGCAGATTACTTAGAATAATCTCACACTTATCTTTATCGAAACTTACAGTATTGACCTGTGGGTCAAGCTGATAGCGGATACGGACGTTTTTAGCTTCACCTTCGCTGACGAAATCTTGGGATACATGTTCAATCCATTGATTGAGAGCATACGGCTGTATCTGCAATTTACTTTCCCCAACCTCCATTTTGCGTACATCGAGTACCATATTAATAAGGTTTTTCATTCGCTGTGACTGGCGATAGATTGCTTTTATAGGTAAATATTGTGTATCTTCGGCAGAAAGCGATTTCAGTATCCGGCTAAGCGGTGCGTGTATGAGCGTTAAAGGTGTGCGCAACTCATGACTGATATTAATAAGGAAACGTACTTTTTCTTCATATACCTGTTGTTCATGTTCCTTCATTGCCCATTTCAGTTTTTCTTCCTTACGCTTTAGAGTTCTTCGGAAAGTTTCAATAATAGCGGCAGCAGTAAGAACGGTACAGCTAAGAATAAACCACCATGTCCGATACCAGGGAGGGAGAATGGTTAGTTCCAGTACTTCCTGACTGGGAATCCAACTGCCATCTTTAGCTGTACATGAAGCCATAATCTTATAACTTCTCGGAGGAAGTGAACGTATAGCCAGTTCGGGATTGTATGATTCGATTTGCTGGTCATTCAGCCCTTCTATCTGGTATCTGTACACTTTCTGTCGGAAAATGTCCTTTTCTTTCGACATGATCCGGATAGTGATATTACTGTTCCAGGGAGCGGAGATCCCTGTTGGGCGATTGGTTAATTCGTTATTCACGGATTCTCCATTGATGATGACATCGGATAATTGGAGTTGGGGAAGTTCAGAAGTTGTTAATGGTATTTTGCAGTTAATGTGCAGTAAACCTTTTACTCCACCCATATAGACGTCTCCCTGCATACTTAACAGGCGGGGTTTGGAAAGATATTCGTTCTGGATTACGCCGTCTGATTCGCCGAATAGAACGAACTTTTTTTCTTTGATAAGCCAAGCGAAAAGCATGCTGTCAGCTCCTATCCATACTTTTCCTTGCTGGTCGCATACGATCAAAGTGATTTCACTAAATAGAGAGGTCGGGATCGGAGTCTGTATTTTGGTGGCGGGATTGTAGTGTACCAATCCGTAATTGTTCCCAATCCAGAAGTTTCCCTCTTCGTCTCTTGAAACGGAGTTGATGGTCGTGTCTTTCCAGCATCTGTATAGGGCTTTCAGCCGGTTTGTATGGTTGTCCAGTTCATATATGTGCTTCGTATCATTTAGATAAGTGGTGTTCCTATAATTGCCGATTGGTAGGAGAGCACCGATAATATCTTGTTCTTCCTGTTCTATAGCCGTACTGAAAGTACGTGTATTCAAATCATATATATAGATATGTTCTCCAAGGAACAGAATGCTGTGATGAGTGTTCCGGAGTAGATTTACAGCCTTGCCTCGATTGCATAAGAGTGCTGTTGTTTCAGCGTCGACAATGGTGAAAGGTTGTTTTTCTCCAGTTGCCGGATTGAAAATAAATACTCCTTGTGAGAAAATAGAAATTAATAATTTACCGGGAGTAAACTGACAGATAGAGGCAACTTTGTCTTCCCAGGTTGAGGGATAATGAGTAAATTTCTCTGTGAGCGGATTAAAGTTGTTGATACCTCCTCCGTCCGTGCCTACCCAGATTTGATCTTGAGATTCCTGGAAAAGACTTAGAACGGTATTGTTGCTAAGTCCCCGGTCGTTGCCGGGTGGTACGTCTGTATATGTTTTCATGGAAACTTCCCGGATGCTGATTAGTCCGTTGCGGATGCTGCCTGCCCATATATTGTTGTTGTGGTCGTTGTATAGGCATAAGATAGAGTTGGCGGGAAGTGAATAGTTGTCACTTCCGGGCACATGTTCCAGCAGAGAAAAATGTCCGGTTTCCGGGTCAAGAATATTAATGCCTCCTCCGTCTGTTCCAATCCAGATTTCTCCTTCCCGTTCGGCGAGACTTAGTACAACATTGTTACTTAGAGAAGAGTTGTGGGTAGTATATGTAGCCAGTAGTTTACCGTCGTGTGTCAGGCAGTTCAGCCCTCCGTTGTAAGGGGCTACCCAGATTCTTTTTTGTGAGTCTATGAGTACGTTCATTATTTCCTTTCCGCAATCGAAAGGAGGACGGCGGCATTTTCCGGTATTCAGGTCGAGCAGGAGTAGTCCTTGCCAGCGACTACAACAAAGTAATGTTCGTTTATCCCATAGACTTAGCAGAGTCACATTATAATTGGGCTCTAGGTCAAACGTTTGCAGGAGGCGGAAAGTGGCATCCTGATAATTATAGAAAAAGATTTTATTTTTCGAACCGAATAACACTCCATCATCAGTCAGGCAGACGGAATAGGCGATGATATTATTTCCTGTTTCATCAGTCGGTATAAGAAAGTCATCGCTTTGCCGCTGATAACGTGCCACTCCCTTATCTGTCAGAATCCATATATTGTTTTGTACATCTTCTATCAGCTGGTAGATTAAATTGTGAGGAATGGAATGAGGGTTGTTTGACTGATGGACATACTTTTTAAGTTCATGTCCGTCATATCGTCCCAGTCCGGAGCGGGTTCCAATCCATACAAAACCTTGTTCATCCGTTAAGATGCATCGTACGGTAGAAGGCAGTCCGTCTTTTAGTGAGATTTGCTTATAGTAATAATGACCGGCTTGAAGAGGGGAGATGCCGATAAACAGTGTGATAAATGCGATGCATAGTAGTAAAAAGGTCTTTCTTCTCATGAGATTAGGTCAGTTAAACTAAAACAAAGATAATACATTCGGATGAATGTTTGTTGAAAAGCAAACTTATTTTGTATTCCTTCAGGTAAAAGAGTTATATATAGTTGCTTTTCTCTATTTAATTTTGTATCTTTAAAGCTTTCCGTCCTTAAAGATAAGTTGTCCCCTTGTAATGGGATAATAGTCATCTTATAAGGTGCTATTTATCATTCTATAAGATGACATTTGTCCCATTATAAGGGGATGACTACTCGACTGCATAAACTATTATAAATTTCTGCACTGAAAACCTTTAATCCCTGCACTGAAAATCCTTCCATATAATGAGAATTGCTAGGTTGCTATCTTATATTCATTCGGAGCCATCCCTACCACTTTTTTAAATAATCGGCTTAAATGATGCGGATATTTAAAGCCTAATTCGTAAGCGATTTCACTGACCGATTTATTACCTTCAATCAGCAATTCTTTAGCACGGTCGATAGTGGTCAACTGGATATATTCTTGTGCTGATTTTCCGGTTTCTTTCTTAATAAGATCACCGAAATAATTAGCGGATAGATGCAGCTGGTCGGCGCACCATGCAACCGAGGGTAAACCGAGTTGCTGGGGCTTATCCGAAGCAAAATAATCACGTAATAAACCCTCAAAACGGGTTAGTGAGTCTTTGTTCACAGTTTCACGTGTTACGAACTGACGGTCGTAAAAACGGACGCAGTGGTTGAGTAATACTTCGATATTGGCCGTAATGATTTGTTTGGAGTGTTTGTCAATGGCGTGTTGCAGCTCTTCCTTAATTTCGTGGAAACAGTTAATGATAATATGCTGTTCGCGTTCGGACATGTGCAATGCTTCGTTCGACGAGTATGAAAAGAACGAGTAATCTGCCATGCGACGCCCGAGAGAGGTGCCACGCAGCAAATCGGGGTGAAACATCAGACACCATCCTTTGTACCGATACGATACTTTGTCGTCATCAACACCGGCAACCTGTCCCGGTGCAATAAAGACTAACGTTCCCTCTTGGTAATCATATTGGTTACGTCCGTAAAGTAGCGGGCCGCAATCAATATGTTTGAGGAAAATGCAGTAAAAACCAAAATTCTTCAGACAGTGGCGGACACTCTCTAATTCCGAAAAATCGACTACGCTTACTAATGGATGAACAGTCTCTACTCCCAACAGTTCGTTGTAGTCTTGCACCGAATCTAACTTTATGATTGTTCCCATACTCTATTTTTTTTCTATGGCAAAGATAGCAGAATTTTATATACAAGCAATCTTTCGGTAGCAGAATCAGTAATATCGGTTAGTGATTATGTAATTTGTGTTATTCTGCTGAAAGCAAGCCATATCCAATCAGTAAAATTGGTATTTGAAACCGTAATCCGTCTATGGACGCGCTTCTATTTATCACATAATTTTGCATCATCGAAAGTTGGTAATTTGAATCATTTAAATAACGAGAGTATGAAGTACAGAAAATTAGGAAACAAGAAATTGCAAATGTCCGCTATCGGACTGGATGTTGGCTCTGGGCTGTTTAGTCCGTTTAGAAAAAGGGTTATAATGAAAAAGTACATTTTAGGAATATGGATGGTTTGTCTTGCCTCTTTAGGCATGGCACAAATCCCGAAAGCAGAACAAGTGATGAATAAGAAGCAGCAATATATCGTAGAGGTTGCCGCCCTTGTGGGTAAAGGAGACCTTGCAAAACTGAGACCAGCCCTCGTTGCAGGATTGGAAGACGGAATGACCGTCAATGAATTGAAAGAGATAATGGTTCATTCTTATGCTTATTGCGGTTTTCCGCGAGCTCTTCGCGGATTACAGACTTTTGTCGCCGTACTCGATGAGCGTAAGGCAAACGGTATTGAGGATAAAAGAGGGCGTGAAGCTTCACCAATTACCGATACCCGAAGCAAGTACGACCGCGGACGGGATATACTAGCCAGGATTTCGGGTGCACCGGTTGATGCTCCGAAAGCGGATTATGCTGTATTGGCTCCCGAGATTGAAGTGTTTCTCAAAGAACATCTTTTTGCCGATATTTTCGAACGTGACGTGCTGACCTATTCCGAACGTGAAATTGCTACCGTAGCAGTATTAGCTGCCGTTGGTGGGGTAGAACCAATGATGAAAGGCCATATAGGTATTGCTTTGAATGTGGGCGTTACGCCCGACGAATTGCGCCATTTGCTTGCCATCGTTGAGAAGCAGATAGGTCGTGACGAAGCTGATGCCGGACGGATGGTGCTGGATGAAGTATTGCAAAGTAAAGGATTAATAGTCAATCCCGGGACACCGGTTGTAGTCGTGGAAAATGGAGTGAAGAAACAGAAGGTTACATTTCACAACCGTTTTCTGATTGATGTGGTTGGTGATCTTTATCTCCCTGCCAATTATGATCCGGCAAAGAGATACCCGACACTGGTTGTCGGTCATCCTTTCGGTGGTGTAAAGGAACAGACTTCGGGGCTTTATGCACGCCGTCTGGCTGAACAGGGGTATGTTACACTGGCATTTGACGCTTCCTATTATGGTGAAAGTGGTGGTTATCCGCGGCGTATAGAGTCTCCCGAAGTACGTGTGGAGGATTTCAGTGCAGCAGTTGATTTTCTGTCGAATCATCCGGCGGTTGATATTGATAAAATCGGGGTGATTGGTATTTGTGGTGGCGGATGCTATTCGGTGAGTGCTGCGCAAATAGATCATCGTATCAAAGCTGTGGCAACAATCAGCATGTACGATATGGGACGTGCCCGCCGCCAGGGTGTAGGCGATTCGATGACTTATGAACAACGGATGGCGTCACTCGACGAAATCGGTCGTCAGCGTACGATAGAATTTGGCGGGGCAGGCCGTAAAGATATCCGCGCCCTGCCGGAGAAGGTGGATGCTTCGACACCCAAATACGCTCTCGACTTCCTCGATTATTATGATAATCCTGCGCGTGGACAGCATCCTAACTCTACGGCCTATTATTCTTATACGAGCCTTGCGCCGATGATGAACTTCTTCCCGTTTGTACAGATTGAAACGATTTCACCACGCCCGTTACTTTTCATCGCAGGAGAGAATGCCGTATCTGCCTATTTCTCGGAAGATGCCTATGCAAAAGCTGCAGAACCCAAGGAGCTGTTCGTTGTACCGGGTGCTACCCACGTCGATCTTTACGACCGTCCGGAATATCTGAAAATAACGCTTCCCAAGTTGGATAACTACTTCAAACAATACCTAAAATAACGACTCAGTATGAAACAACTATTTATAATTGCTGTTGCGGCGCTGATGAGTGCTTGCTGTAATCAAAATGAGAAAGAGATGGAAGCCACTGTTCAGAAAGATGTGTTCTCCAAAGGCTCTTTGATAGTAGATAATCCGAACTTTACGGGTGAGGCATGGCTTGAAAGATTTGTCGCGGCGACTGATTCAATGGACTGCACTGTCAGTAATGTAACTTTCGCGCCGGGTGTGCGCAATAGCTGGCATTCGCATCCGGGCGGTCAGATTTTGCTTTGTACTTCAGGGAAGGGATATTATCAGGAAAAAGGAAAAAGCATACAAGTGCTTCATCCCGGTGATGTTGTGAGAATCGCTCCCAATATAGTACATTGGCACGGTGCGGCGGCTCCCGACAGCGAGTTTACACATGTTGCCATCGGTACACAGGTTTCGAAGGGTCCGGTCGACTGGTTGGAACCGGTAACGGATAAAGAGTATAATGAATTAGAGCGGGCTGAAGAATAAGCAAAATGGGTGTTTCTGTCTTTTGGGAAGGCAGGAGTAGTGTAAACTGATAATAATATAATTAAACGATATGGGAACAGATAAAAGGATCAGCCGTAGAGAAGCTTTAGCACGAATGGGCATGATGGTTGCCGGAGCCGCCGCCTCATCCATAGGATTGCCAGCTTTGACTTCTTGTGCTGAAAAACCACAGAAGAAGCGCATCATTTTGTATTTCACTGCCACGGGAAACTGTTTACATGCTGCCCGCCAATTAGTGGAGTCGGAAGAACAGTTGTTGAGTATTCCGCAAATGGTAAAGCAGAACCGGTATGAGTTTGAGGCTGATGAAATAGGTCTTGTTTATCCGATATACGGTCATATGCCGCCTAATATGGTGAGGAATTTCATAAAGAAAGCAAAGTTAAAAGCAGCATATAAGTTTGCAGTGCTCACTTATGGAGCGAGGAAATGCGATTCGGTAGAGATATGGAACGATATATCGAGTAAGGCTGGCAACAAATTCGACTATATCAACACGCTCATCATGGTGGATAACTGGCTGCCGAACTTCGATATGAATGAACAGATAAAAATAGACAAACATATTCCGGAGAACTTGCGGCAGATTACCGAAGACTTATCACAAAGGCGGCATTGGCACGAACCGGTAAGTGAAGAAGAACGGCAGATGCACGCTGGATTCATGGCACGTTCAGGGCTCGACCCGGAAGTCGGTTTTCTCAAAAGGAGCGAAAATTATTTTGTTGTCACGAAGAATTGCATTGATTGTGGAGCTTGTACGGATGTCTGTCCGCGTGGAAATTATGAGTTTACTTCAAACGGCATTAAAATGCAGGGGGATTGTGATTTCTGTTTTGCCTGCATTCAGAATTGTCCGCAGAAAGCTATTCAATTCAAGAAAAATGACGAGGACCCTTTGTTGGCAAATGGTGAACGAAATCCGAATGCCCGATACCGGAATGAATATATCTCGCTGGTGGATATAAAGAGAGCTAACAGACAATAAAAAGAGGTGTAATTACTTAAAAACAATATGTATGAAACGATTATCTATAAGTTTATTCATCCTTCTTATGTGGGTGAGTAGTTTTGGGCAGAATGTATCTGTAACCGATACGCCGCTTGCAATCGTTAAACAGGGCAGTTTTGCTGTTGGAGGAACAGTTGTTCAACACTCTGGCGCATACGATAACAGTAAATTTACCGGTTTCGGTACGCCTATCGAACAAGGGCAGAGTTATCATGCGGACCATGCTGTTGTCGATTTCCAAATTCCGGTCGATGCTTATCGGCTTCCGTTGGTCTTCATCCATGGTTATGGACAGTCAGGACGTTGCTGGCAAATGACACCTGACGGACGTGAGGGATTTCAGACATTAATGTTGCGGCGAGGCTTTGGCACTTATGTTGCTGATATGCCCGGTCGTGGGCGGGCAGGACGGACAACTGCTGAAACAAAATTAGAACCGAAGGCAGACGAGCAATTCTGGTTTGATATTTTCCGTATCGGTGAATGGCCGGCTTTTAATAAGGGTGTACAGTTTCCGACTGATTCTGCATCGCTTGAACAGTTCTTTCGCCAAATGACACCTGACATCAGTCGGCACGATATGAAAACCGACCTTACAGCACTCGATGCTTTGTTCGGTCGCATCGGTGAGGGAATTATCGTAACACATTCGGCAGGAGGATTTCCGGGATGGCTGGCAGCTATCGAAAATCCGAATATTCGGGGGATCGTATCTTACGAGCCGGGAACGTATGTTTTTCCTGAAGAAGAAGTTCCTGAACCGATGCCGGGTTTGACGGGAACACTTAAGGGAGTAAGTGTGCCGATGGACGATTTTATGAAACTGACAAAAATTCCAATTGTCCTTTATTTCGGTGATTATATTCCTGAAGAAGTAACCGATAAACTTGGCGGTGAGAATTGGCGGGTACGGCTTCAGATGGGGCGTAAGTTTGTGGAAGCAATCAATCGTCACGGTGGTAATGCTACATTGGTTGAACTTCCTAAAATGGGTATTCGGGGCAATACACATTTCATGATGTCTGACCTTAATAATATTGAGATTGCAGATTTGCTGACCGAGTGGCTGCATCATAACAAATTGAATAAATAATATAAAAAACAACGTATGAGAAAGTTACTTTTAATCCCCTTTTTATCCCCTTTTTATTCTTTTCCCTGACAATAGCGGCTGCTTGTTCAAAGAATGATGATAATTCTGTTTCGGGGACGGAACAACCGGACACTCCCGATCAATTATCTGGCAACAGTAAAATTTTGGTTGCTTATTTCTCTGCAACAGGTAATACGCAAGCGGTTGCAGAACGTATTGTAGAACTACTTGGGACTGATGTATATCGTATCAGGGCATCTGTTCCTTATGCCTCGAATCCCTATGACGACAGCGACCGTGTTCAAAACGAAGCTTACAATGATTTACGTCCGGGGGTAGCCAATCTGCCTGCTGCCGAAACGATCGCGCAGTATGATACGATTTTTGTCGGTTCGCCTTGCTGGTGGCACCAACCTGCTATGGTTGTTTGTACCTTTCTCGACAATTATGATTTGAGCGGTAAAACGATTATTCCGTTTATCACTTATGGCGCAACAACTTATCTCAACGAATCAATGCAGAAGATTTACAAACTGACTCCTAATTCGAAACATATCCCGGCAACTCTTCCGGAGGATCTTGATCCGGATGATATTACGACTCCCGGACGCCCTGATGATGACGGGATCGATATGCCCGGTCGTGCCAGCGGGGTAGAAGCATGGTTGAGAAGAATGGGAGTAACGATTGAATGAGTCATGTACCATGTCATCGGAATAAAGACCTATACACCACGGATTTGGTAAAGTAGGCGGTTTTTATCAGCGGGAAGATAGTATTATTTAGCTAGATTCTCTATCTTTGCTCGAAAATATACGACTATGATTATTGAAGAACTACAGAAACTTTATCAGTCATATACGGGCGTTCCCGCTGAAAACATAACAGAATTACCGTCTTCCGGTTCCAACCGCCGTTATTTTCGGTTGACGGGTATTCAGCCGTTGATTGGAGTCTACGGGGCTTCAATGGATGAGAATGAAGCATTTCTTTATATGGCGGGGCACTTCCGTAAGTGCGGTCTGCCTGTTCCCGAAGTTCGCATTGTCTCGGAAGATAAAACCTATTATTTGCAGGAAGATTTGGGAGATGCTCTATTGTTTCATGCCATAGAGAAAGGACGTGCTACCAGTGTCTTTTCAGAAGAGGAGAAAGAGTTGCTCCGCAAAACGATTCGTCTGCTTCCTGCTATTCAGTTTGCCGGGGCCGATGGATTTGATTTTTCCCGTTGTTATCCTCAACCGGAGTTCAATCAACGTTCCATTTTGTGGGATTTGAATTACTTTAAATATTGCTTCCTGAAAGCTACCGGTATGGAGTTTCAGGAGGATAAACTGGAAGATGATTTCCAGAAAATGAGTGATGTCTTGCTTCGTAGTTCTTCCGCTACTTTTATGTATCGTGATTTTCAGAGCCGTAATGTGATGATAAAAGATGGCGAACCATGGTTTATTGACTTTCAAGGAGGACGTAAAGGCCCGTTCTATTACGACATAGCCTCTTTCCTGTGGCAAGCGAAAGCGAAATATCCCGATAGCCTCCGTAAAGAACTGTTGCAAGAGTATATGGAAGCTCTTCGCAAATACCAACCGATTGACGAATCCTATTTTTATAGCCAGCTTCGCCACTTTGTCCTTTTCCGTACGCTGCAAGTGCTGGGAGCCTACGGTTTCCGTGGTTACTTTGAAAAGAAACCGCATTTTATCCAAAGTGTTCCCTATGCCATCGAGAACCTGCGTGAATTGTTGAAAGAAGAATATCCGGAATATCCGTATCTCTGTAACGTTTTGCGGGAGCTTACCGGACTGAAACA
>NZ_DAWCXD010000140.1:0-12444 GCF_052357945.1 Bacteroides sp. | reverse complement strand
AATGATACAAATTATGCTGAACAGGGTCAAATGATAAATTCAAAACAGGTTCTAAGAAAAACGATACTGAAACTAAGGCCACCATATATTTCCGTCTGCGCGACGGAAAGAAAGATATCAAGGGCGCAAGCGAACTTGTCATCAGTCCCAACCATTGGAGTGCCGAACGGCAGGGATATAAAGACCGTGTAGCTTTAGTGCCGGAAGATGAGAAGATGAACTTGAACCACAAAGTGCAGGCATTAACCCAGATGATTGAAAAGGAATACAAGGAGGACGCTGACAGTGAATGGCTCGGGGAAATTATAGACAAATTTCATCACCCGAAGAAATACAAGACAGAAGAAGAACTGGCGGCTGAAAATCCGCCAACCTTTACCGAGCTTTTCGATGAATTTCTGGATAAGCATAACCTTTCGGAAGTAAGAAAGAAGAACTTCCGCGTGGTGAAGAGAGCACTCATGCGCTACGAACTGTTTGTCAGAAGGACAAGACGGGGAATGAAGCATTTTACCCTTGACATCCATACCATAACTAAAGATACTCTTGCCGATATGTGGGAGTTTATGGAGAACGAATATGCCTATGTGGAAGAATACCCTGAAATTTACGAGACCATTCCGGAAAAACGGACTCCCCAACCGCGAGGGAAGAACACCCTTATAGATAGCTTCTCACGCATACGTACCTTTTTTATATGGTGCTACAATCAAGGCAAGACCACTAATCGTCCGTTTGACAAGTTCCCTTTAGAAGAATGCCTTTACGGAACGCCCATTTATATTACCCTTCAAGAGCGTAACCAATTGTTTGAGGCTGATTTGTCCGCTCGTCCGCAACTGGCTATTCAGCGTGACATCTTTGTGTTCCAAACGGTTGTAGGTTGTCGTGTGGGTGACCTTTATAAACTCACAAAGAAAAACATTGTGAACGGAGCGTTGGAATACATACAAGAAAAGACGCGCGGCCATAATCCCCGGACAATAAGAGTACCTTTGAATGACATTGCCAAAGCCATACTCGAACATTATAAAGATTATGTAGGGACATCCTTGCTTCCTTTTATATCAGAACAGAAATATAATCAAGCCATCAAGGAAGCGTTTCGATTGGCTGGACTTGATAGGATTGTCACCGTACTTAACCCGCTCACTCGCGAGCCTGAACAAAAGTATCTGTATGAGGTGGCTACCACACATACGGCTCGAAAGACATTTATCGGCAATATGTATAAGAAGGTGAAAGACCCCGACCTTGTTTCATCGGTATCGGGGCACAAGGAAGGCAGCAAGGCTTTTCGCCGATATAGAGAGATAGACGAGGAAATGAAACAGGAACTCGTACATTTGCTGGACTAACAAGACAGTAGGCTATGGCTCAAAAAGATTTTGAACGATTCAAGCAGGAAGTCAAGGATTGGCTCGACTCCCACCCAAGAGAATATGATCGGTTCGTTGTCGAAGTGAACGACAAATCGGCTACGGGCTTATACAAGATATTCAAATTAGGGTGGAAACTCACCCCTCAAATGATGTGTAAATATCAAGCCGAATGTCATGGAGACCTCGCTGATGAACATCGTTTGCAAAGCTATTCGGCGGATTCTGATGCGGCAAAATTGTTGATTGAAGAGTTTCACAATGTAAAAAGCAATACAATAGTCCCAGCCATGTTGGCATGGCTTTATTATGGCAGGTGTTATGAAACTATGGTCACTCAATTGGAAGCCGAGGCGCAGAACCCTGCAAACAACTTCTTTGAGAAAAAGGTTGCAGCAGTAATGGTTAAGGTGGTTATCAGAAGCAGCATATTTAACAAGATGCGAACAAGAGAAGATTGGCAGAGTTTTCATCGGGAGAAGAAAGCCATTGAGGAAAATCGCGTAGTAGAAACAAGTATTGAAGATTTGTCTGTTGATGATAAACCAATTGAGGAAAAGCTGCCAACAGATAAGCGGGTATCTCTGACATTGAAAGACTATCTCCATGGAAATCAAGAAAGGATTCTGAATCGGATAAGGTTGAGAGTTTCAACGCAGCACACAGGCACAGATTTGGCACGACTGTATTTTGCCCTCCAAGAGGAAGGCCTTCTGACCAGTTGTGATGTGACAACATTCCATAACCTACTTGTCAAGGAACTGCCGAATTGTGACTTGAAGACTGTACGCAACCTGCAAGTCTCCATTAAGAAACTAAATGACAGTACGAATAAAGGGAAAATAAAAGACAGTGGAATTGAACGGGCATTCATCAATGAATGGAAGGCTTATCTCACTGAAACAAATGACGAAAGTATAAACACTTTTAATTTATAAATATGGATAAAGACATTATCGTCCAAGAAATCAATGCCGAATACCTGAAAGGTTATATATACAACATCAGAGGAGTTCGTGTGATGTTGGATATGGACTTGGCTAAAATCTATGGTTATAGCACCAAAGATTTCAATCGCCAAGTGAAAAACAACATTGAAAAGTTTGAACAGGACTTCATGTTCCAATTGTCCGATGACGAATGTGAAATCTTGAGGTGCAAAAATTCCACCTCAAGTTGGGGCGGTCGCAGATATAACCCTTATGCCTTTACGGAACAAGGAATATACATGCTTATGACCGTCTTGAAAGGGCCACTGGCAACCAAACAAAGTAAAGCCTTGATTCGCATCTTCAAGCAGATGAAAGATTACATTGTCGATAATCAACCATTACTGGGGCAAAGAGAATATCTACAACTATCTTTGCAAACAACCCAAAACACACAAGACTTGCTTGATTTACGCAATTCCCTATCTGCCATAGACGACAAGGTTGCCAGCATAATAGACACATTGGGCAGTGTCGTAACAAAGTCGGAACTGGCAAATGTTATGCTTGATTTTGGCAATCCTTCGGTCAGAAGAGGTTGGCTGATACTTAACGGTCAACCCGTTGAGTCGGATTTGGCTTATCAGCATATTTATGCCACAGCCAAGAAAACGATATTTGTAGTTGACAATTACATTGGGTTAAAGACATTGGTGCTTTTGAAGGATGTTCCTGTCAATGTAAATATAACGATATTCTCCGATAATACGGGTAATCGATTACATCAAGCAGAACTCAATGACTTCTGCCGTGAATATCCCAATGTTTCTATCTTATTGCACACCTCTGGAGGAATATTTCATGACAGGTATATTGTCATTGATTACCAAACTGCGGATGAACAGATTTACCATTGCGGTGCATCGTCCAAAGATGGAGGTAATAAAGTCACGACTATTACAGCAGTTACAGATAGAGCCATTTATCATCCGGTTATAGACCAACTTATTCAAAATCCTGCATTAATATTGAGATAAAGGCATTCTCAAATAAACCCAACTAGGCTGTTCTGTATTTCGTTTCTTTCGTTTATGATTTCAGCGAAAACAACGAAATGCAAATAATTGAATCATAGCAAATTCCATTTATACTTTTGCGCTATCGTTCCAATGTCGGAGCGGTGGCGCAATCATTTATAATGCTGCCGGAATGGTTGTGTCGGGCTACTGGCAGCATGTATCTACCATGACCGATTTGATGCAAATTATCTCCAACAGTGCAGCCAATATCAAGTTGGAGATTACAAGTGAAGACCTGCGCAATTTCTCAAACGAGCTTATCAACCGCGCAGTGAACGAGGTGGCGGTGGCACTCAAAGCCACCAATGAGGACAAGTTATTGACACGTGAGGAAGTCAAGGAAATGTGCGGTGTTTGCGACACGACCTTATGGCTTTGGAACAAGCGCAATTACCTGAAAACCGTTAAGGTGGGTAACAAAGTAAGATACCGTTTCTCGGACGTGAAGCGCATCTTGGGTAAAACTGACAAAATTCCCTACAATGGAAAAGATTGAAAACACGCTTGTAACTCCCAAGATTGAAAATGTCGAGAACGTAGAAGAAGAGTATGTTCGTGTTGGAACTACCCTATTTCGCATTCTCAATCAGCCAATGATGAATGGCTCGTTTCGCAAAATACGTGTAGAGTGGAAGATGAGCGTATTCCGGCAAGACCATGGCAAGGACGAAGTGGCACACATTCCGAAATACGATGGATTCTGTACTATGCCCAGTCATACAGATTACCGATTGAACGTGAACAATTTTTACAACCTATACGAGCCGATAACCCACATCCCGGAGGAAGGCGATTTCCGACATATACATTCGTTAATTGAGCATATCTTTGGTGAGCAACACGAATTGGGCATGGACTATCTTCAACTGTTGTACCTGAAACCAACGCAAAAGTTACCGATACTTCTATTAGTGTCGGAAGAACGAAACACGGGTAAGAGCACGTTTTTGAATTTCCTGAAAGCATTGTTTTAAGAGAATGTTACATTCAACACCAACGAGGATTTCCGTAGCCAGTTCAATGCCGACTGGGCAGGCAAGCTGATGATTGTAGTGGACGAGGTGCTACTCAACCGTCGTGAAGACAGCGAGCGATTGAAAAATCTAAGCACGGCACACTCTTACAAGATGGAGGCAAAAGGTAAAGACCGCTATGAAGTGCAGTTCTTCGCCAAGTTCGTGCTGTGTTCCAACAATGAGAGTTTTCCTGTTTACATCGAACCCGAAGAGACACGCTATTGGGTGAGAAAGGTCAGCAGATTGGAAAAAGACGATACTACCTTTTTACAGAAACTGAAAGATGAAATTCCCGCGTTTCTGTACCACTTGCAACACCGCACCTTGATTACCAGTGAGGAAAGCCGAATGTGGTTCTCGCCATCTCTTATCCGTACAGCAGCTTTGGAGAAAATCGTCCGTTGCAATCGCAGTCGCACAGAACTTGATATGGCAGAATTGCTGCTTGACATTATGGATTCTATGAATGTGGAAATTATAAATTTCTGCATCAACGACCTGCTACAACTGTTTAATTACTCAATGGTGAGAATAGAGCGTCATCAGGTGCAGAACATTCTCCAACAGTGCTGGAAACTGGAGCCAGCCCCCAATGCGTTGTCTTATTCCACCTACCAAATATCAGTGTTGCCCGGACAGAAGTATTCCGCATCACCTAAGAAAGTAGGACGCTTTTATACCGTCACTCGTGAAATTCTAAAAGACTACCGTTGAAATTGTTGAATATGATGAAATATAAGAAAGAACGTATGAACAAGGGCTTTACAACTCTACAACACTCTCAACAAAATTCAACAGAGAACTTTGCCTGCCAAAAAAGAAAGACGATAATATGCTGCCCTATTAAAAGCGAAGCTCCTTTTCTTTTCCCTTTTGTCAAATCATTCTCAACAGAATCAACAAAATCAACATGGAATAAACAATCGTAAAACTAAATAACATTTGTATGAAGAAAGAAGAATTGATAACAAGAATAGCGCAACGCAACCCGCTACTGGCTGATGCAATCGGCAAAATGATTGACCACATCACAGACAAATGGGCAACACCATATCCCACAAAAGAACAGACGGAGGCGGTCAATACCTACCTACATTCCGTCCATGCAGACGGTGACGGAACGATGAACGAGAGGAGCATCGCACATCGGAGGATTGCCTCGCAGGAGATAATCATTAACGCAATCCGTGTGCTTGACCATGACCAGCTTGACCGCTTGCAGGACGTGCTGAACCACATAGCGGAAGACAAAGAGTATTACATGCCCGAACGGGAATACGGTTTGGGCTGGTAGCTGACCAGTATAACATCATAATATCATAGACTATGTGTAAAGAGAAACAGACCATACGCTACTGCACCATTCTTTCAGCCGAACAGTGGGATTTTCTTTTGGAAGACAAATTCTCCGCTTTCAGACAGAAGTGCCTGCACCGACTGATGACCGATACGGTACGGGAAAGAACCGTTTATAAAATCAAAGGCGTTGAGATTGTACTGGAGGTGGGACAGGTCGCAGCTTCCGACGTGGAACTGGCGGAATACTTGGGATGCAACCGCAAGACAATAGGCAAGCTCATCGACAGTTTTAACAGGCTCGGCATGCTGACCACCCGAACCAACAACCACACTTCCATACACACCCTGCATTTTCTCACGGATTGGTACGTCGGAGGTGTCCTTGTGACCAATCCCCATTATGTCAGACCTTCGGCAACTGCCAAAGGACAACCGGGCGATATGCGGACATCTCTTTCCGATGATTTGCCGATGCAGAGTGTACAAAATACCATACCGGGTGACAGCCAAAACGAGGTACGGGATGCGGACAGCACAGGGAGCGGAACAGGATCTCCTTCTTCTTCCCTTCGCTCGCCTGCAACGTCCGACCGGGCAGTCGGTGATGAAGTCGACAATCCCCATAGTGAAGACAGACAGCCTGACGAAAACCCCACGGAAATCCCAAAAGAAACGCAGGACGGCACGATTGGCGGTGAGACTGACCCGAACATAGGGAAGAGGAATTGAAAGGCGCAAAACGCCGGATTCCAAGCGGTACTCCGTTGTCGTGGCGTGAGCAACCGTGCTTGCACCGGTATAGCCCACTATAACTTCTCCGCTACGCTACAAAGTTGTGGGCTCTCCCGAGGGGCTGGGCGTTGCCCCGTCCCACTTAGGACGCTGCCCTAAGAACCCGGCAAGGACTTTCAGCCCTGTGCAACCCGACCAAAGAGTGCCCCCCTCTTTGGAAACTCCGCTTAGAGGTTTCCACCCCTAAGAACCCCGGGCAGGAAGTGACCCTCTCCCTGCACCCTCCGATTAAGGCACAGCCCTAATAACCCATTGTGAAACTCAAAAAACAAGCAAGCTTATGGCACAAAAGACATCAATCAACATAAAGCCCTGCCTCGTCAGAAGCAGTGGACCGCATAACAGACGATTAGCGGAATATCTCGCCAATATCCGCAAGGAAAACCTCTACATCCGTACTGAACTTACGGTGAGAAACGAGGCATGGGTAGCACCTGAAATTGGCGATACCTCATTGGCTGACTACTACAATCAGATAGCCGCAATGGTCAAGGAGAAGACGGGACGGGCGATGCAGACCAAAGACCGGAAACGTGTAAACAAGAAGACGGGCAAGGTGACCATTGTGCGTGGCAGCACCCCAATCAAAGAGGGAGTTGTCGTAATCAAGGAAGATACCACGATGAAACAGCTGCAGCATTTCTGTGAGGTGTGCAAGCAATGTTGGGGTATCACGGCATTGCAGATATTCATCCACCGTGACGAGGGACATTACGGTGTACCCGGAGACACCGCCACATGGAAGCCCAACCTGCACGCCCATATCGTCTGGGACTGGATGAACCACGACACCGGAAAATCCTGCAAGCTGGACGAGAAAGACATGAGCGATATGCAGACGCTGTTAGCGGAGTGTCTGGAAATGGAAAGGGGCATCTCAAAGGAGATTACAGACAAGAAGCATTTGGAGCGCACGGACTACATCATCGCCAAGCAGAAGCAGGAAGCCGCCCTTGCAGCCAAAAAGAAAGCCGAAGCGGAAAGGCAGACCATTGAGGGAGAGAACAAGGCAAAAGAGCAGTACGGACTTTCACTTGACAACGAGATTGCCGACAAGGAAAAGCAACTCAAAGACGAGCGCAAGGCGAAAATGGACAGCATTTTGGATAGTGTCGGCAGTATTGTAGGAGTTGGCAAATCCGCAGCCGTTGAAAAGGAAAACGCCAAGCTGAAAGCCGAGAACGAGCGCATCAGAAAAGCCTTTCCCAATGCCGTAAAAAACAAGGTGGAGGAACTGACAAAGGCGTTGGTTACGGAAAAACAGGAAGCCGAAACCGAGCGTGACAGGACGTTGGTACTGAACCGCTCGCTTACTATGGAACGGGACAAGGTGGTACGACAGCTTCAGGAGCAAAAGGACGGTGAGCATCAGCGCATCAGCCAAGCGATACTTGAAGCCACAGAGGAAAAAGACAAGACTATCCGCCTGTTGGAAAGCGCATTGGCAATCAGCCGCAAACTTCTAAATGCCTTTGCCGATTTTCTCTTTCATACAAGCGAGGTTTTCAAACGGGCAATCCAAGCGATTATCCATTTCGGCACGGAACAGCACCAGTCGTTCTTTGCCCCGTCCGAAGCCGCCGACATCAAGAGCGTGATGCAAGAATATGGCGAAACTGCCGAACAACAGAAAGCCATTGGCGTATGGCTTTGTAGCTATGCGGAATGCCGACAGCCATTTGACGAAATAAAACATCGCCACACACTCAATGAGGTGGGCGATGTCGCAGAGGGGAAATATGATTGGAAAATAAATTATAGACAAAATAATGTTAGATTGTAAAATTCAACGCCAGCGAAATAAGAAACTTTGGCTTTATTTGCTATTACATTTCATGATTCTGTGAATCTAAATATCGAATATATAATATTACTCACTAACAATTAGTCTTAGCATATTTTGACTCAGAATCATACGATTTTCTGGATTTTTTGCGATTGCTACATCTACTATTTTTTTCAGAGGAAGCGTTGTCGAAACTCCCTTGTCAAACAATTGCCAAGCTTCCACAGATACTCCATAAGCTTTACGCAATTTATGGATTAGAATACTAACATCAATATCGTGCTCCGTGAGGTGCATCGGATTGACATCCTGCCTTGTAAGGCAAGACTCTACAATGTCACTAGCTTGGGCAAGACAAATAGCCTTTCGACAATCTCTAATCAGCCATTCGTATTCTACTTCTGACTTCCCAAATTGGTAAATTATAGTAGAATATTCTTCTTGGGTTAAATCTAAATGATAGTTAAAGTTTAGGCTATTAGTCAATTCAGACCATCGAACTTTACACATATCCGTATAATACGGATCGTCTAGATCGCCCCAACTGTGTTGATAGAATTGATAACAGCATTTTCTTACAACATTTATTATATCTGGAATGCTGCTATTGTCAATGCTTTGAGAAGTATTGTTGGCATTTGAAACGGTCTTTGAAGTTATACCTTTTTCCGAAATAGATACTGAATCCATTTCTTTTAACAATTTCTGTGATTGTGATGTCAAGTTTCCATCTTTTGAAAGAATAGGAGTGTCTAAAACAGATTTTATAGCCTTAGCCAAACTTGCGCTGGCCGCGACACTTTCTTTCTGTTGCTGACTAAAAGAACGAAAATCATTCCCATGTTCGTCTATGGCCTCTTGCATTTGCTTTATAGACATATCAAAGTATCTCTCCAGCTTGGAAAGTAGCTCACGAAACATATCTGCTCGTTTTGCTATTGCTCGGCAAAGATCAACAGCAGCATCCATTTCCTCTGAATATTTCCTAGCTTGAGCTAAGTTGGAATATGCTTCGTCTTTAGCTTTACTTGCTTTAGCTCCTACAATAAGCCCCATAATAGCTAATGCGGGTCCTGCAACTAATCCTCCAAGAACCATAGTGCCACCAGCTATTCCTAATCCTCCAGCAGCCAAAGAACCTCCGCCAAAAAATGCTAATGTAGCATTTGTGGCAGCCGCACCACTTAAACTAGCAATAGCAGTACCCGTAGATGCAGCAGCGAAAGTACCTGCTGCACTGTATGCACCAAATGCTGTTAATGCACCTCCAAGAGCACCACCTCCGATACCACCAATTATTGAGGTTGCAAAACCACCAAGCTCCTTAAGTTCAGATAAGGATTGACTGTCAATTTGGAATTTTGATAACTCGTTCAGACCTACAGACTGTCTGAAATCTACATTCTTCAACTTTTCGAATGTTTTGATAAAGTTATTTATGCTGTAGTTCAAAACATTCAATTTTTTTCGACCAAGTGCTTCAAGACTACTTCCACTTTGTTTCCGAGCGACATTGATACGATTTTTTGCTTGATCAACTATTTCATTGGCTTTTTTATTGGTCTTATTGGCAGAGTTAGTATCAACTGCAGCTTTGACCGATTTGCCAATTCCTAATGCGCCTGTAACGGCGGCTATACCGATAAAGAGTAATGGTAATGGCATATTTAAAACATTTTAAAGTGTTAAAGAAATTTTATTATCATCCATGAAAGATTCAAATTCATTCATGTTTTCGTATTGAATAGTTCCGCCTAGTTTTTTTGTAATCTTATTTGCTCCAGATATAAAGAGATCAATATCTCCGGATAGAAGTGCAGAATCCATATCCGAAAACGCAGAGTTGAAAACATTTTGATAGTCAGATAAATATTGAGAAGCTATTCTATTCATTTCTTCACGGCATTGCCTAATGTAATTAATAGCTTCATTACATTCTTTTTCAATTCGTATGCGATTTTCTCTTGCAAGTTTTGCATCTTTCAACGATGTTGTCAATTCCTTGTAAAATGCAGAGCTCAAAGCGTATCCTACTATTGAGCCAACCATAGCCCCAACAATCGGGATTGGTATAGCTGCTTGCCCAACAATAGCAAACATCGCACCGCTTATATGTCCGGCACTTTTTTCTCCTACTTCTTCTAAAAGTTCAATACCTGAAATTTTACCTTTGGCAAAGAGTGTCATAGATTTACCTAAGTCGATAGTCGAAGTTACAATCATGGCAGGAGCATTGGTCTTAGATATGGCTCTGATTGTAGAACTTGCAGCATTTTGCATTCCGGCCTTAATTGTAGAACCAGCAAAAGCTGTTGCATAACCTACAATAGCTCCTTTACCTGTATCTAAAGCAATAGACTTTGCTGCATCGAAAGGTTTGATTTCTCCTTTAATAACACTTATTGTATTTTTAATCAAAGAGATTCCACCTCCGACAAATGCCCCAGTCTTTGCTTGCTCGATTCCCGAACGATGTGAAATTCTTATAATATCTTTTGCTGTAGATATTTTAGGGTGTAATCGTGCCTCAATTGCCTCTTTGTTCGTGATACCACTATCCTTGACTAAGGATTTTATTTTTCTGTATTTTGCAATATCCTTTTTTAGTTTTTCAGCTAATTCTTTATTCCCAGAGGAGTTTGCATAATCTAGCTGTTGTTGCAAAGATTGAATTTTCGCTTCTGTTTCTTGCAAAACGCCAGGGTAAAAGTCACTTGGAACTGTAATCTTTGCATCAGCATCAATATATTTTTGGAATTTATCGGATGCAAGTTTGTTCAGGCAAGCTTTGGGTGAATTTCCTACAAATTTCATTTGCTCGCCTGATCCTAAAACGACTACCCCATCTTCATCAAGTAGCACATGGTCAAATAACGGATCGTTGACACGCCCTAAATCATCAGTCCTAGAATATCTTTCTTTTGAACCTGATATGATTTTCTCGGCATTTTGACGGGCAGTATATTTGTCTTCTGCAGCAAATCCTGCTTGTTGTTTTATATTTTGGGAGGCATAGCCTTCATTGATCCTACTCCCTGCTGTTTTCTTCAGTCCACGTACAAGTTTTCTTCCATTTTCATTGTCTACACCAGAATAAGACACCAAATGTTCTTTTGCAGCAGATCCATATCTAGACACTACTTCGTTAGCCGCTCCAGATTGAGTTGCCAAATCAATTGATTCTGTATGTTTTTTCTTTTTTTTCATAACACTTCCTCCTAAACACTGAAGCGTGGAACTGCAATGCCACGTTCTAAGTCGGAGGTCGTAGGAATAACCTTTATTCAGAGTATGGTAATAGCAGCCCACGCTATGGCGTGAGAAACCATTACGCTTTTCCCTCTGAATAGTCTTGAATTTCCTACGTTCCCGACTTCGAGATAAGCATAACGCTTCTTCTTATTTCATATGTCTTGGAAAGAGTCGCCCCAATCCAAGTACAAAAATACGAAATTTCTATGATAAACTATTATCGTTGAACAATTTTCTATGAGATTAAATCTCATTTCGATTCTTCTCTTACTTTTAAAATTTCCGATTCTATTGGCAAGATAGAACGAAAATAGCCCCTCTAATGGATAATTTCATAGCCCATTTGTACCTTGGTTGTCTCTTTAGCTATCCAATATACTGTTTTTCAACAGTAATAAATAATTCTTTGACAAGTACTTTCCGCTTTTCACTCTATTCAATCAACAATAAAGTATAAAAATACTTGCCCTTATTAACGCCCTGTCTGCTTTTTGGCTCTAACAGTCCCCTTTCTCTATCCGACCTCCTACCTAAACTATAGTTTACAGAATCATTTATAGTGGTTTTGAGCTTGACATAAGGAAAAGGAAGTGCTCAAAACATGAATCGCAAAACCTTTTCTGCGCCAATATTTTTTTAAATAACGAATGAGCAGAAGTCATTTTGTTTGCAGCTTATCGCTACCATCATAATCAACGTTTAAAGACATTCAAACCCATTTAACGAAATGAGGAATAAATCTGGGTGGGAACAAAACGGGAACAATGAAGACAAAATAAAATCGGATAAGTATTGATTTTCAATTACTTATCCGATTTACTTGTACCCAGACCCGGGGTCGAACCGGGATGGAAGTAAATCCACTGGTGTTTGAGACCAGCGCGTCTACCGATTCCGCCATCTGGGCGCATA
>NZ_DAWCXD010000139.1:0-12544 GCF_052357945.1 Bacteroides sp. | reverse complement strand
ATCCTGCCGACAACGTTGCCGTTGCCATTGTTAACCTCCCGGCAGGAGAGCATCTTTCTGTAGATGGCATTGAAATTACATTGAACGAAGACATTCCCGCCGGACATAAATTCGCATTGAAGAATTTTGCTGAAGGCGAAAATGTAATCAAGTACGGTTATCCTATCGGACATGCACGAATGGCTAAGAAACAGGGTGACTGGATGAACGAAACGAACATCAAAACCAACCTCGCCGGATTGTTGGATTACACTTACAACCCGATTCAGGTTTCTTTGGATATTCCTCATAAAGATCTTACATTCAAAGGTTATCGTCGCAAAAACGGTGATGTAGGGGTAAGAAACGAAATATGGATTATCCCGACGGTAGGTTGCGTAAACGGTATCATCGGTCAACTGGCTGAAGGCCTGCGTCGCGAAACCGAAGGCAAAGGAGTGGATGCCATTGTCGCTTTCCCACACAACTACGGGTGCTCACAACTTGGTGACGATCACGAAAATACGAAAAAGATTCTTCGTGACATGGTGCTTCACCCCAATGCGGGTGCTGTATTGGTAGTAGGCTTGGGATGCGAAAACAACCAGCCGGACGTATTCCGTGAGTTCCTGGGCGAGTTTGATGAAGATCGCGTGAAGTTCATGGTTACTCAAAAAGTAGGTGACGAATATGAAGAAGGAATGGAAATCCTACGTGATTTATATGCAAAGGCTTCTAAAGACGAACGCACCGATGTTCCTTTGTCCGAACTGCGTGTGGGATTGAAATGCGGTGGTTCCGATGGTTTCTCCGGCATTACGGCAAACCCGTTATTGGGTATGTTCTCCGATTTCCTGATTGCACAGGGAGGTACAAGCGTATTGACCGAAGTACCGGAAATGTTCGGTGCAGAAACCATCCTAATGAACCGTTGCAAAAACGAGGAACTGTTTGAACAGACCGTCCATCTGATTAATGACTTCAAAGAATACTTCCTGTCACACGGAGAGCCTGTCGGCGAAAATCCTTCTCCGGGAAACAAAGCCGGCGGTATCTCTACTCTGGAAGAAAAAGCACTGGGATGCACCCAAAAGTGCGGAAAGAGCTATGTATCCGGCGTGATGCCTTACGGCGAACGTTTACAGAAAAAAGGTCTTAATCTGCTTTCTGCTCCGGGCAATGACCTGGTTGCAGCCACCACCCTTGCTGCAAGCGGATGTCACATGGTACTTTTCACCACCGGACGTGGTACTCCTTTCGGTACTTTTGTTCCAACCATGAAGATTTCCACCAACTCGACGCTGGCTAAAAACAAACCGGGATGGATTGACTTCAATGCTGGTGTAATTGTAGAAAACGAACCGATGGAAAAGACTTGTGAACGTTTCATTGATTATATCATCAAAGTGGCAAGCGGTGAATTCGTAAACAACGAAAAGAAAGGCTATCGCGAAATTGCTATCTTTAAAACAGGTGTAACCTTGTAAATTGTTCTTTTTTTTGATACAGTAACTTATACGAAGTTAAAAGGCACATCATTAACACCATAGAATTGCTATCCCCTACTCAACAAGAAGTTGAACGGGACAGCAATTCTTTTTTTGTATAATACCATATCAAAGCCTCATCATACCACTGAACTCTTTATTATCAAAATATTCAAGCAAAAAGTTTGTTCATCTGAAATCTTTTATTTTACTTTGCACTACAAAGTACTTTTTATATGAATAAAGATAAAGCATTAGAATCTGTAAATGAGATAAAAGAGTTGATGGAAAAATCCTCAAAGTTTATCTCTCTAAGTGGTCTCGCTGCAATCATGGCGGGCATTTACGCATTAGTTGGCGCATATATCGCCACACAAGTTATTACACCGGGCACTCATTTAATTGTTGCCCTTGAATTGATGGCTATAATAGCCTCGCTCGTATTGGTAGCTGCTGCGGTCACTGCTTGCATCCTGTCCTATTACAAATCCAAGAAGACAGGGCAAAAATTTTTCAGCCGCCTCACTTACCGGGCATTGTGGAATTTCTCTCTTCCGATGCTGACCGGAGGTGTTTTATGTATTTCCATCCTTATGCACGAGTATTATGACATTCTGGCTTCTGTCATGCTTCTATTTTATGGGCTGGCACTAGTCAACGTTTCCAAGTTTACTTATTCCAGCATCGTATGGTTAGGTTATGCTTTCATCTGTTTGGGCGTCGTAGACTGTTTTTGGGAAGGTCATTCATTATTGTTTTGGACCATCGGTTTCGGCGGTTTCCATATCCTCTATGGTATATTGTTCTATTTACACTACGAAAGAAAGAGATCATAAATGATAGAAGCATTCCAATATATTAATAAAGCATTCGAAAGCAAGGTCCGACTGGGCATCATGGCTATTCTGATGGTAAATGAGGAAGCTGATTTCAATTTTCTGAAAGAACAGCTCTCTCTGACCGACGGCAATCTTGCCAGCCATACCCGTGCCCTGGAAGAACTGGGATATATCGTATGCAACAAAAGTTTTGTCGGACGAAAGCCACGGACTGTTTTTCAGGCAACCCCGCAAGGCAGAGAAGCTTTCAAATCGCATATTGAAGCCTTAGAGAAATTTCTAAAATCAAAATAAATAATTTATCAAAACACTACTGGCTTATGGACGCTTTCAATGAAAATTCAAATGAACAACAGGCGCAGCAACCTATGGGATGCCTCCACCGTTTCTCCAAAACAATCAAGGTTGTCATCATCGGATTATTAATCCTTCTCCTGATGATACCCATGTTTATGATTGAGAATCTTATTTCCGAACGGGGACGAACCCAGGAAGAAGCTATCGACGAGGTAAGCGAAAAATGGAGCCTTGCACAGACCATCACTGGCCCTTACCTGAATCTCCAGTATCCGGTTGTCACTGAAAACAACGGCGAGAAGAAGGTTTCCATCAAAGACCTGATACTTTTTCCTGACGAGCTTATGGTCAACGGACAACTGAAGACTGAAATCCTGAAAAGAAGTATCTATGAGGTCAATGTATATCAATCGGAACTGACATTGAAAGGTTCATTCAGTTCGGAAGAATTGAAAAAGAGCAGAATAGACATGGACCAGTTGCAGTTTGACAGGGCAGCTATTTGCTTGAACCTGACCGATATGCGGGGTATCAGCGAACAAATCAGCATCACCTTGGGAGATTCTGTTTATATATTCGAGCCGGGTATGGACAACAGAGGAATAGCTAACACCGGAGTTCATGCGATCGCTAATTTGTCGGAGTTGAAGCAGAATAAAAAACTGCCTTATGAAATAAAAATCAAACTGAAAGGTTCACAGTCACTCAACTTTATTCCATTGGGTAAAACAACCCGTGTAGATCTGAAAGCCAACTGGAATACACCGAGCTTCACCGGGAACTATCTGCCTAACAACCGGAATATTACGGAGAAGGAATTTTCCGCACAATGGCAAGTTTTAAACTTAAACCGGAATTACTCACAAGTAATGGTTGACTTCAACACCTCAAATATCAAGGATATTGAGAGTTCCAGTTTCGGTGTGAACTTCAAAATTCCGGTGGAACAGTACCAACAGTCTATGCGTTCCGCAAAGTATGCTATTCTGATTATCTTACTGACTTTCGGAGTTATCTTCTTCACTGAAATCATGAACAAGACCCGCATTCATGCCTTGCAGTATTTATTGGTAGGACTGGCTCTCTGTCTATTCTACAGCCTGCTCCTCTCCTTCTCCGAACACGTCGGCTTCAACCCGGCCTATTTGTTATCTTCTGCACTGACTATTATACTGGTAGGCGGATATATGTTCGGAATCACCAAGAAAAAGAAACCGTCATTAATCATGTCCGGTTTGTTGGCTATACTCTATATTTATATCTTTGTGCTTATCCAACTGGAGACTTTCGCATTATTGGCAGGCAGCTTAGGACTGTTTATCATTCTGGCAATAGTGATGTATTTTTCAAAGAAAATAGACTGGTTTAATGAATAATCGGCTTTTCTTCTGAAACACTTGACAAATGGCTTTTTATTTTGTATCTTTGAGGAAACAAAAGCAATAAGAGGAATGAAAAATATAAGAAAAATAGAGACATAAAAAGCCTTTAAACTGATACATTTCAGTATTAGTACAGATATATCATAGGGCAATGATCTAACGATCATTGCCCTATTTTGTTTATATTTTTACTTAATCCATTCTATAGAATCTCTAAAAATGCTCAAAATAGTTTTTAATAAACTCTGATACCGTTTATAATAAACTATCAAAAAGTTTATTATAAACAGAAAGTACGTTTATTAAGGACGTAGTCCTTAATTGTAAAAATTGAGAAACACGGTTTCATACAATAGGAGGCTATAAATAAACCGTTCATTCATACAGTAACATAAACGAACAAAATCCTTCATTCCATCCAAACGATTGAACTTCCTTCACTCACTACACACTAAAATGTTTTCTTCAAATATATCATATCCACCAACTGCACACCATCCTCATACATCGGATGATCGTAGTTGTCAGTAAAAAAATTCTTTATCCGGTGAGAAATCGCAAAACCACAATGTTCATAGAATGATCTGGAAGAAGGTACATCTCCTGTGCCCACCAACATTTCAGAGCACTTCCCCTGATAATATTCAAATAAAAACTCTATTAAACGTTTTCCGTACCCCTGTCGTTGGAAGAAAGGAACAGTAGCTATATTCTTGATTTCATAAACACCTTCCCCCTCACGTGTCACCACACAAAGAGCTTTCAGCCCGTCATCATAAAGAACAAACATATCACCGCGTTCCAGATATCGGTCAATCATACTTTCTTGTTCATCAGCCAAGAGTAATAAATCAAGGAATTCTTTTTTATCTGAAGTTACTAGTTTTATCTCCATATTTTTAGATATTGAATGGTGTGGAAGTCATTGACCTGTACCGTTATATTTGTTTATCAACAACCTATAAAATAGTTTATTGCAAAGATATAAACTTTCTCCGAATAAACAGCTTTCCGGAAATACATCTCAAAAAGATCTCTCATTAAAAGTTTATTCTTAAAAGACGACCTTCCGAATAAAAATACTATATAATAAATATATCTTTGCAGTATGAAGAATCAAAAGCAAAAGCAATCCTATTTAATGAAAAAAATACCTTTGAATAAGAGTTCCGAAAAATTACAGACCGGAATCATTTTGCGACATATAACAATGGATGAAGAATTCGCAGTAATCCCCCATCCACATCGCGACGATTATTACATCTTTCTTTTTCAGGAAAGCGGCGTTAGTTCCACTTTTATTGATTTCGAAGAATATCAGATTATCGGCGCAGCAGTGGGATGCGTCCTACCCGGGCAAGTACACATCGCCGGCAAAACAGAACACGTACGAGGTTGGTTTCTGGCCGTTGATGATTCACTTATTTCAAATGAATATAGAAATACGCTCGAAGGTCTTCTGTATGGGCAAACAGCATATCCCCTCCCGAGCGAAGTAGCCCAGGATTTAACAGCATGCCTTTCCACATTACAACGCCGCTTGCAAAACATCGCCTCCGGCAGTTCGCAGAAAATTATCCACGCACTTGTATCAGCGTGTATCGGAATGATTGCCGAAATTGTACAATGTAGCACATCACTCGCATCCAACAAACGTTACGCAACTATTACAATACAATTCAAAACATTATTAGCTACTCATTTCCGCTCTTTAAAACGTCCACAAGAATATGCTGCACTACTCAACATTTCAACTGTTTATTTAAATGAAGCAGTGAAAAGTACAACAGGTATAAGTGTCAGTGAATATATTCAAAAAGAAATCATCCTTGAAGCCAAGCGTTTGCTTTATTACACAGATATGAACGTAAAAGAAATTGCTTTTGCACTCGGATATAATGACTATGCTTATTTTTCAAAACTATTCACCAAAGTAACTGGTATGAATCCCACCTCACACCGAAAAAAATACCACGAATAGTACTATCTTTACCTTGCTTTCTCCATTTTCCGGTCTCATGCCTTGACGTAATTTTGCAGTCAAAAAGAGATTATGAATAAAAAGAAAGTTATTTATTTGACGGACTTATTATTAGTCCCCCTATTCATCCTGACAATCTACACAGGTTTTGAATTGCACATCACCGGACACGGCAGTAATCACGAAGTATGGCATAGCTGGGCTGTATTCCATACCATCGTCGGATTTATGTTCTCCACTTTCGGAATAGTACATATTATCACTCATTGGGGCTGGTACAAGAGTTTGAAAAGTAGAGGAGTCAGAAAAAAAAGCAAACCCGTCCTTGTTTTATCACTCATTCTAATTTTTATAACTGTTACAGGAGTATGGTTATTAGTAGGTATAGAGGGTAGTAATACACCTATGGGAGTGTTTCATTATATAACAGGACTTGTTATGAGTGTTTTAGGCATTTTCCATGTATTAAAAAGGCGACGCTTTTACACGAAAAAACAAGTACATCCTTTCAAACAAGTCAGAGAATGAATAACACAATAATAATTACCCTAACACTCATATCAAGAACTCCCCTTTAAAGAAATATTTTCTCCAAATCATCAGGTACATACACCATCCCGGAAAACTCCTGGGATGCTTCTTCCGTATAAGACTTCTTGCGAGTGTCCAACGTCTTATCCTCCGTGTGATATAACAATAAATTCTTTACTCCCAATTGTTGTGCCAGCCTGCCTGCATCCTGTGCCGTACTATGATGTTTTTCATAAGGTTTAAAACGTTCACGGTCCGCATATAAACAGAATGCTTCACACAATAACCAGTCTACTCCTTCAGCATACGCACGGTTTTGCTCATTATATGGTTCATCTCCCAAACAAGCCAGAGACTTTCCATCAGGCAATAATGCCCGGAAGCCAAATTGTTTTTCTTTAGTGGAGGCAATGTCGAAACATTGTACATTCAAGTCTCCGAGCCGGAGAGTATCACCATGTTTGACTTCACAGAACTCAACATACTTATTGATAGCTCCTATAACCGAAACAGGAAGCGTCATGCGGCATATTTGATCCAGCACCATCAATACTTTATCGTGTCCATACACACGAAAACTACCGGAATAGTGTCCATTGGATGCCCGCTGCGCAATGATACGTATCATCCAGACAGCTCCCAGTATATGATCGGTATGAGCATGCGTCACAAACATATCATGTATACTGTCAATAGGCACATCCACTTTTTCCAACTGATTTAAAATTCCATTTCCACCCCCTGCATCAACCAACAGCACTGTCTCTTTCGTTTTAAGGATAAAACAAGTATTATAGCATTTGGTTACAGTAGCATTACCCGTTCCGAGCATAATCAGTTCAGTCTCTATCTCATTCATTTCTGTCGTTGTCATTAATGTTGCTGATTCATTTGTCTATGGTCCAAAATAGTATCCATATTCTCCAAGGCCCATCCCACCAGTCCTTCAATATGAGGAATCAATGTACCTCCTGTATCTGTCAAGCAATACTCCACACGGGGAGGTACTTCAGCATATACTTTCCGTTCAACCAATCCATCTGATTCCAAAGTACGCAATGTAACAGTCAACATTCTTTGAGAGACATCTTCTATCGTTTTATGAATATCACTAAAACGCATAGTTCCATTTGCGTTCAGCGTAATAAGCACCAACATCGACCACTTATCTCCCAAGCGGCTAAGCACATCTCTTATCGGACAATTCCCCGTCGGATGAAAGTTTTTCATTCTTTAACGTTTTGTATTTTATTGAGTTTCAGCAATAGTTACCTCTATGTAACTTCCTTATTTTCAAGTACGTTATTGCATTTCTCCACAAAGAAAGATACATTTGCATCACAAAAGTAATAAACTTACTAATAATAACTATTGTTTCATTTAAATAATTATGATTATGGCAAAGAAAGTTGCAGTTTTAGCAGTGAATCCGGTAAATGGTTGTGGATTATTCCAATATTTAGAAGCATTTTTCGAGAATGGCATTTCATATAAAGTATTTGCCGTATCGGATACGAAAGAGATTAAAACAAATTCAGGAATCAGCCTGACAGTAGATGATGTGATTGCTAATTTGAAGGGACACGAAGATGAGTTTGACGCACTCGTTTTCTCTTGTGGCGATGCAGTGCCTGTATTTCAGCAGAATGCCGATAAGCCTTATAATGTAGATTTGATGCAAGTCATTAAAACGTTCGGGGATAAAGGGAAAATTATGATCGGACATTGTGCCGGTGCAATGATGTTTGACTTTACCGGTATAACCAAAGGAAAAAAAGTAGCAGTTCACCCATTAGCCAAGCCAGCTATTCAAAACGGAACAGCTACCGATGAGAAATCAGAGATAGATGGTAACTTCTTCACCGCTCAAGATGAAAATACCATTTGGACAATGTTACCACACATAATTGAAGCATTAAAATAATGCCTACAGTGTAGATACAAAACAATAAATATAAACACTGTAACATAAATCTACACATCTCAAGATGGAAAGGTATGTTCCTTTAAAAGAAACGATGCGTTTCTCGGTGTGCAACAAGTCGTTTCTTTTAAAGGAACGACTTATTGGTTTAAAAGGAAAAATAACAAATATATCATTCTATTAATCAGGCATTTATAGATCATCAGAGCAACAACACAACTACACTTCCAACTTTAATAATTTTCAACAAACATACAACATCCATACACCCATAAAAAATATATCCTCTCTATCCTATTCTCTTTCCGTACTAAAATAAAGAAAAACGGAACATTACGAAAAAACAAAAACAGTATTCTTCATTCTTAAAAAGTCCGTATATTAGCAGCTTGAAGATTTGAAAGAGATGAACAGCATACTCATTTTGAGTTTATCTAACTAAAGATGCCTAAAACAATATGACCAGAGAGAAAGAAAATTACAATGCATTTTTACTTCATTTTTTAGAAAGATTGAATGGCTGTGAATCTATTGAAAACAAAATCACAGAATCACTTACGGATATTTGCGAATACTACGGTTTTAAAAGAGGATTCATTTATCAAACTGATGGATTTCGCTACTTTTACCTAAAGGAAACTGTCGGAAATAGCGACAACATCCTGCGACAACGTTTTGAAATCAGCGAAATGACCAATCAACATGCTGCGCGCATAAATGGAAAGAACAAACCTTTTTATGCTTGCAGAAACCAAAATACTTCTTGGAATGATGTAGACATCGTGGATTTTTATAAAGTCGACTCATTACTAATCCGGCAAATTCAAGACTCCGAAGGGAAAATTATCGGATTCATCGGATTTGGAGACAGAGAACATGCAATATCCTTCACCGACGAAGAACTTCAAGTGATTCATCTCATTTTAGGCTCCCTCTCCAAGGAAATAGCAGTGCGGGAATATAAAGAAAGAGAAGTGCGGGCAAGCAAGACATTAAGCAGCATCATGAATAATATGGGAGTTGACATTTATGTGAACTCTTTTGATTCTCATGATATGCTATATGCCAATGAATCTATGGCCGCTCCTTACGGAGGTATCGAACATTTTGAAGGAAAAAAATGCTGGCAGGCTCTTTATAAAGATAAAACCGGAGAATGTGAGTTTTGCCCTAAAAAACATTTGATTGATGAAAACGGACAACCTACCAAAGTCTACTCCTGGGACTACCAACGCCCGTTTGACAAATGTTGGTTCCGGGTATTCAGCGCAGCATTTGCCTGGATTGACGGACAGATAGCGCACGTTATAACCAGTGTCGATATCAACCATCAAAAAACGATTGAAGAAGAACTAAGAGTAGCCAAAGAAAAAGCTGAAAATCTGGACCGCTTAAAATCAGCCTTTCTCGCTAATATGAGTCACGAAATCCGTACTCCGTTAAATGCGATTGTTGGTTTTGCAAGTCTGTTGATTGAATCGGATGACAAAAAAGAACGTCAGGATTATGTTGACATTATGCAGGAAAACACAGAACTTCTTTTGCAGTTGATTTCCGATATTCTCGATTTATCGAAAATAGAAGCCGGAACACTCGACTTCACCATGGATCACCTGGATATCAAGAGCTTCTGCGAAGATATAATGCGCAATTATGATATAAAAGAAGATAAACCCGTACCCGTTTTGCTGGCTCCGGATTTACCTGAATATTATATTTACACAGACAAAAAGCGTTTAATGCAGGTTATTACCAATTTCATAAATAATGCTCTCAAATTTACGAATGAAGGGCAGATTATGTTGGAATATCGCCATAAAGCAGAAAGTAATGAGATAGAATTCGCTGTCACAGACACAGGTATGGGGATTGCGCCCGATAAAGTAGATCAGGTGTTCGACCGATTTGTAAAACTCAACTCTTTTTCAAAAGGCACGGGCTTAGGTTTATCTATTTGCAGAAGTATCATCGAACATCTTGGCGGCACTATCGGTGCCGAATCCGAAATAGGAGTCGGCAGCCGTTTCTGGTTCACACATCCCTTGCGCTTAAATCAATAAGAAATAATAAAAAGAGCCTGCCCTACTTATCAATAGTAGGAACAGGTTATACTTTTTTCTATGGAGTGTCCCCCTCATCTATAGAAAGATCAATGAAATAATGCCTTCTTTCGACTTCCTTTTTGCCACTTCCTGTGAAAAACACTACTTTTGCATCGCTATTTTGATTTTAGAATAAAACAAATACCCAACGTCCATTTATGACTGAAGAAAAAATACATAAAGACCGTCCCGGAAACTGGTGGGCATTGAGCCCGTTACTCGTATTCCTTTGCCTCTACCTGGTAACTTCTATCCTCGTCAACGACTTTTATAAAGTACCTATCACAGTGGCTTTCCTCGTCTCTTCCTGTTATGCCATCGCCATTACACGCGGCTTGAAACTGGACCAGCGTATCTATCAATTCTCGGTAGGAGCTGCCAATAAGAATATCCTCCTGATGATATGGATATTCATCCTTGCCGGAGCTTTTGCCCAAAGCGCAAAGCAAATGGGTGCAATCGATGCCACCGTCAATCTGACACTGCATATTCTTCCGGATAATTTATTGCTGGCAGGCATTTTTATTGCCGCCTGTTTCATCTCTTTATCCATCGGAACCAGTGTGGGAACTATTGTCGCCCTTACTCCCGTTGCCGTAGGACTGGCAGAAAAAACAGAAATAGCTCTCCCCTTTATGGTAGCCGTCGTAGTAGGCGGTTCTTTTTTCGGAGACAACTTATCTTTTATCTCCGACACCACCATCGCTTCGACAAAAACCCAGGAATGTGTAATGCGCGATAAATTCCGTGTAAATTCTATGATTGTCGTCCCGGCAGCCATCATTGTGTTGGGAATTTACATATTTCAAGGACTATCCATTACAGCCCCCACCCAAACACAGACCATCGAATGGATCAAAGTTATACCTTATATAATAGTATTAGGAACAGCCATTGCCGGAATGAGCGTGATGCTCGTACTCATAATAGGTATATTAACAAGTGGCATCATTGGCATCGCGACCGGCAGCTTCGGGATCTTCGACTGGTTTGGTGCCATGGGAACAGGAATTACAGGAATGGGAGAACTGATTATTATCACTCTGCTAGCCGGAGGGATGCTCGAAACAATCCGTTATAACGGCGGTATCGATTTCATTATCCAAAAACTCACCCGCCACGTCAATGGTAAAAGAGGAGCCGAACTAAGCATCGCAGCCCTGGTAAGTATCGCCAACTTATGTACTGCCAACAACACGATTGCCATTATTACAACAGGACCGATTGCCAAAGATATTGCCGTGAAATTCCATCTCGACCGAAGAAAAACAGCCAGTATCCTCGATACTTTCTCCTGCCTGATACAAGGAATTATTCCATACGGAGCGCAGATGCTGATTGCAGCGGGACTCGCCAGTATCTCCCCCATCAGTATCATCGGCAATCTCTATTATCCGTTTACAATGGGAGCATGCGCCTTACTGGCAATCTTGTTCCGCTATCCGAAACGGTATTCGTAAAAAAGATGCAAAATGTTTGTCAATCAAAAGAAAAGCCGTATCTTTGTGCCCGCTATTACGAGATAATAGCATAATTCAAATCAATCATTAAAAACAATTATTTAAAATGGCAACTAGAATCAGATTGCAAAGACACGGACGTAAAAGTTACGCGTTCTATTCAATTGTAATTGCAGACAGCAGAGCACCACGTGATGGTAAATTTATTGAGAAGATTGGTACTTACAACCCTAACACCAATCCTGCTACAGTAGATTTGAATTTCGACGCTGCATTGGCATGGGTACTGAAAGGTGCACAACCAAGTGACACTGTACGTAACATCCTTTCTCGTGAAGGAGTTTACATGAAGAAACATCTTCTGGGCGGTGTAGCAAAAGGCGCATTCGGAGAAGCAGAAGCAGAAGCTAAATTCGAAGCTTGGAAAAACAACAAACAGTCAGGTTTGGCTACTTTGAAAGCTAAACAAGACGAAGCTAAGAAAGCTGAAGCTAAAGCACGTCTGGAAGCAGAAAAGAAAATCAACGAAGTGAAAGCAAAAGCACTCGCTGAAAAGAAAGCT
>NZ_DAWCXD010000138.1:0-12730 GCF_052357945.1 Bacteroides sp. | reverse complement strand
GATGCTGGGAACACATAAATCAAAGAAATCTTCAAAAGATCGCAGCTTAAAGAAAGTGAACAGATTTGTATAGTGATGAACAAAAAAAGAGGTGCATCGTGCATTACGACACACCTCCATTTTTTATACTCGTCCTATCCTTCCCAATAATGCGCACTTTCCATAACAATCTTAACTGGAATGATAATATCAATGAAACTTTGGGCGAACATACTAATAAAAAAGAACTGCTTCCTCTCTTTTCCAAGGAAACAGTTCTTTAAATAGAAATATTATCTTAATTCAATGATTAGTTAAACCAACGAACATAGCAGAAGTCCTGACGATGAGGCAAATCAACATTCTTCGGGAACATACGGTATGCCACCTTGAAGCTGCCTGAGTTAGACAAACTGTGTTTAACCTGGAATGTATACAAGTTACCTTCTTTCTTAATTACTTCCATTGGTTCTACAGAATAGATATGCTCTTTACCTTCCGCATTCGTGAAAGTGGTAACCAGTTCAATACCTACTGCATCATCCAATCCCTTTTCATCTATGACATAAGTAATGATATATTCTTTTCCGCTTTCAATATTACCGCTAGCCAGCTCTTCCGTCTTTTCACATGAAACGATTTCAATGGAATCCCAAAGTTCTGCAACTCTTTCTTTCCAAGCAGCCAGTTCCTTAGCCTTTGCATAATCATTGGCTACCAATTCTTTAAAACGTTTTGCTTCTTTAGTATAGAACTTAGCATAATAATCGTCTAACTGACGTTTCATTGTATAATGAGGAGCCACCTGAGCAATAGAATTCTTGATAGTCTTCACCCAACCCTCAGAATATCCCTTACGGTTACGTGCATAATACAATGGAAGAATCTCATTTTCCAAAATACTATAAATAGTTGCAGCATCCAATTGATCTTGATGATCTTGATTCTGATAAGTACGTTTTTCAGTTAACGCCCATCCTGCTCCTTCACGGTAACCTTCCAGCCACCAACCGTCAAGCACAGAGAAGTTAACAACACCATTCATCAAAGCCTTCTCGCCTGATGTTCCAGAAGCTTCCAAAGGACGGGTAGGAGTATTCATCCAAATATCAACACCTGAGACCAGACGCCGTGCCAACTGCATATCATAATTTTCCAGGAAGATGATTTTGCCCAAGAATTCCGGACGACGGGAAATTTCCACAATCTTCTTGATCAACCCCTGACCTGCACCATCGTGTGGATGAGCCTTACCTGCAAATAAGAACTGTACCGGATAATCAGGATTGTTCACAATCTTAGACAAACGTTCCAAATCAGTAAACAGCAGATGCGCACGTTTGTAAGTAGCAAAACGACGGGCAAAACCAATCAACAAGGCATTCGGATTAATCTTTTCCATCAGAGAAACGATACGTGAAGGATCACCTTGGTTCTTCAACCAGCTTTCACTGAACTGCTTACGAATATGGTCAACCAATTTGTACTTCAAAGCCATACGGGTTTCCCAAATTTCTTCATCGGCTACATTATAAATAGCTTCCCAAATTTTCTCATTAGACTGATCTTCCAGGAAATTAGGAGCAAAATGCTTAGCATATAGCTTCTTCCATTCAGTAGCACTCCACGTTGGGAAATGAACACCATTAGTTACATAACCTACATGACTTTCTTCAGGGAAATAGCCTTTCCAAATTCCAGAGAACATCTCCTGAGAAACCTTGCCATGCAACCAGCTCACACCGTTTACTTCCTGACAAGTGTTACAAGCAAATGTAGACATACAAAAACGTTCGCCTGCATCACCCGGATTAATACGACCCAAGTCCATCAAATCCTGCCAAGAAATCCCCATACGCTGTGGATAACCACCCATATATTTTCCAAACAAGCCTTCATCAAAATAGTCATGCCCCGCAGGAACCGGAGTATGAACCGTATATAAAGAAGAAGAACGAACTACTTCCAAAGCCTGGTCAAATGTCAGCCCGCTTTCTACATAATCACACAAACGCTGCACATTACACAAAGCAGCATGTCCTTCATTACAATGATAGACATCTTTCTTAATGCCCAATTTCTTCAGCAGCAACACACCACCGATACCTAACAAGATTTCTTGTTTCAAACGGTTCTCCCAATCTCCACCATACAACTGATAAGTGATAGGACGATCAAATTCGCTGTTCATTTCATTATCCGTATCTAGCAGATACAAAGGAACACGTCCTACATTTACCTTCCATACGTATGCATGAACGAAATAGTTCAAATAAGGAACATCAACTACCATCGGCTGTCCGTTTTCATCCATTACACGTTCAATAGGCAGGCTACCGAAATTCTGTGATTCATAGTTAGCAATCTGCTGACCATCCATTGAAAGGCTTTGGCTAAAATACCCATAACGATACAAGAAGCCAACACCACACATATCTACATTACTGTCTGATGCTTCTTTCAAGTAGTCACCGGCCAAAATACCCAGCCCACCGGAATAGATTTTCAAAACATGTGTCAAACCATACTCCATACAGAAATAAGCAACAGAAGGACGTTTGCTATCCGGCTTAGCATCTACATAAGCTTTGAATTTAGCATATACATCATTCATGCGCTTTACAATCACCTTATCCTGAGTTAATGCCTCCAGCTTTTCATAGCTCAAACGTTCCAATAAAGCAACGGGATTCTGCCCCACTTCTTTCCAAGTTGCAGGATCTAAATCTCTAAACAGGTCTGTTGCTTCGTAATTCCATGCCCACCAGATGTTACGAGCCATTTCCTCCAACTTCTTCAGTTCTTCGGGAATGTGTGATTTTACTGTAACTTCCTTCCAATTAGGAGTATTCGCATTACTTACTTTGATTTTCATGTCTCTCAAATTATTTATTAATAATTAATTAGCTATTCATAACAAGCCTTTTCTGTGCATTATGCAATGCCACATCATAAGCTTCATAATAATATTTGATAAAATGCTTCCACAATGCCTTTTCAGCAATGTCCGCCGCATTTTTACGCACTGTCTTGATTGTATTTTCCGGCAATCCCGAAAATTCCGATATAGTGTCCTTTATAACATCCGCCACTTCAGAATAGTTGTAATCCGAGCGATGGATAACTTTCACACCATCTTTCAACTCACTGTATCTACCCTTCAACGAGTTTACCCACAAACCAAATCCGGCCAGATCAGTTGTTATAGTAGGTACATGGAATGCTACACTTTCCAAAGGTGTATACCCCCAAGGTTCATAATAGGAAGGATAAACACTCAAGTCATTCCCCAACACCAAATCATAATATTCCAAATTCAAGATACCATCCTTTCCATCCAGATAACAAGGTACAAATATTACTTTTACCTTAGATTCCGCCGAATTGGACATTCCCAAATACTTCATCATATCAAGTACCTGATCATGACTCATATTATGCAACCAATGTGTGATAAACGGACACTCCAACGGAGTTGTGAAATTCTCTTTGCTTTTCAAACGTTCCACCAAATCCTCACGAGGATCCCCTACCCAACCTGGTACATTAATAAATGCCAGCACCTCTTTTTTCAAATTTTTATCACGGGTCAATCGGTTCAAGGACTCCAAATAGACATTGATACCTTTATTTTTAAACTCATAACGACCGCTTGTACCCACAATAAGAGTATCATCGCTCATCGTCAAGCCAAGCAATTTATTAGCCAAATTCAACATCGCAGCACGAGCTTTCTTACGCTTGGCGGCAAATGTACGACCTTGCGGAACAAAGTCATCCTCAAACCCATTCATCAACACCACATCTGCCGGCTTGTCCAACAACTCCTTGCATTCGTTGTTGGTAATCTCACTGACCGTAGTAAAGCAATCCACATGATGCGCAGTCTGCTTCTCAATAGAATGCTTTGCCTCCATATTGAGTTCACGCGCCATTTGGTCGCCATTATAAGCAAATAAGTAATCGTAAAGGGGTTTATTGTTTCCGGCGATAGACCGGCCTATAGAAGTAGCGTGAGTAGTAAAAATGGTAGCTATTTCGGGTACCGCTTTCTGCAAATAAAGGGCCCCCATACCTGTCATCCATTCATGTGCCTGATAAATGACCTTATCATTTTCGGTCAGATTGAAACGATAAAAGCTTTCAACCACTTTTCCGGCTGCATAAGAAAACATAGACGCTTCGTCGTAATCTCCATAAGCATGAAGTGAATCAACTTTAAAATCCTCCCACATCCGGCCATATATTTCATTTCTTTTAGAGAAAAAAGGATAAAAATCCACCAATATGACAATAGGCTCTCCCGGAATATTCCAGCGTCCCACACGAACTTTCAATCCGTCTTTCTTCAAAGCATGTTCACGCCATGCCGCACAAAGATTTTCATTTTCACTGAACAAAGGATTTTCCTTTCCTGCCCAAAAATCGGGTCCTATGAAAAAGACTTTGTCTTTGAATGCTTCCTGCAGTGTTTTGGCCCTGGTGGACAACACCGTATAAATTCCCCCTACTTTATTACATACCTCCCAACTTGCTTCGAATATATAATCAGGGGCTAACAATTCTTTTGCCATCTATTAACTAATCTTAATTCGAGCGCAAAGTTACATATTTTCAATGAGATAATAAAGTTTTTTTGCAACTTTATGTTATTCAGATAGTTTCTGAATTAGCATTCAATTATTTTACTCTAACAATCTTCACAAAAAAATACTGATATCGGCTACAATAATAAATATTTTTAAGGTTCTGCCTTACATTAGAATAAGAAAAGCGGCTATTTCCATAAAAACAGGAAATAACCGCCCATATAAAAAAACTAATCTGATTACGCAGCCAATGCAGATCCCATCAAGAAGGTTGCAGCCAAAGCAACAATAGCATACAATTCAGGAAAAACGGCCAAAATCAATGTATTACCAAATACATTATGTCCTTGGCCAATGGCAGCAATACCATTAGCACAAACCTGCCCCTGACGGATAGCGGAGAAAAGAGCTACAAGTCCCAAAGCAATACCGGAACCCAACACGGCAGCAGCTTGAATACCTGTAATAGCCGGAGTCAGAACACCGAAAATACTCTGGAACATGAAATAACCGGCAAAACCATACAGTCCCTGTGTACCGGGAAGTGCAGTCAACACCAAGAAGTTACCGAATGCACTATCATTCTTCTTCAATGCACCGATAGATGCATTACCTGCGATAGTTACACCATACGCACTACCGATACCTGATAAACCAACCATAATTGCAATACCTACATAAGCAATCAATAAATTCATTTCCATAATTCTTCTATTTTTAATTTTTAAATTCTTTATTTTATCAAACTTCTCCTAAAAGGAATACTTTTCATGTCATCCAGAACTTAGCGAAATATCTGCATACTATGCTTCAGATTCTCCCTTTCTAGCTTTTCTGTCTGCACAAGGATACAACATTTATTCAAAATGACAATGCCGAAAAGGCTTAAACAGCTTTTAATTCTTTATTCTCATTCTTCAATTCTTGAAAGGCTTGTACTCCTTACCCCCTCCTTCGTAACCCGAATTCTTAAAAAACTCCACGAAAGTCAGACGCATCGGATGAACCATCGCTCCCAATATATTCATAAACATGTTGATAGAATGACCTATCAAGAAAATCAATACCATCACTATCGGACCTGCAACTGCATTATCAGGACTCATTCCAGCCGCCAGACTATTGAATACGCTGGCAAGAATACCACCCGACAGACCTAAAGCAAACAAACGCACATACGAAAGGATATCCCCCAGCAAACCGGTTGCCATATTGTAGGAATCCCACAACCCCAAACCGATATTGAGAAAAATATTCTTTCCTGGACTGTTGAGCAAGAAAATCAGCACACCGGCAAGCCCCAGAATTACCAAATGGACAGTTCCTCCCATCGGCATGGTATCTCCCAATAGGAATGCCAAAGCTGTACTTACCAATACAATAATCCATCCGATAGTTGACAATGCATATTTCAATCCGAACTGAATGGTCTGATTAGCCGCTTTCAGTATCATACCGAAAATAATCTGTACCGCTCCCAAAATCAATGAAAGATTAAACATCCATTGATTGTCCAAGAAGAACAAATCACGCATCTTATTAAAGAACGGAATATCATTACCATACAGATTAAATCCGAAAAAAGTACCTGTCAGCATACCGCAGAAGAAAGTAGAAGCACCCAAAATCTGCACCAAAGTTAAGATGGGCTTCATGGAAGCACCGACATTCTTCGCCAACATACGATAAACAGTTACTCCTAATACCATGAACAGACCATAGCCCGAATCGCCCAAACACAGCCCGAAAAAGAGCATAAAGAAAGGAGCAAAGAACGGCGTCAAATCCAGTTCATTATACTTAGGAAGCATATACAGTTTCATAATCGGTTCAAACAGACGGAAGAATCCTTTATTATTCAACTGAATAGGTACATTGTCCTCCGGCGTAGGGTCAGCAATTTCAAAGTACGCCTCCTGTTGATTCAGAAAATTAGTAATCTCCGGAATCTGCGTAGCCGGTGCCCACCCCTGTAACAACATCAATTTGTCATCCGCAGCTTGTTCAGTACTTAGCACCACTTTTGAGAATTCTATCTGTGAGCGGATATTAGCTTGTGCAACTTGCAAAGAAAGAAGTTTTTCTCCTGCTATGGCAGCTAACTTATCATCCACACTCTTCATTTGCTGTTCCAAATCTTCACATCTGGCAGCAAGCCTACTCAAGGCCATTACCGGCAATTTGACCGATTCCACTTCCAATTCGGGCAACGTTCCTTCTTTGGTTATGGTAATGAAATAAATGCGTGAACCAATACGGTTAACCTCCGTAGCATAGTACGTATCCAACCATTCCTCGTTAAAGTTCTTCTCTGAGCAAATATAGAAATTCACCTGATATCCAACTTCTTGCAACCGCATAACCGACGCAGGATCGAAATCTCCCCATACCTCTAACGCGGCACGCTCTTTGTCGCAAATCTGCAACTGATGCTGCAACTGGGTTTTCTCCAGTTGTAACGCCTCCACTTCCTCCAACGCTTTCTCTCCACGGGCTGTATCCCCCTTCTGTTCTTGCAGTTCAACATTAAAACCTTGCAAAAACTTAATAGTTGAAGCATAGTGGTCGGACAGACGGATGCTCTCTTGAAGTTCGGTATTCTCCGCTGTCCCCTGCGCTTTTTCCGCCACGTGGACTACGCCCAAATCACGGATATTTTGCAGGAAACATTCATAGTCCTTATGATAAATAAGGAAAGTCAACTTCTTCATTTTTGTAATCATGCCTCCGCCTCCTTTCTTTTCTCTTGAATAGATTTCAGAATCTTCTGCGATGATTTGGACAAATTCTCTTCATCCTCCATAAATCGTTTTATCTTTCGCAGAGCGTCCTGATATCCGGGTATCTGCACTTTCTCAAAAAGATTCACTTTTTGAGTGGTCTTTTTACGCGCATGTTCCAGCAGGTTCAGTTTGGCAAGCATAAATTCCCTTTCAATAGCAGTCTGTGCCAATCCTTTCAACAAATATATTCCATCGGAATACCACTTCGGGCTGTTGAACAGACTGTAGGGACGGATGTCAAAGTCTACGTTTTCCAACAAGGGAACTCGTACACCGGCAATCTTCTTTATACCCAAATGAACATCACTCACTTTTATTAATGAAGCATCAAATTCATTCCAAAGTGCGAACATGGCCTCATATGCCTGAATCTGTTTTTCAAGCCTTTCCTCCAACCCGGCAGCTTCTGTCTTGCATCTCTTTACTTCCATGCGGAGAGCGCTTTCCTTATTTTTAATAATAGGAAGCGTACGCACACGGACCTTGAGCTGCTTCTCAAGCTGTTGTAGCGAGGTCTTGTTATATTGAAACTTTATTGCCATGTTTCTTCGTTAATTTATTGTTTTTTCCAATGCTGGTCAACCAATTCTTTCTTTATATTGACTTCTTCCGGCTTAAAGTATTTGCTGAACAATCCCCATGTAACATCCAGCATTTCAGTAGTATCCAGATTCACATCAATGGCGAGTAACTGATTAGCGTAATCTTTAGCAAATGCCAAAGTACGTTCATCATAATTAGTCAAGTCAAAACCATTTTCCATCTTAGTCTTGGCATTGGCGGCATCAGCATACAAACGTACAGCAGCATTCATCACCTGAGGATGATCCTTACGGGTTTTCTTACCACTCACCAACTGTTTCAAACGAGACAACGAACGGAACGGGTCCACGATAACCTTACCGATATCACTATCGCGACGCAGGAACAGCTGACCTTCAGTGATATAACCCGTATTATCAGGAACAGCGTGCGTAATATCACCGCCACTCAAGGTAGTTACCGCAATAATAGTGATTGAACCACCTGCGGGGAATTGTACCGCTTTTTCATAAATCTTCGCCAAATCCGAATAAAGAGATCCCGGCATAGAGTCCTTGGAAGGAATCTGATCCATACGGTTAGACACAATAGCTAACGCATCAGCATAACTGGTCATATCAGTCAGCAACACCAATACTTTCTGATTATGTTCCACTGCAAAATATTCAGCAGCCGTCAGCGCCATATCCGGAATCAACAGACGTTCTACCGGAGGATTTTCCGTAGTATTCACGAAACTGATAATACGGTCGAGCGCACCGGCATTAGAAAATACATTCTTAAAATACAGGTAGTCGTCATTAGTCATACCCATACCGCCCAAGATAATCTTATCGGTTTCGGCACGCAATGCCACATTGGCCATCACTTGATTGAACGGCTGGTCAGGGTCAGCAAAAAAAGGAATCTTCTGTCCTGATACCAACGTATTGTTCAAATCGATACCGGCAATACCGGTCGCAATCAGTTCCGACGGCTGTTTACGGCGAACCGGATTCACAGACGGACCGCCGATAGGCACTTCCTGTCCCTCAATTTCCGGTCCCCCATCAATCGGATCACCAAAAGCGTTGAAGAAACGTCCAGCCAACTGGTCGCTCACTTTCAGTGTAGGCGACTTGCCCAAGAATACGACCTCAGCATTGGTCGGAATACCTTCCGTACCCTCGAACACCTGCAAAGTCACTTCATCACCCATGATTTTTACCACCTGGGCTAATTTCCCATTAACCATTGCCAACTCATCATAGCCCACTCCTGACGCTTTCAGCGAACAGGTTGCCTTGGTAATCTGGCTAATCTTAGTATATATCTTTTGAAATGCTTTTGTTGCCATCTCTACTCATTATAAATTAAAATTAAAAATTAAAATCAGACACTTCTCTCGGCAACCAATTCCTGTAACTGCTTCTTAAAATCCTCATACTGCTCAGATTTATATTTAGCATAGTTCATCTGTTTGCAAAGGTTGATCATCTTTTTGAAATAATCCATCACCTCAATGAAAGTATCAAACTTGAATTCCGTATGACAGATGTCGATTACCATATTCAAGATCTCCTCCTGACGTTCCATCGGAGTCACTGAATCTACTTCATCAAAAGCATCCTGTTGCAGAATCACAAAATCAATCAACTCTGATTTCCAAAAGATTACATGATATTCTACAGGTACGCCATCATCACCCAAAATATTAATCTGTTCAGCAATTTCCTTACCACGCAACAATCTTGTTTTGATTTCGTTCACCTTACCAATCCATTCACCATTAATACGTTTGGCGATATATTCCTCAAATTCCGGATATTCCAGATATTTTGAATAAGAGTCAATCGGGTTCACAGCCGGATAACGCTTCCTGTCGGCACGTTCCTGCTCCAAGGCATAAAAGCAACGGGCCACCTTTTTAGTATTCTCCGTTACAGGTTCCTTCAAGTTACCACCTGCCGGAGATACAGTACCGATAAAGGTAATAGAACCGGTCTCACCATTATTCAGATGTACATATCCCGCACGTCCGTAAAAGTTGGAGATAATAGCCGAGATATCCATCGGGAATGCATCCGGACCAGGCAATTCTTCCATACGGTTGGACATCTCACGCAAGGCCTGCGCCCAACGGGAAGTAGAATCTGCCATCAGTAAGACTTTCAATCCCATAGCACGATAATACTCAGAAATGGTCATAGCCGTGTACACAGACGCTTCACGGGCAGCCACCGGCATGTTCGAGGTATTGGCAATAATGATAGTACGTTCCATCAGCTTACGTCCTGTATGCGGATCTACCAGTTCGGGGAACTCCGTAAAGATTTCCACCACCTCATTCGCACGTTCACCACAAGCAGCGATAATTACGATATCCGCTTCCGCCTGCTTGGAGATGGCATGCTGAAGCACTGTTTTCCCTGTACCAAACGGACCGGGAATAAATCCCGTTCCCCCTTCTACAATGGGGTTGACCGTATCAATAACACGGACACCGGTTTCCAATAATTTATAAGGACGCGGCTTTTCCTTATAATTAGTCATAGCCTTCTTTACCGGCCACTTCTGAATCATGTTTACCGGAATATCTTTACCTTCTCTGTCCGTCAGAACCACTACAGTATCCTCAATAGTATAATCACCTTCAGGAACAATGGATTTCACTTTATAAGTACCTGTCAACTGAAATGGTACCATAATTTTCAGTGGCTGGAAGTTCTCATCCACCTGTCCCAACCAAGCCGATGGACCAACTTCATCACCCATTTTCACCAACGGTACAAAATGCCACACTCTTTCTTTATCCAATGGATAGGTGTATTGTCCGCGTTTCAGGAACACTCCATCCATTTTATCAAGGTCGTTTTGCAGACCATCATAATTTTTAGACAACATACCCGGACCTAGAGTCACTTCAAGCATGTGTCCCGTAAATTCGGCTTCAGCACCAACTTTCAATCCACGTGTACTTTCAAACACCTGCACATAAACATTGCTGCCTACCACCTTAATAACCTCTGCCATCAAGCGGTCTCCGCCAGTCAGAATGTAACAAATCTCATTCTGTGCCACCGGTCCGTCAACGGTAAGAGTAACCATGTTGGCTATTACGCCACTAACAGTTCCTTTTGTTGCCATATATCTTTAATCTGTTTATTATCTGAATTCTGCGGGAATCTGTATCTCGTCCTTTAATTTATCAATAATCTGACGGAACAGTTCGCTTCCCTTTTCCTTATCCATAGAAATCCAACGGCCAATCATTTCCAGTTTCAACAAAAACACGAAAATCCGCTCCACAGTAAAATAGTTGAAAAAGACAGCGTCTTCCATCCAGTTCCATTTCAACAAATCTATCTTCTTTTCCCTTTCCACTAATTCTTCAATCTCGCTGATACGGAGTACCTGCTCAAAATATTCCAGCATCTCGGACAAACCGAAATCTCGGGCATTCGATGTACGAATCATCTCACTCACATCCGTCTTGCCCACTACTACCTGAGATACGTCCATTTTATATTTACGTGCAGCTAAGGCAGCCAGTATATTATTGATATTCAAATTAAATTCAAACCAGGAGGAAACAAATTGATTACCGCAGTTCATGGCATACGCATAATAGCAGGCAGATAACATATCTTCCGCACGATAGAGTTCCTCTGCGGAAAGAGCCAAATAAGCAGTAATAAATTCATAAAGATAAGATGGGTATCTCTTATCCGGAGCATCGCCTTCACGCACCGAACTGATAAGCGCCAGCAACTCATTCTGAGAATAATTCCCCTCAAAATCTGTCGTAGCTTCCTTATCTTTCAACAGTTTCAACAGGTTAGCATTATCGAATTTCAAATAGAACAAGTCGATTAACTTCCTATCCTTTTCCGATAATTCCGAATAGATTTCCGATTTAAAATTAGCCACTGTATAGTTCAGTTTGCCATCCTCCAACGAAAGATCCGGCAAACCGGCTACCAGGCAATAATAATTTGTCATAGTCCCGTTTTAAAACAACATTTCTACTAATTGAGGACGAAGGAAATCCTTGAAATAATTTTCAAATTCCTCTTCACCGAAGTTCACTTTGTAAGAGCCGTCAGCTGGTGAGATAGTAAAAAGTGATTTCGTTCCGTTCACTTCTTCTATTCTCACTCCTTTATCCAACAAAGCTTTTGCGTTCGCTGCAAAATATTTCTTAAGTCCTTCGGCATCTGCGGTAGAGATCACGATAGATTCGTTAGCAGACCATTGGGCAGCTAATGAAACTATAAACTTATTCAGATACTCCTTATCTGCCACAAATCCTTTCACACTTTCACTGACTACCTCATTGGTCAACAAGGTAGCTATTTCGGTCTTCAATGCATTTACTGCTTGTCCGGCAAACAATTTAATTTCTGATTGTGTATTTTCGGCAGTTTCCTTGGCTGACTTCCGAGCTACAGCGAGAATAGACTCAGCTTCCTTACGGGCATCCTCTACAATCTTTGCTGCTTCATCGCGAGCACTACTGATAAGTCGCTGTGCTTCTTCATTTCCTTTTTCCACACCTTCACGATAAATCTTATCGGTAAGCTCCTGAATTTTATTTTCCATATTCTTAGAAGATATTTTTTTGAGTTTAACACTTTCTTTCTTCAATAAATTCAAAAAGAATAGCCCAAAAGTACAAAAATCAATGATAGAAAAAGAATTTAATGATAGAATTTACACTAAAAGTACTGCAAAAAGAGAAAAATATACCATATTCATGTTACAGAACATAGGATTATTTCCGTTACTAGACTCCCCACACACGTGCGTATACAAAAAAAGCCTCCGGAACTTCTTCAAGTCCGGAGGCTTCAATCA
>NZ_DAWCXD010000137.1:0-12802 GCF_052357945.1 Bacteroides sp. | reverse complement strand
AAGACTGTATTGCGTTAGATTAGCCCTTGTAACTATGAATTTAGCTCAAAATCGTGCAGAAACAAGCTAATTTTAGTCTAAAATCGGATAAAACAGAAATTCTTATTATTAATTATTCAATGTATAGATAGTCATAATGTACTACCGGTTTCTTTCCATGCTTGCCAATCGCTTCTTGTGCCTGTTTCGAATCACAGTTCACTTTCCCAACGCCAACTTGGTTTCCTTGAAAGTCCATGATACGTACAATGTCATCTTTCTCAAATTCACCTTCAATATGAGTGATTCCGATCGGGAGGATACTGACAGCTTTTTCAGAGTTTAGAACTTCTGTAGCGCATTCATTTATGTGAATTTCCCCTTTGGCGAAACCTTCGCTATGGGCAATCCATTTTTTGACGCTGGATACCGGTTCGTCTGATGGTATAAAACGTGTACAAAGAGTTTCTTCAGGATGCTGTAATAAATCTACCAGAATATTATCCCGCTTCCCGTTGGCAATAATCACTGTAATTCCTTCATCAGCAACTTTGCGGGCAATATTGGTTTTCGTCAACATCCCCCCCCGTCCGAAACTGGACTTAGTTGTCTGAATATAGTTGGATAAGTCTTTGCCGTGACCGATCTCCCGAATAACAGAAGAGCTTGGATCGGAAGGTGAACCATTGTAAATCCCGTCAATATTACTTAGGATAATGAGCGCCTGCGTATCCATCATGGAAGCGATGAGTCCGGACAATTCATCATTATCGGTGAACATCAGCTCGCTGACGGAAATTGTATCGTTTTCGTTGACAATAGGAATGACATTATTTTCAAGCATTACCGTCATGCAATTTTTCTGATTCAGATAATGGCGGCGAGTACCAAAACTTTCCTTCGTTGTCAGTACCTGGCCGACAGGTATATTGTGCTCACGGAAAAGTTCGTAGTAACGGTTGATTAGTTTGGCCTGACCCACAGCAGAAAATAATTGGCGCTGATCTACACTATCGAGTTTTTTCTGCGGATGCACTTCACTGCGTCCGGAAGCAACAGCTCCCGAAGAAATCAAAATGATTTCTACCCCGGACTTGTGTAATTCCGCTATCTGGTCAACAAGTGCCGACATACGGGTAACGTCCAGCGTTCCGTCGCGGCGTGTTAATACATTGCTTCCTACTTTTACTGCGATTCGTGTAAATTCCTGTTTCATCCTTACTAACGATTTGAAAGCACAAATATAGAGCTTTTTGCCGATATGCTACCAAAACAGGCTAAAAAGAATTATCTTTGCAGCTAGATAGAGAAAAGATAAACAATGAAACATACAAATCCACAAGTAGAACAGATGACCTCCTTCATCGTAATGGATGTGTTGGAGAGGGCAAACGAATTACAGAAACAAGGTGTTGATATTATTCATTTGGAGGTTGGTGAACCCGATTTTGATGTGCCGTCTTGTGTGTCGGAAGCAGCAAAAGCGGCTTATGATCGTCATCTTACTCACTATACACATTCTTTGGGAGACCCAGAACTCCGGCGGGAAATTGCTGCTTTTTATCTACGGGAATATGGAGTGACGGTAGATCCGGATTGCATTGTGGTGACTTCCGGTTCTTCTCCATCCATTCTTCTTGCGTTGATGTTGCTCTGCAACACGGATAGCGAAGTGATTCTTTCCAATCCGGGATATGCTTGTTACCGTAATTTTGTGTTGGCTACCCAGGCTAAACCCGTTTTGGTTCCTTTGTCTAAAGAATATCTGCAATACGACATAGAAGCTATTCGTAAATGTGTGAATCCACATACAGCGGCTATCTTTATCAATTCTCCGATGAATCCGACCGGAATGTTGCTGGATGAAAAATTCTTGAGAGAAGTGGCAGCACTGGGAGTTCCTGTTATTTCGGATGAGATTTATCATGGACTTGTCTATGAAGGACGTGCGCACAGCATTCTTGAATATACCGATCAGGCTTTTGTCCTGAACGGATTTTCTAAACGTTTTGCGATGACAGGTCTTCGGCTGGGTTATTTGATTGCACCTAAATCTTGTATGCGTTCTTTGCAGAAGTTGCAGCAAAATCTATTTATTTGTGCGTCCAGCGTTGCCCAACAGGCTGGGATTGCTGCATTGCGGCAGGCTGATTCGGATGTGGAACGGATGAAGCAGATTTATGATGAGCGTCGCCGGTACATGATTACTCGTCTTCGGGAAATGGGGTTTGAGATTAAAGTAGAACCTCAAGGAGCATTTTACATTTTTGCCAACGCACGCAAATTTACTACCGACTCTTATCGCTTTGCATTCGATGTACTCGAACATGCGCATGTCGGCATTACTCCCGGGGTGGACTTTGGTACGGGAGGTGAAGGATATGTACGCTTCTCCTATGCAAACTCATTGGAGAATATCAAAGAAGGACTGGACCGTATCAATCGCTACCTTTCTCGTCCCGACTTCTGATTAGCTCGGTGGCTGCTTCGTATTCTTCCTCTGTCACGAGGACGGATACGGAAGGAGCGATATAGGGTGCTAATGTCCCCATAATTCCATCTTTGATTACACAACGGATATTGTTGCTTTCTAATAACCCTTTAATGATTTCGGCTTCCCAGGGGGATCCGGAGAATACTTCTATTGCCTTGCTATAATCTTCTTCTTTCATGATCTTACTTATTAGGGGTTGTTATCTACAAATATAACAAAAAAGAGAGAGAAATGGTTATTTATTTTCTTAAAAATTATTCGAGTGTGATATGTTTTACGCTAATCTGCTGTTTAAGGAAAGTAGAGGCCGATTCTGAAAACTTTTCTTCCGCTTCGGTCGTGTAAAACTGGCAGTTGCCATTCTTAGTACATTTGGCATCCATTTCGGGATGTCTTGTCAGATAGTCTTTCAGGCTTTCTGCAACATATTCTCCTTGTGCAATTACACTGATATGATCCGGAATGTATTGCCGGATTTTAGGTAGGAGTATGGGGAAATGGGTACATCCGAGGATGACAGTATCTATTTGAGGATCCTTTGACAGTAATTGGTCGATGTACTTCCGGATAAAATAGTCTGCTCCTTCGTCTTGTGATTCGTTATTCTCAACTAAGGATACCCACATCGGACATGCTGTCCCGCTGACCTGAATTTCAGGAAACAGTTTATGTATTTCTAATGGATACGATTCGGATTTGATGGTGCCTGCTGTTGCCAGCACACCGATATGCTGATTCTTGCTAATCTCTCCAACACATTCTACAGTGGGGCGGATGACTCCGAGCACACGGCGGGCAGGATCGATTTGGGGTAAATCATTCATTTGAATGCTGCGCAAAGCTTTGGCGGAAGCAGTATTGCAAGCTAATATAACCAGATGGCATCCCATATCAAACAGTTTGTTGACGGCTTGCCGGGTAAATTCGTATACGACTTCGAAAGAACGTGTCCCATAGGGGGCACGTGCATTATCTCCCAAATAGATATAATCATATTCCGGTAGTACTTCTCTAATCTTGTCTAAGATGGTCAGACCTCCGTAGCCGGAGTCGAATACTCCGATTGGGCCGGGCGTATGGGATAGATGTTGCTTCATGATAAACTTGATTTATATACGCAAATGTACACCAAAAAAAGGGAAAGAGAAAGAAGATGATCCTTCTTTCTCTTTCCCTTTTGGTATTTCTTTATTCTTGGTCAGTTCTTATTTGATACCAAGATTTGCTTTTACCTTGCTAGTCAAGTTGATGCTCTGTGATTCGTTTACATAAGGAATCGAAGTTCTTGCCAGATCGAAGATGTAGATTACACCTTCTGCAGCGCCTACAGCTTTGATAGCATTGTCCAACTTCTGATAGATAGGGGCCATTGCGTCATTCTGTGCTTTCTGCATTTGTTGTTGAGCATCCTGTTGGAATTGCTCTTGTCTCTGCATCATATCCTGCAACTCTTTCTGTCTTCTTTCAGCGATGTTAGGAGGAAGAGAATCCTTAGCGATAGCTTGTTGGAATTCCTGATATTTCTTGTTGAATTCTTCCTGCGTTCTCTGTAGTTCGGCAGTAAGTTGTTTTTCTAAAGTCTGAATATCATTTTGAGCTTTGGTGAATTCCGGCATCACAGTGATGATTTCCTGTGCATTAATGTGGCCGAATTTCAGGTTCTGTGCAAATACACCCATTGGGAGTGCAAGCAACATTACAAGTGCAATTTTTTTTAGCATAGTTCTATAATTTATTTGAATGATTTTTAGTTATTTCCAGCTGCAAATGTATGAAATTAATTTGAATATCCTAATTTTCTTAGGATTTCATCACTAATATCTATGCGTGGATTTGCAAATATTATACCTGTAGCAGAGGCTCTGTCAATTACCATATCATATCCATGTTGCTGTGATATAGCTTTCACTGCTTCATAAATATCATCCTGAATCGGAGTAATCAACTTGTCTCTCATCTTGGCTAATTCGCCTTCCGGACCGAAGTAGTTACGCTTCAGCTCGGCTGCTTCTTTTTCCTTCGCTACGATTGCATCTTCTGTCTTTGTTTTTTGTGCGGCAGAAAGAGTGGAAGATTTAGCCTGGTAATCCTGGAACATCTTCTGTGCTTCTTTAGCCAGAGCTTCTACTTCACTCTGGTATTTCTTCGTAGCTTCTTGCATTTGCTCATTAGCGCTTTGAGCTGCCGGAATATTCTTCATAATATATTCCGTATCGATCAGTGCAAATTTCTGTGCATTTGCTGCCATGCTGACAGCAAATAGCATCATGATTAATAGAACAGACTTTCTCATAACGTTTAGTTTTTGATGATACATTAGAATTCTTGTCCTAAGATAAAGTGGAACTGGCTTCCTCCATATTGTTTAGAACCAAATACTTTGTCGAAACCGTAACCCCAGTCAATACCCATCATACCAATCATCGGAAGGAAGATACGAACACCGACACCGGCAGAACGTTTCAACTCGAATGGATTGAATTTCTTGATATCATGCCATGCGTTACCTGCTTCAAGGAAACCTAACACATAAATGTTAGTACTTGTTTCCAGCATCAACGGATATCTCAATTCGATACCGAGACGTGCATAGGCATAACCTTCAGAACCGTATGGTGTTAATGAACTGTTTTCGTAACCACGCAAAGCGATGCTTTCAGTTGCATAAGTTGAATAACCGGTCATACCGTCACCACCTACGTCGAATGTACCGAACGGAGATTTCTTGTATTGGTTATAGTGACCTAACAGACCGAATTCCGTACGTGTCATTAATACCAGACATTTAGGATGAGCAACCGGATCCATCAGCGGAGTATATGTTTTGCCTTTGAATTTCCATTTGTGGTATTCTATCCATTTATGAAGCTTATTCATGTTGTCCTGGGTAATGCTACCTGTTTCAGGGTTGCTGTAATATCCCTTATAGTCTTTACCGTCCATCAACGAGTAAGGCGGTGTGAACTGAACTGACAGTGAGAAATCTGAACCCGAACGAGGGAAGATTGGGTTGTCAATAGAGTTACGAGCCAAAGTCAATGAAATGCTAAGGTCATTACATTTACCGTTGGTGACCGGGAAGTATTGCCAGTCGCTCAAGTTATAACGTTGGTAAGCTAATTCTGCGGAAAGAGTGAAATAGTCATCCGGCCATTTCAGACGTTTACCCCAACCTACGGAAAGTCCCCACATCTTGATAGATTTATCAGGGTCATAATAGTTTTCGTAGTTGTTATAGTTACCATAGTTGTACATTCCATAACCACCGTAGCCACTATACATACTGTTGTAATAGTTGTTGAAGTAGCTGGAGTTGTAGTAACGGCTACTGATATCTGTCTGTACGGAGAAGAATGCCGATACAGAGAATGAATTCGGACGTTTACCGCCAAACCATGGATCGAAGAATGAAATACTGTATGATTGGTAGTATTTAGCGTTCGTTTGTCCGCTGATAGTCAATGTCTGACCGTCACCTTGCGGAAGGATACCACGGTAGTTTTCACCCGGGTGCAACAAGTTGGCTACAGAGAAGTTGGTAAACTTCAAGCTCAACTTACCGATAATACCCGTCTGTCCCCAACCTGCAGAGAATTCCACCTGGTCGTTAGCTTTGGAAGTCAAAGGCAAACCTATGTCAACAGTTCCGTTCATCGGATCCGGTTGAATATCCGGTTGCAGTTTTTCCGGGTCAAAGTGTCCCATCTGCTGAATTTCACGCAAAGAACGCATCAAGTCTTCTTTGCTGAACAATTGTCCCGGACGAATACGAAGTTCACGACGAACAACGTTTTCATACAAACGGTCATTACCACTGATCTTGATCTTATTGATAGTAGCCTGACGACCTTCATAGATTCTCATTTCGAGGTCGATAGAGTCGCCAACGATATTTACTTCTACCGGGTCGAGGTTATAGAACAGGTAACCGTTGTTGTAATATAAGTTACCGATAGCGTCATCATCTGTAGAAACACGTTCGTTCAATAGCTTCTGGTTGTATACGTCACCTTTCTTCATGCGGAGCAGGAAGTTCAACTGTTCTGACGGATAGAGAGTGTTACCTACCCATGTAACGTTACGCAGATAATATTTCTGTCCCTCGTCTATATTCAAATAAACGTTTACAGTCTTTTCGTCATACTGTGAAACGCTGTCTTTTACAATCATTGCATCACGGTAGCCCAACTCATTATATTTGTCGATAATCAGTTGCTTATCTGCCTCGAAGTTCTCCGGCACGAATTTTTTGGTGCGGAACAAGTTACGAAGTTTACCTTTCTCATTGGTTTTCTTCATTACTTTCTTCAGCTTGGAAGCCTTGATTGCATGATTACCAACGATTTGTATTTCGTGTACTTTGATTTTTTCTTTTTTGTCGATATCAATGTCGACGATCACCTGATTTTCGCTGGATGGATCGTCTTTCTGCGAGATGATTACTTCTGCATTTTTGAATCCTTTATCGTCGAAATAACGTTTGATTAATGTCTTGGCACGGTCTACGGTATTCGGAGTAATCTGCATACCTTTTACCATTCCCAGCTTGCTTTCAAGATCGGTACGTTCCGACTTCTTCACACCATGATAGCGCACATCTGCGATACGCGGGCGTTGTGTCAGACTGATTTTTAACCAGATTTTGTCGCCTTCAATTTTCTCGGCTGTGATTTGTACGTTTGAAAACAAACCATGACGCCAATAACGTTTGATTGCTCCAGTAATTTCGTCACCCGGCACAGTAATTGTTTGTCCTACCGATAGTCCGGATAGTCCAATCAATACATAGTCTTCATAATTCTTTACGCCTTCGACTTTAATATCTGCTATCTCATACTTTTTGGGTGTTCCAGAGTATAAGATGACAGGTTTCGAGTCTTCATCAGTGTTAGCATTTTGCGCAATGCCTGTTGTTGCAAAGCAGCACAGGCAGACAAACGTTATGAATATAAAGGAAATACGATAATGCATTTATGTTATAATTTGATGTTTCGAGTTATATTAGCTGATCTGTTCACTGGTTTTGCCGAATCGGCGTTCCCTTTGTTGATATTCCCAAATGGCTTTGTAGAATTCTTCTTTATCGAAGTCGGGCCAAAAGGTGTCACAAAAATAAAGCTCCGAATAAGCGCATTGCCATAGGAGATAATTGCTTAGCCGGATTTCGCCTCCCGTTCGGATCAGTAAATCTGGATCGGGCATAAAATTAGTATCCAAATGAGATGAGATACACTCATCGGTTATTTGTTCGGGAGATATTTCTCCCGTTTTTACTTGCGTTGCTATTTGCCGTACAGCTTCGGTTATTTCCCAACGGGATGAGTAACTAAGAGCTAATACCATATACATACCACTATTTTTGGATGTACGTTCTATGCATGATGCCAAACTTTTCTGGACTTCAACAGGTAACTTTTTGAAATCACCGATTACATTGAAGCGAATATTGTTTTTCATCAATGTCTCTTCTTCAATAGATTCTAGCAATAGATTCATCAGAGCCGCAATCTCGTCTTGCGGCCGATTCCAGTTCTCGGTTGAGAAGGTGTACAGTGTCAGGTACTTGATTCCCAAACGGGCGGCATCTTCGGTAATATTCTGTACCGTTTCTGCGCCAGCACGGTGACCGTAAGTACGTTCTTCTCCTCGTTGTTTTGCCCATCGTCCGTTCCCATCCATTATGATGGCCACGTGTTGTGGTATCCGAGTTTTGTCTATTTGTTCTATATAGGACATCTTTTTATTTTAAACGTATACGTTTTTATTTGCCAGCTTTTGCCAAATCAAACCATAGTTGATTAAGACGACCACGCCATACCTCTGAATCATGATTATAAGTACGTGTTTCAGTTGTGGTAGACTTAGTACTTTCTGCTTTTTCTACCTCTTCTTCGAAACTGGCGCTTCCTTTACTAAATATAATCCATAGATTTTGAGTCGCAGGGTCTAGTACCATTGAGTAATTCGTTTTACCTCTGAATTCAGGATCTACACTAGGGTTTGGAGTTCCTCCTTTGCTCCAATCTCTATGAGGAAATGCAAACTTGGAGTTAGCTTTTCTCCAGAATAACCCTTGATTGGAAACATAAATAGAACTGAAATTTTGGCCAAATATATATACTAAGTCATTGTAATATATGATAGATGGTTGAGTATATTTGGGACAGTATGCAACGGAGGAAGTTGTTGAGAACTCAACCCATTTACTTCCGTCATATGCCCATACAATGGTCGTTTCTAATTCGCTGTCATCAGCCAAAGTCGCCGTCTCTGTATCTCCCACTAAAAGGACAGATTTAATATTTGTCGCAGACTCATATACTGTGTAGGATATGTTTTTAGTTGGGAAATTAGCAGGTACTTTTCCTTCGTCGTAAGTTTCAAGAGTCTCTATTTGTTTATCATTTGTCTGATAATAGAAATAGCGTTGGTTGTCTGCTTCTTTCTTTATATAACAAATTCTGCTGATTTGGTTATTTGTCAGTGTCGCTAAGAGTAACTCCACTTTGTCTCCAAACTTTTTAGATACTTCCCAATTTATTCCATCTTCAGATTCATACACTTTATAATCATCGGAGGTCGCATATAACATGGCGTTGCTTCCGTCAAATTTGAAAGTTATGATAGAAGTCGGAAGTTTACCTTCCGGTAATCCTATAGTTTCTTGTGGGGTCCCACTGCCGAAATTAGTTAAAGAATTCTTATACACATATAACCTGCTATTAACTACAGAGTATGTGAATACTTCGCTTCCAAAAATAATGGATTTTTGTTCTCCTGTAATTTGGATTTGGTTATTAATTTTATCCATATACTTCCATCTCAACGAATCCGGATCATGCTGATGCACATTTACCTTAATAGTATATTCCTTAGTTTGATTAGGAGATATTCCCGCTAACGCTTCTGTTGACCACACTTTAATAGTGAGATCTTCCCGAAGATCGATAGAATCATTGATGTTTATGACAGAATCGTTACCGCTTTTGTCTTTCATTGTTACGACGCCTGATGCCGTAGTTAATGTTTTGATTAAAATCTTGTCAATGATGGTATCGGCATGAACAGGAAGAGAGTCCTCGTTATAAATTTCACGTGATAATTGATCAATAGTGAATTTATAACTCCCAAGGCCTGCTGTGTCAAGTGCAAACGCATGGATAGTTGCATCCGGGCTATATTCGATGTTATTATCGTCATCAAGACATGACGTTATAACAAATGACACCATGAAAAAACTCGCAATGAATGATAAAAACTTTATTTTCATTTGAAAGATTGTGTTTATTTACAAGTTGCAAAAATAGAAACATTTTTTCCGATAATGAACATTACAGGTAAGTTTTATATAAAATTATAGATAATAACACTGTTTTTATCGACGTAAAACCCCCTGAATAGAACTATCTTAGCTATATCCGATGAACATAATGCCAAAATTGTCTTTCGAAGTGTTCTTCTATCGAATAACTAAAATTATCGTCCATTTGAGGTGCTTTAACACCGGAATGTAGCCTGCTGGGGCACTTCTCGATATACGCCTCGTCCCATAGCTCATCATTAATGAATGATTGCAGCAATTGGCTGCCTCCTTCTACCAGTAAAGATTGTATTTTCCGTTGATACAGTACTTCCATAATCTGCTCCAGTGGGTTATGATTGAAGTCAATGGAGATATATGTGATGTTGGTTCTTGCTGGCTGTTTCTTTTCAGTAAAGACTAATGTTGGCACATTTCCATCGAATATTTGTAAATCATTCGGAAGAGATAATGTGCGGTCTAATACGACACGTATTGGATTATGCCCATACCAGTTGCGTACCGTTAGCGACGGATTATCCAATAAAGCTGTTCGCCTGCCTACCATAATAGCATCAGCTTCCGCTCTTTTTTTATGTACTAGCATTGAAGTGAGAGGCGAGGAGAGTATCACAGGCATTCCACTTGTACGTTCCATATCAATAAAATGATTGGCTGACTCTGCCCATTTTAACGTGATAAAAGGCCGATGAAGTGTATTGAAAGTAATAAAACGACGAATCAGTGATTGACATTCTTCCTCTAATATGCCGACTGTAACTTCTCGTCCGGCATCCCGTAGTTTTTGAATCCCCCGTCCGGCTACTTCAGAAAAGGGATCCTGGCATCCGACAACAATGCGCGGAATCTGTTTCTCTATAATCAGATCCGCACAAGGAGGTGTTTTCCCGTAGTGGGAGCAAGGTTCCAAACTGACGTAAATCGTAGAATGTTTCAATAAAGACTCGTCTTTGACAGAACGGATTGCATTGACTTCCGCATGTGCCTCTCCGCAACGAATGTGATAACCTTCACCGATAATACGTCCGTTACATACGATAACAGCTCCTACCATCGGGTTTGGAGGCACATTGCATAACCCGTTCTTTGCAAGCTCAATGCAACGCCTCATGTATTTTTCTTCTTCCATTTTGGTGCTCTTCGCCATATTATTCTTACTTTTGCACTCCGAAATTGTGAAAATATGAATCGTATCACCGCTTACATTCGCCAGTCTTTGCAGGAAATCTATCCGCAGGAAGAGATAAAAGCTCTTTCAATGCTGATTTGTTGCGATATGTTAGGCTTAGATGCGCTTGATATTTACATGGGCAAAGATATAATTTTATCCGAATGCAAACAGCGTGAATTAGAAAACATTATATTCCGTTTACAGAAAAATGAACCGATACAGTACATTCGCGGTTTTGCAGAGTTTTGTGGAAGGAATTTTAAGGTTGCTTCCGGCGTGTTAATCCCTCGACCGGAGACCGCAGAACTCGTAGAGCTAATAGTAAAGGAGAATCCGAATGCCCGTCATCTGTTAGATATAGGTACGGGAAGTGGATGCATTGCGATCTCTCTGGATAAAAAACTTCCGGATGTAGACGTAGAGGCATGGGATATTTCGGAAGAAGCGTTGGCTATTGCCCGTAAAAACAATGAAGATTTGGAAGCCGGGGTGAGATTTCTGCAAAGAGATGTATTGTCTGATGACTGGGAAAAGGTGCCGTCTTTTGATCTGATCGTCAGTAATCCGCCTTATGTGACTGAAACGGAAAAGAACGAAATGGACGCTAATGTCCTTGATTGGGAACCGGGGTTGGCCTTGTTCGTTCCTGACGAGGATCCTTTACGGTTTTATAATCGTATAGCCTGTCTGGGAAGTGATTTGCTATTGCCGGGCGGAAAACTTTATTTTGAAATCAACCAGGCTTATGGCCGGGAAACAGCACACATACTTGAAATGAACCAATATCGTGATGTTCGTGTTATAAAAGACATATTTGGAAAAGATAGAATAGTTACAGCTAACCGATGAGTGCACAATTAACTGATGAAGAGGCTTTAAATCGCGTAGCCTCTTACTGCTCCACTGCCGAGCATTGCCGGGCAGAAATAAATGAGAAGTTACAACGTTGGGGAATTGCCTATGATACCATTGCGCGTATTCTTGACCGACTGGAATCAGAGAAGTTCATTGATGATGAACGTTTCTGCAGGGCTTTTGTGAATGACAAGTTCCGCTTTGCCAAGTGGGGGAAAATGAAAATAGCCCAGGGGCTTTACATGAAGAAGATCCCTTCTGATGTGGCATGGCGTTATCTGAATGAAATTGATGAAGAAGAATATCTTTCTATTCTGCGTGACCTGCTGGCTTCCAAGCGGAAAAGTATCCATGCGTCAGACGATTATGAATTGAATGGAAAGCTGATGCGATTTGCCATGAGTCGTGGATTTGAACTGAAAGATATTAAGCGTTGTATCGACATTCCCGATGAAGAGGAACAAATTGACTGAAAAAATAAACGGATTCTTCTTTTTATTCTCGTTCAATTTCTGTACTTTTGCGGCAAATAATTAATAGTTAGTTTAGTTATGAAAAACTTAGAGAGACTATTTGCGGAGAAACTGTTGAAGATTAAAGCTATTAAACTTCAACCCGCTAACCCTTTTACATGGGCTTCTGGATGGAAATCCCCCTTTTACTGTGATAACCGTAAAACTCTGTCCTATCCTTCTCTTCGTAATTTTGTGAAGATTGAAATTACACGTCTGATATTAGAACGATTCGGACAGGTGGATGCGATTGCTGGTGTGGCTACAGGCGCTATCCCGCAGGGAGCTTTAGTAGCTGATGCATTGAATTTGCCGTTCGTGTATGTTCGTTCTACCCCCAAAGATCATGGATTGGAAAACCTGATTGAAGGTGAACTTCGTCCGGGTATGAAAGTCGTAGTCGTAGAGGATTTGATTTCTACAGGTGGTAGTAGTTTGAAGGCTGTTGAAGCAATTCGTCGCGATGGTTG
>NZ_DAWCXD010000136.1:3456-13062 GCF_052357945.1 Bacteroides sp. | reverse complement strand
GGGCAAGTACGCAGCCATCGAGCAGGAGAACGAGAGACTGAAAGCCGAGAACGAACATATCAAAGAATCGTTCCCCGATGAAGTCAGGAAAGAGGTGGCGAAGCGGACAAAGGCACTGACCGAGGCGAAGCGGACGGTCGAACTGGAGCGAGACAGTGCTATGGCAATCGCTGACACTTATGAATCCGAGAGGGACACGGCTCTGCGGCAGCTCCGGGAGCAGAAGACCGGGGAGCAGCACCGCATTAGCATGGCGGTGAGCCGGGCAACGGCGGAGAAGGACAAGACCATAAGACAGTTGCAAGGTGCGCTGAAATCGAGCCGGGATATTCTGAATATCATCGCCGATATTCTCTACAAGGCAAGCGAGGTGTTCAGGCGAGCCATTGAAGCGATTATCCATTTCGCCACGGAACGGCACAAGTCAATCTTCTCTCCCTCCGAAGCCGCCGACATCAAGAGCGTCATGCAGAGCTACGGCGAAACCATCGAGCAGCGGAAAGCGGTCGGCACATGGCTCTGTGACTATGCGGAACACCGACAGCCCTTTGATGAAATAAAACATCGCCATACACTCAACGAGGTTGGCGATGTCGCGGAAGGTCGGTATGATTGGAAGATTGATAGAGGGCGAGGTGGAATCCTAAGATAGATTTTCACTTTTGAGGGTTGAATGTGTCAGATATTTGCTTTGCAACCCTGTTTATTGCTCCTTTTATATCATGCGAAGCTCCTGCAACCCCAAGAGAGGAATATGCGCCTTTGCATGATGCTACAGGACGCCCTGTATTATAGTCTATAAAATTGACTGTAACAATAGTCTCTTCGGGTTGCACGTTTATACAGGAAGCACAAAACGAGAAAGGAAGAAAAAGAGAGTAATTGATTGATAATGAGAAGTAATTGGCTTTGAATGTCTTTGGTTGCCGAGTGGGTGAAATGCAGTTTTTAGCGGATAAAAGCAAACATTCCGTTTCTATCCCGTTACCCATTTTAGGCGGAGCAAAACACAGCAGTTGAGTGCCTTTAAGTGGCTGACTATAACGCTGTTTGTCTTCGGTTTACATTGTTCAAATAACTCACAATGGAAGTAATTTTATCAACTTAAAAATGTGAGTGTTATGAGCAACGAATTAAAAGTGTCTTTTTACCTGAAACGGGAAAGTAGATTAGAAAAAAGTAGTGTCGGAGAAAACACTGCTTACCCGATAATTGGGAAAATCATTATCGGCAACAGTATCGCCCAGTTCAGTACCAAACTGAAAATAGAAGAACGCTTATGGCACGTCAAGTCAGGACGGGCAAGCGGAAAAAGCCATACGGCTGTCAAACTCAACCGTGAGATTAATAAAATTAATCTCACTATACACGCACCAAAGTTCGGCAGAACGAAGCAACAAAAATAGGGGAATCCCTATGGACTCCCCTAAAATAGATTTGTAAATTCATGTAAATTAACGATTTACAAAATCATCTTTTTTCATCTTCTTCTTGCGGCTTTCACGAACGATAAGATTTTTCAGGTAATCTAACGCTTTGGTTAAGTTGTAGGGCTTGCGTTTGAATACTCGTTCTTTTGACTTGTGGGCATCCCCGAACGTGAAATTGAATGCCTGCTCCAGAGCATGGGCGATATGAATATATGGAGCAGGATTTCCTTCTTCATTAAAGAACTGTCCTGAAAGTTCAAATGAAACAGCAAATTCTCCCACGCTATCAATCCCCAAGCCTTGCGACTTGGGGACGAAATATACTTTTGAGTTGTAGGGAATAACGTTTTTATTAATAAGCTGATTCGTTTGTCTAAATGTGAATTTCAGTAAGTCAATTTCAGACTCAAGAAATAAAATCGCCTTTCGCTGATAAGTTTTTTTGAGCCTATTTTTTTTTCCAACTCGCAAAGAGGTGATGTTCCCAGAAAATCAAGCTCAATACGAGTAATACTTAACATCCGAAATATTTCAGAATAGCTTTGTTTAGATTGACTAATAGTCTTTACCAACTCCATAAAGTGCGTATAAGCATCTTGCATTTCTTCATTTGTCACTTGTGAAGCATCAGACAATAGCCTGAATAACTTCAAATCTATTTTATTCATAATAGACTTTATTTGTAACTGCCTTTTATTCCATAATCCGCATCTTGATTATTAAGAGATTTGTTTCCAGAACTATGAGTTTTTCCAAAACTAAAATTCCACGTAAGAGTAGCAACGATGGTTTGTGAAGCACTACTGAAACTTTCCCGTCTGAAAGGTGCTTGATTATTTTTATTCTCTATCACAGTACGTGAAACATTCTTGAATGGATTGAACGCTCCTATACCAAAAGAGAAGTTATCGGTATTGTATTGAATGGCTAAATAATGATAATTACCACTCTTAATAACGGTTTCACCATACAGCTTCTCATCAAATGGCTGTATCTGAACGATAAACATCCATTTCTTATACATTGCCAAGACATTCGCACTATAATAGAAATTAGAGTATTCATGAGAATAATTGTTCCCTTGACTGTTGAAATGATTGTACCCACCTGTAAGCGAAAATTGCAGTATGTTTTTTATCATTCCCACCTTTAGGTTCATTTCTGCATTATACTTGTTCCAACTCTTCATATTTTCGGGTATTATCAGGAAAATATTACCTTGTTCTTTGACTGATTCCATGATGGGATTATGCTTGTAATGATGTCGTAGGTTAGCATTGAATGTAAACAAGCCTTTTTTGTGTTCGTAAAAAAGGTTATTGTTCAGATTGCTGTAAGGCTTTAATAACAAGTTTCCTCTTTCGGCAAGATAAGGGTCGAGCCTTATTTCCGTGTCAGTCAACTCAACTAAAGTCGGGTTGGTTTGGCTCATCTCCACATCGTAACGAATAAAAGAATTTTCATTTAATCTATATCCCAACATGGCTTTAGGCAAGAAGTTATAATAACTCTTATTAATTGAGATATTAGAAAAATGTACCCGATTAGCCTTTAACCCAAGAGAACAGCTGAATTTATCTTTACTGTGATTCCATTCTGAAAAAACGGAAGTTTCCATTTGATTCAAATCGGACTTAAAAACTCCATTTTGCTGAACTTCTTGTTTCGTAAACGATTGAATATGCTTTGCTCCAAATTTCAAACTGCCATAAGTAAAGCCCTTCTCGTAAATACCTTCTGCTATCAATGAATATTTATCAGATGACAAACCGAACTGCTCTTTGAAAAGAGTATTGGCATTGTCGTATTCTATATAATTACGACCTGTTTCTACTTTGGCATAACTCCCAACAATGTTGGCATAGACTTTTTGCTGATTCTTCAAACCACGCTCATAGTATAGGTCTATTGAAGGGGTATTTATTTTCTGACTAACGCCATCAAATATCTGCCCTATCTTTATGCCATTTTCTATCAAATTACTTTTGAAATCATTATGCGGATGATTTGTCAAAGCATACTTCAACTTTGCATTGAAGAATACCGAATCACTTTGTTGATAGTTATATCCGAAAGTAACATCATGCATCTGATATGAATAATCTCCACCATCTCCGATTTCATCTCTCTGTATCGGAGTTGAGTTTTCAAACTGATAGCTTCCGGTACGTGTCCGATTATTGCTATTGAATTTCTGAAAAGCGGTTGTGTAATTTAATGTATATTCCGACTTCCCTTTGTTAAACTTGGCGAAAAGCACATCGCCGCCCGCAAGAATATTCAAAGAGTTCATCAAGTCCACTCCGATAACACCACCCTTATCGTCCCTTATAACAATAAAATTAACGATTTTAGATGCTGCTCCATATCTTATTCCTGCGTAATCCAAATATTCAACCCGCCTAATTTGACATGGTTGCAAAGTCTGAATCTCTTCTGAAGTAACATTTACTCCATTGATTTGCAACATGACTTTCCCGCCATCGAAGGATGAAATCGTATTCGTCATTGGGTTAATGTTCAATCCTGGAAGCATCATAGTATTCAATAGTTGCATTCCGTTTGCCGAATGGTTAAGTTGTAGTTTTGTCGGAAAAACTATTCGCTGATTTATTTTATTGATTGTGGATGAAGCTGAAATAACAATCTCACCAAGCGACAATACACTTTCATTTAATAACACGTCTATTTCTGCCGATTCTGAAAGGTTTTGTAACAAGATTTTTTTAGCTTCAAAGCCCATACAAGATACCGACAATACGTAATCATCGGAAGTGAGGTTTGTAAATACAAATCTTCCAATTGAATCAGCTGTCGTTCCGTTTAGGAATACGGAATCCTGCTTGAATAGAACAACACTGGCGTATTCAACAGATTCTTTTGTGTTTTGATTAAGTACTCTTCCTGAAATGCTATTCGATTGTCCCGAAGCATTCAAACTTAGAAATAGGAAAAATACAGTAAGATATAATAAATGCTTTTTATTTAAGTCCATACTTGTTTTCTTATAAATGAATATAGACACAGATATAGCATCTGCATCAAAATCCTGATTAATAAATAATAATAGAAAATCCGCCCTCAGAAGATTTGAGGGCTATAAGAAAACTGAGAAAACCTTTCTCAGTATAGACTATGCACGGATTCTAAAGGTACGTGCTAATGCACAGCGTATGCTTGACATGATTTGTTTATACTAAATTTTATGCAAAGATAGGCTTTTTTCTGAAAAGTAATATCTTTGTATTGAGTTTTTTTGAAACAATGGAAAAAGAAAGCAGACCGAAGTCTTTCGTTCGTCTCTAAATCGTTACCCATTGTTTATTCTCCTTTCTTAAAGCCCTGATATTCAGCGGACAAAAATCCAATTTTGTACTTCACGTTTACGCCATACTTGACTAACAAAAGTTTTTCCTGTTGTGACGGTGTCAACTCGTAGATTCTGGCATCACTTACAAGTTTTAAGTGTGAGTTCTCCACAGCATCAAAAAGCTGAATCTCGTACTCCATCAACTCTGCCGGAATATGATAGGTGTCGTTATTGATTATAGATGCATACTCATATCGTGACAGGTTGACATTCGTTGAAACTGTAGACTTCGATGTAGTGCAAGCCGTAAACAATATTAAGGCAGCAAGTATTGAAAGAAATTTGAATCGATGGTTCATGATTCTGCATCGGATTATTCGAAGTCCAACAATACACGTGTATACACGCTCTCATAGCGGATCAAAAGTCTGACATCCGGCTGATGGCTGGTTAAATACGGATAAGTTATCACTATCTGATTTTCTTTTATCTCGAATTCGAGTTCATCAGTTAGGTTATTATATCCATCTGTGAAATAGGCATCTACATTCTTGTCAATATGGCAGCCTTTGGAGAACGTGAATGTCGCTCTTTCCTTGCCGTACCCGTCATTTTGATGGGTCCCGGAGAAATGGCTGTCCCATTCGGGAAGCTGTTTGACTTCGGGGAAACACTCAGTATAGCTGATTTTTGCTCCGGCTATATCTTTGTCCTTATCGTAAATCCATGAATCAACATAAACGTTGTAGTAGTTGGTGTTGATAGGAAGTGCCCGGTCTCCGGCAACTGTCTGAACCTTGTTGGCAAGAACAATCTGGTAGAAATTGCCGGGCGTAACCGCAATCTCCTGGGCAAGCTGCGATAGATTTGGGTTCTGATTGAAACCTCCTTTTCTACCGAGGTCTGCAATTCCACAATCATACGATGTGAAGTTATTGGAAGCATTGATGAAAACATCAGAGCCGCCAATGGTTGTTTCGCTATCTCCAATCATCATATTCAATGCGATAGCATTAGTCGGCATTTTCGGTTCATCGTCATCACTGCATGAAACAACAGCGATAGCAAGGAATGAAAATAGTGTGATTAAAAGTTTATTCATTTTTTACTTACTATATTCTCGATTGACTCTATCAAGAGGTTGATTCTATAAGAAAACGTGAGCCAACTATGCCACGTCTTAACTTGAAGGTCGTAGGAAACCATTAGGACAGATGTAACAATAGTGACCCACGCATATGCGAGGGAGTCACTATGCTAATCCTTGTCCCATTTGAAAGTGTCCTACGTTTTCAAGTTACAAGATTGAGCATAACGCTTCTTAATTTCGTATGTCTTGGATAGAGTTACCCCAATCCAAATACAAAGGTAATACAAATACCTTAAAGAACCTTCGTTTACAGGTAAAAATCAGCGTTTCAAAGCTCATTTTTCCTCTTTTTGTACCGCCATTGTTCCTCAAAGCGTCCAAAAGCCTGTTTTATAATGGCAAAAGATAATTCCTTGACAACTCCACATGAAACGCTATTCATGCTCATAAGCATAGAATGTGTCAAAAACACAGCCACTATTCATATTTGCAGAATTATACAAATCCATAAAGTGTTTCGTTTCAGTTTCATTGTGCCATTTTGTGCTTTTATCGTATTGGATTAAGAACTCAAGAACGGATATTGACAACTTCATATCCAGAAATTCTTTTGTAATTCTCTCATATGCATCTGTTTTAGAATTAGCCTTGACAAAGACATATACAAATCCACCTTTTACGGGATTCTCCTTATACTTGTATTCTATACTTGCCCAAAATACCTTCATATACTTTACTGAATTAGATTTTATATTGCTTATCAGTCAGTTTCCAGGACGCACGCCATGCCTTGACAACTCCATATAGCGTTAAATCCATTTCATGATGATTTCGAGAACTTCGTTGAGTTTGTTGCGCAATAGGCGTTAGATGTATTCGGCATAACAACAAACCGTAAATGCAACTACCAGATTATAGTATCATCCCATTCTTGACCATCACTTGAATATGTATAATCATAATTAATGTCCCCACCATATGGACTGCAAAATCGCAATTCAAAAGCTTTGTCATTCGCATCCAATAGAAACCACATACCCTTATATTCATAAAAATTATCACCAACTGGCTTCAATCCCAAGTCCGAAAGTGATTGGCACTGCATTTTATGGGTTTTATTGTATTCATCTATAAGCCTTACCACTTCATTACCAGCCTGCAATTTTTCATCGTGTAATTTACCCACGCCACTAAATTCAGAAAGACATATAACCCCGATTACCAATGTTACGGCATAGACCGCCCCTTCATATTTTACAATTTGCTTTTTTATCTTCTTGGCATAGCATTTGACAAATAATAAAGGTAACTGGGATATAGCAAGAAAAACCATTACACAAGCTACCGCAGCAAAGACACGATATAGCAGATAATTCTTCCAAGGGTGCAGATTGATGTTAAGAGCGGTAGCATCCGCATTTCCTCCCAGCCAGAAAAAGAGAGCTACAAATAAAAAGATTATCATAATCCCAAAAATCGCTCCTTTATATAGCCACAGACCATATTTTGGACATTTCACCATTAGCCCAAAAGAAAGAATTACTGCAAAAGCTAATATTAGCATTATCAATGTTACCATATCGCAAAGTTACACATTTTCGCTGACATACAGCGTATTCCCTTGAAATTTATTGTCTCTTTGCTTTCCACTCTAAATCATAAAAATATCTATCAACCGTTAAAATATAGTTAAATATTTCATCCAAAACACACTCCTTTTCTAATCCTTTCATTCCCTCATAGCAACTTTTTTCACTCCCTCTTTTCATTAACGGATAGTTGTACCGTTATTTTCTTATATAGCTGATTATCAGCAGTAAAAGTCATTGAAAATCAATTCCACATGAACTCCGTCGTGCGCCAGCTTTACGAGCAGGGCACGGACGTGGTGATGGTCGATACGGGTAACAGTTACGAGGGGCTTTGCGAGTATCTGGGAGGCAAGTATATCAGCTACACGGAAGAGAAGCCTATCACGATGAACCCGTTCCGCATCCACCGCGAGGAGATGAACGTAGAAAAAACGGGCTTTTTGAAGAACCTCGTGCTGCTCATCTGGAAAGGCTCGCAGGGCACGGTCACAAAGACGGAGGACCGTTTGGTAGAACAGGTCATCACGGAGTATTACGACACCTATTTCAACGGGTTCGACGGTTTCACGCCTATGCAGCGCGAGGACTTGCGCAAGAGCCTCGTTATCGACGACCGCAACCGCAGCGAACGGCAGGAGGAAACCGAAATGCAGCGTGCCGGGCGTATCGAGCGCATAATTGACGAGATGGAACATCGCCGTAAGGAGTTAAAAGTGAAAGAGCTGTCGTTCAACTCGTTCTACGAGTTTTCCGTGCAACGCATTCCGGATATTTGCGACGAGAACCATATCTCGGGCATCGACATTTCGACCTACCGCTACATGATGAAGGACTTCTACCGTGGCGGCAACCATGACAAGACACTGAACGAGAACATGGACAGCTCGCTGTTCGACGAGACGTTCATTGTCTTCGAAATCGACAGTATAAAAGATGACCCTCTCCTGTTCCCTCTTGTTACGCTGATTATCATGGATGTATTCCTACAGAAGATGCGTATCAAGAAGAACCGCAAGGTCTTAGTAATCGAGGAAGCGTGGAAAGCCATTGCCAGCCCGCTCATGGCCGAATACATCAAGTTCATGTACAAGACGGCCCGTAAGTTCTGGGCTTCGGTGGGTGTGGTGACACAAGAGATACAGGACATCATCGGCAGCCCTATCGTCAAGGAGGCCATCATCAACAACTCGGACGTGGTGATGCTGCTCGACCAGAGCAAGTTCCGCGAGCGGTTCGATGAAATCAAGGCCATTCTCGGGCTTACGGACGTGGACTGCAAGAAAATCTTCACCATTAACCGACTGGAAAACAAGGAGGGGCGCAGCTTCTTCCGCGAGGTGTTCATCCGCCGGGGAAGCACCAGCGGCGTGTACGGCGTGGAGGAACCTCACGAGTGCTACATGACTTACACGACCGAGCGGGCGGAGAAAGAGGCCCTGAAGCTCTATAAGAGGGAACTCCGGTGCAGCCATCAGGAGGCTATCGAGGCGTATTGCCGCGACTGGGACGCCAGCGGTATCGGCAAATCCCTGCCGTTTGCCCAGAAGGTCAATGAGGCGGGACGGGTATTGAACCTGAAACCGAAACAATAAAATCATATAGAATGAAAAAGATTGACATAAACCAAAATGTAAGAGAACTGTTTTGCGAAGAACCTTTCGCCCTTCGCATTCGCAAAGTATGCAGGAGCCATGAGATTGTCTCTGTCCGGGACCTGTGCCTGCACACCAACCAGGATTTGATTAGATTCCGCCATTTGGGGCACAAAAGCATCGCACACATCGGGGATATACTAAGCAAACATGGCCTGCGGCCGGGTATGACCGAAAAGGAGCTGGATATCTATATGGGCATTAAATCCGAAGAGGACGAGGGCGTTACCACCATCATTCGTTATGAAGAGTCGGAAGCAGCCAAGTGGCAACAGCGCCGGTATGAGGTTGCCAGAGATCTGTATGTCAAATACAGAAGCCTGTCCCCATACGAGGCAATGGAGGAAGCGGAAAAGCTGATACTGGCCCTGCAAGGAGTACCCGAAACACATAACCGCAGCAAGCGGAAATCCCTTTTTTTTAACCGTTAAGCGAGATACTGATGAAACGACTTTCGCTCTTCCTCATAGTGCTGTCGCTCGCCCTCGCGCAGCGTGTCCACGCCCAGTATTACAGCGTGAACTACGACGCG
>NZ_DAWCXD010000136.1:2054-3356 GCF_052357945.1 Bacteroides sp. | reverse complement strand
GCTCGCCCTCGCGCAGCGTGTCCACGCCCAGTATTACAGCGTGAACTACGACGCGCGTACCGTGGCGGCAATGGCTGCCGCTTTCGGCACGGAGACGGTGGCCGAGAGCTATTACCGGGAGCAGGTCGATGACATCCTGAAACATTACAACGCGGCGGAAGTGGCCACGGCAGGCATTTTCGCCTCCAAGTTTTTGGAGCATAAGGCCCTGTCCGACCTCGGTATCTGGTGCAGTAGCACGGAGAATTATTACTACCGCCGTATTTACCGCATGGTGGCGGAGAAAATCATGCCGAAGATATGGGTGGTGGCGAAGCTGATGCTCCGCTCGCCGCAGACGGCCATCCACTGGGGCAGCTATCTGATGAAGATATGTGATGAGACGAAAAGCCTCTGTATGCAGTTCGAGAGCGTGGTGACGAACAGCACGCTGACATTCTCGGATATCGTGTTCCTCGAAATCAACCGGGACATCGCCCCCTTGCTGAAACTCTCGGAAGTGGGCGGCATCGACTGGCAGCACCTGCTGGACGACCTTGCCAGTGTGCCGGGCCACTTCACGGGTGAAAATCTGAAAGAGGACATCGACCACCTTTACGACATGGGTGTCGGGCTTGCCACGGCGGGAATCAGCAATATCGGCGACGCCCTGCTGCAGACCAGCTCGTTCCATGACCTGATGGGCGGCAAGGTGGATGAAATCTTCAACCTGTACGACCATTACGGTGCCCTCTTCGAGCAGGTGGAGCATAACCTCGGCGGGCTGCTTATCGAAATGGTGGGCGGCGAGGACAATGTGGCGGGGCTGTTCGAACTGAGCGAGTACAACCTCACGTCATGGATGACCGACTATCTGGACGAGGTGGCCGGGAACTATTACACGCAACGGTGGTATATCGCCCGCTGGGACCAAGGCAGCGTTTCGCTGTGCGACTATTATCCGCCGACGGATGACAACAGCATACTGAACGGCGGCGAGTGGACGCGCTTCAACACAAGCGACCCCGGCTTCTATCCCAACGCCTCGCAACGGGAGCAGGCACTCTCCAATTCGGAACGGTATGCCGGATGGTCAAGGAGCCGGGTACAGCAGCTCAATAACCGGAACGACGGCTACACCTATACCATCAATTACTGGCAGAGCGCTTACATCATCAGCCGGGGCGGCAAGCAGACGAAGAAGGCATACGCTTACGAGATACATGTCAGACAGAGCTGGAACCATGAGGAGGTCATCTACGAGGATGTGTTCGATTCCTACTCGATGGACCTGAACACGTTCAAGGCCGGGCTGAACGCCCG
>NZ_DAWCXD010000136.1:0-1954 GCF_052357945.1 Bacteroides sp. | reverse complement strand
AACGAGAATGCCGCGTTGCTGAAGAAAATCGCCGAGGCAAGCGTGGAGGACGCGGCAGCCTACCGCCAGCAGTACAACGCGAACAAGACACAGATAGACAGCCTGAAAAACGAGCTGTCCGAATGGCAGAAGAAACAGAAGGAGTACGCGGATGCGAGACAGGAAGCGGCAGGCGACAACGACGTGCCGACGGACGACTACTACCGCATACCCGCCATCATGCAGGACTGTAAGACCGCCTACAACCTCACGTGGCAAGGCGGCGGCGCGTGGAGCGGCTACACCTATGTACGCAAGGCTACCATGCCGAACATCAACGGCGTCATCACGTTCCGGGCAACGATTTCGATAGCGCGGAAACCAAAGTATTTCCTCGGCATCAAGATTCACCGTGCCATCCTGCAGATCAGTTGGGAGCTGACCACGGAATACACCGACACATTCGTCGCCGATGTGCTGACGCTCGACCCGAACCTTTCGGAGGAGGAAAAGACCAAGATGGTGAACGACCGCATCGCGGAAATCGCCCGGGAACACCCGTCCTGCAAAATCACGACGGAGTACGTCCGTACCGCCCCGATGGAAGAGACACCCACCGGGGATGTGTATCACTTGCTGTGGTCGAGCGACCGGCTTGCCATAGCCCGTGAGGTGGATTCTCGGATTACGAAGATATACGCCGACCTCGTGTCGCTGGAGAAGATGATGCACTACAAGCGCAACATCATCGACGTGCTGAAGGACGTGCTTCCGGAGCTGGACACGGACGAGGGGCGCAGGCTCACGCTCGTGGAGGAGTGCCATGACCGCTGGGTGGAGAACGCACGGGCTTCCAGAGGCGGGAACGGAAGAAACGCAGGAAAGGAGGAACGGCCATGAAACGGAGCTTACTGATAACGGTCGTGCTGCTGGCTCTTCTGCCCGGCATCGCCAAGGCGCAGTGGACCTTCGACATCGTGTCGGTGGAAGCCTACATCAACGACCACAAGAAACAGCGCAGCCTGCTGTTGGCCCGCAGTACGCTGGAATACAGCAACAAGCTGCTGCACGAGTACAGCCGCAAGGAGGTCGGCGGGTACAAGGAACTGAACGTGGACTTGGACCGCTACACCCGCGCCTTCGACATCATCGACGTGATGTACCAGTCCCTGCGGACGGCGCTGAACGTGAAGAACACCTACACGGCGGTGAGCGGCCGTATCGGCGACTACAAGAACCTGCTGGAGGACTTCAACGAGAAGATACTGAAACGGGGGCGCATCGAACCGTCCGACGCGCTGATACTGACCATCAACGAGAAAGCCATACGCGACATCGCCCATGACGGGGAGCAGCTCTACAAGTCGGTGAGCGACCTCGTGCTGTACGCCACGGGAGCGGCGGCCTGCTCGACCAGCGACCTGCTGACGGTACTGGAGGCTATCAACCAATCGCTGGACGACATCGAACGGCACCTGAACCGGGCATACATCGAAACGTGGAGGTACATACAAGTGCGTATCGGCTACTGGAAATCGAAGATATACCGCGAGCGCACCAAACGGGAGATTCTCGACGGGGCTTTCGGGCGGTGGCGGGAAGCGGGACGACTGGATGACTGACGAACGGAAACAGATAAAAGGGAAAAAAAGATGAAAAGGACATTTTTACTCATGGCGATAGCGGTTGTAACGGCAAGTGCGGTTCATGCACAGGGTGTCAGTGTAACCTACAACCACGACTCGCCTAAGCAGAACCAAGTTACGGTCATGGAGACCGGAGCGGGCGCACTCTCGCCCGACCTTTATTACACGCTGCTGCACAACTCCTACAAGAAGTCGGCGGCGATGAAGAACAAGCTGTCGTTCCGCACGCTGGCGGGCGTCAGTCTGTACAATCAGGTGGACGAAGCCGAAGCCATCGACTCGGCACTGGTCAGCCGTGCGAAGATAGAGGCGCTGAACGTGGCCGACCG
>NZ_DAWCXD010000135.1:0-13244 GCF_052357945.1 Bacteroides sp. | reverse complement strand
TCAATGACGGGCAACTTACTATCTTTTGATTTTATGTCGAACTCACGTTTATTAAATAATAATTAGGCACGGATTACACGTATGTCACGGTCTTTAGGGTTATCATTGCTAAAAAATAACCGCGTAAATCCGTGTAATCCGTGCCTGAAAATAGCAATAGTGGCAGATACTTATTAAAATCAGGAAAATCAGAAGGCTTTGTCTGCCGCACTGATTGCATTGGCTATACGGTCACACCACGAATCAAATTCCGGATCGGGTGTTTGAGTTTCCGGATGGGAAAGCATATAATGTACAGCTTGCCGCAATCCCTCCGCCATGGAGATATGACATATAAAATCCGGGACGAGCCGCTTTATCTTCGAATTATCGAAAACAACCGTAGCTGCTTTATCTCCTAAGAGTTCACCCCTGAAATCATAATGATCGCTATGTTTGGCAAGGAAATCGGATGCTACGTGCAATGCATTCAGAGGTTTGCCTAACGCATCGGCGATTGTCTGGTAAATCTGATTCCAGGTCATACTTTCATCGGTAGTGATATGAAAAGCGTTCCCAATGGCATGTGGATTCGCCATCAGTCCGACATAGCCTTTGGCAAAATCTTTGGAGTGAGTCAGTGTCCACAAAGAGGAGCCATCACCGGGAATAATGACAGGTTTTCCGTCAAGAATCCGTTTGAGAATCTGCCAGTTTCCCTTATCTCCATGTACGGCTACGGGAGGTTTGGTTCCGTTATAGGTATGGCTGGGACGAACGATGGTCACCGGAAAACCACTTGTCCGGTAGGCTGACATCAATACTTCTTCCGCTTCTATCTTGTTTCTGGAATACTGCCAATAGGGATTGACCAGAGGAGTGCTTTCGGTAATGCGATAATCGGTTAATGGCTTTTGATAGGCAGAGGCACTGCTGATAAAGATGTATTGCCGCGTTTTATTCTGAAACAGGCGGATATCACGCTTTACGTCTTCTGCCGTATAACCGATGAATTGCGCAACCACATCGTAATGTTCAAGTGCGATGGCTTTTGCCACAGCTTCTTCATCATTAATATCCGCAATGATACTGTGAATTCCTTCCGGCATTTTTTTTGAGCCGCGGTTAAGGAGAGTAATCTCCCACCCTCTCTGTTGCGCCAATGCAACTACATCTGTACTGATAGTACCCGTTCCTCCAATGAATAATGCTTTCATAAAACCTGTTTTTTATATTCTCCGGAGCAAATATATCAATTCCATGACTTACTTCCAGCAATCATTGCCATTTATTTTTCCGCCCGCAAGTTTATGTAGTATACAGATTACTGATTCTTGTACCCTTATTACTGATTTGAGGTATGAAATAAAAAAGATACCTCCAAATGTTTTATCTTTGTATCAGATTAATAACAAAGCATATGGATGAAATAACAAAAATTGAAACCGTCGATCAGTATGACCAGTTGTTTGGACTGGAGACATTGCACCCTTTAGTTAATGTAATCGACTTCTCAAAAGCTACCAAGTCGGTTGAGTATATCCGTATGAACATCGGATTCTATTGTCTGTTCCTGAAAGATGCCAAATGCGGGGATCTCACATACGGACGTAAGAATTACGATTATCAGGAAGGAACGGTTGTCTGTATGGCACCGGGACAAGTGAGCGGAATAGACAACCGTAACCGAACGGCTCCCCGTACCAAGTCGATTGGGGTTTTATTCCACCCCGATTTAATCCGTGGAACTTCATTAGGACAGAATATCAAAAACTATACTTTTTTCTCTTACGAGGTAAATGAAGCATTGCATCTTTCAGATCAGGAAAGAGAAATCGTAACCGATTGCATACATAAAATCCGGCTCGAACTGGAGCATACTATCGACAAGCATAGCAAGCAACTTATCGTACGGAATATCGAACTGCTACTGGATTACTGTATGCGTTTCTACGAACGGCAGTTCATTACACGCAATCAGGCGAATAAAGATATAGTCGTTAAATTCGAGCAATTACTGGACGAATATTTCCAAAATCAGGTGGCAATGACCGAAGGACTGCCATCCGTGAAATACTTTGCAGACAAGGCATGCCTCTCTCCTAATTATTTCGGGGACCTGATAAAGAAGGAAACCGGAAAAACTGCACAGGAATATATCCAGTGCCGGATTATCGAACTGGCCAAAGAAAGAATACTGGAAGGTGTTCAAACTGTCAGCCAGGTAGCTTATGAACTGGGATTTCAATATCCACAGCACTTCAGTCGGTTATTTAAAAAGCATGTCGGCTGCACCCCGAACGAATATAAACAAAAAAACTAGACGTATTTTAGATACAGGAGTCTCAACATCATGGGAGATAAAGTACTCAAAATAGGAACCGTGCATCAATGCAATTGTTGCCTGGGGAGTAAGACACTACACCCGCTGGTAAGTGTCATCGATCTCTCAGAGGCTGACTTGTCAGCTCATACGGGCATCAAGTTCGACTTTTATACGATTCTATTGAGTGAGTGTAAATGTGAAGCGTATATGTATGGTCACCAGTATTATGATTTTTCGGATGGTACTTTGCTCTGCCTTAGTCCCGGAGAGTCTATCAATATGAAGGAAAACAGTAAGAATTTTCCTTCCAAAGGATGGATATTGGCTTTTCATCCCGATCTGATTTGTGGCACTCCGCTCGGACTTAATATGCATAGCTATACTTTCTTCTCTTATCTGCCTGAAGAAGCATTACATATATCTTTGCGCGAGAAGCAAATCATCCTGGAGTTTATGGATAAAATAAACCAGGAACTCGAACGTTGCATTGACCGCCATAGCAAAAAGATAGTTTCCAAGTATATAGAACTATTGCTGGATTACTGCGTCCGTTTCTACGAACGCCAATTCATTACACGTAATGAAGCGAATAAAACGATTATCAAACAATTCGATAAAATCATAAATAACCATTTCGAAACGAAACAGGTACCGACTGTCGATATACTTTCACATAAGTATTGCGCAAACCTGCTTCATTTGTCTCCTGAATATTTCAACGACTTACTGAAGTATGAAACGGGGAAATCATTTAAAGAGTATATTGAATTCAAACGCTTTGAGATTGCCAAAGATTGGTTGGTGAATACTGATAAAACAATCAATCAGATAACGCAAGAGCTGGGTTTTCAGAATCCACAGTATTTCAGCCGGTTATTTAAGAAAATCACAGGTTGTTCTCCGAATGATTTCAGGATACCTAATTGAAAGTATATGTCAAAGGGATTAGAGGAAGATAAAGCAATCAAAAAGTCTTAATAAAATTTGAATTGGAATATCAAATTCTTAATATATGTTATGAAACATACTTTTTTCCTTGGATTATTTGCTAAGTTGCCAAAAGTATGTACCTTTGCAATGTATTTTTCATAGTATTAGATTTAAGGTTAACAAAGGTTGGAGCAAGGCGTTGCTCCTTTTTTTATGTCTATACGTAAGCTCTCCTCTTTTTCTTATTCATGATAGTATAGGAATTACGCTATTTTTCAATAACTTTGCAAAAAGAGAGATGTCAATTATGCCTCGATAAGACAGATCAAAAGGTTCTCCTTTTACGTTATATATAAAAAGATAATTTAATCCTTGTAGAATAATGGAAACAATGCAACCATATTATCGCCTGATGAAATCAATCCTCTTTGTATTATTGCTTTCTTTTGGCATGATTTCATGTGAGAAAGAGGATCCTGTTGCTACCTCTCCAACTACAAGGCAAACGGACGACTCAACCACTGATCCGACAGATCCCGATCCAACTGATCCTGTTGTTCGTTCGAATAATGAACAGACGGTGTTCATGTATCTACCCTGGTCGAACAACCTCACTTCTTTTTTCTATCAGAACATTGCCGATTTGAAAAGTATCATCGGAAACAATATATTGAAGAATGAACGGGTGATCGTATTTATATGTACATCGGCCACCAAAGCCACTCTCTCCGAACTTGTCTATGAGAATGGCAAAGGTGTACAGAAGACTTTAAAAAACTACGATTATCCGGATCCTACCTATACAACCGCAGAGGGCATCACTTCTATTTTGAACGATGTACAAACCTATGCTCCCGCCAAACGATATGCAATGATTATCGGATGTCACGGGATGGGATGGATACCTGTATCGAGAGCAGCTTCACGCAGCAGCTTGCAGATTAGTAAAAAGCACTGGGAGTACGAACATGCACCGATGACACGTTTTTTTGGAGGAACACAAACGAAATATCAAACTGATATTATTACGCTTGCCGGAGGCATTTCGAACGCGGGCCTAAAGATGGAATATATACTTTTCGATGACTGCTATATGTCTACGGTAGAGGTTGCCTATGACCTTAAAAACGTAACAAGCCACTTGATAGCTTCTACAAGTGAAATAATGGCCTATGGGATACCATACGACAAGATAGGCCAATACTTAATCGGAAATATAGATTACGAAAAGGTCTGTGACGGATTCTATTCTTTTTATTCAAATTATGTGACTCCCTGCGGAACAATCGGCGTTACTGATTGCTCGGAATTGGATAATCTGGCAGCTATTATGAAAGAAATAAATCAGCGTTATACGTTTAACGAAGAATTAACAGGCGAATTACAAAGATTAGACGGATATACGCCTACCATATTCTTTGATTACGGTGATTACGTTTCCAAACTATGTTCCGATCCGGATCTATTAGAACAATTCAACGAACAATTGAAACGCACTGTACCCTTTAAAAGGAATACCAAACAGTATTTTACAGCAATCTCTTCCTCCTACTATGGAGAAAGAATTGATATCAATACTTTCTCCGGAATCACGATTTCCGACCCAAGCACTAATCCGGGTGCTTCAAAAAAGAACGAAACAGCGTGGTATATCGCCACTCATTAAATCTACTCTAAGAAGCATACGGTGGTAGAGAGTTAATTCTCTGCATGTGGTCTGTCAAATCTCTTAATAAAAATTGAATCGAGAAAACCAATTCTTAATCAATGTTATAAAACATGCTTTTTTTCTTGGATTATTTGCAAAGTTACCAGAAGTACGTATCTTTGCACTGTGTTTTTCATAGTATTAGATTTAAGGTTAACAAAGGTTGGAGCAAGGCGTTGCTCCTTTTTTTATGTCCATACGCTGGATACTCCTTTAACATGGCATGACATTATCCCTTAATCACCGCCATTGGAGCCAGCTCCACCAACGGTTTCACCAAGTCCCGCCCATTCGCTATCACTTGTGCAATATCTTTATAAGCTCCCGGTGCTTCATCCAGTGACAAACGGCGACAGGCATCCTTTCTTCCCATTAATCGGCCTGCACCATGCGAACAGCTTTTGAAACTCTCCGGATTACCCAGTCCCTCAACAATATAAGACTTGGTACCCATAGATCCGGGGATAATACCGATCTCGCCCTCATAGGCACGCGTAGCACCTTTTCGGTGTACAATCACATCCTGATCGAAGTGATTCTCCCAAGCTGCATAGTTGTGGGCAATATTAATCATAGGATCAAAGTCCGTTTCAGGTTTCACTGCCTGGATGGCTTCACAAATACGAGTCATCATCAACTGACGGTTGGCAAAGGCAAAGGCCACACAGTAATTCATTTCACGGAAATAATCCTTTGCCATCTGTGTCTCCATTGGCAGGTAAGCTAGTCCCGATACCATTTCAGAATACCATTTCTCATTCCAATATTGCGCAATCTTATTATAGTGATTGGCAACCTTCAAACCAATGTTACGGCTTCCGGAGTGAATCATCACCCAAACATCAGACGTTGCGGTATCTTTTTGAATCTCAATAAAGTGATTTCCACCTCCCAGAGTTCCTATCTGCTTCAAACAAGCCTCGTACTGATTCTTCAAAACAGGCATCTCTTCAAAGTCGAATCCTTGCGGAAGCAATTCCTGATCCTGCTTTTTATTCTGATGATCGAATCCCAAAGGAACAACTGCACGAATCTTCGACATAATGGAAGTCAAATCCGTATAACTAAAATCTTCCGCTTTTAGATTCGTCTTAATCGCACACATACCACAACCGATATCCACTCCCACAGCATTGGGAACAATCACGCCATTGGTAGCCAACACACCGCCAATAGGCATTCCTTTTCCCGCATGCGCATCAGGCATGATGGCAATATGTTTAAATGCAAAAGGCAGTGAAGTCAAATCCATAATCTGCGACATACAAGAGTCCTCTACTTCATCCAACCAAAGTTTAGCGGGTAAACGTGTTCCCATAATTACTTTTTCCATACATCTTTTCTTTTATCAATTCATATAAATCTCGTTATCGGGAGCAAAGTAAGAAGGGAAGTACGAAATCTATTTGCGTAGTTGATATTATTTTTTATTTTTGTAGAAATAATCTATAACATCTATATATAGAACCTAATGAAGAAGATATTAATTATCGGCGCCAACGGATTCACCGGACGCCAGATTGTAAATGATTTATCTGCTTGTAAACAATACAAGCTGACGGGCTGCTCCCTGCATCCGGATATTCTTCCCAATAACGCGGAGGATTATCGTTTCATCGAAACAGATATACGGAACGAAGCGGACGTTAGGCATCTCTTCAAAGAGGTTCAACCCGATGTAGTCATTAATTGCTCCGCTCTGTCCGTGCCGGACTATTGCGAAACGCATCATGAAGAAGCCTATCTTACCAATGTTACCGCAGTAGGCCAACTGGCCGATTTATGCGAAGAATACAAAAGCCGGTTCATTCATTTATCTACGGACTTTGTTTTTGATGGAAAGATAAACGAAGCTGCCGGGCTGTTATATACAGAAAAAGACCTCCCTGCCCCGGTCAACTACTACGGATATACCAAATGGAAAGGAGAAGAGAGGGTGGCAGAAACTTGCAGCAGTTATGCCATTGTCCGTGTAGAAATCGTTTATGGCAAGGCACTGCCGGGACAACACGGTAATATTGTGCAGCTGGTAATGAACCGTTTGAAAGCCGGACAAGAAATACGTGTCGTATTCGATCAATGGCGGACACCAACCTATGTTGGAGATGTTTCGGATGGAGTACAACGTTTAATAGAACATACAACGAATGGCATCTTCCACATCTGTGGCGATGAATGTATGACCATTGCGGAGATTGCCTATCAGGTAGCAGATTGTATGAAACTCGACCGTTCTCTTATCCATCCTGCCACCACAGAAGAAATGAATGAAAGTACTCCCCGTCCCCGCTTCAGTGGGATGAGTATTGATAAAGCCCGGACAATGCTCGGATACAGACCCCAAAAGTTAAAAGAGATTCTTGCGAACTGGAATAATTTATAAGGGAAAGAGCACATAACCAACTTTTTACAACCATCTATCTCGTTCCGGATATTCTTTTCTCTTCATTTATTGCATATTTATTTTGAAAATATGCAATAAATAACTATCTTTGCACCAAATTCAAAAAAGACCAATGATGAATCAAACATTACAATTACATAACGCTACTCTTTTTCTTGCAGGAATACCAATTTTCTGTAAGTCCTGTTGCGTGCATGTGCATTGGTTCAGTGGATTCATCTAAATTTCCCAACTATTTCTTTACAGGAACTACCTGCTGACTTGTTTTGTTAGTCACAGCAGTATTCCTTTCTGATTTTCAAGCAGATGTAACATCTTCTTTGAAAATTCTTTTGTGTGTTGTTAATCATCAGTTTAACCTAACCCAAAATATATACAATTATGTTCTCTATTATATCTACCATGTTTTTAGGAATCGGCATCGGCTATGTATTGCGTAACTGGAGTATTCTGCAGAAGACAGAAAAGACAATTTCTCTTACAATATTCCTGTTGCTCTTTATTCTCGGTGTGTCTATCGGTTCTAATAGTCTGATTGTGAACAATCTTGGTAAGTTCGGATGGCAAGCCATCGTTCTTGCTGTGTCCGGTGTATTGGGAAGTCTGATTGCTGCCCGTTTGGTACTACAATTATTTTTCAGGAAAGGAGGCGAACAATGAAAGGAAGTCTGATCGTTATAGTATTCTTTTGTGTAGGCTGTATCATGGGAGCTTTCAATAAATTCGAGTTCGATACGCACACAGTTTCCATGTACATACTTTATGCATTAATGCTACAAGTAGGAATCAGCATCGGCTCCAATAAGAACCTGAAAGCCATTGTTTCACATTTACACCCTAAAATGTTGCTGATTCCATTGGGAACAATTATCGGTACGCTGTTATTCTCCGCCCTGGCAAGTTTGCTATTGCGTCAATGGAGCGTGTTCGACTGTATGGCAGTGGGAAGTGGATTTGCCTACTATTCACTCTCTTCCATCCTTATCACCCAGTTCAAAGAACCCTCCATCGGACTGCAACTGGCTACGGAACTGGGAACCATTGCCCTACTGACTAATATTTTCCGTGAGATGATGGCACTTCTTGGTACTCCGATCATCAAGAAGTACTTCGGGAAACTCGCTCCTATTTCAGCAGCAGGAGTCAACTCGATGGATGTACTGCTGCCTTCCATCACCAGATATTCAGGAAAAGAAATGATTCCCATCGCCATCCTGCACGGCATTCTGATTGACATCAGCGTTCCCGTTTTCGTTTCTTTCTTCTGTAATCTCTAACCCTGTCCGGGAATAATAACCTTAATTTATTAATGCCCGGAAACAGCCAATACAAACTTGATATCAGCATAGGAGACAACGTCTCCTAATGCTACCTTTATAGCGAATATTCCCATGTATTCATGTTCATCCAAATACTTGCGAATCTTCGCTATATTTTCAGCTTTCACCACCTGCTCCACTTTGATCTTTCCCGAACGGACATAATGCTCCAGATGTCCGGCAATGGTTCCGGATACCAAATCACGAGCCTTGGCTATTTCATCTATATTCATTCCCTGACGGAACATTTCATAGCTAACCAACTTCGTATCTTTCTTCGCCTCCTTCTTTTTCTCCTTCTCCGCCTCCTTCTCCTGTTTCTCTGCCTCTTTCTGCAACTTCGTCTTTCGTTGCCTTACCGTATCATCGCTATTACCGGAGGAGATTAACATATCCGTTATCTCCGGCCTCTCCAATTGATTCTCCGCCATATACTTGCGGATAATACCCAGAATCTCAAGCCCGTATCTCTCTACTCCTTTCGCTCCAAAATAAGGTATCGCCTCCAAAGCTCTTGGACTATCCGGTAGCAGATTCACAATTCCCATCAATGCTTTCTGTTGCATAATCACATAAGCAGGGACATTCATCTCCCTTGTTTTGGCTGTTCTCCATTCAGACAGGGCACGATAAAGCTCCGGATGCAGAATATCCGTAGGAACCTCCACCTTTACCTTTTCAGCACTGCGTGTACGCTCTTTCCGTTCCTTACGTTCTTTCTTCTCCTTCAAAGCCTTCGAAGAACCGGAAGACGTAGAATCATCTTCAAGGCTCAACATTACTTTAGCCTTCAACTTCAAATAATCCGTAATGGCAAACCTCCCTCTTGTAGACACAGCTTCCAACAGAGACTCCTTAATCCACAACGCATCATCCAGCGCCTGCATACGCTCTGCCAACAGCTTTCTCAACTCTTTATTATCAAGAGGCATATTAGTCTTATCATACAAAGCCCGAACCGGTTCCAACTCCTTATGAAAATATCCGGCACCGGAACGAATCCGCTCCTGTAACTCCTCATTCGCCGCATAATCCTCACTCTCATGTATCAACCGGGTATACTGATTGCGGAAACGTTGAGACACCTCCACAATCTTCTCTTTAACATGGGGAGCCAACGCCTTATATTCAGCCAACTGCTTCGGAAAGAGCTTATACAAATCCTCATCCATAAGACGAAGCAACCGTTTATAAGCCTGATCGATTGAATAGAAATTAAACAAATCACTCAACAAATCAAAGAAATACGCCTTTTGCATATCATTCAACTGCTGGCTGCCCGGCTTATTTTGCTCCACCGCTTTGGTGAAATTATCCACCGTAGCATCACTTATTATGGCTTCCCTGCGCAAAGGAGACTCCAACACCATACCCTCCAGCGTCTTGCAACGACTCAAAGCCACATAAGTTTGCCCATGTGCAAAGGAATTCCGTGCATCAATAATAGCACGTTCAAACGTCAAACCCTGGCTCTTATGTATCGTAATAGCCCACGCCAAACGAATAGGATACTGGCGGAACGTCCCCTCTATCACTTCAGTGATTTCCTTCGTCTCCTCATTCAACACATACTTATAATTCCCCCACTCTTCCGGCAACAACTGAAATTCGGATCGATCCCCTTTACCACGCACCACAATACCCGTTTCATTAACCGCTACCACCTCACCAATCATACCGTTATAATACCGTTTCTCGGACGATGGATCATTCTTCAGGAACATAATCTGTGCTCCCTCCTTAATTGTCAGAAGTTTATCCGCAGGATACGAATATTCTGGAAAATCCCCCTCTATCTCGGCACTAAAATGATACGCCTTGCCGGGCAACGATGCCAATTCGCGATCATTAACCCTCTGTGCCTGATTATTATGTGTCGTCAGACGAATATATCCCTCTTCTTTTTGTGGCTGAAAGCCGGGCTGATAACGCCGGTTCAGTTCATTCAACACTTCATCATCCGCCTTATTCTCCCGAATTTTATTTAATAAGGAAAGGAAGAACGTATCACTCTGACGATATACTTTCTTGAGTTCAATCGTCATATATGCCGTTTCTTTCAATGCATGACTTGCAAAGAAATAAGGAGTCTCATAATGCTTTCTCAACAACTCCCACTCATTGTCTTTCACGACAGGCGCCAGCTGTTGCAAATCTCCAATCATCAACAGCTGCACCCCGCCAAAAGGTTTCTCCCTATCGCGATACCTCCGCAGAGTTGCATCCACCGCATCCAGCAAATCAGCACGCACCATACTGATCTCATCAATAACCAGCAAATCCATACTACGGATGATATTCCGTTTTTCTTTACTATAACGATAATGCGTCTGGGAAGAATTAAAAGTAGTTTCGGGCACAAAAGGAGCAAAAGACAACTGAAAGAAAGAATGAATCGTTACGCCTCCCGCATTGATAGCTGCAATCCCTGTCGGAGCCAATACGACCATGCGTTTGGGCGTATGTTCTTTCAATCGTCTAAGAAATGTCGTTTTCCCGGTTCCAGCTTTTCCGGTAAGAAATAAATGGGTGCCTGTATTTTCAATGAACTGCCAAGCAAGCTGCAGTTCCGGATTATTTTCCATGCTTTTCCAATTTTCGGTAAAGTTACTGAATATTCTTTTTCTTTCGTCTTGATACGAAAGAAAAAGAACCAAAAAGAAAGAATCAAGACTACGGGTGGAAGACTTACAATGTGGAAAGCTTAATAGAATAAAAGGCCAACAGAATAATAACCGATGTAGCCTATATAATATAAAGAGACTTATGAAAAGTTCAAAAATACCCCTTATAAAAAAGCTTTGCCATATAAAAGCCGCAGACGTTATACGACTCAATATAGCAAAGCAGAACAATATATAATATAATAAAACTATAAACGATATAACAGCGGCTCACCAAAACAATACCAAGCATATTGCACGGCTTCCCCGCACCCCATCCAGAACAGCGTCCCCGCAAACCTACCCCACAATACCAGCAGCAACGCCCACCCCCGCCAGCTTCCCCGGCCTACTTTTTTCTCCGTCAGGCGAGCGCCCGTAACGGAGCGTTAAGAAGGGCAGACTGTTTGAGCGTAGCGAGTTTCTGCCCTTTAGCGAAGTGAAGGAAGCGAGTAGGAGAAAAAAGTCAGCCTTGAATTTTTCTTTGCTTCTTTCTTTTGTTTCAAGACAAAAGAAAGATGATTAATTACTTCATGGATCCCCCTACAATATCCAGCAATTCATTTGTAATCGCCTGCTGACGAGTCTTGTTGTATTGCTTCGTCAAATCCTGAATCAGCTCATTTGCGTTGTCCGTAGCCACCTGCATAGCCAACGTACGTGCAGCATGTTCCGAAGCATTAGAGTCGACAGCGGCGGTAAAAATCTTCTGGCTCAATACAGTGGGGATTAAGCTCGCGATTAATTCCTCCGCGTTCGGTTCGATGATATAATCATTGGCAATCTCGTGCTCCTGTGCCTCTTCCTCTTTCTTTCTGTCCTCTTCGCTAACCACGTTCGTCAGATTAATGGGGAGATACGTCTCACGGAGAAGAATCTGTACCCCCATTGATTTGAAGTGATGATAGATTATTTCCACACGATCCACTTCGCCTGCTACATACATATCCATCAGTCGGTGAGCCAGTTCGGCAGCCTCCTGATACGTTGGTTTGTCGGAAAGCGTTGGAGAAACCTCCTGCGGTTTGAAACCCATTCGTTTGGCCGCTTCATCCACCTTCTTACCTACCGGGAATATCAAGATATTATCCTGTCCTAAAGTACGGAATTCCCCGATAGTCTGCATCATCATTTTGATGACGTTGGCGTTGAAAGCACCACAAAGAGAAGTGTTCGAAGAAAAAACAACGATTGCTACACGCTTCACTTCACGCTCCTGCACATAAGGAGATTCGATAGGCAGGTCCGCGCTTAGGAAGTTAGTCAGAATCTTGTTCAACTTCTTCTGATAAGGCAGCATATTCTCAATGGCTCCTTGTGCCTTGTGTAATTTGGCAGAAGCCACCATCTTCATTGCTGAAGTGATTTTTCGGGTACTCTTGACCGAATTTATTCTGGTTTTTACTTCTTTCAGTGAAGCCATAGTGATAATTAAAAATTAATAATTAAAAATTAAAGGGCGATCTGATTTATAAAAAAGCCAATTAGATAAATTGTTTAGTGACCATGGCAGCAGTCTCTTCAATAGCCTTAATCACATTATCATCAATCACACCCGTTTTCAATACATCCAATACATCCTCCTGATGATTCAGTTGCAGCGATTCGATGAAGCTACGTTCAAAGTCCTGCACCTTATCCAGAGGAACATCGTGGAGCAGTCCGTGTGTACCACAGTAGAGAATAGCAATCTGCTGTTCTACGGGCATCGGGCTGTATTGAGGCTGAATCAACAGCTGGCCGTTCTTACGTCCCTTGTCGATCGTCAATGCGGTAATCGGGTCCATGTCGCTGCTGAACTTGGAGAACGCTTCCAGTTCACGATACTGTGCCTGGTCGATCTTCAATGTTCCCGCCACTTTCTTCATAGCCTTAATCTGCGCGTTACCACCTACACGGGATACAGAGATACCCA
>NZ_DAWCXD010000134.1:0-13251 GCF_052357945.1 Bacteroides sp. | reverse complement strand
TAGAAGAGAAATAACAAAGGAGAATATAGTAAAAAATATAATGCGTCTGCCCTGTCTACTATAGTGTCTCTTGCGTATGACTATAGTTATACGCAAGGGAGACTATAGTTATCCTTGTGTTATACTATAGTTAAACGAAGTAATATTAGGCAATAAAGATAATCTTATCAGGCTACGAAACCAATCCGATTCGCATCGCGACGGAGAACGCATCCCTTTTGGTACGTTTATCCGATCCAACAACTACACTTGATTATACGTAAGGTTAAAGAAATCCACCAAAAGACTGAAATATTTCTCTCAAAAGCGATGTTTATATGCTAAATTGTTATAATTTTGCAGCCAAATCTTTTCTATTCGACAGGATAAGAAGAGAAATTCAATATTCACAATTTAACAAAAGAAAAAGATGAAAGTAGCTATTGTTGGCGTAAGCGGAGCCGTAGGACAAGAGTTCCTGCGCGTGCTCGATGAGAGAAACTTCCCGATGGACGAGTTAGTTTTGTTCGGTTCTAAACGTAGTGCCGGAACAACCTATACTTTCCGCGGTAAACAGATCGAGGTGAAACTCTTACAACACAACGATGACTTTAAAGGGGTAGACATTGCTTTCACTTCTGCTGGTGCAGGAACATCCAAGGAGTTCGAAAAAACAATCACCAAGTATGGTGCTGTGATGATCGACAACTCCAGCGCTTTTCGTATGGATGCCGATGTGCCTTTGGTAGTGCCTGAAGTAAATGCAGAGGATGCACTGGAACGTCCGCGCGGCGTTATCGCCAACCCGAATTGTACGACTATCCAGATGGTAGTTGCACTGAAAGCCATCGAACAGCTTTCTCATATAAAAACCGTGCACGTGTCTACCTATCAGGCAGCAAGTGGCGCGGGTGCCGCTGCTATGGACGAATTATACGAACAATATCGTCAGGTATTGGCAAACGAACCTGTGACTGTAGAGAAGTTTGCCTATCAGTTGGCTTTTAACCTGATTCCGCAGATCGACGTGTTTACAGAAAACGGTTATACGAAAGAAGAGATGAAGATGTATAATGAAACACGCAAGATCATGCATTCTGACGTAAAAGTTAGTGCAACTTGTGTACGTGTTCCTGCATTACGTGCTCACTCTGAAAGTATTTGGGTAGAAACTGAACGTCCGATTTCCGTAGAAGAGGCTCGTGAAGCATTCGCTAACGGTGAAGGTCTGGTTCTTCAGGACAATCCTGCCGAAAAAGAATACCCGATGCCGTTGTTCCTGGCAGGTAAAGACCCGGTATATGTAGGCCGTATCCGCAAAGACCTGACAAACGAAAACGGATTGACTTTCTGGATTGTAGGTGACCAGATCAAGAAAGGCGCTGCCCTGAATGCTGTTCAGATTGCCGAATATCTGATTAAAGTAAAAAATATCTAATACAATAGACTGGATATAATATCCGGTCAATGACAGATAAGCCAAATAAATCAACCGGCTTGCAATGTGATAGTGATCGCAATGCAAGCCGTTTTTTTATTTTCTAAATTACCTATTAAAGAAAAGGTACCTATTATTAGGTAAAATATCCCCAGTTGCAGGTATTAAGATTTGTGAAAACAACTATTTATAGTGATTGATATAAACTCGGTTTTTATCGAATTTTGCGCAAAATTTATCTATGAAGTATTGTCTTTTTAATATAGCATTTTGGGGGCTACTCTTTTTCAATTTATTTGAGGCCACAGCTAATTCAAACATCTATACAATCTCGGGACGTGTGACCGAGGCAAAAACGAATTCCCCCCTGCCTGGTACTTCTATTCTCATTAAAGGTACCTATTTGTGGGCCGTATCCAATCAGAAAGGAGAATTTACGATACAAGGAGTACAGGAAGGGAAATATAATCTGGAGGTTTCTTTTCTTGGTTATGTACCGGTAACAATTCCCGTAAATGTACGCAGCAATATCAATAACCTTCCTATCATACTCAAAGAAAATACACTTGCACTGGATGATGTAGTCATCACTGCACAAGCACCCAAAAATGAATTAAACACAACGCTCACTATCGGAAATCATGCATTGGAACATCTACAGGTGTCCAACGTGAGCGATATCTCCGCTCTCCTTCCGGGAGGAAAGACTAAAGTGCCGGATCTTACCGCCAATAATATCTTCTCATTACGCGACGGAGGGTCAACAGCCGGTAATGCCGCATTTGGAACAGCCGTAGAAGTGGATGGAGTTCGTATTGGAAACAATGGTTCGTTTGGCAATATGAGCGGAGTGGATACCCGGAATATCACTGTTGCAGATATTGAATCGGTGGAAGTCATCACCGGAGTGCCTTCGGCAGAATATGGAGACTTGAATAGTGGTATGGTCAAGATTCACACCCGGAAAGGGAAAACACCCTGGAACATATTGCTATCTATCAATCCTCGCACCGAACAGGTTTCATTTGTTAAAGGATTGGATTTAGGAAACGATAAAGGTGTCATCAACATAAGCGGTGAGTGGACCAAGGCTACTCAAAAGTTGGTATCTCCCTATTCTTCTTATATAAGAAGAGGATTCTCTGCCGGATATAGCAACACGTTCCGTAACGTATTGAGATTCGACATCGGTGTTACAGGCAATATCGGAGGAATGAATACCAAAGATGATCCTGATGCCTATTCGGGAGAATACAACAAAGTGAGAGATAACGTATTCCGGGCAAACACTTCACTGGCCTGGCTGCTCAACAAATCGTGGATAACCAACCTTAAGTTCGACGCATCAATATACTACAATGATAACAACTCCCACGCGCATACGTTCTACTCGTATGCATCGGAGCAACCGACTGTTCATGCCACGGAGGAAGGATATTTTATGGCAAACAAACTGCCATATACTTACTTTGCCGACCAAATCATCGACTCCAGAGAACTGGATTATGCCGCATCGTTAAAATATGAATGGAACAGACGATTTAAGACTGTAAACAGCAACCTGAAAGCGGGCGTTCAATGGAAAGCAACAGGCAATGTGGGCGAAGGAGAATATTACAAAGACCCAGCATTGGCTCCGAACGGTTATCGTCCCCGTCCTTACACTACTTATCCATATATGCATAATGTTTCACTTTATGCAGAAGAAAGTCTCTCATTTCCTGTGGGAAACACCATGCTTAGACTGATGGCAGGGGTACGTTGGGAACATTTGTTTATCAAGGGAACGAAATATAAAAATCTGAATACTCTGTCTCCGCGTTTCAATGCCAGATGGCAGTTGAACGAATATATCGCTATCCGCGGTGGCTGGGGAATTACCGAAAAGCTACCCTCTTTCTATACCTTGTATCCCAAACAGGAATATCGGGATATACAGACTTTCGGCTTTTCCTATAATAAGATTGAATCATCTTATATATATTATAGTCAGCCCTACACGTTATTGCACAATGAGAACCTACGCTGGCAACGAAATCAGAACGCAGAAATCGGTCTGGACGTCAACATCGCCCGTACCCGGATTTCATTAGTCGGTTATTTCAACCGCACCAAGCTGCCGTATAAGTACACAAGTACTTATACTCCGTTCTCCTACGATGTGCTCCAATTGCCGGATGGATTCACGATGCCGACTAACCCGCAAATCAATGTAGATAACCAGACAGGGATGGTTTACATACGCGACAATGCATCCAGTTACTGGACTCCTATGGATGTCAAAGTGACTGACCAGACTTTTGTAAAGTCAACTTCTCCCGACAATGGAATGGACGTGATTCGTCGCGGAGCGGAAATGATTGTTGATTTCCCGGAAATCACCCCGATTCGCACGCAATTCCGGATAGATGCCGCTTATACTTATACGAAATACATCGACAACTCTTTATCGTATTATTATCAGAATGGATGGTCGCACACCAGTCTTGCCAATCGTTCTTACCAATATGTAGGTATCTACGCCAATGGCGACAATTTATCGACTACCGCCAACGGCAAGCGTACCCACTCGCTGGATGCCAATATCACAGCCATCACCCGTATTCCGAAAGCCAGACTGATTATCTCGTGCCGACTGGAAGCTTCGCTCGTGAAGCGTTCGCAGAACATCTCCGAGTATCAAGGAAAAGAATATGCTTTCAATGTGAGCGAAAGCAGTAATACCCAAACCGGAGGAAGCATCTATGACGGTGACTCTTATACTGCCATCTGGCCGGTGGCATACCTCGACCTGAATAATGAGATGCATCCTTTCACATCAGCGGAAGCCGCGAATCCGGAATTCTCCTATCTGATACGTAAATCGGGCAATGCCTATACATTTGCAGCAGACGGATATGATCCTTATTTTTCTGCCAATATCAATATCACTAAAGAGATTGGAGACTATGTATCCCTTTCTCTCAATGCGATTAATTTCACCAACTCACGGCCTTATGTAAAATCTCATGCAACGGGTGTTAGCGCTCTCTTCACCCCGGATTTCTATTATGGACTTACTTGCCGTATCAAATTCTAACTATATGAAGCAATCCATCTACATATTATTACTAACAGTGACTGGCATCTTTGCAGGATGCACGGATATCGATAAAGAGAATCCGTATGACAACCAGTTGCACAGCTTGCAAGTTACTGCCGTATATCCGGACGGATACACGGATCATCTCCGGGAAGGAGTGACCGTAAAGATTGAAGATGTCGACCGTGGAAATTCTTACAAGGCTAAAACCGACAAGAATGGAGTCGCACAATTCTCTTTGACTAAAGGTATATACCGCGTACAAGTCAGCGACAAAGACGGAAAGGATATTTTCAACGGATTAGCCGATAATGTCAAACTAACCAGCGGAGACATGTCTCTTAATCTCCCGCTCATTCATTCCAAGGCCGGGACGATCATTATTAAAGAGATTTACTGCGGAGGATGCACAAAGTTACCGCTGGAAGGAAATTATCAGTCCGACAAGTACATTATCCTGCATAATAACGACTCGGAAGTGCAATATCTGGATAGTTTATGCTTCGGAGCACTCGACCCTTACAATTCACAAGCCACTAATGTATGGGTGACACAGGATGAAGCAACCGGAGCAACCATCTTCAAGGACTTTGCTCCCATCGTTCAGTGTATATGGCAATTTGGCGGTACCGGTAAAACATTCCCGCTTCAGCCGGGAGAAGATGCAGTGATTGCCATCAACGGAGCGGTTGACCATGCGGCACAATATCCGCAATCTGTCAACCTGAACAAACCCGGATATTTTGTATGCTATAATAATGTTTATTTTCCGAACACACAGTATCATCCGGCTCCGGGCGACCAGATCACACCGGATCATTACCTGAACGTAGTGTTGAAGACTGGTCAGGCGAACGCCTATTCATTCTCGATATTTTCTCCTGCCGCGGTTATTTTTAAAGCCAAGGATACCACGATACAGGACTTCGTTCTAAAAGAGGGAAGCGTCATACAAAAACCGGGAAGCACTACGGATCAGGTGATAGCAATACCACTCGACTGGGTGATTGATGGCACGGAAGTATATTATGGCGGTTCTTCCAACAATAAAAAGCGTATTTCTCCATCCATCGATGCGGGATATGTCACTCAAAGTGCCACATACAACGGACGCAGTTTATACCGTCATGTGGATGAAGAAGCGACACAGGAAGCGGGTTACGAAGTACTGGTAGATACAAACAACTCTTCTACCGATTTTTATGAACGGGAAAAACAATCTTTGCATGAGTGAGATGAAGAAAATATATATAACAGGCCTTTGGATCCTATGTCTGACATCCGGAGTTTCGGCGCAGACTTATGACATCATCGAACGGCGTAACTCCTGGAATGCCGGGACAAATGTCACAGGTATCATGATGGACAGTATTTCTGCTTCCTATGCCGAACTGTACGGAAAGAATAACCACGGTGATTTCCGCAACTATTACGAAGCAAAAGAAGCATGGAGTGCCGGAGCGGTAGCAAAGTCCATCACTCATCTGAAAGGTTATTCACTGACGGGTTCGTTCTCATTCGATCATACTTCAGGCAAGGATATGAGCGGTTCGATGTTTATCCACCCAGGATTTTATCCCGTAGACCTCCTGGAGTTCACACCCGGACGTAAAGACTTGCAAACTTACACTTTCATGGGTGGTATTGCAACTGATATTTCACCCAACTGGCGATTAGGAGGAAAGATAGACTTTGCCGCTTCCAACTATTCCAAACGAAAGGACTTGCGGCATACCAATTACCGACTGGATTTGAAAATAGCCCCCAGCGTCATGTATCATTCGGGAGACATGGCGATCGGCTTTTCCTATATTCTCGGTAAAAACAGTGAATCTGTGAAAGCAGAAGTCATCGGTACAGCCGAAAACTCTTACAATGCTTTTCTGGATAAAGGACTTATGTATGGAGCTTACGAGGCATGGGACGGGAGTGGAATCCATCTTAGTGAATCGGGTGTCAACGGTTTCCCCATCAAAGAATTGTCGAACGGGGTAGCCGTGCAACTTCAATGGAAAGGATTTTACGGAGATGCAGAATACACATATTCTTCAGGTTCTGCCGGTGAAAGAGATGCTATCTGGTTTAAATTTCCAACCCACCGGATTACCTCCCATTTGAGTTATCATTTCAAACAGGGAAAGAAAGAGCATTTTCTACGACTGAACTTGCAATGGTCACATCTGGTCAACAATGAGAATGTGATAACCAAGGAAACGGTAAACGGGATAACGACCACTCACGTACACGGTTCCAATCGTATTTTTGAGCAGGATGTTTTCTCCGTCCATCCCGAATATGAATTGATTAGTCCCCGCACGGAACTTCGCCTGGGAACGAATATATCAACATTCAGACGACTGACCACACAGATGTATCCTTATGTGGTTTCGGAAAAGATGATTTGTAGCCAGACTTATATCTCCAGCGTATTTCATCTGGGGAAACTCGACCTGAAAGCGGCTGCATCCTTTGCCATAGGAAACTTTACCGAGAAAAACAGGACTACGGCAACAGATACGGAACCGGGTGATCCGCCTTATCGGCTGACTGATTATTACAATCTGAAAAATGAATATGCAACCGCCCCACAAGCGACATTTCATCTCGGATTGCGCTATCATTTCAACTATGGAATTTATGCGGAAGTACAGGGTAGTTATACGCACGGTTTCAACCTGCAATATATAGATGGTTCGAACCGTTGGAACGAGACTATCAAATTAGGATATACTTTTTGAGAACAATGAATATAAATAAACTAAATTATTAAGCAATGAAAAAGAGTTTGACATTTATCTTCGCGGCAGCGCTTTTGGTCTCTTGTCAGCAGGAAGAGAACGAAGCTACGACTCCTGCAAACAGTCGCATTACTATCTCTCCCATTATTACACGTGCTACGGAAGTTAACTTTGAAACCGGAGATAAAATCGGTGTTACAATCACCCAAAACGGTGACTTCGTATATGCAGAGAATAAACAGATGACATACAATGACGGAGTATTTGCAGGCGATTTACTCTGGTACCCGGAAGGAAATGACAAATCGCAAATAGTAGCCTATTATCCCTATAAAGAGGGTAATACTCCGGCTTCATTTACTGTTGAAACCGATCAGACTAGTGGATATGGAGCGTCAGATTTTATGGCAGCAAAGAAATCGGATGTACTTCCGACTACCAACGTTATAAGCATGAACTTCAAACACATGTTTACTAAATTAGTGATTAATGTAACAAAGGAAGTAGAAGCTAACATCTCGTCTATCGCATTGAAAGGTTCCATCCCGACTGCAACTCTTGATTTGAGTGCTCTCACAGTGACTGCTGATGCAAACGCCTCCGCAACAAGCATTGTTGCACAAGCCGTTAAAGCGAATGAGACATACCGCGCCATTATCGTTCCCCAAACAGTAGCCTTGACGCTTGAAGTAGCAACATCTGACGGCAAGACCTTGTCACAGAAGCTCACATCTACCACTTTGGCACAAGGAGGACAATACAGTGTGAACATTCGCGTGTTACCTGACGATATAGAAGTCAAACTTAGTGGTGACATTGAAAACTGGACAGATGAGGGTGAAATTGGAGCTGATAATGAGATTCCTTTCGAGGAACATCTCGATCAGAACTATTTCCTGTATGATAATGTAAAATATAAGACTGTAACTCTCTCAAACGGTACGACATGGATGGCTGAACCGCTTATTTATTTACCGAAAGGGTATACTCCTTCAAGTGATCCAACTGCTGATAGCCATGTTTGGTATCCGTATGAAATCACAGCCGACGGTGCAACCGTAGCTACAACAAAAGAAAGTGCCATAAAAGAATTAGGTTATCTATATGATTTCCAGGCTGCACTGGGTGGTAAAGAAATTACTGATAGTAATCTGACCTCCTTTGAAGGAGCACAAGGAATCTGCCCGAAAGGATGGCACATACCGACACGTCTGGAGTACTTTAATCTGGTAGGAAAAACAACGAATGATGCCGACGGCAAGGTACCGGCTGATGGTGATAAAGCTCTTTTTTATGATGCAGCTTATGATGGAGCCAAAATATCATCACTGATGGATGCAGGATTCAATTACCAATTCTCCGGTGTTCGTATGGCAACAAGTCTTACAGGCGCCGGCAGCTACCAAAAAACTGCAATAGCAGATGACGCCAAGATTCAAGCTGCGTGGCATGGAAAACCGGCAATGAATTATCTCATGACTTCGACCGCCTACAAACCCATATACAATAGTACCAGCGGCCTACTAACCAATATACAGTTCTTTGGATTAATGAGTACAATCAATGCAACCAAGTATCCGGAAGGCAGATTATCATTATCTTATGTTAGCATTAAAGCCGGTATGCAAGTTCGTTGCATAAGGGATCAAGCCGGCAACTAAAAGACTAATATTTGTTTCATGCCTTGAAACCTTTAGTTTCTCGGTGAGAAACCAACAGTTTCAAGGTTTGAAACTACCAGTTTCACACCGGGAAACTAAAAGTCTCAAGTAAGGTTAAGACTCCTCGCCCGTAAGGCGAACTATGATAAGCTATAAACAAACGATAAACAGATTACAAACTATATAAAAACGAAGCAAGAACAATGAAAACAAAAAAGCTAACAATCGCAATTGCCATCATGGCAATGACTTTTATCGGAACTTCATGTGGTAACAAACAACAGAAAAGCGTATCAGAAGCGACTACAGAACAGTCTGCATCTTCCGCCTTGGAAATTGATTCTCTTCTTGCCAATGCCGAAAGCCTTGCAGGACAAGAAGTGACCATTGAAGGCGTCTGCACACATACCTGCAAACATGGCGCAAAGAAAATCTTCCTGATGGGTAGCGACGATACCCAAGTGATCCGTGTAGAAGCGGGCACTTTGGGAGCATTCGATCCTAAATGCGTGAACTCCATCGTTCGTGTTACCGGAACACTGAAAGAACAACGCATTGACGAAGCCTACCTCCAGAACTGGGAAGCGCAACTCAAAGCACAGGCTGCCGAGAAACACGGAACCGGTGAAGCCGGATGCGACTCTGAAAAGAAAGCACGTGGTGAAACAGCCAACAGCCCTGAAGCCCGCATTGCAGATTTCCGTGCAAAAATAGCCGACCGCAAGGCAGAAACAGGAAAAGAGTATTTATCTTTCTATTTCATGGAAGCTAATTCGTATGAAGTGGAGTAGTAACATCCGTAAGTGGAGTCGACTCATACACCGTGACTTATCATTTTTCTTTTCCGGAATGGTATTGATATATGCCATTTCCGGAATTGTAATGAATCACCGTGACACTATTAATCCGAACTTCTCCATCACACGGAAAGAGTATAAGATAGCAGAAAAGCTACCGGATAAAGCAGGAATGAATAAGGAGAAAGTGCTCACTCTCCTGGAACCATTGGGAGAAAGCGGCAACTATACCAAATATTACTTCCCGAAAACGGACGTAATGAAAGTATTCCTGAAAGGCGGCTCCAATCTCCTGGTAAACGTGAAGACAGGAGAAGCGGTATATGAATCCGTCACCCGCCGCCCGCTTATCGGAGCAATGTCCCGTTTACATTACAACCCGGGACAATGGTGGACTTACTTCGCGGATATTTTCGCCATCGCTCTTATTATCATTACTCTCTCCGGCATTATCATGCTGAAAGGGAATAAGGGCATTATCGGCAGAGGAGGGATCGAAGTCATTGTCGGAATCTTGATTCCCATTCTTTTCCTTTTCTTCTTTTGAATAGAATAACAGATAAAATCAAATGGAACATATTATCGAATGTAACAATCTGACGCACTATTACGGCAAACGGTTGATTTACGAAAATCTTAGTTTCACAGTACCCAAAGGACGCATCCTGGGACTGTTGGGAAAGAACGGTACAGGCAAGACCACCACTATCAATATCTTGAGCGGTTACCTGAAACCCCGTTCAGGGGAATGTCGCATCTTCGGACAGGAGATTCAGACAATGGCACCGGCTCTGCGTCGCAATATCGGACTGCTCATCGAAGGTCATGTGCAATATCAATTCATGACCATCACCGAGATAGAGAAATTCTACGCAGCTTTCTACCCCGGTCAATGGAAAAAGGAAGCGTACTATGAACTGATGAATAAGTTGAAAGTCGCTCCCGGACAACGTATCTCACGTATGTCATGCGGACAGCGCTCACAAGTTGCCCTCGGACTTATCCTTGCACAAAACCCGGAACTTCTAGTATTGGACGACTTCTCACTCGGACTCGATCCCGGTTACCGCCGCTTGTTTGTCGACTATCTCCGTGACTATGCCCGCTCGGAAGAGAAAACCGTCTTCCTGACCTCACATATCATTCAGGATATGGAACGACTCGTTGATGACTGTATTATCATGGACTACGGAAAGATACTGATTCAGAAACCAATCGTCGAATTACTGGAAAAAGGACGTCGCTACACTTTCACTATTCCCGAAGGTTATGAACTTCCTGCGTCTGATGATTTCTATCATCCTTCTGTCATGCGAAACCAGTTGGAGACTTTCTCCTTTCTGCAACCGACAGAGACAGAAGCAAAACTGAAATCAATGTCAGTGCCTTACACTAATTTTCATAGTGAACAGGTAAATTTGGAGGATGCATTTATCGGCCTGACAGGCAAATACTAGAATCGTTGATAATTGATAAAAACAATGTACGCTATATTTTATAAAGAATGGATAAAGACACGGTGGTATTTTCTACTTGCCGTGCTCGCCACACTTGGTTTTACAGGCTACTGTATGCTCCGCATCAACCGGGTGGTAGAAATGAAAGGGGCTGCTCATGTGTGGGAAGTGATGCTGCAACGAGATGTCATCTTCATTGATATGTTGCAATATATCCCTCTGATTGCGGGAATTTTGATGGCTATTGTGCAATTTGTTCCCGAAATGCAGCGCAAATGCCTGAAACTGACTCTCCATCTGCCTTATCCGGAGTTGAAGATGACAGGTAATATGCTACTTTCGGGATTAGTGTTGCTACTTGTCTGCTTCGCTTCCAATTTCCTGTTGATGGAAGTATACCTGAATGGAATACTTGCCCATGAACTGAAGAACCACATATTGCTCACCGCTTTAACGTGGTATCTTGCCGGGATTTCCGGCTACCTGCTCGTCGCATGGATCTGCCTCGAACCGGCATGGAAACGTCGTATTCTGAATCTCATTATCGCTGTATTGTTACTCCGGATCTTCTTTCTGTCGCCCACACCGGAAGCATATAACAAGTTCCTCCCTTATTTAGTGGTTTATACTTTGTTGACAGCTTCTTTCTCGTGGCTTTCTATCGTACGATTCAAGGCCGGAAAGCAGGACTAGGAACAATTAAAAATTAAAGACTAAAAATTAAAAGATTGAGTAATGAGACGTTTCAGTACTATATTATTATATGTAACCATCGCTTTTCTGCTTCTCTGGCAGTTGCCCTGGTGTTACAATTTCTTTGTCGTAAAGCCGGAGAAGACTCCCTTTACCCTGTACAGTTTCGTAATTGGCGATTTCGCACAGATGGGACAGGAAGAGGGAAAAGGAAGCGTGCGTCGCGACCTGGCAGGTAATATTTATTCGGAAGCAGCTTTCGACAGTATCCTGCCTATGTTTTATTTTCGTCAGTTGATGTCCGATGAGCGTTTTCCGGATACCATTCAAGGAATCGCAGTGACTCCCAAAATGGTGCAGACGGAGAACTTCAATTTCCGCAGTGTACCTTCGGATATCAATGCGCCTTCCATCGGACTTTATCCTCTGATGGAATCCATGTCAGGACGTGTAGACCTGAAAATGCCGGATGACGTATTCCGCATCACCTCCAAAGGAATCGAGTTTATCGACATGGCCTCCAACAGCGTAAAGGAAGACAAGAGTCTTCAGTTTACCGAAGCTATGACTAAAAAGGAGTTTCGTTTCCCGGCAACAGAGATCGTAGGAAATCCAACGGTGAAAAAGGAATATGACGAAGGTTATCTTCTATTGGATGCCGACCGCCGTCTGTTTCATCTGAAACAGGTGAAAGGGCGTCCGTATGTTCGTGCCATCACCTTGCCTGAAGGACTGACACTGGAACATCTGTATCTGACAGAGTTCAGAAATAAGAAAACACTTGCTTTCATGACCGATGTCAACAATGCTTTCTACGTACTGCAAAACCGGACATACGAAGTAGTGAAAACAGGAATTCCTGTATTCAATCCCGAAACGGATGCATTAACCATTATCGGTAATATGTTCGATTGGACGGTACGTGTGACTACTCCGACCTCTGATAATTATTACGCATTGAATGCCGACGATTATTCATTGATTAAAAAATTAGAGAACGCATCGTCTACTCATTCCATGCCCGGTATTACTTTCACATCTTATACTGATAAATATGTAATGCCACGTTTCGAATAGTATTCCCATATTGAATGTAACAGTTGTAAGGGACTATCAAAAGTCAATCTATTAAATATGACTTAGGGTAGTCCCTTACTGTTTTCTTCCCATGCGTGTATAGGAAACAAAAAGAATTACAATCTTTTCTTCTGTAAGTATGGGCTTTTTCCAGCAAGAAAGTTTATCTTTGCCGACTCATTCAAATATTCAGACCGCAATTGCTTCTGCATTATACACAAACAAATACGGTAAAACGAAAAAACTCAAATTAAAAACCGTATGAAAGTTTACAAAGCATTTGCTTTCCTAAGTATCTTCATCATATTGTTCTATAATTGTTCGCTCCC
>NZ_DAWCXD010000133.1:0-13564 GCF_052357945.1 Bacteroides sp. | reverse complement strand
TGGACAGGACCCGGAAAACCAACTTTGCACGGATGATTTCGCCGGACATTGGGCTCATAATGCCAATCTTTCAGTGAAAGCAATTATGGGTGTAGCCGGATACAGCGAAATGGCTCGTATGCTCGGTTTGAATGATGTAGCAGATAAATATGCAGCGACAGCTAAGCAAATGGCAACAAAGTGGGAGGAAATGGCAAATGAAGGTGACCATTACCGTTTGGCTTTTGACCGTAAAAACACTTGGAGCCAAAAATACAATATGGTTTGGGATAAGTTGTGGGATCTGAAATTATTCCCTAACAATGTAATCGGGAAAGAAATTAATTATTACTTGACAAAACAGAATCCTTATGGACTTCCTTTGGATTCTCGTAAAGAATACACAAAATCCGATTGGATTATGTGGACAGCAGCTATGTCCTCAGATAAGGAGACCTTCCAGAAATTCTCTGATCCTGTCTATAAATACATCAATGAAACAGTATCACGTGTACCTATCAGTGACTGGCACCATACAGACAGCGGTAAATGGGTAGGCTTCAGAGCCCGTTCGGTGATCGGAGGATACTGGATGAAGGTATTAATGGATAAAGTTCAGAATAATCAATAAAGTTAGCACGACGTTTACTTCAAATTTATACATATGAGATCTTTAAAGAATATTACTATAAAATCAAATTATCTCATTTTGCTAATAGCATTATTGTTCATCAATAATGCTATGGCAAAAAGTAGTTGAAATGACAAAGGCTTACCAAATATGGGCTAAACGCTGTATAGTAGAACCTTACCCAAAACAGAAAAAAGAAATAAGAATGTTTTTTATACACACAACTTTTTAACGTTATTACTATGAAACATCAAAACTTGGAATTTAAGTGGATGTGTCTACTCTTTCTAGCTCTGCTACTCTCTCCTCCTCTACTTTGGGGGCAGAATCATAGCATTAAAGGACAAATTGTAGATGCAAAAAGTAATGAACCTTTAATAGGAGTAAATATTACTGTTGAAGGCACTTCGAATGGTACCATTTCTGACATAGATGGTCGGTTTACGCTATCTGTAGCTGCTAATGCTGTACTCAAAATCTCTTATATCGGCTATCAAGAAAAGAAAATCAAAGTGGATGATCTGAAAAAAGAGCCTATCATTTCTCTGGAAGAAGACAGCAAGCAACTAGAAGAAGTAGTGGTAGTAGGTTATGGTATTCAGAAAAAGGTATCAAGTGTAGGCGCCATTACCCAAACTAAAGGAGAAGAATTGTTGAAAGGAGGTAATATTACTTCTGTATCAGAGGCTTTACAAGGCAAACTAAATGGTTTGGTAGCTATCAATACGTCAGGCAAGCCTGGAGCAAGTGATACCAAAATGTACATTCGTGGTAAGGCTTCATGGCAAAACTCTGACCCTTTAGTATTAGTGGATGGTATAGAAAGGGATATGAACGATGTTGACATGAATGAGATCGAGTCTATATCTATTCTAAAAGACGCCTCTGCTACAGCCGTATATGGGGTTCGAGGTGCAAATGGTGTAATATTGTTAACAACCAAACGCGGACAAGATAAGAAACCAAACATCAATTTTTCTACAAGCTTTGGTATTAAACAGACTACTGCAAATATGGAATGGGCAGATTATGTTACATCTATGAAAATGTATAATGAAGCTGTAGCTAATGACAACAACTGGAATCAACAAATTAAACAATCTGTCATCAATGCTTGGTCAAATGCTTTTGATACAGGCAACTACGGCCCTTATAATGATGTCTTTCCACAAGTAGACTGGTGGGATGAGTTGGTTAAACCAGGTTTTTCCCAACAATATAATGTGAATATCAGCGGAGGAACCAATTTCATGCGTTACTTCGCCTCCATCGGTTATCAAAATGACGGTGATATTTATGATTTACAGAAACAGGAGAATTTTGATCCAAGGAACTACTATCGCCGTTATAACTGGCGTTCAAATTTAGATTTTAATTTAACTAAAACGACTTCCTTATCAGTAAATATTGCAGGGAAAATGGGATACCGCAATGACAACTTTGCTGATGATGTGTACACTAGAATCATTGCGGCACCAACCAATTCCTTCCCGATAAAGTATAGTGATGGCTATTGGGGAGATGGATCTACTGCCGGCTATAATCCTGTTTGTAATATGAATACAAATGGATCACAACTGTATAAAACCTTTCAGGGATGGTATGATGTTCGTTTGGAACAAAAACTGGACTTTCTAACTAAAGGTCTGAAAGCTGCCGCAAAAGTTTCATATACATCTGCTTCCACTACTCGTTCCAGTATAAAGACTGGTGAAATTTGGGGTAACAATGATTTTGAATCCAGAAACAGTATTATTAAATACCATCGCGAATATGATTATTCTAATCCGACAGTCAATGCAGATGGTTCTCTCACTTACCCCATGATTTTGGAAAAACGATGGCCAAATGATGAGGATATTGAACTACCTCCCAACGTTTCTTATGACAATTTGGATGGTTATAATCGTAAGTTATATTACGAATTCTCTGTGGAATATAATCGTTCATTCGGGAGTCATAATGTAACAGCGTTAGCTCTGATGAACCGTCAAGTATCTGATTTAAAAGATGATAAAGTTATCAAATTCCCAAGTTATCGTGAAGAATGGGTGGGACGTGTTACTTATAACTGGAAAGAACGTTATTTGGCAGAGATGAATATCTCTTATACAGGTTCGGAAAAATTTGCCCGAGGACAACGCTTCGGCCTGTTCCCTTCCTATTCTTTGGGATGGCGTGCTTCAGAAGAACCTTTTATAAAAAAACATGTTGGAGATGTGCTGACTAACTTAAAATTTAGATATTCATACGGAAAAGTCGGTAGTGATGCAGCTGCTGCACGTTGGAATTACATCCAATTATTTAATTCTTTAGGAAGTATTGAATTAGGAAATACACAAGGAGTCACACATAGCCCGCTCTATACAGAAGGAGATATTGCTAACTTGACTTCAACCTGGGAAAAAGCGACTAAACATAACCTTGGAATAGAAATTGGCTTATGGAATAAGTTAGATTTAACTTTGGATTTATTTAAAGAGAATCGTAAAGATATTCTAATGACCCCACAAACTACGTCTTCTATTGTAGGAGCTACTTTTAACGCTATCAACCGAGGAGAAACGAAAAATCATGGTTTAGAATTAGAGTTACGCTGGAATGACAAAATCGGACGTAATTTTAATTACTGGGGAGCTTTAACTTTTGCAACCAGCGAAAACCGGATTGTCTATAAGGATGATCCAAGAAATGCGGATGAGCATTTGAAAGCTGCAGGTAAACCGATTGATTATCAAAACCGTTTTATTGCGATCGGTAATTATGGTTCAATAGACGATGTGTTCAATTACGCACAAACGGCTATAAATGGTACTACAGCATCGCAAGTAATTCCTGGAGATCTTATCTATATAGACTTCAATGGAGACGGGATAATCAACTCAAATGACAAGGTAGTTGTAGACGAATTGAATTACCCATTGACTACTATCGGATTTTCTTTCGGGTTCAATTGGAAAGGGCTTAACTTCAGTGCAATGCTCTATTCGCCACGCAATATATACAAGTTACAGTTTGACCAATATCTGTGGGATTTTCCCGCTTCAAATATACGCGTTCAACCAAAGTCTATGGAACGATGGACTCCGGAAACAGCTAACTCATCGGGTGTTATGCGACCTGCTACACACTTGAACAATACATACAATAAAGTGGAAAGTACTTATCGTTATTCCGACTATTCGTATATACGATTAAAGAATATGGAGATAGGCTATACATTCCCTAAAAAATGGTTGAGTGAAGCACATATTTCCAATCTTCAGGTTTACATGAATGGAAATAACTTACTGACCTTCTGGAAAGGCGATAAACGAGTAGACCCAGAAACAGGAGGTGTAGGTAGCTATCCGATTGTCCGTACTTATACCTTAGGACTAAGAGTTTCATTTTAATCATATTCAAAAGAAATAAAGATGAGAAAAGTATTATTATATATCTGTTCAGTTTTCATTCTTGGCGGGATGACAAGCTGTGAAGACTTCTTAGATAAAAGGGAAGATGTAGGATTGACAGAAGATGATATCTTCAGAGATTACTATTCTTTACGAGGTTTCTTAGATCAATCTTTCAACCAATTGGAAAATGTTATGGTAATGGATAATTGGGAAAATGGACGCGCATTTGTAGGTCTCTTTGCAGACGAGATGGCAACCACGGATAATTCATCTGCCGTTTTTACCTTACATTCCGGAAACTGGTTAAGTAATGCCAAATCAAGTACAACTTTTGAGATTGGCAACGGTGGAAGTACAGCTATATCTCGTTCTTATAAAGCGCTACGTATCAATAATCGTATAATTAATGATATCGACAAGGCTCCTTTGACACCTGAACAAAAAAATGAGATTTTGGGACAAGCTTATTTCTATCGTTCGTGGTTCTACTTTCAGATAATTAAAAGATATGGAGGGATGCCTATTATTGACAAGGTCTTTGAAGGTGGAGATGATGACATTCCTCGTATGACCTACCATGAATCACACGATTGGATGATGGAAGATATACAAAAGGCAATCTATATGTTACCTGATAGTTGGGATGATCCAAACTATGGAAGGCCTACAAAAATTGCAGCAATGGCACTTAAAGAATGGGCACAGTTGTTTGATGCGAGTCCGTTGATGCAAAATGATTTAAATTCTACAGAAAACAAAGGGTATGACACGGAGCGTGCAAAATCTGCTGCAAAATCGGCTTACGAAGTAATACGTTATATGGATGGAAGCAAGTCGGCACCTTATCCTTATGGTTTGGCTAGTAAAGAAGAATATACGAATATTTTCTACTTCAAATATCCACCTGTACATCAGCCGGAATACATTTGGGTCAAACGGCAATTTCCTAATGCTGATAACCAGAACCAAAAACGCACTATCCACACATTCTGGCAATATGAGGATCTTGCATTCGGTTCGGGACCAGATGGAAATTCCATGTGCTGCCCAAGTTTGAACATAGTCAATATGTTTGACAAGAAGGGAGCAGACGGTATTTATTACCCGATTGATGACCCACGAAGCGGATATGCACTTGATTATGACCATAAACCATTTGAGGATCGTGATCCCCGTTTCTATAACAACATACTTTTACCTGGAACAACTTGGGGACATTACGCTGATGGACGTACCTATTACATTACAACCTACAAAGGAGGAGCAGCCTATCAGCACATGTTAACTCAAAAAGACTGCAACAAACGAATGTTCACAGGATTTATGTGTAAAAAGTTCATGTGGCCGGAATGCAATCAGTATCTTGAAAAGAACAATCCGAACTGTTGGTGGGACTATCGCTTCCTCACCATATATATCCGTGCTTCGCAAATTTATTTAGATTATGCAGAAGCGCTATTCGAGGGTTGTGGAAGTGCTACGGCAACTATTGAGGGATGTCCCATATCAGCTGCAGAAGCTATTAATATTCTTCGCAGACGAATTGGCTTAACAGATCTGCCATCAGATATTGTAGCCGATCCTGATAAATTCCGTGCAGCTTACCGCCGTGAGCGTGCCGTAGAATTAATGTTTGAAAATCATCGTTGGTGGGATATCCGCCGTTGGATGATCTTAGAAGAAACATTCAAGGATACTTATCCTATTAAGGGGGCATTATTTACACCACGAGAATCTAATCATGGAAGTATCACGGACAAGTCTACATTGACTTATGATTATGAACAAATCGATATAACTCCGGAAGTGCGTTCTTTTACAAAGAAGAATTACTGGTATCCTTTGCCTCAACATGACGTAGACGCATTGAATAATTTGCAACAAAACCCATATTGGTAATTAAAATGGCTTAATCAAATGAAAAGATATAATAAATTCATATTTATTCTGTTTGTCACTGCTATATTATCCGGCATAGCCACTTCGCTAGAAGCACAGGATAAACCTAAAAAGAAAAAAACAGCCCTTATTGAAGTGAAAGGGCTAGTGACAGACAACACAGGTAAACCGCTAAGCGGAGTAACAGTATTGAGCGGTGAAGGTTCTATTATAAACTATACAGATGCAAATGGAAAATTTGCACTCAAAACAAAAGCTGATGGAACCTTATTAATTGAAGCGTTCGGTTATAAAGATTTTGTAATAAACCTTGCAAAAGAACAACCCACTGTCATCAAATTACAAAATGAAGATCTATATGCTTCAGAAAGAGACATACACGAACGTGCAGACGGTGGAAAAACGTATCAGCGGGATCTGGTAGGTACAGTTTCCAAGTTATCTATGGAGAATGTATTAAAATACCCTGATTTACAATTATCCAATGCCTTACAAGGGCAGGCCGCCGGACTAATTGCTATTTCCGGTGACGGCGGCTTGGGCTATAACGCATCAACATTATACGTCCGCGGACAACACAATAATGGAACAAATACGGCTTTAGTTATTATTGATGGAATAGAACGTCCGATAGATGATATTTTACCGGAAGAAATAGAATCCATCGAAGTTTTAAAAGATGCTACAGCCAAAATCCTGTATGGAGCAGCTGCCACAAACGGAGTGGTTCTGGTGCGTACTAAAAGAGGAGAAGCTCATAAACGGATTGTTCGTGTCGGGGTAGAATACGGTGTACAGTCCTCTACACGTGTACCTAAATATCTGGATTCCTACAACTATTCAAAATTGTTTAATGAAGCTCGTATAAACGATGGAATGAATCCTTATTATACTGACACACAATTAGAAGGATACAGAAATAGTAGTGGAGTCAATGATGTATTGTATCCAAATGTTGATTATTACAATGAATTCTTATTGAACCAAAATATCTACCGAAAAGGTACAATTGAGTTTAATGGAGGTAATGAAGGTGTGAAATACGCATTAGTTGGTGGATATACTGGTGGTTCCGGATTAGAAAAAGTTGGAGAACGTTCGGCTTTACACCGTATGAATGCACGTGGTAATCTGGATATTAAAATCACCGATTTTCTTACAGTAACAGCAGATGTTGCAGCTCGTGTGGAACTGAAAAACTGGGGAGCAAAAGATGGTGCAGGCATATTCAGTACATTATCTTCTAATCGTCCCAATGAGTACCCTTTCATTATTCCTAATGAAACATTATCGGGACAGTTTACCCCCAATGAAGATGGCACGCCATTCTTCGGAGCCAGCACACGGATAGTAGACAATTTATATGCAGATATGGTTTATGGAGGTGACACTTCCGAAAGGTATGTAAATAGCCAGACAAACCTTGGAGCAAATTTTGACTTCAATAAATACGTTAAGGGATTGACATTTAATGCTTATGTAACTTTTGACAATTATAGTTACTTACGTCAAGAATTAAGGAATACTTATCCAACTTATGCCATTGACACTTATAGTGATTTAGACGGTGAAACTATCACCCGATATACACAGATGAAAAAGCTGGATTTGCCCAAAACGCAAAAGATAGCCTCCAATAATACCTACCGCTATTTTGGTATGCGTGCAGATATAGGATATGAACGCACATTAGGAGTGCATGACTTTTCAGCAATTGGCGCATTCCGGTATACAAAGAATGAGATGACAGGAATGACACAAGATTTTAAAGATGCCAACATCTCTCTGCGTTTAAACTATAGTTATGACAAACGCTATCTAGCCGAGCTGACTCTGGCTGGCATGGGATCCAACAAATTTGATAAAAACGATCGTTTTTTCTTTTCTCCGGCTGTAGGAGCTTCATGGATAATTTCTAACGAAAGTTTCATGAAAGAAGCAAAAGCTGTTAACTTCCTGAAGCTAAAAGCAAGTTTCGGTGTATTAGGCTATACAGGTAATACTGGATTCTTCTTGTATCAAACTGGTTGGAATAATAATGGCAACTATAATTTCTTCCAGGATCAAACAGATCATAAAGTTAGTTTAGCTCGCTGGGGAAATCCTGATTTAACATGGGAATACTCTCAAGAGTTTAATATCGGTATCGAAGGATTATTCCTTAATAATCGCCTAAGCACAGAACTCAATTATTTCCATGAATGTAGAAAAGACATCATCGGAGTGAATAACGCCCAATATGCCGCTACAGCAGGGAATTATACAATGTATGAAAATATCGGTCAGGTGACTAATCAAGGTATAGATATTGCAATCAACTGGAAAGGGAATATCGGACGGGACTTTTTATACACAGTCGGAGCCAACATGACTTATTCGAAAAATAAATTAGATAAATGGAATGAAATAGAAGGAGTGGAAAGCTATCGTAAAGCCATTGGACGACCTACCAGTACTATTTTTGGCTTACAGGCACTAGGATTATTTGGAAAAGACATTCCATTAGAAGGTCACTCATTACAATCATACGGTATATATCAAAACGGCGATATTGCATACGCTGACTTAAACAACAATGGGATTGTAGATGATAATGACCGTATGAGCCTAGGGCAAAGTTTTCCTGTAACCACTTGGGGAATCAATGTAGACCTCAAATACAAAGGGTTTGGACTTTATATGTTAGGAACTCTTCATACAGGTATTACTCAATTATGTACAAACGCTTATTATTGGAATAATGGTCTGAATGGATACTCTGAATTAGCATTAAATCGCTACCATGAGGTTAATAATCCTTCAGGTACAATGCCCCGATTAACAACAACGACAGAAAGCAATAACTTTCGTGATTCCAGTTTCTGGACAGAGAATGGCTCATTTTTCCGTTTGAAAAATGTAGAACTTAGTTATACATTTGAAAATAAGGCAGGTAGATTCTTTGCAAACAAATGTAAACTATTCGTACGTGGTACAAATTTGCTTACCTTCTCTAAAATAAAGGATCTGGACCCGGAAAGATTAAATGCCGGAATCACAAATTATCCGGCCTATATGACTGTAACCGGCGGTTTATCCGTCTCTTTCTAAACTTAAAAAATATGCAAATATGAAAATAAGCAAATTAATACTGTTAGCCTGTGTTTGGGGAAGTATTGTTTCTTGTGAAGATCTGCTTGATCCTAAATTAACAAATGAATGGTCCAGTGAGACCGTATGGACTAATCCCGATATGGCACAAGCCGTTTTGACGCAAGTATATGCAGATTTGATGGTTGTTCCGGATCATTATGATGATAATTTCTTAGATGCTGCAACAGACAATGCACTAACCCGAAATTATGGTTCGAGTGTATACCGAGCTAGCATGGGAGCATTCAGCCGATCAACAAATCCACTTGGAAATTGGGACAATATGTATGATAAGATACAAAGCATCAATCTATTCATGGAAAAAGGAGTTACAGATGATGTAATATACAATCGTGTAAGTAAAGAAACTGATCAGGCAATAAAGACTCGTTTACTTGGTGAAGCCTATTTTTTAAGAGCATGGTGCAGCTTCAAATTGTTACAAACTTATGGAGGACGAACAGACGAAGGAGAAGCATTGGGATATACGATCACCAACCATTTCATTGGTGATAAGGAATCTGCGAAGCCGAGCCTGTTTAAACGTGACTCGTATAAAGATTGCGTCAGCCAGATTGTTTCCGACTGTGAAGAAGCTGCCAGACGTTTGCCTGCAACTTACACAGGAGATGATGTTGTTGTCGGAAAATCGAAAATCGGTAGAGCTTGCGGATTAGCGGCAAATGCTCTTAAAGCAAGAACTTTGCTCTATGCAGCAAGTCCGGCTTATCAGGACATGGATGTGATTCGAATAAATGGCATGGGTAGTTTTACTGTATTGAATGAAGCTACTTATCAAGCTGGTTGGGAGCGTGCTGCTCTTTTTGCCAATGAAGTGCTAAAAGACGCAGGGGTAAACTATACCTTTACAGCGATGGCTGCTAAAGATTTGGCTGACGCTGGCAGTGATACCCCGGCCGATTTTATTTTCCGCACCTACATGGGACTTGTACATGGTATGGAAAGCCGCCACTATCCTCCTTTTTATTTGGGAAATGCACAAACAATTCCTTCCCATAATTTGGCTGCCGCCTTTCCTGCCAAAAATGGTTATCCAATAACAGACTCACGTTCGTTATATGACGAGCAAGATCCGTATCTGATAGCTAGAGATAACCGATTCAATATGAATCTATATTATCAAGGGAAAAAGTTTGGAGCTTATAACTCAAACATAGATGTATCCGAAGGTGGAAAAGATTCAGAGAGTTTTCACATTTATGCCAGCCGTTCGGGATATTATTTGTCTAAGTTCTTGTCTACTACACAAAAAAATATGCTGGATCCGATTCAAACATTGAATTCTCGGCACTTTAACCCATTATTACGTAAAACAGAAGTTTGGCTGAATTATGCAGAAGCCGCTAATGAAGCATGGGGACCTGAAGGTAAAGGTGACGACTGCCAATACAGTGCTTATGATGTTTTAAAAATCATACGTGAAAAATCAGGTGGTATCACAGATGTTACCTATTTGTCAGAAGTAGCTTCTGAAGGAAAAGCTGCATTCCGGAAATTAATCCAAAATGAACGTCGTATAGAATTTGCTTTCGAAGATCAGCGTTTTTGGGATTTACGCCGCTGTTTACTTCCCCTAGATACCTGTATTGAAGGAATGCAAGTGACAAGAACAGACAACGGTCTTTCTTATGAAATAAAAGAAATAGAACAACGTCCGTTGGATGCACTTCGCTATTACTATTTGCCGTTACCTAACGACGAATTATTAAAGAATCCAAACCTCAAAAATAATATGGGGTGGAATAATAACTAATATTATATACGATTATGAAAATTGCAAAAATAATATTGTTCGCTTTGACGACTTGTTTAGTGTCTTGCTATGAAGATTACACCCATGATTATGAAACAACAAATGTTGGTTTTGCTTTACAAACCCCATTGCGTACAGTAATATCAGACCGTGATATGCCCATATATGTGGGAGTATCATTAGGAGGTAAACGAGAAGTTGACATGAATGATTGGGCTAAATTTACTTTGGATGCTTCTTTATTAGAGGGTACCTCTCTTACACTTCTCCCCGAAGAATATTACATATTAGAAGATCCGGAGATATTTAAAGTGCGGAAATCTAATTTACCTGTAGCAGATGTTGAAATCAAGTTTACAGATGCTTTTTATACAGATCCACTAAGTCTGACTACACATTACGCTCTCCCTTTCAAAGTTACAGAAAGTTCCATGAACTCTATTCGCGAAGGAGCGGATTATTCTATTGTAGCAATAAAGTATGTCAGTTCCTTTTCCGGTGTTTACTATCTTCAGGGTGAAGTAAGCGAAGTAGATAATAATGGAAATATTATAGAAGGTACCACTGTGGTGTATAAAGAAAAAGACTTGATAAATAATAATACCCTGGAACTAAGTACTCTCGCCCAAAATAAATTATTAAGACCCGGAGTAGCAAACTTAGCGAAAAGCAATATCAATCGTTTCCAGTTGACAATCGACAACAACGGTGAATCAGGCTCAGACTACAATGTTCAAATAGAAGGTATAGAAGGAGGAATTACGATCGTTGAAGGAAATGGCAGCTACATTGCCCAAAGTCCGACTTACACCTTCAACAGTGGAGACAAACCTTGTCCGGAAATCAACCTGAATTACACCTATGAACTGGCAGACAAACGCTATAAAGTGCAAGAACAATTAGTGTTACGTCGCGATCCTGTGAATGATTTACGAGTAGAATCATGGAAGTAATCTAAAAACTTGAGACATGGGGAACTATATTGGTTTCTCATGTCTCAAAATGATAACAATAAAATAGCTTCTCATACACCCATCAGCGATCATCACCACACTGAAGGTGATAAATGAGGTGGCCTCATCATCAATCAATCTACTATGGTGTTAACTCAAAATTTATACGTATGAAGTTTTTAAGAAAAATTTTGTTGGTGGGACTACTCCCTGGTTTTCTTATAAGCCAGGCACAAAATGTCCCAAACAAAGAGGATGTACCCTTGGATTTAGGATATCGTGTACTCCCTATGGGAGATTATAACGGTTCGGCCTACACCATCTCGGGTAAACAGTTACGTAATCTACCTGTTACAAATCTTTCGGCAGTATTGGCCGGACTGGTACCTGGTTATTTTGCCCGACAAGTGCAAGGTGGTGGATTAGTGAATGAACAGAATTCATTCTGGATAAGAGGGCAAAGGAGTAATTCATCCGATGTTCTGGTACTGGTTGATGGACAGGAGCGGGACTTTGCAGTTTTGTCATCACACGAAGTAGAATCAATTACCGTATTGAAAGATGCTGCAGCAACAGCTTTATATGGAATGCGTGCAGGCAGTGGAGCTATTCTGGTTACAACTCATAAAGGAATAAAAGGGAAACCACAGGTTGAATTAACAGCTCAAATAATAGCTCAACAACCACTTAAAGAGTTAGAGTCATTAAATGCAGCCGATTACGCAAGACAGCATAACATAGCCCGTCACAATGACAATATGGATCCACTGTATTCCAACTATGACATTATGAATTATGCAAAGAATGACCCTAATTCCATATTATACCCCAATGTAGATTGGGCTGATAAATACTTGAAGGATACCCGATGGAGTCAACGCTATAACCTTAATATCCAAGGAGGGACAGAAAAAAGTACGTATTTCGTGAATGCAATGTATACCCGTAACAATGGCTACTTCAATACGGATGATTCACATGATTATAGTACCAATCACTCTGCCGAACGGTTCAATATCCGTTCCAATATTGATTTTGCTGTAACTCGCACCACCCAACTGGACGTAAATTTGTATGGGTGGTATCAAAGCCAGAACGGACCTGGTAGCGGAGCCGAAAATATCTATAGAAATCTAGTCACATTACCACAGGGCATCTTCCCTGAATGGTATAATGACCAAGGATATACAGATCAATACGGCAATGTCATCAACGCAGAAGATGGAAAAATCGTGGCAGGAAGTACAGTCCGTGAAAATCCATGGGCAATGCTAAACCGCTCCGGTTACTTTCAGGACAAACAATTGTATGGTTCTTTCCGTACGAAACTCTCACAGGATCTTTCCTTCATTACAGAGGGATTAAAAGCTTCTGTTGCTTTATCTATGGATTCACGTACAATCTCTTCCATCAGACGTACTATCACTTTCGCATATTACGAAAAGGATGCGACGAATGAGAACGTTCTGCGCCGGACCCGCGAGGATGACTCGATGATAAACAAGGTAGACAACACCAGTTCTTTCCGCCGAACCGGTATCGTGGCTCAACTAGATTATAACCGTACCTTTGGAAAACATGGAGTTTCGGCTTTAGCTTTTTATGAACAATATGAAAGCAATGATGAAATGGTATTACCAACCCGCTTCCAAAGTGTAAACGGTTGGTTCGGCTATAATTATGATAAAAGATATGGCATTGATGTCATCGGAGCTTATCAGGGATCCCACAAATTTGGGCCGGGACACAAATTCGGTTTCTTCCCTACAGTATCTGCCGGATGGACTGTTTCTAACGA
>NZ_DAWCXD010000132.1:0-13567 GCF_052357945.1 Bacteroides sp. | reverse complement strand
TTTAAAGGTGTTAGTAAGTTTCTTGTCAAACTTGAAAAGCGTTGCAAATTTCGCACTTTTTTCCGAATTATGAAAATTCTTCTGTTGTTGTTTTTAAGACAAAAAGAAGAAGAAAGAAAAATTAAGGCTACCTCCCGGTATAGGAGATAGCCTTAACGTTTTCTTCAATGAGTGAATCGATATGATAATTCTAGGGATTTTGTTCCCAGCCTCCACCAAGAGCCTTATAGAGTTGAACTACCGCAATCAACTCGTCACGGATAGCATTACTCAACCCAATCTGTGCATCAAAATATCCACGTTGGGCATCCAATACGTCCAGATAATTAATAACTCCATTGATGTATTGCAGTTGTGCCAGGTCCATGTAGCTCTTGGCCGAACGTTCCAAATTGGCACGAAGTTCGTACACTTCCTTGATCTTGTTGAAGTTGACAATCGCATTACGTGTTTCCTTGAAAGCTTCCAATACGGCTTTTTCATAACTATGTACTTCAGCTTCATAAGCTGCCTTTTTTGCTTTCAATGCCGCACGGTTCTTTCCCCAACCAAAGATCGGAGTCAGCAAAGCTCCTTCCATCACTGCGTATGGAGATTTCAGGAGTTCCGACAAAGAGGTGCTTTCACTACCGAAACCACCTGTCAGGGCAAGACGCGGGAACATATTTGTATAAGCCACTCCCACTTTCGCATTGGCAGCAATCAATTTCTGCTCTGCCTGACGAATGTCGGGACGACGTTCCAATAATGTAGACGGCAATCCAACAGGAAGCGTTTCCGGAGAATTGAATTCCTGAAGCAAACGGGAACGGGCTATCTTATTAGGATATTCACCGGCAAGATAGGCAATATCGTTTTCTTTCAAAGAGATTTTACGTTCGAGGTCAGGAACCAAAGTTGCCGTACGTGCCAACTCCACTTGTGCCTGTCGATAGGAAGTCTCGGAAGTCAACCCGCCAGCAAACCGAATACGTGCCAAACGTACTCCTTCTTCACGGGCTTTCAATGTTTGCTTTACAATGTCCAATTCTGTATCTAAAGCAACCAATTCATAGTAAGCCTGTGCCACTTCAGCAACAATCGTCATCCGCAATGCGCGTTGCGCCTCGATAGATTGCAGATATTCGGCAATACTGGCCGAACGTGCCCAGCGCAGATTTCCCCAAAGATCGAGTTCCCATGAAACGAGGAATTGTGCTTCAAAGGTATCTGATCTCTTGAAAGCGTCTCCTCCATGATTTTCAAGTTCACGTTCTGCCGTTACTTTTCCTTTGATATCCGGAAGTAACGCAGCGGTGGAAATACGTTTCTGTGCTGCCATTTCTTTCACACGGGCAGCGGCAATCAGCATATCCTTGTTGTGATCCAGTGCACGTTCTATCAGACTTCTCAAGGTAACATCCGTATAAATATCCCTCCAGTCCTGATCGCCGAAGCTGATCGAGTCTTGCGCTCTTTCCAAGCTGTCGGGCAAATGAAGATCAGGACGGACATAGCTTTTTCCTACCTTGCAGGAAGTCAAGACTCCGGCAAGTAACAGGATAGCAATATATAGTTTCTTTCGTTTCATTACTTCTTATGTTTTAAAATTTTCGACTTTGTTTTATACACCATCACAAAGAAGAACGGCACAAGAATGATACCGAATACAATGGCAAATATCATTCCGAAAAATACACCTGTACCGATTGCCTGCCGGCTTGCCGACCCCGGACCGCTTGCCAATACCATCGGAAGCATACCGAGTACGAATGCGAGAGAGGTCATCAGAATCGGACGGAAACGTAATTTGGCCGCATAGATAGCCGACTGCACCAGGTCTTCACCTTTATCTACCTGTACTTTTGCAAACTCGACAATCAAAATCGCGTTCTTGGCAGCAAGTCCCACCAACATTACCAGACCAATCTGGAAATAGACATCGTTCTCCAATCCGCAAACCCAGACTCCTAAATAGGCTCCCAAAGCGGCAACAGGTAAAGAGAGCAACACGGCAATAGGCACTGTCCAACTTTCGTATTGAGCAGCAAGGAAAAGGAAAACAAACAGGAATACCAATGCCATCACCATACCTGTCTGACCTCCCGCCTGCTTCTCCTGATAAGAAAGACCACTCCATTCAAGACCGATATTATCGGGAAGATGGTCACGAGCTATCTGTTCCATGATCTCCATCGCCTGTCCGGAACTATATCCCTGTGCAGCTGCTCCACGGATAACGGCCGTAGTAAACATATTGAAACGTTTAATACTTCCCGGTCCTGTGGTATAGGAGGCATTTCCTAAAGAAGTCAACGGTACCATCGCTCCATTGGAGGCTTTCACGAAGAACAGATTGATATTGTCTTTGTGTTCCCGGTAAGGAGCTTCCGCCTGAATGTAAACCTTATATATACGGTTGAACATATTAAAGTCGTTCACATACACCGAACCGGTATAAGCCTTCATGGTAGAGAACACATCAGCCAGTGGCACACCCAGCATCTTTACTTTGTCACGGTCTACATCGAAATAGAGTTGTGGTATTTCCGACTGCAAAGAAGATGACAGACCTGTCAGCTCTTTGCGCTTGGATGCGTAGTACATTAATGTATCTGCCGCGTCTACCAAATTATCGAAAGTGGCTTCTCCACGGGCTTCCAACTGCATTTCAAAACCTCCCGAGCTACCCAGTCCCGGAATAACCGGAGGAGTGGACAGATAGACTTTACATTCGGGATATTCCCTCAAATGTTTTTCCACCGTATCCATAATCTTCTCAATAGTGGTGCTCTTCCGCTCTTCCCAAGGTTTCAGGATCACCGTCAGTTCAGCACGTCCCTGGTTACTTCCAACACGCGGACTACTTCCCGTTACGTTCTGTATATATTCAATATATGGATTCTTTTCCAAATAAGCAATGGCACGTTCTGTTACGATACGGGTACGTTCCAAAGTAGCTCCCTCCGGCAATTCCAATTCAATCTTGAAATATCCCTGATCTTCCACAGGCAAGAAACTGGTCGGAATAATGCGGTGAATCAGCATAATAGCGATCAATACCATACCAAAAGCACTTAAAACCCGGCGAGGATGCTTGATCGTACGAGTCACGGCAGCCACATATTTATTGCTACCGATGCCCAGCCATTCATTAATCTTCCGGAAAACGATATTCTTTTTCTTTCCGTTATCCGGCTTCAAAATCAATGAACACATCACCGGGCTCAATGTCAAAGCCACTACCGTGGAAATAAGTACGGACACTACAATGGTCACCGTAAACTGGCGATACAACTGCCCCGTAATCCCACTTAAAAAACTAACCGGAACGAACACCGCTGCCAATACCAGTGATGTGGCAATCAAAGCACTAGCAAGTCCGTTCATTGCTTTCTTCGTCGCTTCATAAGGACTTAGATGTTCCGTTTCCATGATATGCTCCACACCTTCCACTACCACAATCGCATCGTCCACAACAATACCGATAGCAAGAATCAATCCTAGTAATGTCAGTATATTCAGCGAGAAACCGAAAATCAACATGAATCCGAAAGTACCGATCAATGAAATAGGCACCGCTACTACCGGAATCAACGTTGCACGCCAGCTCTGCAAGGATAGATAAACGACCAATACAACTAATACCAACGCTTCAAACAACGTTTTATATACTTCATGAATAGATTCAGAAATATAGGTCGTCATATCGAACGGAATCTCATAGCTCAATCCTTCCGGGAAATTCTTGCTAATCTCATCCATAGCCTCTTTTACCCTCTCGGCTACTTCCATCGCATTTGCTCCCGGCAGCATATAAATGCCAAGCACGGCAGCATTCTCACCGTTGATACCACTTTCCGTATTATAGGAGGAGGCCTCCAACGATACACGCGCCACGTCTTTCAATCGGATAATAGACCCGTTGGCATTGGCACGCACTACAATATCTTCAAACTGCCCTACGGTAGACAAACGTCCTTGAGTTGTAATAGGAATGGTAATATCCAGTCCCTGTACCGGCTGTTGTCCCAATACACCGGCTGCCGATTCACGGTTCTGATCCTTCAATGCATTCTGTAAATCCTGCACGGTCAGTCCAAAGTTTGCCAACTTATCGGGTTGCGCCCATATCTGCATCGCATAATAGCGGCTACCGATATTAGATACACGTCCAACCCCAGGAATACGGCGAATTACATCGAGCACATTGATAGTAGCAAAGTTACTCAAATAAATTTCGTCGAACTTCGGATCAGTAGAAGTCAAACAAAGCGTCATCAACTGACTGGGAGCCTGTTTTTCTACCGAAATACCATTCTGAATGACTTCCGCCGGCAGACGGGATTCCGCCAATTTCACACGGTTCTGAATCTCAACGGCTGCCAAATCCGGATCGGCAGATACGTCAAAAGTGACCGTTGCCGAAAAACCTCCGGAGTTAGAACTGTTTGATTCCATATAAAGCATACCCGGCGTACCATTGATTTCCTGCTCAATCGGAGTGGCTACCGCCTGCGACACGGTAAGTGCGCTAGCACCCGGATAGGATGCACTGATCTTCACTACCGGAGGGGTAATCTGCGGATATTGATCCACCGGAAGCATTGTCAGGCCAATAATACCGACAATCACAATTACGATGGAGATTACAGCCGAGAAGACCGGCCTATCTATAAAAAAAGTAACTTTCATCGTTTATTCTCCTTTCGCGTTATCACCCAAACGTACTTTCATGCCCGGAGTCAACTTATGGAAACCTTCTACAACCACCATTTCTCCTTCTGCCAGTCCTCTTTCTACCACCACATTATTCCCGACTTCCGGTCCTAACTCGATAAAACGTTTCTCTACCGCATTATCTTTGCGCATGGTATAAATATATGCTCCACCCTTTTCAATGGTAACGGCTTTCATCGGAACAACCAGTGCACCTTCACGAACATCCAACAACAACTTTACCTTTGTAAATTGTCCCGGCAACAATACTTGTTTCGGATTCGGCATTTCTGCACGTACAGAGAAAGTTCCGGTTTGAGGATCGACCTGCGGTTCGGCAAAATCCACATATCCTTTAAATGGATAGACGGTATTATCTGCCAATGTAATGGTAATATTCGGCTGCCAGGAACGAGTGGAATCCTGTTGTCCCAAATTAATGTTTCTTTCTTTACTCTTCAGATAATCGAGTGCTGTCATACTAAAATCGACCAACACTGTATCACTCTTCACAATGGTAGCAAGCAATGATTTTCCACCGGGTCCTACTAACGTACCCAAGTCCACATTTCTTTCACTAATGTGTCCCGATAAGGGCGAACGAACAATGGTATACCCCAATTCCAGTTCAGCTTGTGCCAAATCCGCCTCACTCATGGCTACTGTTGCCTCGGCACTTTCATAAGCTGCTTCCGCATTATCCAAGTCCAACTGACTAGCAGCGTTCTGCTCAAACAACGGACGGATACGCTTTAAATCACGTTCCGCTTTCAAAGCCTGCGCCTCGTCTTTTTTCAATTGCGCTCTGGCTTTATCTGCTTTGGCACGATACTGGTCTTGGTTAATTACAAACAAAACCTGATTCTTATTGACGTATGTCCCTTCGGCAAAAAGCATATTTTCCAGATAGCCTTCCACACGGGCACGTACTTCGACAAACTGTTGAGCACGAATACGTCCCACATATTCCCCGTATATCTCTACGTCGTCTTTCACTACCGGTTCAACAATAACTGTCGGCATTTCCGGCACAGCCTTCTGAGGGCGGGTCAATATCCAATACACACCCAGTACAACTACCACACATATAATAGCAGCAATGTTTCTCTTCCTCCTCAGTTTCAACTCATGTTTCGAAAAGAATAATCTCATATCGAATCTTAATTATTTAATTTAACTTATGTTTGTTCTATACTCTTACTACAATTTATGTGCCAAAATACAACATACGCATTATACACTTACAACCAAAGCGTTACAGTTCTACTTTTCACGGCAAGTGTGGAAATCCGCTGTATTGTGTAGAAATTATCCACATTTCCGACTTTTGGAACATTTTTTTTAGTTCCCATTTCAACAACTAAACAAATTATGCTCTACATTTGTATTATATTAAATATCAACACTAGACCATATCCTAATGAAAAAACAAATCTTTTCAACATTAGTTTTATCAATTGGCTTGTTATTGCCTTTTTCCCTGCATTCTCAAGAGCAAAGAAAAAAGGTGGGTGTCGTTCTAAGCGGCGGCGGTGCCAAAGGAATGGCACATATCAAAGCACTAAAAGTGATCGAAGAAGCCGGAATTCCTATTGACTATATAGCCGGCACCAGTATGGGAGCTATCGTAGGCGGTCTGTATGCCATCGGTTATACTACGGAACAATTGGACAGCATGGTACGAAAACAAGATTGGACATTCCTGTTGAGCGACCGTATCAAACGAAGTGCCATGTCATTGACTGATCGTGAGCGGTCTGAAAAATATACAGTCTCTATCCCTTTCACCAAAACTCCCAAGGATGCTGCTACCGGAGGACTCATGAAAGGACAAAATCTGGCTAACCTATTTTCAGACCTCACTGTAGGGTATCATGACTCTATTGACTTCAATAAACTTCCCATTCCATTTGCCTGTGTAGCGGCCAATGTTGTCAACGGAGAGCAAATTGTATTCCATGACGGAATACTCTCAACCGCTATGCGTGCCAGTATGGCTATTCCGGGTGTATTCACTCCGGTACGGCAAGACAGCATGGTATTAGTGGACGGCGGCATTGTAAACAACTATCCGGCAGATGTTGTGAAAGCCATGGGAGCCGATATTATTATTGGAGTAGACGTGCAGAATGCTCTGAAGAAGGCTGACAAGCTCAACAGCGTCCCCGATATTCTGGGGCAGATTGTAGACATCACCTGCCAGTCTAACCACGAAAAGAATGTAGACCTCACAGACACTTATATCCGTGTCAATGTGGAGGGATATTCATCCGCCAGTTTTACCCCGGCTGCCATCGACACTCTGATGCGAAGAGGCGAAGAAGCGGCTAAAGAACAATGGAATTCGTTGCTTGCCTTGAAAAAGAAGATAGGAATAGCCGAAGATTATACTCCGAAACAACATGGCCCTTATTCCTCTCTTTCCAATGCACGCACGGTTTATGTGACGGACATCTCATTTTCCGGTGTAGAAGTGGATGATAAAAAATGGCTGATGAAGAAATGTAATCTGAAAGAAAACAGTGACATAACCACTCAACAAATAGAACAGGCCTTGTATCAATTACGTGGTAGTCAATCCTATTCCAGTGCCAGCTATACATTGAAAGAAACTCCTGAAGGTTATCACCTCACCTTCCTGTTGCAGGAAAAATATGAAAGAAGAATCAATCTGGGCATCCGTTTCGATTCGGAAGAAATCGCGTCTTTGTTGGTGAATGCAACGGCAGACCTCAAAACTCATATTCCTTCCCGCCTGGCTCTTACCGGTCGATTGGGTAAACGATATGCTGCCCGCATAGACTATACGCTGGAACCCATGCAGCAACGTAATTTCAACTTCTCGTATATGTTCCAATACAACGATATCAACATTTACGAGGAAGGTGACCGTGCCTATAATACAACGTATAAATATCATCTGGCAGAATTCGGTTTCTCCGATGTATGGTACAAAAATTTCCGCTTCGGACTCGGTCTGCGTTTTGAATACTACAAGTACAAAGATTTCCTGTTCAAGAAACCTGAAATCTCCGATCTGAAAGTGGAATCGGAACATTTTCTAAGTTATTTTGCCCAAGTGCAATATAATACTTATGATAAAGGACGCTTCCCTTCTAAAGGAAGTGACTTCAGAGCTGCCTATTCGCTTTATACGGATAACATGGCACAATACAACGACCACGCTCCATTTTCAGCATTGAATGCTTCGTGGGCAAGTGTCATCCCTGTGACCCGCCGTTTCTCCGTCATTCCTTCCATTTATGGACGTATCCTGATCGGAAGAGATTTTCCTTATCCGCTGCAAAATGCCATTGGCGGTGACGTACCCGGTTTCTATATTCCACAGCAATTACCATTTGCCGGGGTCACCAATCTGGAATTGATGGATAACACCATCATGATTGCGTCTATTAAGTTCAGGCAACGGATGGGAGCCATTCATTATCTCACACTGACGGGTAACTACGGGCTAACGGATAGTAATTTTTTCGATATATTGAAAGGCAAGCAATTATTCGGCGTTAGTGCAGGTTATGGAATGGACAGCATCTTCGGACCATTGGAAATATCGTTGGGATACTCCAATCAGACGGACAAAGGAAGTTGTTTTGTGAATTTAGGGTATTACTTCTAGTCAAAAAAGAATATAATAACACTCCAAGGAAGACAGATTTTAGCAATACTACTTCGCGTAATACAATATTTTCAAAAAGCAAAAGAGGAGACCGCTTCACAGTGATCTCCTCCCTCTATACTCTATATGAATATGCCCCAAAGGGTTTATTAAAAAAGGAACATATTCAAAAGGGTTTTATTAAAAATATTACATATCGATTCAATGAATCGTTTCAAATCATATCAACGATCTTCACAGACAGTTGATATTCAGGGAAATGTGCATCAAAATAAAATCTGATGCGTGGCCCCGATTAGGTAAAGATGTACCTCTGTACTTTTTCCTAATCGGCTAAGGCAGGGATTCAATGCTACAAACGAATCCAAGCCCCTTACTATAAAACATCTTAAATACTACCACCCTTACCGCCGCTATGTGTCGGATTATAAGTAACCGTCTTATATTGATGATCCGTTCCGGTATAACGAGTTGCTGTAATCGAAACCGTCTTGTTTTGACCATTAAACTTTACATTAGCCGTCAACGTGGTAGTACGAGCTTTTGCATAGCAAGTATAACTCATAGTGGTGTATCCGTTTACATTTACAGTGTTATAAACACGTTCAGTTTCCGTAATGCCAGATACCGATCCCATTAATGAGAACATACGAGTTTTCATGAAAGCAACCATTGCATTCACCGTTTTTGTATCGCTCTCACTAGTAGTAGCTCCTAATTGCGATTTAACTTCAGCAACAAGACCAGCATCATTCTTATCATAGTCCCAACCAGACTTTTCCTTATATTTCAGTTCAATACCAGTCACTGCTTTAGCATTCTCGCTATTATCACGACTAGCTTGCCCTAGAATATTAGTTGTCACAGTTTCATTACTAATCTTGCTGTATACTTTATTTTCTATTGCATAAGCAGAGAAGTGATCGACTTGGGCTGTATATGCAGTGACAGCTCCATTTTCTGTAGTAGAAGATATATTTTTAATTACATTTCCATCATTATCTTTTGCATCTCCCCATTCTCCTGTATCTGGATTCTGATAAGTAAGTATCATATCAGCATCAGCAAATGTTATTCCAGGGATAGGATTAGGAATAGAAATCGTAACATCATTTTTAAATTTCAAACCAGACGGTTCAAATTTAGCAGCAGCTAAAGGAATGCTTTTTTCTATATTTTGATTCACTTCTTCAGCCTTCACTTCAGTAGTCACTTCTGCAGGAGCAGGAACAAAGGTTGTTACACTGATGTCTACTTTACCATCTTTAACAATTTCTGCATTCTCTCCTGTTGCCTCAATTGCACCTGCCGGTATTGCCAATTCGACTTTTACGAGTGGTTTATCCTCTACCACTTCTTCCGGAGCAACTTCTCCCGGCTCTTCAATTGCCAGATTCGATTCACTCTTATCCTCTACCTTAGTTTCTTCTGCTGCCGTTATTGACACAGTCTCTTTCGGACTCTCCTTTGTCAGAGCCAGAGCTACCGTTACCACACTACGATTCTCCGCATTATCTGCAATGACAACTGACGTTTTCTGTGAAAGATATCCATTAGAAGACGCTTCAATACTATAAGTACCTGTAGCACTTTCTGTAACAGAGAACTTACCATTCGAGTCGGTTGTGTAATTTTTACTACCCACTTTTACCTTTACCCCATTCATTGCTTTTCCTCCAGAAGTCACCGTACCCATAATGTAATACTCCACTACCGGTTTTGGAGTTTCAATTACTTCCCCTTCTGCCGGTTTCGGATCGTCATCATCATCGTGACAGGCTACTGTCGCAAAAGTTAACATACCCAAGGCTATCGCCATGGCACCCACATAAAACCATTTTACACTTTTCATAATGTTTCAATTTTGTTAAAAATACTAGTTAAAATATCAATCATGTTTCACTTCTCACTCGTTTTAATCAAATAATATCGAATATAATCCGGCTGCCAGAAATGTGAATTCTCTGCCGACTTAGGTTCAACACTATAACTTTCGCCCAACGAACGATGGGCATATTCATTCCCGCTACGCATATCATACTGAAAAGCAAAATATTCGGGAAGCATTACCCGTAGCAGATGTCGCTTGCGTTTCTTTCCCGGTAATGGAATAGAAAAGTTGAATCCTGCATTCGTTGCTCCATTTGTATACATACCATATATACCTACAATATATTCGCCGAAGTAGCGTGAAAGAGTTCCGCGTACTCCATAATCGCCATAAATAAAGCGATCTCCTTCTACTTTTACCAAGGTATTCACTTCCGGAATATAATATCCTACGCTAATCTGTCCATTGACTCTTTTCCACTTGCTCATTTTCCATTCGCTACCATAGAAATGAGCAGAGCCGGTTATTCCTCCTCCACCTTCTACCGTCCACCGACCATTTGCCGAAAAATAGCCGATGCCTGCTGCAAGTCCCTGGCGATCATTGGAGAAGCTACCGCCTGTGAGGTATCCTTTCCAATGATTAGCCAAGCGAAAATCCTGTCGCAAAGCCATGAATCCCAAGCGAACGCAGTTCCACTTACCATCTTCATTACTTACAACAGGTAAAGAAACCTGCATCCGTAGCGAAGCTCCTTTCCATAATTGCATTTCCAGGGCAGGTTGCAACTCGAGAGCCGCCTTATACAACTTATAAGTTACATTATTGACTAACATCACGTTGGGATATACTACCAAATCCATCTTACCGAAAGAACTTTCTTTTCGCTTTACACCTTTCAGCTGACGCACAGCAGTTTCGGTAGAAGTAGTCATCCCCATCTTACGATACACTTCATCCAACGCACATTCACCGGACTGATATTTTTGAATCAATTCTGCAGGGATGGTTATGCATAATTGTGGTAAGGCATTATCTAATATAAGTAGCTGCAAAGTCGGTATTTCCAGTATAGTAACCAAATGGCGTATGGCAATACCGATTCCATTATAAATACCTCTATAAGCAGAGGTCTCAAAAGCCGCAGTTATCGTGTCCCTTTTCTCCACAACTGAAATATTCTCCATATCCAACTCTTTCAGTGTCTCACTCACACGAACAGGCTGTGCCTGTAACAAAGAAATACCACAGAGAAAAACAGCGGTCACACTAACAATCCTTTTCATCTTCTTTTAATGCATTAATGTACATTCATACCGCAGACCGGCGGAAACACATGTAAATTCACGAGTAAACACATTGACGGACAAATGCTTCCAAAAGCGCATGGCAGCACCCATATTCCATCCACGCGTATCATATTCCACCATCAACTTCAATTCTTTGCAAAAAGAAGGCGTATAGCGGACACCTCCGAAAGGTCCTTTATTAAATACACGACAATCACCTTGATGAATATACCATCCGGCCGTTACAGCCAATTGGTCTCCCGAACGAAACCCGATAGTCTTTGTCAACACACCATAATAAGCTCCCCAATACGGAGTCTTCTTCTCCGTCAAAAGATCATCTCCACCAATCACAACAGCTGGGAAATAGCGACTTTCTTTTAGCGGACGAATACGAATCGTATTAGAACGGTCCTGATTATGATAACCCGTTCTGCCTGTACCGGTTGTCATTTTGAGTAATGTCATCCGGTAAGTGAATTCGATAAAAGAAAAAAGAGTCATATCTACAAAATAGTTCATGGTAGGAAAACTGAAAACCGATGGAGTAACTTGCTCGGGTAAGAAATTGACTCCTCCCATAAATGTACCGGTCTCCTGCATTTCAGCGGTAGGTATCATCAACTGCCCCGTTGTTCCCATGGAATATTGCGCGTGAACCAGACCGCTCATCGGAATGAGTATCAGAAATAGAATACTACCTTTTAACGAAATAAATGGCTTATTCCTAAAAGCCGCTTTAGTTTGTTTCATCTTTATTTGTATGTTATACTTTTAAATAGAGATATTCTCAAAACTTTTTTGATTAATCCACTATTTTTACCTTATATAATTCTGTTACTTCTTAGGTAACAGTAAACACACAACCAAGACCAATCGGAATGAGAATAGAGAAAAACATTGACAATTACAGTGATAGAAGAGTTTTTGCCTTTAGCGAAGGGGGAAATTCTTTTTAAGACAGGACATATAAATCAGAGGGCATGAAGATATGATTATTTCATGTTCGAATTTTTTTTTGCCGTATGCATCAGATAAAACGAAAAAAAAATGGGGGAATATTTGTTTGCTATTTATATTTTTGTCTATCTTTGCGTCATATTTGATTCCGTTACCTAAGAAGTAACAGATACATTTAAATACTGATTATTAAAGTTTTGTCTATCTATTCCTACTTACATTGTAATTTTTAACGTAAGATAAATTCTTTCTATTTACTTCTGTGCGTTCTCTTAATCCAAAGCCTTTCAGATATATTTGTGTGGTTTTAATAGATTTGTGTCCCAACGATTCACTAATCATTTCAATCGGAACTCCGCGATACTTGGCAGTAGTAGCCCAAGAATGTCGGAAGGTATATGAAGTGACGGGCGAATTCAAGCGCAACACTCTCGCCAAATCCTTCAAAGAATTATTAAAACGACGAAGAGCAGACTGATATTCTTTATATGCTTTTTCATCTTTCCGCTTCTTATCACCATGCAGAATATCGAATAAATAGTCGGGACAATCAGGAAGAGCAGTTTTATTGCTTCGAAGCTGATTCATCATCTCTTTTGCACTTTCCAGAATTTCCAGGCTTATAGGTGTTTTAGTCTTGATACGGTTATATTGAAGCACATTCCGGTCTAAAGCCGATTTCTCCAAATGCGCCAAATCCGCGAATGACATTCCACAGAACTGAAACATCAGAGCTGCAATCGTCTGCGTACGACGCAAACGTTCGGATTTCGGGTCTTCATACAGTAGTTTGTGCAATTCGGTCACAGGCAATGCTTTCTTTTGCCGGATATCCACGCCTGTATAGACATCATGAAACAACCGGGGAACATAAGGGGCACTTCCCGCTTCTACTCCCCGATTATAGATACTACGCAACATACGCATATAAGTAGAAACCGTATTGAGCTTTAATCCGGACCCGTAAAGATGCTGTCCATAGCATCGTAAACATTCCCGGGTGACTTGCCTGAACGATATGTTCCATGTTCCACAAAACTTACTAAAAGAAAAAAGAGCATTCTTATAAACATGAGCGGTAGAATATCGCCCTTCTTTTCGCAAACGCTCAATGTACGCTCCGGCACATTGGCTAAATCCATTTTTATTCAT
>NZ_DAWCXD010000131.1:7754-13847 GCF_052357945.1 Bacteroides sp. | reverse complement strand
ATATAGGAAGTATATTTCAAAGTATGGCAACTGAAAGAATAATAAGTTAGTAGAAATCTCCAAAGAACATTTTTACTTCAAGCTAAAACGCGATTTGTTTCATTTAAAATATAAATTTAAGAGAAAAACGATGATATAATTGCTAAAATGTAATTTATAAGTTACCTTTGTAAAATGAAAAAAGTTCGGGAAGTTATAACTTATAAAGAGTACTTTGATGAGTTTTTTAAAGGACAACCACCAAAAGTAAAAGATAAAATCATCAAAGTCCTGGATATAATTGAGCAAATTGATCGTATTCCGACGACTTTCCTGAAATATATAGAGGGTACAAATGGACTGTTTGAGGTTCGGATACAACTAGGCAATAATATATTCCGTATATTTTGCTTTTTTGATGGAGGTAAATTGGTTGTGTTACTTAGTGGCTTCCAAAAGAAAACTCAAAAAATTCCTAGAGGAGAAATAGACAAAGCAGTCCGTCTTATGGCTGAATATTATGATGAAAAAGAAAAGGAAGAAAAGAAATGAACACTAAATCATTAGATCAAATCAAAGACCAATATTATGGTAAGGTTGGTACAACTGAACGTGATAAGCTGGAACGAGATTTAGATGCGTTACGCATTGGTTTAAAAATTCGTGCAGCCCGTGAAAAAAAAGAGATGACACAGGCTGAACTTGCTGCCCGTATAGATAAAAAACGTACATTCATTTCAAAAGTAGAAAATGATGGCGGAAATATCACACTAAAAACATTGTTTGATATTGTTGAACGTGGATTGGGTGGTAAGTTGAATATCGAAGTAGAAATATAAACCTGAATACAAAGTATATTTGTATCATATTCATTAGAGACTTCCAAGGCAATTACTGTGAAAGAGTTCAATACAAGTAATGACCTTGGAAGTTTTTATTATCCCAACTTCTTTTACTTATTTACTAGGTACAAAATTCCCCATTAAACGTCCTTTTATAAAAGTATAAAAGCAGTTAGATAGAAATGAATAAAAAGAGATTAATCGGGTATTTGTTTGTACTGATGTCTGTGGGCTGCATTCATGCGCAGGAAACGAATGTGTCTGCACAAGAATATAAACTATGGTATGACTGCCCGGCACAGGTATGGACAGAAGCACTACCTTTGGGAAATGGACGCCTGGGAGCCATGGTTTATGGGACACCAGGGACAGAACAAATACAACTAAACGAAGAAACGATCTGGGCAGGACGCCCCAATAACAATGCTAATCCGGACGCGCTGGAGTATATTCCCAAAGTGCGTGAACTTGTTTTTGCCGGAAAATATCTGGAAGCACAGACTCTCGCTACAGAAAAGGTGATGGCAAAGACGAATTCCGGAATGCCGTATCAAAGTTTCGGTGATTTGCGAATTGCCTTTCCCGGTCATACCCGTTATTCCAACTATTATCGGGAGTTAAGTCTGGATTCAGCCCGCGTGATAGTGCGTTATGAAGTAGACGGAGTGCAATATCAACGCGAAACGATTACTTCATTTACCGATCAGGTAGTAATGGTGCGACTGACTGCCAATCGTCCCGGACAAGTTACATTTAACGCTCAACTGACTTCGCCTCACCAGGACGTAATGATCGCTTCAGAAGAAGGAAACTGCGTAACTCTTTCAGGAGTATCCTCCTTGCATGAGGGATTGAAAGGGAAAGTGGAATTTCAAGGCAGATTGACTGCTAAAAATAAAGGTGGAGAAATAGCTTGTGCCGATGGGATACTTTCTGTTGAGAAAGCTGACGAAGCAATCGTCTATGTATCTATTGCAACTAATTTCAATAATTATCAAGACATCACCGGTAATCAGATAGAACGGGCAAAGAACTATTTGGAGAAAGCAATGGTTCATCCATTCATCGAATCGAAGAAGAATCACATTGATTTCTATCGGCAATACCTGACACGCGTTTCTCTCGATTTAGGAAAAGACCAATATTCAAATGTGCCAACCGATAAGCGTGTGGAAAATTTCAAGAACACCAATGATGCCCATCTGGTTGCCACTTATTTCCAATTTGGACGTTATCTGCTGATCTGTTCTTCCCAACCGGGAGGACAGCCCGCCAACCTGCAAGGAATCTGGAATGATAAATTATTCCCTTCCTGGGACAGCAAATATACTTGTAATATCAATTTGGAAATGAATTACTGGCCTTCGGAAGTAACAAATCTAAGTGAGTTGAATGAACCGTTATTCCGCTTGATAAAAGAGGTTAGCGATACAGGAAAAGAGACGGCTAAGGTTATGTATGGAGCCAACGGATGGGTATTACATCATAACACGGATATATGGCGCATCACAGGGGCGGTTGATAAAGCTCCTTCAGGTATGTGGCCCAGTGGTGGTGCATGGCTTTGCCGACATCTCTGGGAACGTTATCTATACACCGGAGATATTGAGTTCCTGCGTTCTGTTTACCCGATACTGAAAGAGTCCGGACGTTTCTTTGATGAAATCATGGTGAAAGAGCCGGTACACAACTGGTTGGTAGTCTGCCCCAGTAATTCACCGGAGAATGTACATTCGGGGAGTAATGGGAAAGCCACAACAGCTGCCGGATGCACCATGGACAACCAATTGGTCTTCGATCTTTGGACAACAATTATATCTGCTTCTCAAATACTGGACACAGATCAGGAATTTGCCACTCACCTGGCCCAACGTCTCAAAGAAATGGCTCCTATGCAAGTAGGACACTGGGGACAACTACAGGAATGGATGTTCGACTGGGATGACCCGAAGGATGTACACCGCCACATTTCTCATTTATACGGACTATTCCCCAGCAATCAGATTTCTCCTTATCGTACTCCTGAATTATTCGATGCAGCACGTACTTCTCTGATTCATCGCGGAGACCCGTCGACCGGATGGAGCATGGGATGGAAAGTTTGCCTCTGGGCACGCCTTCTTGATGGTGACCATGCTTACAAACTGATTACAGATCAGTTGACTCTTGTGCGCAATGAGAAGAAAAAAGGAGGCACCTATCCTAACCTGTTCGATGCGCATCCGCCATTCCAGATTGATGGAAACTTCGGTTGTGCCGCAGGTATTGCAGAAATGTTGATGCAAAGTTACGATGGTTTTATTTATCTGCTTCCTGCACTTCCTACCGTCTGGCAGGAAGGTTCTATCAAAGGAATTATTGCACGTGGAGGTTTCGAGCTTGATTTGAGCTGGAAAAACGGAAAAGTAAGCCGTTTGGTTGTGAAATCTCATAAGGGAGGTAACTGTCGCTTACGTTCACTCAACCCATTAACAGGCAAGGGGCTGAAGCGTGCCAAAGGTGAAAATCCGAATCCTCTTTATGCTGTTCCCACTATTCCCGAACCATTGATTAATGAAAAGGCAAACCTGAATAAGGTGGAAATTGCAGAAACTTACATCTATGATCTGCCTACCAAAGCAGGGCAAGAATATATATTGATTGGAAAATAATAACTCGACCGATATGAACAAAAACTTATTAAAACTGATGGTGGCTTGTGGAACGGTTTGTTTCCTGGCATGCACAGCACCTCAAAAAGTAGAAACGGAAAAATGGAGTGAACGCATGGCACGCTCCGAAATGAAACGTTTCCCCGAACCCTGGATGATTGAAAAAGCTAAGAAACCACGTTGGGGATATACCCACGGACTGGTAGTGAAATCCATGTTGGAAGAATGGAAACATACCGGAGATAGCACATATTATGATTATGCCAAGATCTATGCGGATAGCTTGATCGATGCCGACGGGTGTATCAAAACCATGAAATATCTTTCATTCAATATTGATAACGTCAACGGCGGAAAGATTCTTTTTGATCTTTATGCACAGACCGGAGACGAACGTTACAAAATTGCCATGGATACTTTGCGCAAACAAATGACAGAGCAGCCCCGCACCAGTGAAGGAGGGTTCTGGCATAAATTGAGATACCCTCATCAAATGTGGCTGGACGGAATCTTTATGGCTTCTCCCTATCTGGTTCAATATGGAGCCACTTTCAATGAACCGGCTTTATTTGACGAAGCGAAGAAACAGATTCTTTTAATAAATAGTAAGACTTATGATCCTGCAACAGGATTGTATTATCACGGATGGGATGAAAGCCGGGAACAGAAATGGGCAAACCCCGAAACGGGTTGCTCTCCTAATTTCTGGAGTCGCAGTATCGGATGGTACGGAGCGGCTATCGTAGATGTACTGGACTTCCTGCCACAGGAAACTGCCGGACGCGATAGTATTATACAGATTTTGCAAGGATTGGCAAAAACGATTGTTAAATATCAGGATCCTCAATCAGGAACCTGGTATCAGGTGACCGATCAGGGAGCACGGGAAGGTAATTATCTGGAGTCATCTGCTACTGCCTTGTTTGTCTACACTCTCGCCAAAGCTATCAATAAAGGATATCTTGGCAACGAATATATCGAACCGACAAAGAAAGCCTTTGATGGAATGGTAAAGACATTCACCCGTCTTGAAGAAGATGGTAGCTATACAATCACTAACTGCTGTGCAGTGGCAGGATTGGGCGGAGACTCGAAAAGATACCGTGACGGCTCATTTGAATATTATATCAGTGAACCGATCATAGAGAATGATCCGAAATCGGTCGGTTCATTTATTCTGGCTGCTATTGAATACGAGAAACTCACCACAAAGTAATAAACTAAAAACGATAAAATACAATGAGAAAATTCAAGATTCTTCCTCTCTTATTGCTGTTGCTAACTTTAGTTATCCCGGCAGCGGCACAGAAGAAAACGCAAAAGACGTACATTCCCTGGAACAACGGAAAGCTTGTAGTTTCCGAAGAGGGACGTTACCTGAAACATGAAAACGGTGCTCCTTTCTTTTGGTTAGGCGAAACGGGATGGTTATTACCCGAACGCTTGAACCGGGATGAAGCCGAATATTATCTGGAACAATGTAAACGCCGCGGATATAATGTGATTCAGGTTCAAACATTGAATAATGTTCCGTCTATGAATATCTACGGACAGTATTCGATGATTGACGGATATAACTTCAAAAACATCAATCAAAAAGGTGTATACGGTTATTGGGATCACATGGATTATATTATCCGTACAGCAGCAAAGAAGGGTTTGTATATTGGTATGGTCTGTATTTGGGGAAGTCCTGTGAACCGGGGTGAAATGACTGTTGACCAGGCAAAAGCATACGGTAAGTTTCTGGCAGAACGTTATAAGGACGAACCGAACATTATCTGGTTTATCGGCGGAGACATCCGTGGCGATGTGAAAACCGCTGAATGGGAAGCTCTGGCCACTTCTATCAAAGCTATCGACAAGAATCACCTGATGACATTCCATCCGCGTGGAAGAACAACTTCTGCTACTTGGTTTAACAATGCTTCCTGGTTGGATTTCAACATGTTTCAAAGCGGACACCGCCGCTACGGACAACGTTTCGGAGACGGTGATTATCCTATCGAAGAGAATACGGAAGAAGATAACTGGCGTTTCGTAGAGCGTAGCTTGGCCATGAAGCCTATGAAACCCGTGATTGACGGTGAACCGATTTACGAAGAAATTCCTCATGGCTTGCATGATGAGCATGAATTGCTCTGGAAAGACTATGATGTACGCCGGTATGCTTACTGGTCGGTATTTGCCGGTTCTTTCGGACATACATACGGTCATAATTCTATCATGCAATTTATCAAACCGGGTGTAGGTGGTGCTTATGGCGCTAAAAAGCCTTGGTATGAAGCACTGGATGATCCGGGTTACAATCAAATGAAGTATCTGAAAAACCTGATGCTGACTTTCCCGTTCTTCGAACGCATACCCGATCAATCTGTCATCGTAGGACAGAATGGAGAACGCTATGACCGCGCCATCGCTACCCGTGGTAATGATTATCTGATGGTGTACAACTACACCGGACGTCCAATGGAAGTTGATTTCAATAAAATTAGCGGTGCGAAAAAGAATGCCTGGTGGTACACTACGAAAGATGGTAAACTGGAATACATCGGAGAATTTGATAACGGAGTGCACAAATTTCAACATGACAGTGGTTATTGCAGTGGAAACGATCATAT
>NZ_DAWCXD010000131.1:0-7654 GCF_052357945.1 Bacteroides sp. | reverse complement strand
ACGGAGTGCACAAATTTCAACATGACAGTGGTTATTGCAGTGGAAACGATCATATCCTGATTGTAGTGGACAGCAGTAAAAACTATATGGAGAAGGACTGGACAGAGTTACCAGAACGGCAAGGTGCCGGAGCCTAGTTTCCATTCGGTGCCAAAGTAAGCAATTACTCTTTTTATATAACTTATGCTCATGAATAAAAGAATATTTATATTATTCCTATTTTCTCTTCTGCTCTTTACCGGGTCCATATACGCAGCCATAGGTATCACTGACCTGCGAACAGAACAGTTGAAAAATCCGGCAGGTATTGATGTGCGCCAACCTCGATTGAGTTGGCGCATCGAATCGAATGAACAGAATGTGATACAAACTGCGTATCACATTCTTGTTGCATCTACCCCGGAGCTATTGGAACAAGGAAAAGGGGATATCTGGGATTCAGGAAAGATTGAATCTGACGTTTCCCAATGGATCGCTTATCAGGGAAAAACGCTAAAGCGTAATGCTCCCTACTATTGGAAAGTGAAAATCGACACCAACAAAGGGACAACAGATTGGAGTACTCCGGCTTTCTGGACTACAGGACTGTTTAATGAAGCAGATTGGCAAGGGCAATGGATCGGTTTGGATAAAGCTGCTCCCGGAGACAGCGAAACACAATGGAGCCGCTTGGCAGCTCGCTATCTCCGCAAAGAATTTGCATTGAAGAAAGAAGTGAAACGTGCCACTGTGCACATCGCCGGAATGGGATTGTATGAACTGTTTATCAACGGACAACGTATCGGCAATCAGGTTCTGGCTCCTGCTCCTACCGACTATCGGAAAACGATTCTGTACAACACCTATGATGTCACATCGTTGCTTCAAACAGAGAATGCTATTGGAGTAACTCTCGGAAATGGTCGTTTCTATACGATGCGCCAAAACTATAAACCGTATAAGATACCGACTTTCGGCTATCCTAAACTTCGGTTGAATCTGATTGTGGAATATGCAGACGGCAGCAAAGAAACGATTGCTACAAACACTACCTGGAAATTGACTACTGACGGTCCTATTCGTAGTAATAATGAATACGATGGTGAAGAGTACGACGCCCGTAAAGAGTTAGGAAACTGGACTCAAACCGGGTATGATGATAAAAGCTGGATGCCGGCACAACGTGTGAGCATTCCTTCGGGAACATTGCGTGCGCAAATGATGCCGGGTATGGAAGTCACAGAAACGTTGAAACCTGTTTCCATTAAAAAGCTCGGCAATAAATATATCTTGGATATCGGTCAGAATATGGCAGGATGGGTACGTTTCCGAGTTAAAGGACAGGCTGGTGACAGTATCCGCCTCCGTTTCGCAGAAAGTCTGCAAAGCAACGGTGAACTTTACACCAGAAATTTCAGGGATGCCCGTTCTACAGATGTGTATGTTGTCAGTGGACGTGAAACAAAAGATGCTACCTGGGCACCTCGTTTTATCTATCATGGATTTCGCTATGTAGAAGTTAGTGGTTATCCGAATGCGAAGACTGAAGATTTCGTTGCCGAGGTAGTAGAAGATGAAATGGAACATACCGGAACTTTCAGCTGTTCTGACGAGACTCTGAATAAGATTATCCGTAATGCATTCTGGGGAATCCGGAGTAATTATAAAGGTATGCCGGTAGACTGTCCACAACGGAATGAGCGCCAACCATGGTTGGGCGACCGTACCATGGGGTGTTGGGGAGAGAGTATGCTTTTCGATAATTATGCAATGTACACCAAATGGACGCGTGACATTCGCGAAGCACAACGGGAAGACGGCTGTATTCCTGATGTGGCCCCGGCATACTGGAATTATTACTCGGATAATGTGACCTGGCCTGCCGCTTTACCTATGGCCTGCGACATGCTTTTCACAAACTTTGGAGACAAACGTCCGATCGAGGAGAATTATCCGGCTATTAAAAAATGGGTATCTCATATCCGTGAATACTACATGACAGAGGAATATATCATCACCAAAGATAAATATGGTGACTGGTGCGTTCCCCCCGAATCACTGGAGTTGATTCACAGTAAGGATCCTTCCCGCAAGACTGACGGAGATTTGATCGCCACCGCTTATTATCTAAAGGTGTTACAACTGATGCACCGCTTTGCAAGTCTGCAAGGGCTGAAAGCTGATGCAGAAGAATGGGAAGATTTGGAACATCGCATGAAAGATGCATTCAATGCTCGTTTTTTGCATGTAAAAGAAGGTACCTCTCCCGTACCAGGGCATGCCTTATATCCGGATAGTATTTTCTATGGCAACAACACGGTTACTGCCAATATTTTGCCACTTGCCTTCGGACTGGTTCCTAAAAATCAGATCAATGCAGTGGCCCAAAATGCTGTAGCTTCTATTATTACGACCAACAAAGGACATATAAGTACCGGAGTAATTGGTGTGCAATGGTTATTACGTGAATTAAGCCGCCGTGGACATGCCGATGTAGCTTATTTACTGGCTACCAATAAAACATATCCTTCCTGGGGATATATGGTTGACAAAGGTGCTACCACTATTTGGGAATTATGGAATGGTGATACAGCCAATCCTGAAATGAACAGTGGTAATCACGTGATGCTTTTAGGCGATTTATTACCTTGGTGTTTCAATAATCTGGCAGGTATTCGTGCAGACCGCTGGAAGTCCGGTTACAAACATATCGTTTTCCAACCGGCTTTTGAAATCCAGGAATTAAGCAATGTGGATGCATCATACATGAGTATCTACGGGAAAATAACCAGTCGGTGGGCAAAGACTCCTACTCATCTGGAATGGGACATCGAGCTTCCTGCCAATACAACAGGTGAAGTGCACCTACCAGATGGACGGAAGGAAAAGATCGGATCGGGAAAATATCACTTCAGTGTAGACATCCCCACCCGGAATACGGCTATTCTAAGTGATGAATTCCTGTACGAAAAAGCTTCTTTCCCCGAATGTCACGGAGCTACAATTGTAGAACTGAAGAACGGTGATCTCGTAGCCTCTTTCTTCGGAGGCACCAAAGAACGCAATCCGGATTGTTGCATCTGGGTATGTCGTAAGCCGAAAGGTTCCAAAGAATGGACTGCCCCAAAACTTGCCGCTGACGGTGTGTTCTCGATCAAAGATTCACAAGCTGTATTGGCTGGAATCGATTCAACTTGTACACCTGTGAAAGATGAGAAAGGAAAACTTATTGCCCGCAGAAAAGCTTGTTGGAATCCGGTTCTTTTCCAGATTCCCGGAGGTGACTTGATTTTATTCTATAAAATAGGTCTGAAAGTGAGTGATTGGACAGGATGGCTGGTTCGTTCACGTGACGGAGGAAAGACTTGGAGTAAACGTGAACCGCTTCCGGAAGGTTTTCTTGGACCTATTAAGAATAAACCGGAATATATCAATGGACGTATCATCTGCCCTTCCAGTACGGAAGGAAGTAACGGATGGCGTGTCCACTTCGAGATTTCCGATGATAAAGGCAAGACCTGGAAGATGATAGGTCCACTGGATGCCGAGTTATCCGTCCCCACTCAAAACCGTAAAAAAGGTGGCATGAATGTGGACGATCAGGAAGGAGGAGAAGCGATCAGAGGAGAAGGAGCCAAACCTGTTTATGCGATACAACCTAGTATTCTGAAGCATAAAGACGGAAGACTACAGGTACTCTGCCGTACACGTAACGCACAAGTAGCAACTGCATGGAGCAGCGATAATGGTGATACGTGGAGTAAAGTAACGCTGCTGGATGTTCCGAATAATAATTCCGGAACGGATGCTGTGACAATGAAAGACGGCAGACATATACTTATCTACAATAATTTCTCTACATTACCCGGAACTCCGAAAGGTCCGCGTACTCCGCTTTGTGTGGCCATATCAGAAGATGGCATCAACTGGAAGCCTGTTCTTACATTAGAAGACAGTCCGATCAGCCAGTACTCTTATCCCAGTATTATCCAGGGAAAAGATGGGAAACTGCATGCCATATACACTTGGCGTCGCCAACGAATTAAATATGCAGAGATAGATCCGACGAAGTTTTAAATTGAACCGTCATCTGAATAAAATCGACCGCTCCTTTGTCCGCAAAAGAGCGGTCGATTCTTTGTATTTATCCATTTTATATTTTACATTTGCCAATAAATAAAAAAGAACGATGGCAGATAATTATATAGAAAGGCAACAGGAACAATATGAAGCCAGAAAGGCTGCTTGGAAACAAGCACAGAAATATGGTAAGAAGAAATCTACAACAGTTCATTCGGCTGAATCAGCTTCGTGTACTCCAATGACCTCAAAATCATCCCCCTCCAAAAGAAGAGTATTTATAACAGGAGGAGCGGAAGGTATAGGCAAGGCAATAGTAGAAGCTTTTTGCCTGTCCGGCGATCAAGTCGCTTTTTGTGATATAAATGAAATAGCGGGACAAGAGACTGCAAAAGCAACCGGATCTATATTCCATAAAGTCGATGTCAGCGATAAGGATGTGCTTGAAAGTTGCATGCAACGTATTCTTTCCGAATGGAATGATATTGATATTATTGTCAACAACGTCGGTATTAGTCAATTTTCGTCTATCACCGAAACGAGCGTAGAGGATTTCGACAAAATTCTTTCTATCAACCTACGCCCTGTATTTATCACCTCCCGCCTGCTTGCCATACATCGTAAAGAACAGTCTTCTCCTAATCCATACGGTCGGATTATCAATATCTGCTCCACACGTTACCTGATGAGTGAATCGGGAAGTGAAGGTTACGCAGCTTCGAAAGGCGGTATCTATTCTTTAACTCATGCACTGGCTTTATCGTTATCCGAATGGAATATCACCGTCAACTCTATTGCTCCGGGATGGATACAAACTCATGATTATGACCAACTCCGGCCGGAAGATCATTCACAACATCCTTCGCGACGGGTAGGCAAACCGGAAGATATTGCCCGTATGTGTTTGTTTCTCTGTGAAGAAAACAATGATTTCATCAATGGAGAAAATATCACGATTGACGGAGGAATGACGAAAAAGATGATTTATCTGGAGTAATTTAAAGTATCATATTATTCATTGTCGAGAAATTCTTTCAACACGCTTCGGGTAACTTCCACTCCTGTCTTCACTATCGAGGCCGCATGATGAAACTCCAACATATCATAGGTATCACCGGACATCTGAATTAAGATATCCGGCTGACAACGCTCTATCTGGTAACGAGTGATTTGTTGCATCATCATTCTTGAAGATTCTGTCAATAGATTATAAGGAGATATTTTCTTTTTCTTTCCGGAATCGAGGGGTGCATTCACATCGACAGCTATCAGGATATCTCCTTCAATGCGTTTTACATGAGCCAATGGAAGAGGATTCAGAATGCCTCCGTCAATCAAAACCATACCGTCTTTTCTCAACGGACGGAAAAGCATGGGGATAGAAATAGATGCACGGATAGCTTCATGTAAGCTCCCCCTGTCAAACCTCACTTCCTGATCGCGGACAATATCCGTAGCCATTGCTACATAAGGGACAGGCAAGTCTTCAATATTCATGTCCGGAATAATCTGTTTCAGTTCTTTGATAAAACGGTCACCTTTCACCAATCCATCCCGGCTTAAAGTAATATCCGCCAATTCCCACATCTTACGTTTATCCCAACTATATAGCCACTCCTTACATTCTTCCATTTTTCCTGAAGCGTACATCGCCCCCACCATAGCTCCCATCGAGCTTCCTGCAATAGAGGTGATCTCAAAATTGTGACGGAGCAATTCTTCAATTACTCCTATATGCGCTATTCCACGTGCTCCTCCCATAGAAAGGACCAATGCTACTTTTTGCTTATCCATATCATATATATTTCTATTAGCCATCCACAAAATAACACATTTTCTGCGAAAAAGATGTTTAAATCAATTTAAGAATCTGTTAATCGAAGAAAAACACACTGTTCAAATAATAAACAAAAGAATTTAGTAACTTTGCGGCCTCAATAGGCTTATAGTTAATTATAGAGTAATCATAAAATGAAAGAAGCTTTCATCAAGCTGCATATATCCATTATTATTGCAGGCGCTACAGGAGTATTCGGGAAGTTGATAACACTCAATGAGGGATTGTTAGTCTGGTGGAGAATGATGTTTGCAACTTTGATACTGGCAGGTATTCTATACTTTGCGAAAAAGTTACCAAAACTTCCTTTGAAAGAAATACTAAAGATTAGTGGTGTCGGAGTACTGTTGGCACTGCATTGGATATTCTTCTATGGAAGTATCAAAGCCTCCAATGTTTCTATCGGGGTGGTTTGTTTCTCAATGGTGGGTTTCTTTACGGCTTTTCTGGAGCCACTGATTAATCGGCATAGAGTGTCACTGAAAGAAGTTACATTCAGCCTGCTTACCCTATTCGGAATTGTCCTGATATTCCATTTTGATACTCGTTATCGTATGGGAATAACATTAGGTATTATATCTTCTGCATTGGCGGCGCTATTTACTATAACCAATAAGAAGACGGCAAAGAATCATGCTTCAAGTGCCCTGTTACTGTATGAGATGTTTGGCGGATTTATTGGAGTTTCCTGTATTCTTCCTTTCTATTTGCATTATTTTCCGGTGTCCACTATCGTGCCCGGTATGGGAGACTTAATCAATCTACTATTACTCGCTTCTTTCTGTACTGTCGGACTATATTTATTGCAAATTCAGGTTCTGAAAAAGATTTCAGCATTTACGGTCAATTTAAGTTATAATCTGGAACCTATATATAGCATCATTCTGGCCATGATTATTTTCAATGAGGCCAAAGAACTGAATATTGCTTTTTATTCCGGGCTCGGGATGATTATCTTATCTGTTATTTTGCAGACACTAAGTGTTACATTTCAAAAGAAATTTAGTATACCACAACAATCATAAGAATTTAAAATAAGATCCCTATCCGGGATAGTTAAAACAAAAAGGTAGCAATCCTCTACATCATACGGATTGCTACCTTTTTTAGCTTCTTATATTCAAATCAAGTAATTCTATTTCTTTTCTTGAGCCTTCTTTTCTTCCTGTCGTTTATTCACATAATCCTTGAACATCTGACGCCAGTTACGACCATGCTCATTGAAATACTGTTCGCATTTGGTTTTATAAATTTCGAAGATGGCAGAGATCTGCTTCATATTCTTATAGTCAATAGCCTGTTCGCGAGCCAGCTTCAACTGTTCCAGGACGTAAGCAGTTTCCTCCTCTGTCATATTGGGCACAATGGTCTGATAACCTTTCAAGGTAAAAGCGACTTTACCTACCGTATATTTATCGAGGATTTGTTCTATCTGTTCTTCAGTCAATACTCTGCGTAACTCTTTCATTAGCCTTTCATGTACTTCTTTCGGCATAGCAGAATCTGCAATCATTTCACGGTCGAGCTTGGAAAGCGGCTTGCCTGTAAGAGGATTGATACCCTCGGGAATTGTTGTATAGGGATGCTCATTGTGCCAGTCGCGAACTTTACGAAGATGGTTATAAATAGCTGTTGCCGCAAAACCTGCCTTTTTCTCATCATCCAACTTTAAAGAAGCTACCCAGTCCATGGCTTTCTTTTCAAGAGAAGCATCTGATTTTAAATCAGCAAAGGCCTTCTTGTCAAAATAGGCGGCTA
>NZ_DAWCXD010000130.1:0-13905 GCF_052357945.1 Bacteroides sp. | reverse complement strand
AAGATATAACTTTTAGCACAATTAATGGACATTTCAAGTGAAGAACAAACGGATTGCCCAATTCTTTTTGTATCAGATCCGAAAAGGCACGACTTCTATAGATTTTCCCATCTGTCAGGAAATACGCCTTTTGAACCACTTTTTTCTCCATTCCCAGAAAAATCGCCTGCACAATGTCCTTCACATAAACAAAAGTCAAGTCCTGGCGTCGAAAACCGACCGAAAAGTCTACATGCTTCTGAATGGACTTGGCCATCAGGAAATAGTCTGACTCACGGGGACCATAGACTCCCGTAGGACGATAAATGACATAAGGAAAACCGGGAATACTCTGAATATATAATTCCGCTTTCAATTTACTCAATCCATAAGCCGTATTAGGCATCGGAGTATCTTCTCCGCTTATCGGAGTATAATCCTTCTCACGTACAGGTCCGAATACACTCAACGTGCTAATATATATAAACTGCTTCGGAACCATATTCAATTCCTTCAGCGTGTCTATAAAATATTTAGTCTGAAGATAATTCACATAATCAAAGGTCTTTTTATCAGAACACTTTGTCACACCGGCGCAATGGATGATATAATCAAATTTGCTGTAAGTACCTTTATGCCCGGAGAGTTGGGCGCGAAGCTCATTGGGATGTGCAAAGTCCAGTTCCAGAAAGTGAATTTTCCGGTTCTTTAAATACCGCTTGCTACTCGTGGGGCGAATTCCGGCCCACACACCAAACTTTCGTTTCAACGCTTCCTCCACGATGAAACTTCCTATAAAACCACTTGCACCTGTAATTAAAACACTCTCCATTATTACTTCCCTGGTTCTACATGAATATTGATTCAAAAAATATGATGCCACAAAGATACGATAAATATAAAATAAAAGCCATTTTGCTTTTCTCAATTATTATTTGTTTATTTGCAATGCGATTTATTTACTATTCAACACTTTTAAAGCACGTGGAAGATAAGGCCGATTTTGATTTTCTTTTTAAAGAGTACTATCCTCAACTTTATTATTATGCATTTCACCTGATTAATAATATGGAGGCTAGCAAGGATATCGTAAGCGACGCCTTCGAATTTATTTGGGCCAATTATGCTAAAATAGATAAAGCCACAGCTAAATCTTATCTATATGTCTACGTTCGCAACAAAAGCATTGATTTCCTGCGGCATCAGAATACACACGAACAATACGTACAAATCTATTCCGAACTGACCAAAAGTTATGTTGAGACGGAGTATCAGGAGCAGGATGAAAGAATGATGCATATCAGTAAGGCGATGGAAAAACTGACTCCACATACCAGGCATATTTTAGAAGAATGTTATATTCAACGCAAAAAATATCAGGAAGTGGCAGAGGAATTAAATATTAGTGTCAGTGCAGTCAGGAAGCATATTGTGAAAGCATTACAGGTGATACGTGAAGAATGTGCAAAAAAATCATAAAGCAGGTGTCTTTATTTTATGATTAAACGTAATATAAATAAGTATGATACAGTCGAGCAGTGATGAATAAAGATATTGACAATATAGATAGTACAGATAAATCTGTAGAGAAGGCACTCGACATTATGGAGAGCTCTTCAGAAATAAACGTCGAACAACTGCAGGAAATGCTTAAAGATGAAGAAACCCTGCAGGCTTGTCGCGACATCATGGATAGCAGCCTCTTCCTACAACAAAAAAGTGGAATGGAACTACCCAATATAGAGATGGAGCTAGAACGATTCAAGAAAAAACAGTACACGGCAAGAATGCGTTCCAACTTCTGGAAAGTAAGTATGGGAATAGCCGCCATGATTGCCGTTCTATTTGGAACTTACTATCTTATCAATACCCTGACGACCCCTGCCCTGGAACCAATCACAGTATTTACTGCGGATGCTGCCCCTCAACATATCACTCTGCAAAAAGATAACGGAGAAAAGATTGTATTAGACGAACCGCAATCAAACAATCAAACCTTACCACAGAAAATGATCTCAAAGTCCGAAAAGAAAGAATTGGATTACAGGCAAGTCATTTCAACGACCACTCAAACACATGTACTCACTGTTCCACGCGGTGAAAGTTTCAAGGTAGTGTTATGTGACGGCACGGAGGTCTGGCTCAATGCCAATAGTAACTTTGTCTATCCAACGGCCTTTATTGGCGACGAACGTATCGTCACTTTAGAAGGTGAGGCTTATTTTAAAGTGGCCAAAGATCCGGAGCGACCTTTCATCGTAAAAACCAAAACTGTGCAAACCCGCGTTCTCGGTACTGAATTTAATATACGCAGCTATACTCCTGAAGATACTCATGTAGTGCTTATTAATGGAAAAGTAGAAGTCAGCAATACCAAAGGAGGATCATATACCAGACTATATCCGGGAGAAGATGCACATCTGCAATCTGATGGCAACTTTATCCTGGCAGAAGTAGATCTAGACTCCTATGTTTATTGGAAAGACGGCTATTTCTACTTTGACAATGTCACATTGAAAGATATTATGCAAAATTTGGGACGTTGGTACAATGTAAACATAGAGTTCAGAAACAAAGAAGCGATGGAGTATAAAATGCACTTTATATCCGATCGTACCAAAGACCTGGAACATACAATCTCATTACTTAATAGAATGAAAAAAGTGACAGTCACCTTGCAAGGCAATACGCTTACTGTAGACTAGATTTTTATTGCATAAGTATAACTAATCTATGCAAAATACAACAAAATATCACTTTTATTAAAAAATAAATCGCAAAAGGGGTATCCATATTTTCTTCTCATACGAACTAGTTATATAAACATGTTCAAAATAGTGTTATTAAAGACAAACGTATGAGAAATAATTGGAACCTACTTATTGTGTGTTTTCTATGCGTATTATGTTTCCGGCCCTACCAAGTAAATGCTCAGGTGCAATCGCAAAAGAAAATCACGATTGAAATTAGCAACGAACGGTTGCCGTCCGTACTAAAACGTTTAGAAAAACTATCCGGATATAAGATCCTGTTTACGTATGACGATGTCAAGAAATTCACCGTTTCTGGCTCCGTCAAGGATAAGAGTATAGAGCAGACTCTCGATATAATCTTAGCCAATAAGCCACTGGAATATCATATTGAAGACCAATTTATCACAATTACTATCAAAGGTCCTTCCAAACAGGCGAAAGTATTCAATGTGAAAGGAGTGGTTATTTCCGGTGATGACGGACAGCCGCTCATTGGTGCAACCGTTGTCATCAAAGGAAGTAAGTCCGGTGTATTAACAGATATAGATGGAAAATTCTCGATAGAAAATGTATCCAATAAATCCCTGTTACAATTTTCCTATATAGGAATGAAACCGCAAGACCTGACTCCTGCTCCAAATATGAATGTTACATTAATGCCTGATGTACAAACATTATCTGAAGTAGTAGTAACAGGTATGCAGAAAATGGACAAACGTCTGTTTACAGGAGCAACTAAACAATTGTCCGCAGATGAGGTCAAACTAGATGGTTTGCCTGATATCAGCCGCGGACTTGAAGGACGCGCCGCAGGCGTATCTGTACAAAATGTTTCCGGCACGTTTGGTACTGCCCCGAAAATCCGGGTACGCGGTGCCACATCTATTTTCGGTAGTTCAAAGCCATTATGGGTAGTAGATGGAGTCATCATGGAGGATGCTATTGACGTAGGTCCGGATGACTTATCTTCAGGAGATGCAGAGACGCTAATCAGTTCAGCCATTGCCGGGTTGAATTCAGATGATATCGAGAGCTTTCAAATATTGAAAGACGGATCAGCAACCTCTATCTATGGCGCACGAGCCATGGCAGGGGTTATTGTAGTAACAACCAAGAAGGGAAAAGCCGGCGTTAGCAAAATGAGCTATACCGGTGAATTTACAACCCGTATGATTCCCAGTTATAAAGAATTCAACATTATGAATTCGCAGGAACAAATGGGAATCTACAAAGAGATGGAGCAGAAAGGATGGCTTAATAACAGCGATACTTACCGTGCCAAAGATAGTGGTGTATATGGACGTATGTATCAATTAATCAATCAATATAACCCGGTTACAGGACAATTCGGACTTGCCAACACGCCGGAAGCACGTAATGCTTACCTGCGCGAAGCGGAAATGAGAAATACCGACTGGTTCAATACCTTATTTTCCAACAACGTTACACAAAACCATTCGGTCAGCATCACTTCCGGAACTGAAAAGTCTTCATTCTATGCTTCATTAAGTGCGATGTCAGATCCGGGATGGTATAAACAAAGCGAAGTAAAACGTTATACAGCTAATTTAAATACAACATATAATATATATAAGAATTTATCTATAAACCTGATTTCCAGCGCTTCTTACCGTAAACAAAAAGCCCCCGGAACACTAAGTTCAGAGGTTAATGCAGCAAGTGGAGAAGTTACCCGTCAGTTTGACATCAATCCCTATTCGTATGCACTAAATACATCACGCGCACTAGATCCAACAGTTGACTATACAGCCAACTATGCACCGTTCAATATCCTCCATGAATTGGATAACAATTATATGGATTTGAATGTAGCTGATGTTAAGTTTCAAGGAGAAATAAAATGGAAAGCACTTCCGGAGTTAGAGATAAGCGCATTAGGAGCAGTCAGATATCAGGCTTCTTCACAAGAACACAATATCAAAGATCACTCGAATCAAGCAACCGCTTATCGCACAGGAATGGACGACGCTACCATTCGTGACGAAAACAATTTATTGTATACCAATCCGGATAATCCGTATGCTTTGCCTATCAGTATACTACCGGAAGGAGGTATTTATCAGCGTAAGGACTATCGTATGTTGGGAGTAGACTTCCGTGCCACAGCATCCTGGAATCATTTATTTGCAGAAAAGCATATCACCAACCTTTTCGCCGGTATGGAAGTAAATGATTTGAAACGTATGCAAAATTATTTTCAGGGATGGGGAATGCAATATACAATGGGTGAAATACCATCGTATGTATATGAATTCTTCAAGAAGGGCATTGAATCCGGTGAAAGCTATTATGGATTAAACCATACAACAACAAGAAGTGTAGCAGGCTTTGCCAACGCAACTTATTCTTATGATGGACGTTATACAATAAACGGAACATTCCGCTATGAAGGTACCAACCGCATGGGAAAAAGCCGTTCTTCCCGCTGGCTTCCTACATGGAATATGTCAGGAGCATGGAATGTACATGAAGAAAAATTTTTCAAGACATTCAGCTCTGTACTGTCACACTTAACATTCAAAGCATCCTACTCTTTAACAGCCGATAGAGGACCGGAATATGTGACCAACTCACATGCCATAATCACTAGTTATTCACCATTTCGTCCTTTCACCAGCGGACAGGAAACAGGACTTTATGTATCTGATCCTGAAAACAGTGAATTAACCTACGAAAAAAAGCATGAGTTGAACATCGGTGCCGACATGGGATTCTTAGACAACCGGATCAATTTTTCGATCGACTGGTATAAACGCAATAACTATGACCTGATTGGTATTACCCCGACACAAGGAGTAGGCGGTTCTATCTACAAATATGCCAATATAGCTTCCATGAAATCACATGGTATCGAGTTCACCATCTCAAGTAAGAATATCCAATCGAAAGACTTTTCATGGCATACAGACTTCATCTTTTCCAAAGCAAAAAATGAAGTTACGGAACTGAATGCCCGTTCCAGCGTAATGGATTTAGTTTCAGGTTACGGTTTTGCCCGTCAGGGTTACCCGGTACGTGGTTTGTTTTCCATTCCATTTGTCGGTCTAAATTCAAATGGTATCCCGATGTATAATATCAATGGAAAAATAACCAGTACCGATATTGATTTTCAGACACGTGACAACATAGACTACCTAAAATATGAAGGTCCTACTGATCCTACCATAACAGGTAGTTTTGGTAATATTTTCACTTATAAAGCATTCAAACTGAATGTATTCATCACCTATTCATTTGGTAATGTAGTACGTTTGAATCCATGTTTCAGCTATCAATATAGTGACTTATCTTCTATGCCACGCGAATTCAAGAATCGCTGGACAGTGCCGGGTGATGAGAAACGCACGAATATCCCCGCTATTATCTCGAAACGCCAATATGAAGATAATAAAGATTTAATGTATGCATATAATGCCTACAATTATTCTACAGAACGAATTGCCAAGGGAGACTTTATCCGTATGAAAGAGATATCCTTGTCCTATGACTTCCCCCAATCATGGATTGCACCAGCAAAGATATCTAATTTATCTTTGAAACTTCAGGCTACCAATTTATTCCTGATTTATGCAGATAAAAAACTCAATGGACAGGATCCGGAATTCTTCAATACCGGTGGAGTAGCCTCCCCTGTACCTCGTCAGTTTACATTGACTCTTAGATTAGGATTTTAACCATTCAGATAATTATAAAAATGATGAAATACAGAAACGTCTTATATACAGCATTCATTTCAGCTCTGTGCTTGGGAACAACTTCCTGTAGTGATTTTTTAGATGAAATGCCGGATAACCGAACCGAATTGACTACTGAAGAAAGTATTACTAAAGTTCTGGTATCTGCATATCCTATGACTACCAACTGCCACATAGGAGAATTTTACAGTGACAATATCGATGAAAATAGCAGAGCATACAGCTACCTTTTCCGATTAAACGAACATTTGTACCGTTGGCAACAAACGACTGAAGAAAATCAGGACTCTCCCCATGCTCTATGGAATGACTGTTATAACTCGATTGCATCAGCCAACCAAGCCTTGGCGGCCATTGAGCAGATGGGAAATCCTCAATCATTATCAGCCCAGAAAGGCGAAGCTTTGATATGCCGTGCATACAATCATTTTGTATTAGCTACCACATTCTGCAAAGCGTATGGCACAAATGGGGACAAAGACTTGGGTATACCCTACATAAAAGAACCGGAAACATCTGTAAATCCACAATACTCACGCGGAACAGTTGCTGAAGTATACCAGAATATTGCAGCCGATTTAGAAGAAGGACTGCCTTTAATTGATGACAATATTTACTCACGGGTAAAATATCATTTTAATAAAAAGGCCGCTTATGCATTTGCAGCCCGCTTTTATCTATATTATACACAACCGGATTTCTCCAACTGTCAGAAAGTTATCGATTATGCCAATATAGTACTCGGTAATAATGCGTCCCAATATTTACGTGACTGGGCTGCATTAGGAGCTTTATCTCCCAACAAGAATATACAGCCGAACGCTTATGTAGATGCAGATAACCGTGCCAATCTAATGGTAATATCAGCAGCTTCATATTGGCCATTGGTTTCCGATCCGGGTTATGCCAACTGCGAAAGGTATTGCATGAACAATATCACTGCTTCAGAAAGTTGTAAATCCGAAGGTCCATGGGGAGATCAGTCAAGTTATCATCAGATCCCATTTTCACCCGGTGGCTCTATAAAGAACGGATTCCGCCGCTTAGTAATCTATCAGCAATTCACGTCGGGCAACAGTTGGGTCGGCTATATGCTGTATCCTGCTTTTACCACCGATGAAGCATTGCTTTGCCGGGCTGAAGCCTACACGTTACTAAAACGTTATGACGAAGCTGCCGCCGATATAGATGCCTGGCAGAAAGCCTTTACAAAAAACACCCAAACTTTGACCAAGGAGACAATCAATGATTTTTATGCCCGACTAAAATATTACACACCGGAGGCTCCGACAGTAAAAAAGGAATTGCATCCGGATTTTGTAGTAGAAAAAGGAATGCAGGAGAATCTGATACATTGCATTCTACATGCAAGACGCCTGCTAACCTTAGAAGAGGGTCTTAGATGGCAAGATATAAAACGCTATGGCATTGTAATCTACCGCCGCTATTATGAAGGTTATACCTTGGTGAATATCACCGACAAGATGGACACGAATGACCCCAGACGTGCAATTCAGCTACCGGCCAGTGTCATTACGGCAGGTATGCAACCAAATCCAAGAAATGACTAAATAACTTTAGGAGGAAAAAAATATGAAGAAATACATCATATATAGTTTAATCATGACATTGAGCTGTGGACTGGGTGCTTGCAACAATGACGAAGACGTAGACAAAACAAACAGCATTTTCTCTACAGAAGAAGTAGATCGTAGCCCATTCGACAAGTGGATATTAGGCAATTATACCCATCCATACAACATTGCATTAAAATATCGCATGGAAGATAACGAGAGCGACATGACACACGTATTAGCACCTGCCGAATACAAAAAGTCCGTGGTACTGGCTAAAATTATCAAACATGTATGGCTGGAAGCATACGATGAAGCAACAGGCAATCCGAACTTCTTACGCCAATATATTCCTAAGACAATCCACTTTATCGGTTCCCCCGCCTATGAGGACAATGGAACTATGGTATTAGGAACAGCTGAAGGCGGCATGAAAATTACATTATACAATGTAAATGACATCAATCCCGACCAAATAGATATTAACCTGTTAAACGACTACTATTTCCAGACAATGCACCATGAGTTCGCACATATTCTGCATCAAACCAAAAACTACGATCCGGCATTTGACCGTATTACGGAAAATGCCTATATCGGTAGCGACTGGTATATGGTGGGGGCCGACCGTAACGCATGGCAACAAGGATTTGTCACTCCTTACGCAATGAGTGAATCACGTGAAGATTTTGTGGAAAACATCGCAGTGTATGTCACGAATACTAAAAACTACTGGAATAACATGCTGCAGAATGCCGGTGAAAACGGCCGTGCACTCATAAAGCAGAAATTCGAAATAGTTTATAGTTATATGGAACAAACCTGGGGAATCAATCTGGACGAATTACGCGAGATTGTTCTACGACGCCAGGATGACATAGCAAACGGCTATGTAGACTTAAGTATTATTGAATAAAATATGAAAATTATGAAGAAATATCTATCCATATACACACTTCTGGCATTGGCCTGCATTGTTTTGCAATCTTGTCTTTTCTCCGAAGAAGAAATATTCGACGAATCATCTGCCAATAGAGCCACAGCCGATGTAATCAAATGCCAGGAGATTCTTAAAGATGTGCCGAACGGCTGGAAACTGGAATATTACATAGGAAGCAGCTATTCTGCAGGTGCAATCACTTTACTAATGAAATTTGACGGGAAGCAAGTAGAAATGGCTTCGGAAACAGGTGCAGAAAGCTACAAACCGGGAACTATAATAACCTCCCTGTATCAAGTCAAATCGGAACAAAGCACAATGCTCACTTTCGATTCATACAACCCACTGATCCATATGTTTTCAGGTCCTTTAGGTCTGAACATGAACCTGGGAGGGGATTACGAGTTTATTATAATGAGCGCAACTCCTGACAAGGTGATTCTGCAAGGAAAAAAATACAAAAACATAATGGAGATGACGCCTATGCCCAAAGATATACCATGGCGTATTCAAATTGAAGATATCATTAACATTGAGAAAGATGCTTTTCTGAATACATACCGTATGGAGAAAGGCGGACAAGTACTGAATTACTTTATACGTGACAATGGCACAATGGCTACATTCTCCGCTTACAGCACCGATTATAGTATCACAAGGAGTTTACCCTATATCTATACCGAAAAAGGATTAAAGTTACAATCCCCGTACAATGTCAACGGACTTGAAGTCCAGAACTTCAAATGGGATAGAAAGTCCAGACTATTTGTTTGTACCGACGCAGGAGCAACTGACATCGTACTTAAAGAATATTATCCCGAAAACTATCTACAATATGAAGACTATATCGGTACCTACACTGCAACGATTGACGATTATGACGAAGGGGCAACTTCGCAATCTGTAACCATCTCTCCTAAAGTCAGAGGAGAAAGTTATACACTGAAAAGTATTGGCGGATTCAACTTCACCCTCCAGTATGACAAGGCCAGCGGAAAACTGGTCTTAGATTCACAAAGTATAAGTTCGACTTCTTCCTCGTCTTATTACTTTGCGTGCGCGGCAGGTGTAGAAGGCTATGCCCACACAGAATTAAGTCTGCCATCACGCCTACGCAACGGATTGGTAAATGTGACGACAAACAGCAACCCTTTCACTTTTTACTTTGCGGATAAAGCAAGCCAGGAAAATACATCATTGATAATCTGGGCTTATTCATCTGATGAATATTCAACCTCCGGACTAATGGGTTACTGGAGCTGGTATAACTCAATCTTAATGGTAAAAGAAAACGAAAGTAATTAATACGATTATGAGAAAGCTTTTTAATATATTCTTATTTGTACTTTGCAGCGTAGCAATAGCGGGATGCAATGATACGGAAAGCAGCGAATCCAAGTTAGAAATCAAAGCTGTAAATACTAATTTCCAAGCTACCGGCGGAAAAGGATACATACAACTTCAGTCAACAGGAAATATAACAGCAGATGTTGACGTCGATTGGTGTGTGCTGAAAGAAGTAAATCCTAATGAAGTGGTATTCGAAGTAAAAGAAAATACCGGGTACTCCGGTAGAAATGCTTTATTGACAATCAGTAACGGAGTAGAGACAGAAGCATTCAACATCAATCAATCCGGAGCTGTTTTCATCTTCGGCAAAGACGAATGGATGCTCCGTACCGACAATAAAGCAACTACTCTGCCAATAAAACTACAAAGTTCTTTCGATTATACAATAGACATACCCACAGAAGCTCAAGAATGGTTGTCATTTGAACAGAATGCGAAGGGAATAAATTTCAAAGTAAAAGAAAATACCTCCGGAAAAATGAGAGGAGCTATTGTCAATGTGGCAGCAAAAGACAGATCGGCTTCTTATCAGGTAATACAATATGATGTTGACGAACTTACCGGAACATGGCAAGGCATGTTTTCAGACGGGCAAATGAATTACGGTTTGAAAGATGTCACCATTGAGAAACAGGAAGACGGAACATACCTGCTTTCAAACATTCTAACCGGATTGCCTTACAAACTGAAAGCAAAAGCCGTAGACAACTGCCTGGCTTTTGGGGCCGGTCAAAACCTAGGAATCTTCGAGGACAATTTATATCTCTCATTCGAAATTCTTAACTCTGACCTATATTATGTAAAAGATCCTTCCGTAACAATCTCATTAGGTCCCGTAATGTTAACGGACGGAACATTCGTTTTCGCTTTTTCCGGAATAAAAGAGAGTGATCCTTTCGGTTTTGTTTTCCGGGTATATGAAGATGCAGAACTACAGAAGGTTATAGACAATCTGTCCATTTTTATTAACTGTATTCTATTTAAAGAAGACATAATACAATAACATATGAAAAAGATACTATTAACTAGCTTTATTGTGGCATTAGGATTACTTGGTGCAAGCTGTAAAGATGACAATAGCACAGCAGGCGGAGGAGGAGAAATACTTCCGGACCAACAGGTAAGCTGTGAGATATTTATGCCGACTAACGGAGAAACCGTTATAATGTCAGACAAACTGATTATCAGAGGAGAAGGAACGACTAATTATGGTAAAATTATCTCTGCTGAACTTAAAGTGGGCGAGGAAATTATCACTGACATCACTTCAGTTCCATTCTATTATGAGTATACCTTCGCCCAAAATGCCGAACCGGGAGAGTTGAAAATTGAATTAGCAGTCAAAGGAGATCATGAAGGCAGAGCTTTGGCAACTATTACTGTCACAACAGAACTCGGTGACAGACCTGCACCACCTCAAATCGGAGAAGACCTCACAGATACACGTGATGGAAATGTATACAAGACGGTACAACTTGCAGAACAAATCTGGATGGCAGAGAATTTACGCTATTTACCGGAACAGAACTTTGATATATCTTCAACAGCGCCCAAATATTATGTTATGTTTGACAGTGATATCAAAACAGACTTGGGAAAAGCTTATTTAAAAGCTTATGGAGCCTACTATAACTTACCTGCAGCACTTCAAGGTGAAACAGCATTAGGAGAAGATGAAACACGGAATATAAAAGGTGTTTGTCCTGACGGATGGCATATCCCGTCACAAAAAGAATGGCAGACATTATCTAAATATGTTTTAGACTCCGGCATGGCCGCTATCATGAATGACGGTCAGGTAGACGAAACAGCCATAGCAAAAGCTTTAGCTTCAACAACAATGTGGATGCTGCCGGAATATACAGAAATAGAACCTCAACCAACTTGGGTTGGCGTAGAAATGGAAAAGAATAATGCAACCTTATTCAACGGTTTACCCATCGGATTCCGTGCATGTGCAGGTGACGAAGACTGGATGCATTCCTGTTACAGTGCCGGCTGGTGGAGTTCGACAGCCGGAGTACAAATGGGACCAGAATTCGGTATCACCGTACGTTTATGGTCAGACCTCCACACATTTGTAACCAATGCAGAATTCAATCCGGGAGTAGGTCTTCCTGTCCGTTGTATCAAAGACTAACGATTATATTATTACTCACTAAATATAAATACATTTATGAAAAAATTTGGATTCTTTTTATTCGCAGTCTTAGGACTAATTGCTTGTGGTGACGACAACAACGACCCTACTCCCGAGCAACATGTAACATGCTCCATATCTGCACCTGCTGAAGGAGCTACGGTAAACATTGCAGAAAAAATGACAATCAAAGGAGAAGCTACGATTGACTTTGGTGAAATCTCAAACGTCACATTAAAAGTAGGAGGCAAAGCTATATCAGAAGTTACTGCTGTGCCTTTTAGCTATGATTATACATTTGAAGCTAACCAAGCCGAAGGAGCATTAAAAATTGAATTAACCGTCAAAGGTGATCAAGGAACAATGGCTACAAGCGAAGTTAACATCACTCTGACAAAGCCGGAACCCACTCCTGAACCAGGCGAAGGAGAAATGGTTGATTCACGTGACAACCATGTATACAAAACCGTAAAAATCGGTGAGCAGACATGGATGGCTGAAAATCTGGCTTATTTACCTAAAGTGAATAAACCTGCTACTGCTGCTACTTGCGAAGGGGAACCTCTTTATTTCGTTTATGACTACGATGGTGAAGATATAAACACCGCAAAAAATACTGAAACATACAAAACATATGGAGTTCTATATAACTGGTATGCTGCAATGAATAAAGAAAACGCAGAAGGAAAGGATGCAGATGCTGTACCAAGTGGAGTGCAAGGAATCTGTCCAAGTGGATGGCACCTACCTAGTAAAGCAGAATGGAAAATATTAGAGAATTTTGTAGCTGAACAATTAGCCCCTGTTGAAGGAGATGTATGGCAAGACGACTTTGGAGAAACACACTCTGATCCAAATTGCAAGAATGTTTGGTCGGCATTAGCAGGTCTTGAAGGATGGGGACCTTCCGGAAATTCAGACATGAACCCTGACTTGGCAAATGGACCTCGTAATACTTACGGACTTACTATTATTCCTTCCGGACAATGCTATCATACAGGAAGCTTTGGCTGGTCAGAAAGTGGTGTTGACTTCTGGACCACAGATATGCAAACCCAAGGGGCGGGAAATATTACTTTTAGCAATAATAGCTACGGAATAACTTATTCTAAATATGGAATAACCCCAAAACGTGGTTTTCCTATACGCTGTATAAAAGACTAATTTAATAACATAAATCTCTCTTAAGTAAACAGAAAAAGAGGTGCGTCGGGATGACACCCCTCTTTTTCTGTTTATAAATAATTAAGCAATATTTCTCTATCGACTTAATACTTTACAGAAAAGCAAAGCAAAAAATAAACAGACCTTGGCAACAAACTAACCAAAAATTTGTTTACTTTGTATCCCATCAATGATTGAACTACTAATAAATCCCACATATTATGGCAAAAAAGAAAGAAAAGAAAGAGAAAAAGGCCGGCAAAAGAATGAGTAAGAAAGAGCTGGCAGC
>NZ_DAWCXD010000129.1:0-13910 GCF_052357945.1 Bacteroides sp. | reverse complement strand
CTAATTACGCTAATTTTTAACTAATAAATCAAATACTGATTCGCATTAATAATACTATGATAGGAATAGAAAGAAGATTTTCAGACGACACTCGCCTAATTGACTTAACAGTAGGAGATTTAAAAGAACTAATAACCAGCCTTATCTCAAAAATCAAACAGATAGAAGAAAAAAGATATGTATATGGTTTACAGGGATTAGCCGATTTATTACACTGCACAAAGCGACATGCTTCAAAAATAAAATCATCGGGAATACTAGATGAGGCAATAAAACAAAGAGGGAGAACTATTGTAATAGATCATGATTTGGCTTTAGAATTATTCGGAAAGCAAAATTAATTGCAATAATGAAAGTTATTAGAACCAAACTTCCGAATACCGCTATTTGGAACTGATACACTACAAAGATTTTTCCGTAGTCATTACACATGTGAGAAGAAGAATCACACTTTTCCTACCCTAATTTTGTAGTACCAATGTAGTACCATTTTCAGTTAAGAGCAAAGAAAAACCCTTCCAGAAAACATCTGAAAGGGCTTCGTGAGGTTCCTGGCGGATTCGAACCGCCGTACACGGTTTTGCAGACCGCTGACTAAGCCACTCATCCAAGGAACCATTATTTCTCGTTTGCGGTTGCAAAGGTAGTACAAATTTTGAAACTACCAACTATCCGCAGCAATTTTTCTTTGTACTTTTTTTCTTTACATCGCACTCTCCGCGTTTCTTGTCCATCATATCCTTTAGTTCACAGCCACTTACACAGCTGTCACAAGGATTCTGATTTTCTCGCGTACGACGAAAAAAACGAAATATTCCATATATGACGCGGGCAATGCAGAGTACAACCAGTACTCCGACTACCCAATCTTGCCAATTATTCATACAAACAATCCTCCAATCTGATAAACAGCAAATGATACAAGCCAAGCCAATCCCGTTGTGTAACAAGCAGCAAAAAGCGCCCATTTCCAACTACCCGATTCCTGTTTTATAGCCGCTATCGCCGCAATACACGGGAAGTAAATCAATACAAACAACATATAACAGAAAGCAACCAATGGAGTAATCGGAATTCGTTCTGCCAAACTTACTGAATCAGCATCCGGATCATCTGCATATAAGACACCTAATGTACTTACTACCAATTCTTTCGCTCCCACACCGGAAAGCAAGCCAATACCTAGTTTCCAATCAAATCCCAGTGGTTTTATAACTGGCTCTATACCACGTCCCAACTGGCCGATATAAGAATTTTCCTGCTGCTCGGCAACTGTTTCATAAGCATCATGATTCGGATAATACCCCAAGAACCAGATTATAATAGAAGCAATCATAATAATGCCTCCCATCTTTTTCAAATACTGCGCTCCCTTTTCCCATGTGTGACGGAAGATCGATTTTGCTGTCGGCATACGGTAAGGTGGAAGTTCCATCACAAATGGAGTATCATCACCCTTCACCAGAAACTTGCTAAACAAGCGGGCCATTACCACAGCCAGTACAATACCAATCACATAAATACTTAACAACACCAGACTTGCATTGTTCGGGAAGAAAGCACCCACCAACAATAAATAAATTGGCAGACGCGCACTGCAAGACATCAAAGGATTTACCAACATTGTAATAAGACGGCTCTTCCGGTTCTCAATAGTACGGGAAGCTATAATAGCAGGTACATTGCATCCAAATCCCATAATCAAAGGAATGAATGATTTTCCGTGCAATCCCATTTTATGCATGATTTTATCCATGATAAAAGCTGCACGAGCCATATAACCCGAATCTTCCATAAGAGAAATGCAGAAATACAAAATCAAGATATTCGGCAAAAAGACAATAACCGCTCCTACCCCACCAATAATTCCATCAATCAGCAAATCTTTAAATGGACCTTCCGCCATATTATTGCGTAACAAGTCACCAATCTGCTCGACAAGCCATTCAATCCCCATCATCGGATATTCTCCAATGACAAACGTACCTTCAAACATCAGATACATAAAAAGGAAAAAAATAGGAAATCCCCAGACACGGTGAGTTACGATCGAATCCAGCACTTTTGTTGTCTGCGCCTGCTCCAAGTGATTATCTGTGAATGTCTCCTTCAGTGCACCACTGATAAATCCATATTTAGCATCCGTAATAGCCGATTCACAATCCTCATTCATTGTGTCCTGAACACGCTTCGACATCTTATCACGGACATGGAATATCTCATCCGCATTTGGTAATGTCCGCACAATGCGCTCAATGTCAGGATCATTCTCCAACAATTTAATGGAGAGGAAACGGGTAGAATATTTATGACGGATAAATTCGTTTTTGGAAACCTCACTTTTTACAGCTTCAATCGCTTTTTCGATATCAGGACCATGATTGATATGAATATGCCGGAAGACACGCCCTGTCTTTTTATGTTCACGTACATAATCTTCCAAATGCTCTTCCTCGTGGTTCTTACGATCTTCCAGAGAATCATGCCATTCGGTCAAATCCTTAAGAACTTCCGGATTCATATTTCCCTGTTTATCAAAGAAGTCTACTCCTTCATACAGATTGATAACAACATGAAACAAGGTATCCAATCCACGATTTTTCTTACTGACAGTAGGCAACATCGGCACCCCGAACAACTTACTCAACAGATGATAATCCAATGTATTTCCACTGGCTTCCAACTCATCATAAATATTCAGAGCTACCACCATGCGGACATTCATATCTATCAATTGAGTAGTCAGATATAAGTTTCGCTCCAGATTAGAGGAATCGACTACATTAATAATCACGTCCGGAGTTTCATCGATAATATGACGACGCACATAGATTTCTTCCGGCGTATAAGCAGACAAAGAATAAGTTCCCGGCAAATCGACAATACGGAAATGATAGCCTTCGAAATCAAAATAACCTTCTTTGGCATCCACGGTTACGCCGCTGTAGTTTCCAACATGCTCATGAGCACCGGATGCAAGATTAAATAAAGAAGTCTTGCCACTGTTCGGATTTCCGACCAAAGCAACATTAATAGTACGGCGTTTACCTAACGCCAACCGTTTCATATCTTCTTCTTTTACTGAAAGGTCTTCAGGCAATCCTTCATGATAAACGGTCTTCTCGGCCAGTTTCTTTGCTTCCTCTTCGCTGATAACTTCGATCATTTCAGCTTCCTGACGACGAAGAGAAATTTCATAACCTAAAACTTTATATTTTATGGGATCTTTTAGCGGAGCATTCAACAGCACTTCAACCGTTTTACCTTTAATGAAGCCCATCTCCACAATACGTTTACGAAAACCACCGTGCCCCAATACCTTTACAATAACACCTTTTTCTCCTGTTTTTAATTCGGACAAACGCATAACTCTCAAAATTTTTGGCAAAGATAATTCATAACTTCGGAGCATGCAAATTATTTAGAATGTTTTTAAATAGCAGCTTTTTTCATCCTCTAAAAGATTCAGAAAAAAATAAAAAAACTTATTGATAAACTTGTATCTTTGCAGGTATGATACAACAACGCGTTACAAAATATATAGAAAAGGAACATTTATTCTCACCAGATGATAAAATCCTGATTGCATTGAGTGGTGGTGCCGACTCGGTGGCATTACTATATATTCTGCATACAGCAGGCTATCATTGCGAAGCCGCACATTGTAATTTCCACCTGCGAGGCAAAGAGTCAGACCGGGACGAGTTATTTGTCCGCCAACTTTGCGAAAGAATGGAAATCCATTTACATACCATTGATTTCAACACGACCCAATATGCAACGGAAAAACATATTTCGATTGAAATGGCCGCACGGGAACTCCGCTACCAATGGTTCGAGAAAATTAGAAAAGAATGTCAGGCAGATGTTGTCGCTGTGGCCCATCACCAGGATGATAGCATAGAAACTATACTACTTAACCTGATTCGGGGAACAGGAATTACCGGTCTGTTAGGAATCCGCCCCCGTAATGGAGCCATCGTACGCCCTCTGCTTTGTATCAACCGGGAAGAAATAATTCGTTACCTGCAAAACATCGGACAAGATTATGTGACAGACAGCACCAATCTGGAAGACGAATATACCCGTAATAAAATCCGGCTCAACTTCCTTCCCCTCATGCAGGAAATTAATCCGTCAGTCAAAAATACCCTGGTAGATATGAGTAATTATCTAAATGATGTAGCCACTATATATAATAAATGTATAGAGGAAACTAAAAAGAAAATCATTACGGCAGAAGGTATCCGGATCAGTGATTTGGTAAAGGAATCGGCACCCGAAGCCATCTTATTCGAAGTCCTGCATCCTCTAGGATTCAATTCCGCACAAATCAAAGATATCGCTCATTCGCTTCATAGCCAACCGGGCAAGCAATTCTGTAGCAAAGAATGGAGAGTGATAAAAGACAGAGAATTCCTATTAATAGAAACAGCTGAATCTGAAAATGAGACTCTTCCTCCTTTTCAAATCATCAAAGAAGAAAGAGAATATACTCCGGACTTTCTAATTCCACGCGAAAAAGGAACTGCCTGTTTTGATGCCGACAAACTGAATGGAGAAATTCATTACCGAAAATGGCAGCCGGGAGACACTTTTATTCCTTTTGGAATGAAAGGAAAGAAAAAAATAAGCGATTATCTCACCGACCACAAATTTTCTATCAGCCAAAAAGAACGCCAATGGGTACTCTGCTGTGGAGAACATATCGCATGGCTGATAGGCGAACGAACAGACAACCGCTTTCGTATTGATAAAACGACTAAGCGTGTCGTGATCTACAAAATAGTTTGAGGCAACTTCTGTTTCTTGAAGCAATCTGATAACAAAGCTGCAAAAGGGGTATCGTATACCCTTGCTTTTCTTACGCAAGCTTTTACACAGGCGCAACATTTGATACATTTAGCCTCATCCGTATGTAGCTCGTCCCCTTTTGTTATAGCCCCTGCCGGACAACGGACCACACATAATCCGCAATGGGTACACAAGTCCTCATCTTCCATCCAAGGAGCGCGGGGAAGCGGTGTCCCACTTTTACGTAACTTGATGACTTTCCTCAAAAAACGGAACAAAGGAAAGAATGGCTGACTCGGACGTTTGATAGCACGTACATCCACCGGATAAAGGGTATCCATACTATCAGCTGTCTGTATTTTTTCCATGATTTTCTTCCCAAACTCCTCAGCAAAAGCTAAATCCGATTCATCTGGACGTCCCACTGCAATCGGGTATTTGTCGGTACTATATGAATGTTCTCCAATAAAAGTTGCCCCGGCAATTACTTTAAATCCGTGAGGAATAGCAAAAGCATCCAGCTCCATTAAAGCTTTTTCATAAGCGCGATTTCCGTAAACCACAGCCAAAACGGTAGGAGTATCCACTCCACGGATATACTGCAAACGTTCCATTGCCAAAGGAGCGACATGTCCTCCATACACAGGCACTACAATAATAGCCAAAGAAGATGTAGGAATCACAATTTCATCCGCAATCTTCTGCGTCACATTGATAGGAAAAATATTTTTTATGCCCGTCCCGTGAACAATAGCCTCCGCAACTTGTTTAGATGTGTGTGTAGGCGAAAAATAAATTAAATGAGCTTCATTTACTGTCATACTATTTTCTTTTATGTAGCAAAGATACACTTTTACGTGGAAAAAAATTGTTTGATTGTTCATGAAACCAAAAAAAATTATTATCTTTGCCCCGTTGAAACATTCTACGATTCAACATATACATCCCTAATTCAGAATAAAAAACAAAACGTATGCTCGCATATCTGTAGCCATGAGCTGTAGTAATGCTGTCCATAATTCAGCAAAAAAAAGAAATATTAATAACTTACCATACTATATGTATAACATTATCCAATTAAACGACAAAAATCTGTCGGAACTTCAAGTTATTGCCAAAGAGTTAGGCATAAAAAAAGCAGACTCATACAAAAAAGAAGACCTTGTTTATAAAATACTCGATGAACAGGCCATTGTAGGAGCTACAAAGAAAGTTGCCGCAGATAAGCTAAAAGAAGAACGCAAAAATGAAGAACAAAAGAAAAAGCGTTCACGGGTAGCTCCTACCCAAAAAGAAGACAAAGTGGTTTCCGCAACAAAGAGTGGAGAGGCTAACAAAACAAAAGAGGCCGCTCCTGTAAAAGCTGCACCACAACCTTCCAAGAAAGAAGAAAGTACAAACAAAGAAAAAGAAACTGTTGTTGTAGAAGCTAAAGCAGAAAACACTGCTACTCCCAAGCGTAAAGTAGGCCGTCCTCGTAAGAACTCTGACGCAGAAGAGAAAAAAGAAGTAGAAAATGCAAAACCGGCAGCACCCAAAGTAGTGGAGCCTAAACCTGCTGTTGCAGAGAAAGCTACTGGTACTACGGAAAAGCCAGCTCCGGTACAACAGCAAACAGCCGAGAAGAAAGCAAAAAACAAACCAGCTGCAGAAGCAAATAAGCCTGTTGCAGAAACAAATAAACCGGCTACTGAACCTAACAAACCTGTTGTAGAGAAAAAGGTAATAGATAAACCACAAAAGAAAGCTGCACCCGTTATCGACGAGGAAAGCAATATCTTATCCAGCGTTGACGACGATGATTTTATTCCAATCGAAGATCTGCCTTCCGAAAAAATAGAACTTCCTACCGAATTATTCGGAAAATTCGAAGCTACTAAAACAGAATCAGCACAGACAGCACCGGAACAGCCATCTCATCCTCAACAGCAACAACAATCTCAACAGCAGCAGTCCCAGCAGCAACGTCCGCGTATTGTTCGCTCACGCGACAATAACAACGGCAATAACAATGCTAACAACAATGGCAATAACGCCAATAATAACAATAGCAACAATAATAATTTCCAGCGTAACAACAATAACCAGAATCAGGTTCAGAACCCAAATCAACAACGCTTACCGATACCACGTGCCGCTCAGCAGAACAATGCGGGTGAAAACCTTCCGATACAACAACAGCAGGAACGCAAAGTTATTGAGCGCGAAAAGCCTTATGAATTCGACGATATTCTCAACGGAGTAGGTGTTTTGGAAATTATGCAGGACGGATACGGATTCCTCCGTTCTTCCGACTATAACTACCTTTCTTCTCCGGACGATATTTACGTATCACAGTCTCAAATCAAACTATTTGGTCTGAAAACCGGTGATGTAGTAGAAGGAGTTATCCGTCCACCCAAAGAAGGAGAAAAATATTTCCCATTGGTAAAGGTTTCGAAGATCAACGGACGTGACGCAGCTTTCGTTCGCGACCGTGTTCCTTTCGAACATCTGACACCTCTCTTCCCGGATGAAAAGTTCAAACTTTGCAAAGGCGGTTATTCAGACTCTATGTCTGCCCGTGTCGTCGATCTTTTCGCTCCTATCGGTAAAGGCCAACGTGCATTGATTGTTGCCCAACCAAAGACAGGTAAGACCATCTTAATGAAAGATATCGCCAACGCTATCGCAGCCAACCACCCGGAAGTTTACATGATTATGTTGCTGATTGACGAACGCCCGGAAGAAGTAACAGACATGGCACGCAGCGTTAATGCAGAAGTAATCGCTTCTACTTTCGACGAACCGGCAGAACGCCACGTAAAAATTGCAGGTATCGTATTGGAAAAGGCAAAACGTCTGGTAGAATGTGGTCACGACGTAGTTATCTTCCTTGATTCTATCACTCGTCTGGCTCGTGCATACAATACAGTATCTCCTGCATCCGGTAAAGTTCTTTCCGGTGGTGTGGATGCAAATGCACTTCATAAACCTAAACGCTTCTTCGGTGCTGCCCGTAATATTGAAAACGGTGGTTCACTGACCATTATCGCTACCGCATTGATCGATACCGGTTCTAAAATGGACGAAGTTATCTTCGAAGAATTCAAAGGTACAGGTAACATGGAATTACAGCTCGACCGTAACCTGTCCAACAAACGTATCTTCCCGGCGGTCAACATTACCGCATCCAGCACTCGTCGCGACGACCTGTTGCTTGATAAAACAACTCTTGACCGCATGTGGATATTACGCAAATATCTTGCCGACATGAATCCGATCGAAGCAATGGACTTCGTTAAAGACCGTCTGGAAAAAACCAGAGACAACGACGAATTCCTGATGAGCATGAACAGCTAATCAACAGCAAACTTATAAATAAACGGTGAACAAACTGCGCCATAACAAGTGCAGTTTATTCACCGTTTTCTTTTTCAGTAACCCGTTTTATGACTCATCACCTGCCGTTTATCACTTATCATTCAACACTCATCACCGATAGTTCACCCTAACCGCCTGCCACACCTTTCATTTTTGTACAAAATACTTTCATTTGCGTCCAAAACTACTACCTCGCCCTTTTTTACGTTTCCTTTTTTCCTACTTTTGCTTCCAAATCAAATATTACTTAATTCTAACCAGTAATGAAAACTATTTATCCATTCATGGGATTAGCCCTGTGCAGCGTGACAGCGCAGGCTCAAGAAAAGCCCAATTTCCTGATTATCCAGTGCGACCATTTAACACAACGCGTTGTGGGAGCTTACGGACAAACACAAGGCTGCACCCTCCCTATTGACGAAGTCGCTTCACGAGGAGTTATCTTCTCCAATGCTTATGTAGGCTGCCCTCTCAGCCAACCCTCACGCGCTGCTTTATGGAGTGGCATGATGCCTCATCAAACCAATGTACGTTCCAACTCCAGCGAACCTATCAACCCACGTATTCCCGAAAGTGTACCGACATTAGGAAGTCTTTTCTCTGAAAACGGTTACGAAGCCGTACACTTCGGAAAAACGCATGACATGGGTTCACTTAGAGGATTCAAGCATAAAGAACCGGTAGCCAAGCCATTCACTGATCCGGAATTCCCGGTCAATAACGACAGCTTCCTGGATGTAGGAACATGCGAAGACGCTGTTGCTTATCTAAGTAATCCGCCGGAAGAACCATTCATCTGTATCGCTGATTTTCAGAACCCTCACAATATCTGTGGATTTGTAGGAGCGAACGAAGGAGTACATACCGACCGCCCCATCAGCGGAACCCTTCCGGAACTACCGGCCAATTTCGATGTAGAAGACTGGAGCAATATCCCCAAACCTGTGCAATACATCTGCTGCAGTCATCGCCGCATGACCCAAGCCTCTCATTGGAATGAAGAGAATTACCGTCATTACATTGCTGCTTTCCAACACTATACCAAGATGGTTTCCAAGCAAGTAGACAGCGTATTGAAAGCCCTCTATTCCACTCCTGCCGGAAAAAACACAATCGTTATTATCATGGCTGACCATGGTGATGGGATGGCTTCACACCGCATGGTGACCAAACACATCAGCTTCTACGATGAAATGACCAACGTACCGTTTATCTTTGCAGGTCCCGGCATCAAACAACAGAAAAAGCCCATAGACCAAGTATTGACACAGCCTACACTGGATCTTCTGCCTACCCTTTGTGATTTGGCAGGAATTCCTGTTCCGGCCGAAAAACCGGGAATCAGCCTTGCACCTATATTAAAAGGAGAGAAACAGAAAAAAACTCACCCTTATGTCGTTTCCGAATGGCATAGCGAATATGAATATGTCGTTACTCCCGGACGTATGGTACGCGGACCGAGATACAAGTACACTCACTATCTGGAAGGTAACGGAGAAGAGCTATATGATATGAAAAAGGATCCGGGAGAACGCAAGAATCTCGCCAAAGACCCTAAATACAGTAAAGTCCTCGCCGAACACCGTGCCATGCTTGATGATTACATCGCCCGCACCAAAGACGATTACCGGAGTTTGAAAGTAGATGCCGATCCACGATGCAGAAACCATACTCCCGGCTACCCCAACCACGAGGGCCCTGGGGTACGAGAGATACTCAAAAGAAAATAAATTATAAAAAAGAGTGAAGATTTCTTTGTAATCTTCACTCTTTTTAGTTCTTTTGCAGATAAACTTACAAGCAAGCAATTCTTATATCAGGTGAAAAAACACAGACGTCATATAATTGCAATAGTCGTAACCGCATTAATATCGGTCACCTTATATGCTGCACGTACAAATTCAGATCGTCTTTCTTTATTACAACCTTTACTTGAATACAATCATCCATTTAGTCCGGACGCCCCTGTCGACAGCATCATTGCCTGGGAAAAACTTTTAGAACCGGAATTACAAAAGGAACAACAACACCCACTCCTATTCCAAATAAATCTGCTGACCGTTCAAGCCTTAATCACAGAAGGCAACGTCAGTCTCGCCATCAACCAGGCCAATCAGATGTACCAGAAAGCCAGAGAAATGGACTATCCTTTGGGAACAGCACTCGCATTACACGCCATTGGAAATACTTATTTAAGTTCGTCAACACCACAAGTTGCCATCGAATCGTATAAGGAAGCATTAGAAATCATTCAGAAACTCCCTCATGCCAACCAATATATCAAAACGATCTTGTCTCAATTTATCCTGACGAAGCTCAACTATCACCAAATGACAGATATAGAAGACAATATCCGAGAACTCGAATCTGTTATTGACAAGGATACGAATCCCCAAGACGATTTTCACCTTGCTTATTGTCAGGCATTCTATCGCATCCAGACGCATCATCTTCCGGAAGCATTAAACTATATACGACAAACCGAACAAATCAGCCGGCAACACCAGTACCCATATTTTCATTTAATGATTAAATACCTGTATTCACGCTACTACACTGAATCCAAAGAATACACGCAGGCACTAACCACACTTGACGAATTACTTTCGCATACCAAAGCAGCCAACTCATACAGATCCCTGCAAGTACTGAAAGATCGTGCACACATACTTACACTAATGGGAAACAGCAAGGAAGCATGTGAAGCTTATGAAATATTCAATACGTACAAAGACTCTTTGGACGCAATGAATTATATTCGCCAAATCAATGAATTGCACACCCTCTACCAAATAGATAAAAATGAACTGGACAACTTAAACAGACAGAAGACAATCCTCTACTGGAGCTGGTTCACCATCCTATTCATAGTCATACTGATTGTATTTTTCATCCTTTTGGTCAGACGAGGAAATAAAAAACTGCGCCAATCACAGCAGGAACTGGAAAAAGTGAAAAAGCAAGAAGAAAATTCCATCCGAACAAAGAGCCTTTTCCTTTCCAACATGAGCCATGAAATTCGCACGCCGCTCAATGCGTTGTCCGGCTTCTCCTCCATCCTGACGGAAGAATCCATCGACAACGAGACCCGGAAACAGTGTAGCGATATTATTCAGCAAAATTCAGAACTGTTACTCAAGCTGATTAACGACGTAATCGACTTGTCCAGTCTCGAAGTAGGCAAGATGAAATTCAAATATGAGCGATGTGATGCAGTGGCAATATGCAGAAACGTTATCGACATGGTTGAGAAAATAAAACAAACGAATGCTAACGTCCGTTTTTCGACCTCTCTCCATTCATTAGAATTGACGACAGACAATGCAAGGTTACAACAATTATTAATCAACCTTCTCATCAATGCAACCAAATTTACTCCGCAAGGTTCCATCACCATGGAACTGGAAAAACAGACAGAAGACATAGCACTGTTTTCTGTGACCGACACCGGTTGCGGTATCTCTCCGGAGAATCAGAATAAAATATTCAACCGTTTTGAGAAACTGAATGAAAATGCTCAAGGGACAGGACTCGGTCTGTCTATCTGCCAACTCATTATCGAGCAGCTGGGCGGCAAAATATGGATTGACTCCAATTATGAGGAAGGAGCCCGTTTCCTGTTCACACACCCCATTTACCATGAGCAACAAGGAAAGGAGGAAGCCGAATGAAACAAGTCCTGCTCCTGATCCTTCTATTATGCTGCACCCTCACCGGAAAAGCCAGCACCAAGATTGTTTTGGAATCCGACAGCCTGATAAAGGTGTTGGAAACATTACCGTACGATACGACACGGCTGAATGTTCTCAATCAAATCATCAGAATAGAACAAAACAACCAGCAATGTATCCAATATTCGGATGCATTAATGAAAGAAGCATTGCAACTGGGAAATGACAAATATGCCGGTCTGGCTGCTTACTACCATATTTTATACTATTACAATCGTAATAATCAAGACAGTGTAGCCAAATGGCTCACCATAATGGAGCCTCATGCCCGGAAATCAGATTTATGGAATTACTTCTTTGATGCCAAACGTTTCCAGATAGACCTGTACACATTCAACGAACAATACGAACTTGCTATCAACGAATCTCAAAAGATGCAACAGCAAGCCTCCCAAATGAATAGTAACCGGGGTAGTATGGCTGCCTATCAATGCTTGAGTAATGCATATATCGGCAGCCAGCGCTGGGATAAAGGAATAGAAGCACTGGAGGCTGCCTACCAGCTACTCACTCCGACAGAAAATCCGGTGGTCCGTATCTCGGTATTGTCACAGTTAGTATCCGTTGTCAAAGAAAAGAAGGATAATAAAAAACTACTCAAATATTTGCAGGAACTGGAAAACACTCTTCATAACCACATCAGTGCAAACCCATCCTTAAAAGCGGGATTTGCCGATGTATACCTGTTCAATGAACTGTTCTACAGCTATTATTACCTGAATACCCATCAGCCGCAACAAGCCTATGAACATCTCGTAAAATCTAAAGAATATCTGGACGAGAATACTTATTTCATGTATAAAGTACTCTATTTCGACACATTTGCCAAATATTACCAGGCAATTGGAGCCTACCAACAGGCATCGGATTATATCGACACGACACTGACGATGTTGAAGAAAGACTTCACAAGCGACTATGCCGAACAGCTACTCGAAAAGGCCAGAATATGGAAACAGGCAGGGCAAAGCGGAAAAGCCATCCCCCTGTATGAGCAGGCACTTGCCATCAAAGACTCGACAGCCACTGTACTCTCAAACAATCAGATGGCACAGATACAAAGCAAATACAATATCGAAAAAACAGAACTGGATCAAAAAAGGGAAAACAACCGGATCCAGCTCACCTATCTGATCTTTATATTTGTTATCCTGATTCTGCTTTTTATCTTTATGGCACGACTCTTTATGGTACGGAAGGCACTCAAATACGCGGAAAACGAAATCCGGAAAACAACAGAAAACGTGCGGAAGACCAATGAAATAAAAAATCGCTTCCTGTCCAACATGAGCTATAACATCCGTACCCCACTCAACAATGTGGTCGGTTTCTCACAACTCATAGCCAGCGAACCCAATATAGACAAGGAAATAAGGCAAGAATACTCAAACATCATCCACAAAAGTTCGGAGAAGTTAATGAGACTTGTCAATGACGTTCTCGACTTATCCCGTTTGGAAGCTCAGATGATGAAGTTCCAGTTGCAAGACTATGATGCCACTACCCTATGCAAGGAAGCATGCAGCATGGCGCAGATGAGGAACGAAGAAACAGGTATCCAGATTGAATTTTCCAGCGAAACGGACGCCCAAATTCATACCGATATAATGCGACTGACACAGGCCTTGATTAGCGTACTGGTGTACCCACAAGAACACCGGCAAGCACGAATCATCCGGTTCACATTAAGCCAGAATGAAGACATGCTTTGTTTCCGGATCACTAATTCACCTTTGGCAGACCATGCATTCGTATCACAGGAAACCATCATCCGGCATGATATCAACCTGTTGTTACTAAAACATTTCGGAGGAAACTATCTCGTCAACGATAAAACTCCCGGAGGTCCGGAAATTGTTTTCATCTACCCCATCGTTTCCGAATCGAAATAAAGCACTATCTTTGCAAAGTGTAAACTTAAACACTTAATTATGTACACCAACAAACAGATTTGGAGTGTCAGTTATCCGATACTACTAAGCTTGCTGGCACAAAATGTCATCAATGTCACCGACACAGCAT
>NZ_DAWCXD010000128.1:0-13953 GCF_052357945.1 Bacteroides sp. | reverse complement strand
AGATAGTGTAGGTTTTGTTGCAGGTGCATTAATTTCTGAAGAATTTCAATGTGCTGTAGAGGTGTCGCTTAAACAAGGTCGATTGGTTATTGGTGGTTTTACAAGAAGTGGTGAACAAGTGGATGAAAACTGGCAGACGACTAGTGGACATGCGTTTACCTTTATTTTACCGGACGATGACTCTCATCTATTCAAGATGCGTAATCCTTGGGGAGGCACTACTGACGGTGTGATGAAAGTGAAAAATGACAACCGGATTCCGCCGATGATTGACTTACGTATTTGTGCCCCGGGAGCAGCCAAAAACTATGGGGTGGGACCGGACTTGGGAGGATATATCCCTAATTTTTAATTTCAAATCTTAAAAGAAGAATATCATGAAGAAATTGACTTATATAATGTTGTCGTTGTGCTGCTTTGCTCTTTATAGTTGCGGCATGACGGAACCTTGGAAAGACTGGGAGAATGAAGGTAATATGAGTGAAGACCGCCTGCGTCCTTCGGAAGTGAAAGATTTGTTATGTACAGCAGGAGGATGGAAAATGGCTTATGAAGGAGTTACTTTCTATTTCCAATTTAGTGAGGACGGAGCAGTGACTTCGGATTCAGATGAAAGTTTGCTGAAGAATGCAGTTGAAACTGATTATTCTTTGGATTTTGAAGGTGAAAAGGTTGTTTTACTTACGTTGCAGAATGGAGGTATGTTGCAATATTTAGGAGAAAATCAGGAAAACACATTTGTCATTACGGGATATTCAGATTCTCAGATTACTGCAACGGGACAAGCGAATGGTAAAATGATGATTCTGAATTCGGTAACTACTGCGGATCTGCAACAAGCCAAGGAGAGAAAACGGTTGGCTATTATTGCTTACAATAAAGCTCAATCCATGGAAATACTTAAGACGGATTTGAGTAATGGATTACTTCGTAATGCGTCAACCAATCAGTTTGCAGCACATTATGCGATGTCTTGTGATGAAAATGACAATTGGAAGATTAAAATCTCATTGCTGGATGGCAAAATATTGAAGCATACAGAATATGCTATGACAATTAATACTACCAATGATGAGAAAGCTATATTAAGTATTGATGGTTTAACTGTGAATGGTGTGGCTGTTGGAGCACTTTATTATAAATATGATACAGGAGATTTGAGCACGGATAATCCAGCCTTTAAGGTGGATTTGAATAAAAGCTCTGATATGCTGAAAACATATACAAGTTCTTGGAAAACACATATTGTCGATAGAAATAATATTTGTGATAAATTGACTGGATTGCTTACGCAAATAGAGTTTGACGACCGCTCTCCAAGGAATATTATAGTTTGCCCGGGTGAGACAGGTGCTGGTAAATGGCATTATGTAGGTTTTGTGATAAATGCTACAGCCAATGATGCAACCGGTTGTGTTTATCTTGAAAATACGGGAATTAATTATATTCTTGGAAGTTATGGTGATGATGCAGAAGTTGTACGATCAATCCCGATCTATAGTGCTTTCTTGGATTTCTGTTTTTCGGATAAGGGTGTTTGGATGTACGAAGATTCTGATTCATATTTTTATGTAATTAGTCCGGTTTCTGATGAATGGTTTAGAATGAAGATATAAAGTGAAATAACTATTTTTTGAATCAAGCAAGAAAGTAAGAAGTACAACTTTTCTTTCTTGCTTGTGCTTTCTGTTCTCGACAAATCATTTTATCATGATAGTTTTGGCTAAAGAATACCTAACTTTGCTGGCAGAAACGACGAAATAAATATATTCAACTAATTATAATAGCTTAATTCGCAAACCATGAATAAAAAGAACCTATTGTCTCTTGGAACTGCCCTATTACTGGGTACTTCTTTTCTTTTTGCCCAAAAAGAACCTGTGGACTACGTCAATCCCTTGATGGGAACCGACTCTAAAATCTCGTTGTCCAATGGAAATACCTATCCCGCCATCGCATTGCCGTGGGGTATGAATTTCTGGATGCCGCAGACCGGCAAGATGGGTGATGGCTGGGCCTATACCTACGCTTCGGATAAAATCCGTGGCTTCAAGCAAACCCACCAGCCCAGTCCCTGGATCAATGATTACGGCCAGTTTTCAATTATGCCGATGACCGGGCAATTAAAAATAGACCAGGAACAGCGCGCCTCTTGGTTCTCTCATAAAGCAGAGAAGGCAACTCCTTATTATTACAGTGTTTATCTGTCAGAATATAATCTGACAACGGAAATTGCTCCGACCGAACGTTGTGCTTATTTCCGTTTTACTTTTCCCGAAACGAAAGATGCTTATGTGGTCATAGATGCTTTTGATCGTGGCTCCTATGTCAAAGTGATTCCCGAAGAAAATAAGATCATCGGATATACAACACGCAACAGTGGAGGGGTACCCCAAAACTTTAAGAACTATTTCGTGATAGAGTTCGATAAACCTTTCACCTTCAATAAAGTATGGGCAGATTACCATCTGGTAGAAAAACACCTGGAATTACAATCCAATCATGTAGGAGCGGCTATCGGTTTTGCAACGAAGAAGGGCGAACAGGTACATGCCAGAGTAGCTTCTTCTTTTATAAGCCCGGAACAGGCGGAACTTAACCTGAAAGAGATCGGTAAAAAGACATTTGAACAGACTAAAGAAGTGGGGCGTAAGGCTTGGAACGACGTACTGGGACGTATCAGAATAGAGGATAATGATGAGAACCGTATGCGTACATTCTATTCCTGCCTGTATCGTTCCGTACTTTTCCCCCGTATGTTCCATGAGGTGAATGCCAAGGGAGAAACAGTACATTACAGCCCTTACAATGGTGAAATCCGCCCGGGCTATATGTTTACCGATACCGGATTCTGGGATACCTTCCGTTGCCTGTTCCCGTTTGTCAATCTGGTGTATCCTTCCATGGGCGAGAAAATGCAGGAGGGATTACTCAATACCTATCTTGAAAGTGGCTTCTTTCCCGAATGGGCAAGTCCGGGACATAGAGGCTGTATGGTTGGCAATAATTCTGCTTCTGTAGTAGCGGATGCTTTTATGAAGAATGTCACTAAAGCGGATGCCGAAAAAATGTATGAAGGACTATTGAAAGGTGCCAATAGTGTGCACCCGCGAGTTTCGACTACCGGACGTCGCGGATATGAGTATTACAATAAACTGGGATATGTGCCTTATGATGTGAAAATCAATGAGAGTGCCGCCCGCACATTGGAGTATGCATACGATGACTGGTGCATCTACCGTATGGGTGAGAAGTTGGGACGCCCCGCAGAAGAACTGGAACTTTATAAGAAGAGAAGTCAGAACTACCGTAACCTGTTTGATCCGGAAACGAAACTGATGCGTGGCAAAAATTCCGACGGAACTTTCCAGACACCTTTCAATCCGTTTAAGTGGGGAGATGCCTTTACCGAAGGAAACAGCTGGCATTATACCTGGTCTGTCTTCCACGATCCGCAGGGACTTATTGATCTGATGGGCGGTAAGAAAATGTTTGTGAGCATGCTCGATTCGGTATTCAATCTTCCTCCGGTATTTGATGATAGTTATTACGGTGGAGTGATCCATGAAATCCGGGAGATGGAAATAGCTGATATGGGCAATTATGCACATGGCAATCAACCGATCCAGCACATGATTTACCTGTATAATTATGCCGGCGAACCCTGGAAAGCACAATACTGGCTGCGTGAGGTAATGACCCGGTTGTACTTTGCCACTCCGGATGGATATTGTGGTGACGAGGATAACGGCCAGACTTCCGCCTGGTATGTATTTACGGCCTTGGGTTTCTATCCGGTATGTCCGGGTAGCAATGAATATGTGATGGGAGCTCCTTATTTCAAGAAAGCAACCATTACCCTGGAGAATGGCAGGAAGCTTGAAATTTCTGCTCCTAAGAATAGTGATGAGAACCGTTATATCCGTTCATTGAACTATAATGGAAAGAACTATACGAAGAATTATCTGAATCATTTTGATTTATTGAAAGGCGGGCGCCTGTTGTTCGAAATGGATAATAAACCAAATAAGGGAAGAGGTGTGAATGAATCTGATTATCCATACTCTTTCTCTCTCGACAAAAAGTAAATAGATATGTACGGTATAAAGAAGAAAATAGGGATAATAGCTGTGGCGGCGATTGCAATGTCGTTCGCCATGGCTCAACAGCCGGTAGATTATGTGAATCCGATCATCGGAACGAATGGTATGGGACATACTTTTCCTGGTGCCTGCACACCTTTCGGGTGGGTGCAACTAAGTCCGGACACAGACACAATTCCACATAACATAAATGGGGCTTATCAGAAGAACGCTTATGAATATTGCGCTGGTTATCAGTATCGGGACAAGACGATTGTCGGCTTCAGCCATACGCATCTTAGCGGAACGGGTCATTCGGATTTAGGTGATATCCTGTTGATGCCTGCCGTAGGAGAATTGAAGCTCAATTGTGGCAGGGCGGATCATCCGGATGAGGGCTACCGTTCCCGTTTCAGCCATGCTACGGAAAAGTCTACTCCCGGATATTATGAAGTGATGCTCGATGATTATGGCATAAAGGCACAGTTGACTGCTACGCAACGGGTAGGAGTCCATAAGTACACTTTCCCTAAAGGCAAAGACGGTCATCTTATCCTTGACCTGGTTCATGGTATATACAACTATGACGGCAAAGTGCTCTGGGCCAACTTGCGGGTAGAGAATGATACGTTATTGACAGGCTATCGCATCACAAACGGATGGGCGAGAACCAACTATACTTATTTCGCTATTTCTTTGTCGCAACCTATCAGAGACTATGGCTATAAGGATAAAGAAAAGGTGCTTTACAATGGCTTCTGGCGTCGCTTCAATATGGACAAGAACTTCCCGGAGATTACGGGACGTAAGATTGTAGCCTATTTTAATTTCGATACAGCTCAAGAACCGGAACTGGTGGTAAAAGTAGCACTTTCTGCTGTCAGCACCGAGGGAGCTGTTAAAAATCTGCGCGCCGAAGCTTCCGGAAAGAGCTTTGAACAGCTGGCTGAAGCAGCCCGTACAGACTGGAATAATGAACTGGACCATTTTGAAGTGGAAGGAACTGCCGATCAGAAAGCAATGCTTTACACTTCACTTTATCATACGATGATTAATCCGTCTGTCTATATGGATGTGGATGGATCTTATCGTGGTCTGGATCATAATATTCATCAGGCGAAAGGCTTCACCAATCATACCATATTCTCGCTCTGGGATACATACCGTGCAGAACATCCGTTTCTGAATTTGGTAAAACCTGAACGAAATTCGGACATGGTGGAGTCAATGATAAAGCATGAGCAGCAGAGTGTGCACGGAATGCTGCCTGTCTGGAGTATGATGGGGAATGAGAACTGGTGTATGAGCGGATATCATGCCGTATCAGTGTTGGCGGATGCCATTACTAAAGGAGTCTTCTCCAATGTTGATGAGGCTTTGGCTGCCATGGTAAGCACTTCTACCGTACCTTATTATGAAGGAGTAGCAGATTACATGAAGCTGGGTTATATCCCATTGGATAAGAGCGGTACAGCCGCTTCCTCCACATTGGAATATGCTTACGATGACTGGACCATCTATCAGACTGCCTTGAAATCCGGTAAAAAGGATATTGCGGAAACCTATCGGAAGCGTGCCTTGAATTACCGTAATATCTATGATACTACAATTGGTTTTGCCCGTCCCCGTTATAGCGACGGTTCATTCAAGAAAGATTTCGATGAATTGCAAACCTATGGTGAGGGCTTTATTGAGGGAAATTCCTGGAACTTCTCTTTCCACGTGCCGCATGACGTATTTGGGATGATGGACTTGATGGGAGGAGAAAGGGCCTTCGTCGATAAACTGGATAAACTGTTCTCCATGCATTTGCCGGAGAAATATTACGAGCATAATGAGGATATTACGGCAGAATGTCTGGTTGGCGGGTATGTGCATGGCAATGAACCGAGTCATCATGTCCCTTATCTCTATGCCTGGACCTCCGAACCGTGGAAGACACAGTACTGGCTGCGTGAAATCCTGAATAAAATGTATAAGAACGATATCAACGGTTTGGGTGGTAATGACGATTGCGGACAGATGTCTGCATGGTATCTTTTCTCGGTGATGGGGTTCTATCCGGTTTGTCCGGGAACGGATCAATATGTATTGGGAGCGCCGTATCTGCCTTATCTGAAGTTGAAGCTTCCCAATGGAAATACGTTGGAGATTAAGGCTCCCGGTGTCAGCGATAAGAAACGTTATGTACAGTCGTTGAAACTGAATGGAAAAATCTATGATAAGATGTACCTCACGCATGAAGATATACTGAAAGGCGGGGTACTTGAGTTTAAGATGTCTGCATCACCGAATAAGCGCCGTGGTTTATCGGCAGAAGATAAACCATATTCACTAACTAATGGAATTAATAAATAATAGAGTAAAGATATGAAAAAGAGACATTTGATCTATGTAGCCTGCCTGTTGGTAGCTATGGGGGCTTGTTCAGCAACCTCAAAAGAACGCACTAAAATAACGCCTGATGCATGGGGGAAATATAATGTAGGAACCATTTTATTCGAGGATAAAGCACCGGAAACGAAGGGCTCGGATATTTATCACCGGATTATCCCTGATGCGGAATCGTATATCAAAGCCCAGGCGCGTGAAGTATTGGCTACGCTTTACAATTCTCCGGAGGATAGTATTCCTACGGTAAATAAAATACATTATACGTTGGAAGACATTGAAGGTGTTTCTGCCAAAGGTGGTGGTAATGGAGATGTTACAATTTTCTATAGCACACGGCATATTGAGAAGTCATTTGCTGCCAATGATACGGCAAAATTGTTTTTTGAGACTCGCGGAGTACTCTTGCATGAGTTGACACATGCTTATCAGTTGGAACCGCAAGGTGTTGGCTCATACGGTACTAATCGGGTGTTCTGGGCGTTTATTGAGGGTATGGCAGATGCGGTGCGTGTGGCAAATGGTGGTTTTGACGGTCCTAACGCACGTCCGAAAGGCGGGAACTATATGGACGGGTATCGTACAGCGGGTTATTTTTTCGTTTGGTTGCGTGATAATAAAGACCCGGAGTTTTTGCGTAAATTCAATCGTAGTACGTTAGAGGTGATTCCCTGGTCGTTTGACGGAGCGATCAAGCATATTTTAGGGAATGAATATAATATTGATGAACTGTGGCACGAGTATCAGGTAGCTGTGGGAGATATACAAGCACAATAAAGAATAAATATGATCTGTAGATTTGGTAAAAAGAGATTGTTTTTGGTTTGGTCGTGTCTGGTGAGTGTCTTGCCGGGCATGGCTCAAACCGAGAAACTGATTGATTATGTGAATCCGTTTGTTGGGACAGATGGTTATGGGAATGTTTATCCGGGTGCACAAATTCCTTTCGGAGGAATTCAGATGAGCCCGGACACAGATAGTAAATACTATGACGCAGCCTCCGGTTACAAATATAATCATTCTACTCTGCTGGGATTCAGTCTGACTCACTTAAGTGGGACGGGCATACCTGATTTGGGAGACTTTCTGTTCATTCCTGGAATTGGAGAAATGAAGCTGGACCCGGGTACTCGTGAGGAACCGGAGAAGGGATATCGTTCTCGCTATTCACATGAGAAGGAATGGGCTTCTCCCAATTATTATGCTGTGGAATTGACGGATTGTGGAGTGAAAGCTGAAATGACGTCAGGAGTGCGCAGTGGGATGTTTCGTTTTACTTATCCACAGTCGGAGAAAGCATTTATCATGATTGATATGAACCACACTTTGTGGCAATCTTGTGAATGGGCGAATCTACGGATGGAAAATGATTCCACTATTACCGGTTATAAATTGGTGAAAGGTTGGGGACCTGAACGGCATGTCTATTTTACGGCTACTTTCTCAAAGAAGTTAACCGGACTGCGTTTTATGCAGGATAAGAAACCGGTGATTTACAATACTTCCCGGTTCCGTAGTAGTTATGAGACTTGGGGAAAGAATCTAATGGCTTGTATTTCTTTCGAAACGAAAGCCGGAGAGGAAGTGATTGTGAAAACGGCTATTTCGTCAGTCAGTACCAATGGAGCAAAGAATAATATGAATGAGCTCGCCGGACTGACTTTTAATGACTTGAAAGCGAAAGGGGAAGCTCTTTGGGAAAAGGAACTGGGAAAATATACGCTTACCGCTGATCGTAAAACGAAAAGAACTTTTTATACGTCAGCTTATCATGCTGCTTTGCACCCGTTCATCTTTCAGGATGCGGACGGTCAGTTTCGTGGCTTGGATAAGAATATAGAGAAAGCAGAGGGCTTTACTAATTATACGGTCTTCTCTCTTTGGGATACGTATCGTGCTCTGCATCCCTGGTTCAATTTGGTTCAGCAGGAAGTGAATGCGAATATTGCCAATTCAATGCTGGCACATTATGACAAGAGTGTGGAGAAAATGCTTCCTATCTGGTCTTTCTATGGAAATGAAACCTGGTGTATGATTGGTTATCATGCTGTTTCCGTACTGGCAGACATGATTGTGAAAGGAGTGAAAGGCTTCGACTACGAACGTGCGTACGAAGCCATGAAGACCACAGCGATGAATCCGAATTATGACTGTCTGCCGGAGTATCGCGCCATGGGATATGTCCCTTTTGATAAAGAGGCGGAATCGGTGTCGAAAACGTTGGAATATGCTTATGATGATTATTGCATAGCACAGGCTGCTAAGGCTTTAGGTAAAGAAGATGATTATCGTTATTTCCTGAATCGTGCACTCTCTTATCAGACTCTGATTGACCCGGAAACGAAGTATATGCGTGGTAAGGACAGTAAGGGAAACTGGCGTACACCGTTTACTCCTGTAGCTTATCAAGGACCTGGTTCTGTGAATGGATGGGGAGATATAACAGAAGGTTTCACAGTTCAGTATACGTGGTACGTTCCTCAAGATGTACAAGGTTATATGAATGAAGCTGGTGAAGCTTGGTTCCGTAATCGACTGGATGAATTGTTCACTGTAGAATTGCCGGATGATATTCCGGGTGCACATGATATACAGGGACGCATTGGTGCTTATTGGCATGGCAATGAACCTTGCCATCATGTAGCGTATCTTTATAATTATCTGAAAGAACCTTGGAAGTGTCAGAAATGGGTTCGTACTATTGTTGACCGTTTCTATGGAGATACGCCGGATGCGTTAAGCGGAAATGATGATTGCGGACAGATGTCGGCTTGGTATATGTTTAACTGTATCGGTTTTTATCCGGTTACTCCATCGAGTAATGTGTATAATGTCGGTTCTCCTTGTGTGGAAGCGATAACGGTTCGGATGAGTAATGGAAAATCTATTGAAATGGTAGCGGATAATTGGTCACCGAAGAATGTGTATGTGAAGGAATTGTATGTCAATGGTAAGAAGTATGATAAATCTTATTTGAGATATGAAGATATACGTGATGGCGTGAAGTTACGTTTTGTGATGAGCGGTAAACCGAATTATAAACGTGCGGTATCGGATGAGGCGGTGGCTCCATCGTTATCTTTTCCAGGAAAAACAATGAGGTTTCAATACGAACTTTAAACATAATCTTTATCTTTGTATAAAGGCTTTCAGATAATATGGTATAACATAAAATAAAAAAATGAGAAAGTATTTATTGCTATCAATGTTCCTGTGTTTGGTATCGCTACTTCATGCCCAGAACAAGTTTGAGTTAGTTTCTCCTAATGGAGAAATAAAAGTGTCATTCAATCTCTCGGATAAAATCTATTATAATATAGATTATAATGGAGAAGTATTGTTGAAAGACAACTTTCTTCAGTTGATTCTGAAGAATCAAGTGTTGGGGCAGAATCCTAAGTTGCGTCGTCAGAAGCGTACGAGTATCGACGAACAATTGACTCCTGTGGTACCTTTGAAATATTCGAAAGTCAATAATCGTTATAATCAATTGCTACTGACTTTCAAAGACTATTCAGTAGAGTTCCGTGCCTTTGATGATGGAATTGCTTATCGGTTCATAACTTCGCAAAAAGGGGACGTTGAAGTGATGGGTGAGGAATTTGCAATCAACTTCCCATCGGATTATCTGCTTCATTTGCAACAACCGGGAGGTTTCAAAACTTCTTGTGAAGAACCTTATACACATATTCAGAGTAATACGTGGAAGCCGGAAGATAAAATGGCTATTTTACCGGCTTTGATCGATACAAAAAAAGACTACAAGATATTAATCAGTGAATCGGACCTAACCGATTATCCATGTATGTTTCTCAAAGGAACAGGTGCGAATGGAATAGTTTCTACTTTCCCTAAAACTCCGCTTGCTTTTGCGGAAGATGGAGACCGCAGTCTGAAAATCACTGAAGAAGCAGATTATATTGCCAAGACAAAAGGAACGAGAAATTATCCTTGGCGCTACTTTGTGATAAGTAAGAATGATAAGCAGTTGATTGAAAACACAATGACTTATCGGCTTGCTGAAAAGAATCAACTTCAGGACGTTTCATGGATAAAACCGGGGCAGGTAAGCTGGGAATGGTGGAACGATGCCTCTCCTTACGGACCCGATGTGAATTTTGTTTCCGGCTATAATCTGGAAACTTACAAGTATTATATCGACTTTGCTTCCAAATTCGGCATTCCTTATATTATTATGGACGAAGGTTGGGCCAAAAGTACTCGTGACCCTTACACACCGAACCCCAAAGTTAATTTGCATGAACTAATTCGTTATGGCAAAGAAAAGAATGTAGGGATTGTGCTCTGGCTGACATGGTTGACTGTGGAAAACAATTTTGACCTGTTCAAGACTTTCAATGAATGGGGAGTGAAAGGACTTAAAATTGATTTTATGGATAGAAGTGACCAGTGGATGGTCAACTATTACGAACGGGTAGCCCGAGAAGCGGCTAAACATAATTTATTTGTCGATTTTCATGGTTCTTTCAAACCGGCCGGATTAGAATATAAATATCCGAATGTGCTCTCTTACGAAGGAGTGCGAGGTATGGAAAATATGGGAGGTTGCTATCCGGATAACAGTCTGTATTTACCGTTTATGCGTAATGCTGTTGGACCGATGGATTATACTCCCGGAGCAATGATTAGTATGCAACCTAATGTGTATAGATCAGAACGTCCGAATTCTGCCAGTATCGGAACACGGGCTTATCAGCTGGCATTATTTGTGGTTTTCGAAAGCGGTCTACAGATGTTGGCGGATAATCCGACTCTTTATTATCGTAATGAAGATTGTACCCGCTTCATCACACAAGTTCCTGTAACTTGGGATGAGACAGTGGCATTGGAAGCTAAAGCGGGTGAATATGTAATTGTGGCGAAACGCAAAGGTGATAAGTGGTTCATAGGAGGAATGACCAACAATGGTGAAAGGGAACGTGAATTTACTATCAAACTGGATTTTCTGAATAAAGATCGTTCTTATCAGATGACATCTTTTGAAGATGGTATCAATGCAGGACGTCAGGCGATGGATTATCGTTGTAAGTCGTCGCAGGTGAAAGCCGGAGAACAGTTGACCGTGAAGATGGTCAGAAACGGAGGTTTTGCAGCTATCATAGAATAACAGAACATTTCTTCACATTGGTTCGTTTATTATAGAAACAAACTAAATGTATATTCACCATGAAAACATTCGTCTTGATGATGGTAAGTCTGTTGTTTGCTGTTTCTTTGGAAGCGCAGAACAAGTCTTTTTATGATTTTACAGTGAAAACGATTGATGGCAAAGACTTTCCTCTTTCTTCATTGAAAGGTAAGAAAGTGCTTGTGGTCAACGTGGCTTCTAAGTGCGGACTGACGCCACAGTATGCTCAACTGGAGAAACTGTATGAGAAATATAAAGATAAAGACTTTGTAATAATCGGTTTCCCGGCAAATAACTTTATGGGGCAGGAGCCTGGAAGTAATGAGGAAATAGCTCAATTCTGTTCTTTGAATTACGATGTGACTTTCCCGATGATGGCTAAGATTTCCGTCAAAGGGAAAGAAATTGCTCCCCTTTATCAATGGCTGACAGAGAAGAAACTGAATGGTAAAGAAGATGCGTCGGTTCAGTGGAATTTCCAGAAATTCATGATTGATGAGAACGGAAACTGGGTGGGCTTTGCCTCTCCCAAAGAAAGTCCGTTCTCTGAAAAGATCGTTACTTGGATAGAGAAGGAATAAGAGAGACTTTCTGCAATTCGCTTTCGAAATTGGGAGTGAAGATCCCCTTTCCTAAGTTTTCTTTTATTTCTTCAATGGTCCAGAATCGTCCTCCATCCAGTTCTTCACTGGGATGGATTTCTCCATCGTAAACAGTCTTGTGAACAAAGACAAGCTCTTTTTCACGTTCGGACTCGAAAATATAATTAGTAAGTAGTTCAGGAATAAAGTCCGTGATGCCTAATTCTTCACGGACTTCTCTCTTTAGAGCGATTTCTACGCTTTCGCCCAAGTCGATATGTCCGCCTACGGCTGTATCCCATTTCCCCGGTTGGATGTCTTTCCATTCAGGACGTTTTTGCAGATACAACTCTCCACGGGTATTGAAAATATGAAGATGGACTACCGGGTGAAGTAGTTTGCTGCCACTATGACATTCTCCACGAGTGGCCGCTCCGGTGATATTCCCCTGCTCATCTACGACGGGGAACATTTCTTGGTTATTATCGCTTAGCATGGTACTTTTTTATTTGGTGAACTGAATTCCTTTGGATGCAGAATATTTATGGCATTAATAAGGAAGAATCTCCATAACTTAAGAATCGGAAATCATGTGCTAAAGCATAATCATAAATCGCACGCCAGTTTCCTTTAACAAAAGCTGAAACTAATAACAACAGAGTACTTTGTGGCTGATGAAAGTTAGTAACCATCGCTTTTACTATCTTGTACTGATATCCAGGAGCTATGATAATTTGTGTACTGGTATGGAGAGCTTCGAGTCCATTTCTATCAAGATAGCCCAATATCTTTTGGAGAGCAACTACCGGAGGGATCTGATCGTATTTCTCATAGGGCTGCCACTGTTTGACGTGCAGTTCTTCTTCCGTAGCATCCGGATGATCTGATAAAATAACTCCAATGTGATACAAGCTTTCGAGAGTGCGTACAGAGGTGGTTCCTACAGCAATGGCACAGCCATCATGATCGATTAGTTTCTTAATCGTGCCCCGGTTGACCGATATATATTCTGTGTGCATCTCATGACCTTCGATCTCTTCACTTTTTACAGGTTTGAATGTTCCGGCTCCTACATGTAATGTTAACTCTTCAAGATCGATACCTTTCTCCTGCAGTGCATCTAATACTCGCGGAGTGAAATGTAAACCGGCCGTAGGTGCAGCTACCGAACCTTTAATCTTAGAGTAAACGGTCTGATAAGTTTCCTTATCACTTTCTTCCGTATCCCGGTTTAAGTAAGGAGGAATAGGAAGTTCTCCGAATACTTCAAGAATATCGGCAAATGTCACTTCCGGATTATCCCATGAGAAATCTACCCAATGACTGGTTCCTTTACATTCTCCTCTGACGGCAGTCAATGTGATCGGAAATCCTTTGACGGTCATTTCGCGCTTTAACTCTCCGTCTTTCCATTTTTTCAGGTTGCCGATCATGCAAAGCCAAGCGGCATGTTCTGTCTGTTGGAAGTTCAATGCATAATCATTCGGCTGAATCGGTTCAAGGCAGAATACTTCAATCAGTGCCCCTGTTTCTTTCCGGAAATGAAGACGTGCCTGAATGACTTTCGTATTATTGAATATCATTAGACTACCTTGTGGAAGATACTCCGGTAAGGAGGTGAATATGTCTTCACTGACTTCTCCACGGCGATATATTAAGAGTTTGGACTGGTCGCGGGTAGGCAACGGGAATTTTGCAATACGTTCATCCGGAAGAGGATAACTGTATTCACTGATATGGATATGTCTAG
>NZ_DAWCXD010000127.1:0-14094 GCF_052357945.1 Bacteroides sp. | reverse complement strand
TGGTGGCGCAATTTTCAACTGGAATATTGGCGCACTTTTCAATTAGTATCTACAGCTCTTGTGATTTCCCTTCGTATTTATCATTTCCGCATGGTCTGTTAGAAATGAAACGAGGATATTCTTCTTGTCCTGTCATATTCTATATTCAAAAGGTTAATGCACAAAGTTAATAAAAAAAATATTATAGATAAAATAATATAGTCGTAACTATGAGGTGTCTGTTCTTGCAGAACCCCAAAAATGATTTAGATTCTAAAAAACAACCGCCATACTTCATGTCCAAAGTGATGGCGGTTATTTTATCCGATTGTTTATAATTGAATTATGCTATCATTCTCTGAAAGTAATTATAAAACCAATGGTACTCGATCAATAATTTCCAATATAAGTCAATCCTTAGATTCTTTCTTTCAGAAATGTCAATATCAATATCATCAATGATGTTAATTCTAATATCATTATCAGTCAAAGCCTTATTTACCTGATTTAAACTAATATTATTTATAACAATCTTTGCCCATATCTTCCTCATGAAAATCAAGGTTGAATGCATTAAATTTAGAGAGCTGATGGTTGACTCGTATTTTTCAAAATAAGTTAATGTACCATCAATTTCATATCGTACAATCTCTGCTGCTCTCGGAATGAAAAATAGTGGAACAATTTTATCATTTCCCCTAAAGTTATTGCAGCATTTATGTAGTATATATTTTTCTCCACCTTCAAAGACCTTTCCTTGACAAGAAGCAACTAAATTTTCATGTGCAATGCAATGGGGATAGGGAGGAGTATGTAGTTTGGGAGATATGGGAATCTCTTTATCTGGGCAATAATATATTTTCCCCCTTTTTAATCGTCCAAACTTACTGTAATATTTTACCTCTTCCTTACGCTTTTTGTCCTCTAAATGATGTGGCATTACATGTTCTAAAGTCACCTCATTAAAAGGAATTTTTCTCATGCAATAACAACAAAATCCTTGTTGTTCTTTGAGCAGTAAATACTTAAACGCTTTAATTCTTTTAAGTTCGTTGTAGTTTAAATTTACATATCTTTGAATATCATTGTTCCACTTATCTTTAATGAAAGCCTTGATAATTCGGTGTCCTTTCCTCTTATATTTGAATTTATTGATAAATTGCATATTCTTTATTAGTATTTGTCCTCTGCCAGTTGAGAGTTTATTTTAGAGATAATATTTATGTATTGTTCCTCCGAAACCATAGATTTAAGTTCTTCTTTCCTTTTTTCTACTAATTCCGGCTTACCTCTTCTTGAAAGCCTTAAGATGGCTTCTATTTCTTCTTTAACCTCATTGTCTGCATAAGGAGTTCCCATAAAATCATAAACAGCAGCAGAATAATCCACGCCATATAAATTAGGCAATGCATTTGGTGTATCTTCGTCTGCCTGCATTCTATAAATCATATTTCCCGTATCTTTGACTTTAAGATTGGAGAGTACCATTGGAGAATGTGTAGATACAATAAATTGAATACTTGGAAATGTTTTTTTCAGACGAGCTAACACTTCTTGTTCCAAAGAAGGATGTAAATGGAGGTCTATTTCATCAATTATGGCAATACCTTTTGGGTCTTCCTCGTTTGTTTTCCGTAAAATATATAATCTATAAGCCAAATCAAAAGCAATGGAGTATAGTCTTTTATATCCAGCAGGTAAATTATCAAAGATAACGTCCCGTTCATTTTTTAATCGCAGATATAATGATAGCGTCTTATCATCTACAACCGGAAAGAAATCTTTTATTTCAAAATCATCCTTTTCTTCTAACGCAGAATTGATAGGTTCAGAAAAAGTGCGCAATTTATTTTTTATATATTCTACTTCCTTAGAATTTAACGGGTCACTATCATTAAGGGAAATTTGTTTTAGCATGGAATTAATGAATCTATTTTGCCAGATAGATGTACATGATACTTCTGAATTCCATTTGTAATAAGCAAAATTCCTGATAATATATCCTTGTTCCTTAATAGCTTTTTTTGCAAAATCGCTGGTTCTTGTATCTATATGTGGAAATGAATCAGAATAGAAAACAAACAGTGGAAGTTGGTCGCTATTATGATATTCTGCCATAAGTGTACGATATGCTTGTTGATACTTGGAAACGAATAACGAAGCACCTGATGTAGAACGCTTATAGTATTCCCAATTCAAAGGTATATCATTAAATTCAGCTTCCATGTTGATTGTTAAATCAACTGCTGGTAAATCCGCATTTTGGGCTCGATAAAAATCTGTAGCTAATGTTGAAATGACTTTTAAATCGGGATTACCTGATATAAGTAAATCATCTCCCATTGTGCTATCATTGGAAAAAAAGACACTTAATCCATAACGAATGGCATTTAGTAGAGAAGTTTTTCCTGCGCCATTTTTACCAATAAAAACAGTAATTCCTGGTGTTAAATCAACCTCATAGTTTTTAAAGCAACGGAAATTTTCAATTGTTATTTTTTTAAGTATCATATTATTTTCTTTTTTTCTGTCTATGGATATAATATTCACAAAGTTAGTGATTTTCTAATATAAAACTTCATAATCTGATTATTGTTTGCAAATTTAGACTCTAAATTCCTTTTCTCCAAAACATTGTAACTACTATATACACAAGTTTACATGTGAATCTTATCCTTTCATCACTATAGTACGGGATATGCACATAACGTCAGGGTATCGGCAGAATTTTCTATATGGAAATTATAACTCTCTAAGCATCTTCTGTGAGTTTACCTTCATCCACCGGCTTATCTTCTTCCATAGGTTCATCCTTATCATCGGACAACATGCCACCCTCTATACGTTCATCTCCGTTACATTCCTTCGTTTTGCCTTTTTCTACATTCTCCCCGTCAAAATACCGACGAATAAACTCGTGCAAATCCTTTTCACGATAGTACGTTTTATGCAAGATCGTGTAATACTTCAGCCCGTTGTCTCTGTACCGTTGTAGTGTTCGTTTGCTGATGTTCAGCAACAGACAAACATCCTGATTATCGTACAGCCGTTCACCATTCAGGTAATTTTGCGGCTTCTTATTCTTCTTGTCCAGTGCGCCTACGACCTTTTCCACTTGTTCGAGCAACCGTTCCATATACGCCTCGAATGTTTCTTTATCCAATGGTATCATAAGCTCGCCTGTTTTAAATTTCCGATGATATAATAACTTTGGTTTGACGGGTCTTTCAGTATGATTTCCTTCTCCCGCATGAACTTGATATAACTTTTCGCTGTACGTTCCTTTACGTCCAGTATCGCTTGAATTTGTTCTGCCAAATCCACATAAGTAATAAAGTCCTGCCGTCCGAAAATATCCCGTGCCACTGCCACGAGTTCATCCTCTTTCCGCTTCTCCTTTTCCTCTTTCGGCTTTTCCCCCAGATACACGTGCATCCTGACATCTTTATCCCATGCAAACTGCATGATAGGCACATCCAACGGACTGCCGTCGCGCACTTTCAGCGCCTTCACCACCGACACCGACGGATCAGTATCTTTCTCTATCGAGAGGATAGCCGCCGCCTTTCGTTGCAACTCACTGCCCAAATGCCCCCGCAATTTCAGCCCCGAAGGAATAAAATGCAGGATAGTAACGATACAAGTATTGTAAATCCCCGCCAGCCGATACAATTCCTCCACCACGGCAATACTTTCCGTTTCATCATTCGCACCCTTTATCAAGTCCGCAATCCCGTCGATCACCACCATGTGAATCCCCCGGAACTGATAATGAAACTTATCCATGCTTTGGATAATCGCCTGCAAGCGTTCTTTCCGGCTCATTCCCGTCAGGCAATACGCTTTCAGGTATTCCGGCATTGATTCCCGTCCGCAACGCTTTAAAAGGTTTGTAATGTTCTTGTACGTCTGCACCTCCGACTGTTCCGTATCATAGAACAGAATCGCCTTCCGCTTGCTGTTTTCACTGACCGACACCCCCAACGTGTCCATCGCCTTATCCTTGTTCTTTTCGGATTGTCCGATGGCACCGGCTATTAACGCCGTCACATAATTACTTTTACCGGTTCCCTCACCACCGGTAATACAGAGGATATTCCCTTGCGTGCCTAATGGCACATCATTCACCGACACAACCATTTGTGCCACAGGTGGCGGATTATTAAAATCCACCTCACAAGATTTTAGAGCAGACATAGTTTCGCTGTATATTGTATCCAGATAATCCAGAAATAGTTTAATCAAATCCTCCCGGCTATTTCCCAAACGGAAAAAGTCCGAAATATCCTTTTCCACCTTCGTTCCCGCCAATGGCAGCAACAATCGTTTCACCCCGTAGTTCTTCAACGCCAGTTCTTGTTTTGCCGAACTGTCCAGCCCCGCTTTGTCCACATCATAGAGCAGTACAATATGTTTGAACCGGAAAGAGAGCCTATGAATAATTCCCACGGGAATAGTCACCGTTTCCGAATTGAAGCAGATAGCATGGAACCCGTGAACCGTCAGGCTCATCACGTCCTTCTCACTACCCGTAATAAAGAGTAAATCCCCCTTAGCAGGCAACTGCTCCAACCCGAAGCAATAATTCTCCCCAAAATCCCCGGCATATAAAAAGCGCATCTCCGAGTGCGGGCGGTACACCTTCACATATTGCTTTGCAGTATATCCGAACACCGGTTCTTTATCCGTCGCCGCAATGCTGAACGGTTTCCCTTCGTTATTCTCGCTGCTGAACTTCTTCAGTGAAACCACCCGGAATAATCTCAGTACCTCTTGCGTGATGCCGCTTTTTCCCCAGAAGGCAAGTTCCGCAGCCGTAAAGCTCTTTTGCGCCAACGTATAAGGTCTTGCCTTTTTCACTTTGGATGGCGATGTTGCTGCCGTGACAGCAGGACTGATGGGAGTAATAGTCTTCGTTTCAATATAATTTCCCGATGATAATCCCAAATGCAGGTCACGATCGATTATTTTCATTATCTGAATGAAGTCTTTAGAATCTTTACAATCTAGTCCATTCAATTTTCCCACGAATGCGAAACAGTCGCCTGAATAGTCGTCATTACCAAAGTCCTTCATTTTATAAGTATCACTTCTTCGCTCATAATAGATGTTACAGGAAGCGTGCTTATCCTCATAAAGCGGATTAAGGAAATTACGTCCTACACGAAATGGGGTAGGGAGGTAGTGCTTGAATATAGCCATTCCTCTATCTGTCAATCGCAGAATATCATCTTTATTCATAGTTCCCATTGAATAAGAAGTTTCTACGGAACTCATCCAGCGTATGTGGATCACAAACGATTATTTTCTCATTTAGTCCTCTTTCTATTTCTGATAATTTGTATCTGCATCTTCCTCGTAACATGGAATAGCTGATTAGATTTTCTTTTCTTAATCGTTGCAGTGTCTTGGTACTTATACGTAGCAAGTTGGCAACTTCTTGATTATCCAACCATATCTCTTCCTCCTCGTTTGGTTTACTCTCTTTTTTGAATACATAGTCTGCAATCTTTTCTATTTTGCGGATTAGTTCTTTATAGGCAGTCGCCTCCATTGTTATTACGTCCATACACTTATCTTTTAAAGTTTGGCACAAAGTTCATCGAATTAAATCGGGGCATTTGCCAACTTGTTACCAACTTGGCATAACTTTTTTTACATGACGATTGGAAATGAGTGGGATGGAGTCGGGTGCAAGATAAAGTCCGGTGCAAGGTGCAAGCCTATTCATATATATAGGCTCGCACCTTGCATTGGAATATAAAAAATAGATAATTAATAATCAAACATTTGGAAGATGTTCATATTTTCCATACTTTTGAACCCGAAAGCTATGGTAGACGAATAGCGGACAAAAGTGGTCATTAGGACAAAAGTTTAGGTCGTTACAAATTCGTTACAGGAAGCAAAATAATGAAAGCTAATAAGCTGATATATACGGAAATAAAGAGAAGAGGTTCAGAACCCTCCCTCTCCGCTGGAAAGAATTACAAAACAAAGAAAATCCCCTGTAAATTAATACTTTACGGCGGATTTTTGTTTTTGGTGCATAGCAAAAATAAGCATATTTTTTCATTAGAAAGTTCGGGGTATTTATACCCTCATGCCCTCACTGTATGTATAATGGGTTTATTATGAATGACTTATATGATAATGGTAAAAAAAATGCTCTCACTTATACTCTCATGCCCTCACTACGTTTTGAAGTTGATTTTCACATAATATGCTTGCTGTCAGCCATATATTCTTTTTTATAGACAGTTCCTGCCTGGTATAAAGTAGGGCGTTTTCAAGCCTTTTCCTCGTAAGAAATGCGCATGAAAGAGGAAACTTCCACGAAATGATAGCTTACGGATTCGCGGCAGCGGTAAAAAAGAACAAGACATTTTAAAAAAAGCTCTTGTTCTTTTAAAAAAAGGCGGTTATCTTTTTTAAAAAGCTCTTGATCTTTTTTTAAAACGCCCTTGTCTTTGATATGGAATTTTATTCTGGACTGAGGCATTTTACATATACATACGCATAAGCTCGTACGTACGTAGGTATAGCCTTGTATGGATGTATGTGCAAAAGCGTGTTTATACCCGTTCTCTTTGTATTTCTTTAAATGCTTTTCACTTATTCTTATTGAATTTGTGCATTGATTTCGTTTCTGAACTTTATAGGATTGGTGATAAAGTCAAATTTGTTGGTGACCCCGCCCGTAGTAACTACAATAGAACCAAAACCGAGCATACGTCCCATGAGGCTTTGATTAATCCGTATTCCTTCGCATTTGTTTAAAACCAATTCAAGGGCATCCCGGTTTAAAATACCGGATTTTAGAATGACTTTCTTGTTTGTGACAACATATTCAGCTCCCATTTTAAGAAGAATTCTTTTTATCAATTGGAATAATCCTGACAACAATAGAAGTATGCTGACATAATAGAATAATCCGGTTTGTGCGGAAGAAAAGAAGGCGCTTAATAATAGTAGTATTACCGGATATGCAAATATATACCAGTGAATATCTGCTTTGTATTTAATTTCTTCACCAGCTTGTAGATTGTTTTGGATATAGCTCATCGTTTTTGTAAATTAATAAATTGCATAATTTTATTATCAAGAGACAAATATACAAATAATCAGAATGGTATGAAATAAATCTAGATTTATTTTAAGGCTGAAACTTAAAATAAAAACAATTCTTACTTGTTCTTATTCTTGTCAATCTCTCTCTTATTATCAAATGTTTTATTCTTGTACTTGCTGTTTCAAGAATTTGTAATCCTTATAATTTTTTCCTCTCTTTATTCGGAAAGTTAGTTTATGCCATTCATCTTTTGTTAGGGGGATATCCACGTTCATGCAAAAATAGCAGGTTTCGTAGCCAATAAGAGGAGAAATCCATATTTTTCCTATACATTCTTTCTTGCCGGAGTTGGAATAATATAAAAGACAGCGTACTCTTCTTATTTGTATGCTGTCTTCATTGCATACTTTGACCTCTATACGTTTACCTTTTCCGATGTTGTAGAATTGGGGAGCAGACATTTTTATTTTGTTTAAAATACTATCTTTATCATTTACACTGACTACGACGAACTTCTCTATATTGTTTGGCGATTGGGAGAAAGTGCTTTTTGTGGCAAACAACAATATTAAAAGTAATGTTATAATTTTTTTCATGTGATTGGACTTGTTGGTTAAAGCAGTAGCAGATTATTAATTAAGAATTTATTCTTCCGATAATAAATACTTCATACTGCAAAGTAAATGTTTTTTGTTTTAAGGGTTATAATTGTTAAAATGCAAAAATAGCCTGCATCCGCTAATCTGTCAAGGGCTGTTTTTCATAAAAAATGTTCAATTCTTTGGTATTTCTTTGGGGTTTTCTTGGTATGAAATTTCTGATAGATTATATGAAAAGTGATTTGGAGGCTATTGAAATTCTTTTAGAGTGGTGCATTAAGCGATGGGATGTTTTAAAAGTCTGGTTGGCATTTTAATGCTTTATCTTTGTAATTTGAACAAAAAGTAATAAATAAAAGAGGTATATGGACATTCTTGTATGGAGTGGTCTTGGAAACTCCGATTATTTGGAAAAATGATGTCGTTTTCCAATATATATTTGTACTTTTGGCTGAAAAGAAAAAAAAGGTATATCCCGTGTTTATATCGGGTGTGTTTATATGTATTTTAATGGACTACGGTTTTATGACAAACATTATAGATAATATGCTCTCTTTGTGTCCGGTTTCTGAAGATACGATACAAGAACTGAAAAAATGTATGATTTTATGTCGTTTCCCTAAGAAATATCAGTTAATAAAGGAGAATACATTTTGTAAATCAGCTTATTTCATAGAAAAAGGAATGACACGTTCTTTCTGGCTTGTAAATGGAGAAGAAATAACAACCTCCTTTTCATGGGAAGGAGGTATTGTTTTCAGTATGGACGAGTTGTACTATAATAAGCCGAGCGAGGAATTTGTGGAAACGCTTGAAGATGTAGTTGTTTACAAAATATCATTAGCTGATTTAACCAGACTGTTTCAGACTAATATTGAATTGGCTAATTGGGGGAGGATTATTCATCAAAATGAGTACAGGCGTTTGCATCGTTCTCACAAAGAACGGCTGACTTTGCCAGCAAAGGAAAGATATGAGGAGTTTAAACAACAGTTTCCTCAGATATGCCAACGGGTGAAGTTAAGGTATATTGCATCTTATTTGGGTATAACACTTCCCACACTTAGTCGTCTCCGAGCTAAGAAATAATTTATGTATTGCTGATTTTTTGTCATAGGACAAATTTAAAAGCCTTTAAGTTGTGTAACTTTGCAGCATTATTAGTAACAATTAAAAAGAATCAATTATTAAATCTATTAATTTATTATGGAAAAAATCTCTTCTGCAGCATTTACTGATACAAAGCCTCATTATGATCTTCTTGATGGATTGAGAGGAGTTGCTGCTCTTATAGTAATATGGTATCATGTATTTGAAGGTTTTGCTTTTGCTAGTGCCGGCAATATCGAAACTCTCAACCACGGATATCTTGCTGTGGATTTCTTTTTTATTCTTTCGGGGTTTGTTATCGGTTATGCGTATGATGACCGTTGGGGGAAGAATTTCACTATGAAAGACTTTTTCAAACGCCGTTTGATCCGTCTTCATCCGATGGTAATTATGGGTGCTGTTTTGGGAGCTATTACGTTCTGTATTCAGGGTTGTGTGCAATGGGATGGAACGCATGTCGCTATTTCCATGATTATGTTGTCTTTACTTTGTACAATATTCTTTATTCCTGCCATGCCGGGTGTGGGATATGAAGTTCGTGGTAATGGTGAGATGTTTCCGTTGAACGGACCTTGCTGGTCCCTGTTTTTTGAGTATATAGGTAATATTCTTTATGCGTTGTTCATTCGTCGGTTATCTAATAAAGCATTGGCTGTGCTGGTTGTGATGCTGGGTATGGCATTAGCGTCATTCGCTGTTTTCAATGTGTCTGGTTATGGGAATATGGGAGTGGGATGGACACTCGACGGAGTGAATTTCTTAGGTGGAACTTTGCGTATGCTTTTCCCATTTTCATTGGGTATGTTGATGTCGCGTAACTTCAAGCCTATGAAGGTGAATGGGGCGTTTTGGATATGTACTATTATACTGATTGCGCTGTTCTCGGTTCCTTATCTGGAAGGATTGGAGCCTATTTGCATGAATGGTATTTATGAAGCTTTTTGTGTAATTGTGGTTTTTCCTTTTCTTGTGTGGCTGGGGGCGTCGGGTACTACTACGGATAAGCAGTCTACAAAGATATGCAAGTTCTTGGGAGATATATCCTATCCGGTTTATGTAGTACATTATCCGTTGATGTATTTGTTCTACGCATGGTTGATTGAGAATAAACTTTATACATTGGGAGAAACTTGGTATGTAGCTGTGGGTGTTTTTGTTTTGAGTGTCATTTTGGCTTGCCTGTGTCTGAAACTGTATGATGAGCCTGTAAGAAAATGGCTGACTAAGAAGTTTCTTGCTCCCCAATAAAAATACTGTATTTCTTGATTGATGTTCATTAAAAGGGCGGATACTATATAAGAAAATATTACAGCTTTGAATAACAGACAATTAGATGAATGGCATCCGATCAGTAAATTCGGATGCCTGCATTGGATTATATCAACTGGGCTTTGGGGGTGATTTCCTTTTCTGGCAATAGTTACACATGCTGATGAGAGCATTCCGAACATAGACCTTTCAGGACATAATTGATACTTTGTACGGTGAATCCGGGAGGTAGTGTCACGATGGGCACGTGGATACTTTTCATACAAAACGTGCGGTGACAGTTCTCACAGTAGAAGTGAGTGTGGAGGTCGTCTACCTCACAATTGCAATCATTGCTGCAAACTGCATATTTTAACGATCCTGTACCGTCATCAATGCCATGAATCAGATGATGGGCTAAAAAAAGGGTTATGGTGCGGTAGATGGTTGATTTGTCTACCGTATCCAATTCGTTTTCCAAATCCAACAGTGAAAATGCTTCTTTGTGCTGCATCATGGTTTTTAGAATAAGCAGACGTATGGCTGTCGGTTTGATTTCCCGCTGTTCCAGTTTTTTTAAATAGATTGTTTCATTCATAGGTCAAATCATTTTATTCTTTCCATTTCTGTATTCTCATTGCATTAAAAATGGCGAGTAAAGCTACGCCTACATCTGCAAATATGGCTTCCCACATAGTGGCCATTCCGCCGGCTCCCAATAGCAATACTAACAATTTCACTCCGAATGCCATTGATATATTTTGCCATACGATGCGATGGGTCTGTTTCCCTATTTTTATAGCTTCCGCCACTTTACTGGGTTGGTCTGTTTGTATCACTACATCCGCAGTTTCTATAGCAGCGTCACATCCTAGGCCACCCATGGCAATCCCAACATCGCTGAGTGCCAGTACGGGAGTATCATTGATACCGTCTCCTACAAAAGCTACACGATTTTCAGAATTTGCTTTTAATTGTTCTAAATGTGCTACCTTACCTTCGGGTAGTAAATCGCCGAAAGCCTGTGTGACACCTATCTTTTCGGCTAAATTAGAAACAATTGTCTGTTTGTCTCCCGATAATATTTGAATATTATTAATATTTAAGTCTTTCAGTTCGCGGATGGCTTGTACAGCATCTGGTTTTGGTGTATCCGCCAATGAAAGATATCCCAAATATTTGTTTTCCATTGCACATAACACGATTGTTTCTGTCATGTCGCTGATTTCATAGGGAAAAGAGATGCCGTATTTTGATAATAACCGTGCATTTCCTACATATACTTCTTTACCGTTTGTTACGGCTTTTATTCCATATCCGGCAAATTCGGTTATTTTCAGTGACGAGTTAAGGGATATACTTTGTTCTTCTGCATATTTGACAATGGCTTTTGCGATAGGATGATTGCTGAAACTCTCTATAGAGGCGATAAGTTGAAGCAGTTCTTTTTGCGAAACACCTTCGGCTGCCGATATTGCCTGGACACTGAATACACCTTGGGTGAGTGTTCCGGTTTTATCGAATACTACGGTGTTTATTTGGGTTATGGCATCTAGATAATTACCCCCTTTGAAAAGAATCCCTTTGTGAGATGCGGCACCAATACCTCCAAAGTATCCTAATGGAATGCTGACCACTAATGCGCAAGGACATGATATGACTAGGAATACTAAAGCCCGATAGAACCAATCATCAAAAACAAAAATGAATTCAGGTTTTATCAGAGAGTATAAATAGGGGAGTATGACAACTAGTATCGCCAGTCCTGTCACTATCGGTGTATAAATTCGTGCAAAACGGCGGATAAATAATTCGGCAGGGGCTTTTCTTTCTGCTGCATCTTGTACTAAAGTGAGGATACGTGCTAACGTACTTTGATCATACGGTTTGTTTACTTTGATTCGTACCACCTTATCTGAAGCGATCATTCCTGCTAAAACTTCTTCTTGTTTATATAGAGTCCGGGGAACACTTTCTCCGGTTAGGGCGGCCGTATTAAATGAAGCGGAATCTTCCAGCAAAAATCCGTCTAGAGGTACTTTTTCTCCAACTTTTACTTCAATGGTTTCTCCTGGCTGTACTTTTTCCGGTACTGTTATTTTATATGTGTTGTTATATATTACAGTGGCTGTTTCGGGACGTACATCCAATAATGCTTTGATGTCGCTGCGTGCTTTGTGTACAGCTTTGTGTTGGAACCATTCACCTATGAGATAGAACAGAATAACGGCAATACCTTCCCAGTATTCTCCTAGATAGAATGCTCCTGATACAGCTATTCCCATTAAAGTGAATTCATTGAAAACTGATTCTAATTTTATTTTTTTCATTGTTTCTTTTTATTTATGACAACAAAGATAGCGGAAAGAAGATGCAACTAAATTGCAAATTATATTGTACCTTTACATCGGGTAATTTTTTATATACATGAAAAAACGATATTGGGCTTTTTTGATAGGAAGCTGGTGTTTGTCTGTAGGAATGCAGGCAGCTAAGGTGGATACTTTGTCGGTACATAGCGATGCAATGAATAAAGAGGTTCAGGTAATTACCATCTGTCCGGATAAAGCCATGGCAGGTGAAAAATGTCCCGTACTTTATCTGCTTCACGGATATGGGGGCAATGCGGGAACATGGCTCGGGATAAAACCGGAATTACCTCGGATAGCTGATAAGGAAGGAATCATTTTTGTTTGTCCGGACGGGAAGAACAGTTGGTATTGGGACAGCCCTTTGAACAAGGAGTACCGTTATGAAACATTCGTGTCAAAAGAATTGGTGAACTATATTGATAAGAATTTTACTACGAAAGCGGAGAGAGGGGGACGTGCTGTCACCGGGTTAAGTATGGGTGGTCATGGAAGTTTATGGTTATCCATCCGTCATAAAGATGTCTTTGGAGGAGGAGGTAGTATGAGTGGAGGTTTAGATATCCGTCCGTTTCCCAATAATTGGGAGATGAAGAAGCAATTAGGTGAAGAAGCGAGCAACAAGCAGAGATGGGACGAACATACGGTAATTAATCAGTTGGATAAGATAAAGAATGGTGATTTGGCTGTTATAATAGATTGCGGTTGTGATGATTTTTTTCTGGAAGTGAATAAGGCTGTACACGAAAAACTGTTGAAGAAGAAAATAAATCATGACTTTATCATCCGTCCGGGTGGGCATACAGGCAGGTATTGGAATAATGCCATAGACTATCAAATACTATTTTTCAGTAAGTTCTTTAATAAATCGAAATAATAAAATGGATAAGATTGTTTTTATCACAGGAGCTTCCAGCGGTATCGGTGCCGGATGCGCTCGCAAGTTTGCTTCACAGGGAGCAAGTTTGATTTTAAATGCCCGTAACGTAAATAAACTGAGTGCATTGAAAGAAGAATTAGAAAAGCAATATGGTGCGAAAATATATTTGCTTCCTTTTGACGTGCGCGACCGTAAAGCGGCAACGTCTGCTTTGGAATCATTGCCCAAGGAATGGCAATCCATTGATATATTGGTGAATAATGCTGGGTTGGTTATCGGTACGGATAAAGAACAGGAAGGCAGTCTGGATGAGTGGGATATTGTCATAGATACTAATATTAAGGCTTTGCTGGCAATGACACGCCTGATCGTACCGGGAATGGTGGAACGTAAACGAGGACATATTATTAATATTGGTTCTATTGCCGGAGATGCTGCTTATCCGGGAGGTAGTGTGTATTGTGCTACAAAGGCTGCTGTGAAAGCTTTATCGGATGGACTGCGTATAGATTTAGTTGATACTCCATTGAGAGTGACTAATATCAAACCGGGGCTGGTGGAAACAAATTTTTCAGTTGTTCGTTTCCGGGGAGATAAGGAAAAGGCGGATAATGTATATAAAGGCATTCGTCCATTGACGGGAGATGATATTGCGGAAACGGTTTATTTTGCAGCTTCCGTACCGGAATATATGCAGATTGCAGAAATGTTGGTTATGCCTACTAATCAAGCTACAGGGACAATTGTTTCACGTAAATAAAAGAGGTGGACAGAGATATAAATAGGGATATTCAGTAAATGTCTCTAAAAAATAAGATGGCATATGAAGATGATAGG